>JAACVK010000023.1 GCA_009991595.1 bacterium | reverse complement strand
CACCTAGATACCCGGGTTACGGAAGACATTACCCAGGTGATGGTTGTCCTCCAGGGGCCCACGGTCGTGATGACCATCGGCGCGGTGGACACGATGATCGCGGACGTGGACGTGGTGACCATGACGACCATAGACGCGGCCGTCGCTAAGTTGCATAGCTAAAAACGTAATGAGGAATCGATTTCATTAGAATCGATTCCTCTTTTTTTAATCTTTGTTTTAAGTTTCAGTAAGTCACAGCTTTATAACTATTGCTCAATCGAAATGAGTTCAGTTTGCCTTATGTCGCTTGGGTCATTAAGTTTAACTACTCGTTCTCTGACTAAGCCAAAGGGAATGTTTGCCGCCATCCAACTAGTTCGTGCGTATTGTTCGGCAAGAACATCGTCTACTCGACAAGTTTCGAATGTGCCTGCTGGCACTTCAATCACTTCGATGCTTCCTTTCAATGCGACACAGTCGACCGAAAGGTTGCTCAAGTAGCTCTTGCGAACAGCTGAACCGGTATACCTATCTCTTCTTAAAAAACGTTCAGAGCCATCATCGCGAATGGTGTATCTTGCAATTGTGTAAACGTCTCTAGCCGAATCGATGCGTTCTAATATTTGTTTAAAGTTAAAGTTAACCTGTGTGTTTTCATGATTGTAACTTACAGAATCGTCTACGCGCGGTGAGTTGGCGAGAAGTGAGTGTGAGCAAAGGCTGATTATTGTTGTAAGGATTAGTTTGCGCATGAAGTAGAGGTTACAGCACTATAGAATTAATAACAATCATGCCGGTGCTTGAATGGGTGTAACGTTTCCACTTCTCAAGGTGTGTTGTGATAAATATATGTCGATGTTAAATTTATTTCTAGGAATTTAGGGAAATCCAAAAGTGTTTTTTTCTCGGACGATTCTCGCCGACATAAACGGTTGATTCAAAGATTCCACCATTTTTAACAATTGATTTTTCTGAAGCGATATTTTCTTCATCGCAGGTGAGAAGAAGTTTTCCAATACTTTGTGCTTTAGAGGATTGAAGTGCTTGGCGAAGTATTTCTGTAGCAATGCCTTTTTGCCTAAACGATGGGCGAACAATGTAGCCGATGTGGCCTCCTATTTTTTTTAGGAAGTCGTTTAGGTGGTGTCGAATGGAGATTCTTCCAACCATTTCATCGCCAAGTATTGCCCAGTAAGTTGTATCTTTCACAAAGCCTACTGGAGCTTCATTTTCTCGTTTGAGTAGAGTCTGCACATAACTTTCAAAGTCCTTGTATGGAATATCTCTTGGTGAGGAGTCGCCAAGATAAACCCAGGCAGATTGGTCGCTATCGTTTTGCATTTCTTCTAATCCAGCAAGAAAACTTGCTTTGAAAGAAGGGTTAGGTGTGGTGAGTGTTATTTTTACAGGACTATGATCACAAGTTTTCATGTGGCTACCGATAGTGATTTAAGACCATCGCAATGGCGATGATTTGGGGGACTGTAATGAGCGGGAGAAACAGGGCTAGCTTCCAAGATTTGGTTTGTTGTCTTATGGCAATGATCTCGGTATAATCGGTCGCAACTCCCGTCATTAAAAACGCAAAAGCATTACCCGGCGCGCTGGCACGAGTGAGTAGATCGGCGGCGATGGGGGTGGATCCTTCTGAGCAGACTTCAATAAGGGTGGCTGCAATTAGAGTCATGCTTAAGCCGAATAGGGTTGCTCCGAAATAATGCTGCAAATAGTGAGTCGAGACAAAGGTTTGGATGATGGCCGCTAAAATTGATCCGAATAAAATCCATCTTACGATCATGCGCGAATCCTTAATTCCATCGATTGAAATTTTCTTAAGTAGTTGGGTGTTCCAGGTTGTGGAAGAGAGGGATTTTTTAGCCTCTTTAAAGAAATAAAAATTCTCTGGGATAGACACTCGATTAGGGTTGGAGGGTAGAATTTTTCTGTTTTCGAGGGCTTCAAAAATGAGTCCCGTAATCACGGCAATTACTGCTGAAAGGAGAATGAAGGCTAGGGTCCATTTGAGGCCAATAAGCGCCCACAAAATTAGAGTTAATGAAAAAGAGTTCCATGGGCTAGCAATAAGAAAAGCCATTGTCTGGGCGGAGCTTGCGCCTCTATCGTAAAGCTTCATTCCCACTAAAAGAATTCCATGATTACAAAGATCCAATAAGAGTCCTGCCAGTGTTGCTCTCAGGATCCCACCAAGGCCTTGTTTTTCTCCTAAAATTTTCATGATGAATTCGCGAGGAACTTGCGAGAGTAGGCCAACTGCAACAATGCCAAATAGAAGGCCCCACCACATTTGGCCTAAGAGCATGGCAATGTTTGTTGAGAGTGTGTAAATGGCAGAGGAAATGGGAGATATCTTTAAGAAATACTCTAGAATAGCCAAGGCAGAGACCAGCAGAGATCCCCATAAAAGCCAATCAATGCGTTTTTTAGTGGGGCAACATGAACTAGGTGCTGGCTCTTCTTTGTGGCAACATGAATCTTTCATAGGCTGCTATAAATTCCCCATTCCAGAGAATTTATAGCAGATAAATTTATGCTTTAGTTACTTTTTCTAAGAGTCTCTTCGGTTTTAAGGCGTTGTTCTAGGTCTTGTTCACTACAAGCTTTGAGCTCGAACTTTGCTTTGCTGGGAAAGCAGTCGATGGCAAAAAGAGCGTTGCTGTCGGCGTCATAGGCAACTTGGCACTGACTTTTCTTCTCGGAAATGTTCAAGTCCATTTGATAGTTGCTTCCTTCGCTTACCTGGATGCTTAGACTATGTAAGTTAATTGTTTGAGGCGCGAAAAATATTTCTTCAACCGTGGCTTCGGCTTGGTAGCAACTAGGAAAAGCTTTAATTTGGCGAGCGCCGGTTCCACGCCCTTGAAGGGCAATGGAAAAGGAAAGCTTTAACTGCGTTTCTTGAGTGCTAACGTTTTGGAGTAGTTCGAGCACTTTGCTACTCAACTCACTTGAGTTTCTAATCATGGTCTCAGGTAGCTTTGCTTGTTCTTGGCTAAGTGCATTTGCATCGAAAGAAGGCACACACTCTTTCAAATCGCTTCTCCATGGATTGCTATGGTTTAACGGGTTTATGCAGGCCATGTTCATTCCACCGGCATAACTCTTATATTGTTTGTCTTTGATTAAAGAGTTTACAATGCCAACAACTTCAGAGTCTTTGTTAAACAAGGGGGAGCCCGAGTTTCCAGGAATTACGTCGCAGTCACTTAAAAAGAAGAAGGGGGCTTTATCGTTGTTAAAGCTTGCGTTGATAGAAGGGTTTTGCATCACCTCACAAGTCTTCTTTGTTAAGCGAGAAGGGTGGCTTAAATAACTGCTGGGGTTCACTGACCAGGTGTGAACGCTGGATTTGTCTGGGAGCCCCTCCATATTTAACTTAACCGGGTCCATAGTTACGGGTCTGTCTAGCTTTATGATGGCGATGTCTTCTGAGCTAATAATGTCGCCTTTGTGAAAAGAGGCGGCTACGTATTTGATCTCAGAACAAGCACGGCTTGAACCGTCGGCCCAAATAAATCCGATGTTGTCTTTGCATTCTTGATCTGTGTAAGAGCCTGGGCTTTTGTTGTGAACACAGTGGGCATTCGTCATGACGTGTTGAGAGTCTATGACAAAGGCCGTGCACTGTGCGAAACCCCATTCGCGCATTTTGGTGAATAGCCCTAATTTTTCTTCGGAGGTCGCCACTCTTAGCATTTGAGCGACGTTGTCTGGGCACTCATCTGAGTCCCACGAACTACAATCAAGCTTTGCTTTGCTCATGAGTTCGGAAATGGTAAGAGGGTCGCCGCTTTCAAACATTGTGAGGCCATTGTTGCTTCCTCCACAGTTTGAAAGGAGGAGTAAGCTTGTTGTCACGAGTAGGGCGCTTAAAGGGCTTTGCTTGATCATCTTCTTTTTTCCGTCTCCGCTTGGTTTCGTTTTGATTGAGGACGCTGTAAGATACGCGACTCGACGCGTTAAAGCCAAGGACAAAATGCGGCGCTTGCAACATAAAAACAGACACTTAAGATAAAAAAAGCCCGCTTCTTGGGGAGAAGCGGGCTGTTGGAGGGCCTTTCAGGTTGGGGAGAAAGGCAACTTGTTTTCGATTTTAGGCGTTAGCAGCGGGGGCGTTGGGTGCAGGAGCTTTAGCCTTTCCGTTGCTCTTTTTCTTCTTTTCCACTGTTTCTGCTAAAGGGCTTTCAGCTAAAAGCTCTTCTTTCCCTTCTGCTTTTACTGCTTCTGTAGGGATAGTTTCTGCAATTACTTTTCTTTGAATTCCTAGAACATCAAGAACCTTTTGGTGGACGGTTACTTGAAGGTCGGGATTTTCTTTTAGAAATTGAATGGAGTTGTCTCGTCCTTGACCAATTCTTTCTCCGTTAAAGCTATACCAAGCGCCGCTTTTCTCAACAATGTTGTTGGCAACAGCCATGTCGATGACCTCGCCGAGGCGGTTGGTGCCTTCTCCGTGCATCATGTCGAATTCAACTTGTTTGAAGGGGGCGGCAATTTTGTTTTTGACGACCTTCACTCGCACGCGCGAACCTACAACTTGGTCACCATTTTTGATGGCGGCAATTCTTCGGATGTCTAAGCGAACACTGGCATAGAACTTAAGAGCATTTCCGCCGGTAGTGGTTTCGGGGTTTCCAAACATCACTCCAATTTTCATGCGAAGTTGGTTGATGAAGACAACAAGCGTATTGCTGCGGTTGATAGAAGCTGTAAGTTTTCTAAGCGCTTGGCTCATTAAACGCGCTTGAAGGCCCATGTGCGAATCACCCATGTCACCTTCAATTTCAGCTCTTGGAACAAGTGCAGCCACGGAATCGATCACAATTAGATCAACACTTCCTGAGCGAACCAGCATATCTGTAATCTCAAGAGCTTGTTCTCCTGTGTCTGGTTGAGCCACGATGACGTTCTCTATATCAACACCAAGCTTTCGAGCGTAGCCAATATCAAGAGCGTGCTCGGCATCAATAAAGGCCACGGTGCCGCCAGCTTTTTGACACTCAGCTACAGTCTGAAGAGAGATGGTTGTTTTGCCAGAAGCTTCTGGTCCAAAGATTTCAACAATACGACCTTTAGGAAGGCCGCCAATTCCTAGTGCTACATCTAGACCAAGCGAACCTGTTGAGATGGAGGGAATCTGCTTGATGCCATCATCGGCACCTAATTTCATTACAGCACCTTTACCGAATTGCTTTTGAATCGTTGATAAAGCTAGGTCGAGTGCTTTTTGTTTTTCTGTGTTTTGGCTCATGAATTAATCTCCTTAAAAATGTGTCTCTAAGCTTGTGTCTAGATTCAATAAAAAGGCTTTTACTGAGGCTGACAAGAGCTTTCTAATAAATAAGCCGGAGCATTTTCCGTGCCTGAAATGCATAAATACTCGCGAAATCTAAAACTCTTTTGGCATTAAGGACTTACAAATAACTTTCAAAAACGAGTATGGAGACCAGTTGCGTTAAATTAACTCACTGGGTTGCGAAAAAGTTGGTGGCAGCTTTAAAGGTTGGGCCAAAGTTTGATGAGACCGTAGGTAACAAGAGCCGTGTATAAGCCAGAAACCACATCGTCGGCTAAGACTCCAAAGGCTGTAGGCTGCCTATCAAATGTTTTTGCAGGGAAAGGCTTTACGATGTCTAAGATTCGAAAAAATATAAAAGACATGATGATAAGGCCAGCGGGTGGGAATTCTCCCATGCGAACAAAATGTCTTAGAGTGAGCATACCGATGGCTTGTCCAAGAACTTCGTCGATAACGACTTTAGAGGCATCCATTTCCCCCCAGTGTTCACAACTTCGTTTAACAAAAGGTTGAACGATGGCAAAAATGGCTGCGCAAATAAGCAATGCCTGCCAGCCGGGAACGTAAAGTAAAGCTAGACCAAGGGGGATGCCGAGCAAAGACCCGGCCGTGCCAGGAGCCACGGGAACGTAGCCCAAGCCAAAGCCCGTTGAGATGCCTAGTGTGAAAAACTTTTGCATGGGGTTTGTTATGGGGGTTGCTTTAAAATCGATCTTCACTGAATTCCACAGGCCTTTCTGGTTCGTTCTAAAACGACTCTAGCACTTTCTTTGGCCTTCGCCGCCCCCTCATTTAGAGTTTGTTCCAAATAGCCAAGATCGGGACGAATACGGTTGTATTCGTTACGAGCGTCTGAAAAATAACTCTCTAATCTTTCAAGTAGGGCTAGTTTTGCATGTCCGTAGCCATAACCACCTTTTCTGTAGTTCTCTTTTATTGTGGCTAGTTCTTCAGCAGAAGCAAAAAACTTATAAAGGGCCACTATGTGACAGGTGTCGGGGTCTTTGATGTCTTCTAACTCTTTGCTATCGCTAACAATAGACATGACTTGCTTCTTGAGTTGCTTTGAGGGAAGAAGCGGGTCGATTCCATTTCCGTAAGATTTGCTCATCTTCTGTCCATCGGTCCCTGGAACAACGGCAACATCTTCTTTAATTAACTCGGTTGGTTCTTTGAGGGTGTCTCCATAAATATGGTTGAAGCGTTTAGCGATGGCGCGAGCCATTTCCAGGTGTTGAATTTGATCTTTTCCAACAGGGACAATGTCGGAGTCATATAGAAGGATGTCGGCAGCCATCAAAACTGGGTAAGAAAAAATGCCTAAGTTAAGGCGGCCCTCAACGCCTTTGTCTTTTGCTGCTTTGTAGGCGTGGGCACGGCTTAAATCGCCCAATGAAACTACGTTTGAAAGTATCCAACATAACTCTGTCACTTCAGAGACATCGCTTTGTCTAAAGAAGGTGCTTTTCTTGGGGTCTAAGCCAAAGGCAAGAAAGCTTGCTGTGACATCGTAGGTCTCTTCGCGAAGTTGATCGGCTTTTGGATTGCCGTTGAGAGCATGGTAGTTGGCCACGAAATAAAAGCCTTCATACTGATCTTGAAGCTCGATGGCAGGCTTAATCATGCCTAAATAGTTTCCTAAGTGTGGGCGCCCAGTTGGTTTAATTCCTGAAAGACTACGTTTCATTACAGATCACCCTAGCGGAGAGTCTTAGGCATTATCAAGCTCTTGTTTGATCCAGAATTCTTCAGCCTTTAGGCAGACGTAGTCGCCGAAATCTAATTGCACATTGTGAGAGCCGGTGGGAATTTCAAAATATTCTGCGTTGGGAAGATCTCGCGCAAGATTGCGTTGATTATCGGGAGGAGTGACAAGATCGGCTCCTCCTGCGACGACCAAGGTAGGGGTTAAAATGCGACTCAAGATATTCTGTGTGTTTCCCTTGGTCATTTCTATGATTAAAGGGAAGAATGTTTTGGGATGGACGGCCGCAACAGCTCGAACATAAGTGTCTACATCTTCACTTTTAATGGCGGCTCGATTAAAGCCTGCAAACATTACAATATGACGACCAATCTCAGGTCTGGAGAGGAGAGCTTTCCATGCTGCGTAGAAGTATTCCTTATTATTCGGAAAAAAATTAAAAATAGGTTGAACGTATTTTTCAAACGCGTTGCTGTGAAACATTCGTTTGAAAGGGTTGTCTGCACTTCCGCAACAAAGCACTAGTGAGCGGCAAAGACCAGGGTCTGCAAAGGCTAGCTCTATGGCTACGTTTGCTCCCATACTATGACCCCAAATGTGAGCCCGGCGTTGGTCGGGAACCAAATGCTTTAAAACTCTGGCAGCATCTTTTGCAAGTGCCGAGAGGTTCATGCCTCGGGGATCGCTAGGGAAGTCGCTTTTATGGTGTCCTCGATAGTCGAAGAGAATACAAGGATGGGTATTCTTGAAGTGATTTAACTGGGCTCGCCATTGATTCATGCTACAGGCGAGGCCATAGCAAAAGAGCTGGGGAGAGTTTTTAGTTTCGGAGGGGGTTGGACCGTGGAGTTCCCAATAAATTCGGCAACCATCAAAGCCCTCTATAAAGCCAGACTCTCTGGCTTGTGGAATCAGACGAGGGACGTCGTTGGACTCTTTTTTAAAGAGATCCTGCCACGATTTTGGAAAAAGCATTCCTTAAATCTACTCCGGTCGGCACAACACAGCAATGTTTCAAAGCATTTAGGCGCTTTCTTTTTCGCTTGAGTTGTCCACTATGATTCCTTGTTGGCGCAAAATCTCTACCAAATGCGAAAGCATTGGGTAAGGAGCTATTTGGCCATTATAATAAGGAAGCATTTTTTTAACGGCATCGACGAGAATGGCTTCTTGGAGAGCTTCGGGAGCTCTGGCAAAAGAAAGCATAAATTCGCCAACGACGGAATTTTTTCCATTTACATCATCTTGTTGAGACACTTTCACATTCCTCCCAGGCTTGTGGTATTTTTATCGGTATGGAAATCTTGAAACCTAAGCTTCACTTGAGTGCATTTGCCCTGATTTTGGTTTTTTTTACGAGTTTTGGTGCGCTGGGTGAAAACAAGATCGACAAAAAAACCAAGGATAAGCCCGCTTCAGGGGCTTTGGCTTCCAAAACAACTCTTAAAGTCGGCTTGGTATTACCTTTAAGTGGAAGTTTAGAGGCTAGCGGTAAGGATTTCTATCGTGGAGTGGAGCACGCGCTCGCCGAGTTAAAGAACAAGGTTGGGCCTAAGGTTATTCTTAAGGTGAAGGACAATCAAAGTGACCCCCTCTTGAGTGCTCAACTGACAAAGGAGCTCATTTTAAAGGATCGAGTTTCTGTGATTTTGGGGCCCATTCAAGAAGCGAACCTTTTAGCGGCTGCGGCCATAGCTGAAGAGTTTAGAACTCCGATGCTGTCTCCTAGTTTAGTCGATCTATCTCAGCAAAATTTGGGAGAATATGTTTTTGTGGTGTCGGCCTCTCAAAAGAGAATGATTGATTCGCTTGTTCACTATGCGGTGACACAGTTAAAGCGGCCTAGTTTTGGATTGTTGGTGGATCAAAGTTCTCAACAGAGCATTATGCAGGCTAAGTATTTTAAAGAAGCCGCCACTAAATTAGGAGCTAAGGTGTTGCTTGAGCAGCAGTTTGTAACAGGCCTTGCAGATTTTAGCCCAGTTGTGCAGAACTTTGTCACTCATAAAGTGAATACGGTGTTTGTTCCGGGGGCGGCCGCTGATGTGTCAAAGCTGACAAAATTTGCCTATGATGTTGGACAACGGTGGGTGTTTTTGGGGTCAGATCAATGGGAAGATAAAAAACTATTTGTCGAGAATGGCAAAGCTATTGTCGGGCATTATTTTCCTTTGCCCTATCATCACGGAGTCGCGGTTGTGGGGAATCAAGATTTTGTTAAAGTATTCACAGAGGCTCATAAGTCTCTACCAGGCGTTTATGCGGCCGCTGGTTTTGATTTGTTTAATGTTTTGATTGAGGGAGATAATCATTCCAAACTAAAAGGAGCCGCGATAGCTCTTAAAGAAAGCATTGAAACCTTAAAGGCTTTTCCTGCCTTATTGGCGCCTCTTGATATGGACCCGTTAAGACGCAGACAACGCCCAGTTGTTATTATGGAGACTCAAGCGGTTCGGGCCACAGTAAAGGCTATTCGTGATTAGAATTTCTGGAGGGCGCTTTAAGGGGCAAACTCTCAAGGCCCCAGAAGGAAAGGGGACTCGGCCTACTAGTGCTGCGCGTAGAGAGGCCCTTTTCAATATGCTTCTAAATGGAATGGGCTTTGTGCCTGAAAGGGTGTTGGATTTGTTTGCTGGCACTGGAGCTTTGGGGATTGAGGCGCTCTCACAAGGGGCCCACAGTTGTGTTTTTGTGGAAGCGGCTCCGGAAGCACTGCTCTGTCTTCGACAGAATTTTGAGCGCTTAGCTCTTTCTCCTCAGGAAGCAAGCGTCATTGCCAGCAATAGAATTAAAGAATGGGGAGAAAAACTTGCAAAGATGAAAGATTTTTACCCCTTTGATTTAATTCTATGTGATCCTCCCTATCAAAAGGGTTTGAGCAAGCGAGCGATGGACGTTATAGGCAAAGTGCCTGAAATTTTTACGGAAGATGCGGTTTTGGTTTTAGAGTTGGCTTTTGATGAAGATCTTCCGACTTTAGACGGGTGGAACTTTTTAAAGGAAAGAAAACACGGACAAGGAAAGCTTTGCTTGTTTTCTAGATAGAGACCTCAAAAGCTGCTAGTTTGCCGCCCTATGAAGACCTCAGCCGTTTATGCAGGGAGCTTTGATCCCTTAACCTCTGGCCATCTGGATATTCTTAAACGGGTTTGCCCCTTGTTTGAGAAAGTCTACGTTATGATTGCGGAAAACTCTGAAAAAACGTGCCTTTTCAGTGCCCAAGAAAGAGTGTCCTTGGTAGAGCAGGTCGTAGCATCTGCATTGCCCAACAGTAATGTTGAAGTTTCGGCTAGCTCTGATTTGACTGTAAATTTCTGTAAAGAAAAAGAGGCAAAGGTTCTAGTTCGAGGGCTACGGGCTATGAGTGATTTTGAAAAAGAATTACAAATGTCTGCCATGAATAAACATCTTTGTCCTGAAGTCGAAACCCTGCACATAATGACAGACGAGCGATATTTTTATGTGTCTAGTTCCCTAGTAAAAGAGATAGCCAAGCATGGTGGAAACATCAGTGGTATTGTCCCCCCAGAAATTGAAAATCAATTGATTAAAAAATTTAAGGAGAAATGATTTATGATTCCTCAAAAGATTCCCCCAAGCCAAACTCTTGCTCTCGTTCAAAAGGTAAAAGACCTCAAGGCAGCGGGCGAGGATATAGTATCATTTGCGGCCGGTGAGTCGGATTTCGATACCCCTGAGTGGGTTATCGAAAAAGCTTATGCCTCTATGAAATCTGGAAACACTCGTTACGTGAACACTCAAGGTTTGCCCGAGTTACGCAAAGCTTTAGCGAAAGACATTCAAAAACGAAGCACTGCAACTTGGGTTGATGAAACTTGCATTGGTGTTTGTGCTGGGGCCAAACAAGGAATTCATCTTGTCTTGAGTGCGGCGCTTTCCCAAGATGATGAAGTGTTGATTCCTGCTCCTTATTGGGTTTCTTACCCTGGAATTGTTCGTGCCGTAGGTGCACAAGCCATTCGTTTTGAAACGAAGGCGGAGAATGGTTATTTCCCGACTGTCGAAGAGCTAAAGGCAAAGAAAACCGGACGAACTAAGGCTTTGATTTTTGCCAGCCCTAACAATCCAACGGGAGACATGATTTCTGAGAAATTGTTGAAAGAGATTGTTGATTGGTGTGTCGAAAATAAAATTTTACTCATTTATGACGAGCTTTACGAAAAGCTTGTTTTCTCGGATAAAAAGCATTTCACGGCTTTGTCTATGGTTAGCAGGGAGCAAAGTGAGTGGGTTGTTAGTTTAAACGCTTTTTCAAAAGCTTTTTCAATGACCGGATGGCGATTGGGATATTTTACCTCTCATCCAGAGAACATTAAAGCTTTGAGCGGTTTGCAGAGTCAGGTGCTCACTTGTTTACCTGGTTTTGTTCAGGAGGCGGGGGTTGCCGCACTTGAAAGAGCGGACGAATATCTAGAGCCTATTTTAAAGTCATTTAAAAAAAGGCGCGATCTGTTTATGGGAGAGATGGCTAAAGTTTCTGGAGTGAAAGCTCATGAGCCGCAAGCTGCCTTTTATGTCATGGTCGATGTTTCGGAGGCTATGAAGAAAAAGGGCTTCAATACAGATAAAGAGTTTGTTGCCGCGCTTTTAGAAGAGAAAAAGGTTGCGCTTAATCCTGCAAGTTCTTTTGGTGTAGAGAATCAAGTTCGTTTCACCTTCTCTTTGCCACCTGAGCAAATTGTAGAAGGCATTCGGCGTTTTAGAGAATTTGTTGAGCAGAACTAATTTTTAACGAAGAATTTCTTTAAAAATTTCGTGAGTGAAGGGCACTGCATAGTATTGCCCTCCATAATACAAAAACAAAACGCTGCTTACGATTAGCACTATTCCAATCAGAATCAGGAGCGACTTCTTGAGCCCAGTTTTAGGCTTCCCTGTATTGTCCTTTCGAAAAGACTCCAGAATTAGACTTAGCCCAAGAGGAATAGCCCACCACGGATAGTTGCGGACCATTATATAGAGAAAACCCATTATTTATTCGAGTAGAGCTTTGATTTCTTTGTTCAAGGCGGGAACCACTTCAAACAAATCACCAATTGCGCCGTAATCAGCCTTTTGGAAGATTGGGGCTTCTTCATCTGTGTTGATTGCTACAATGAATTTTGAAGTCTTCATTCCTGCCATGTGTTGAATCGCTCCAGAAATTCCGCAAGCCACATACAAGATCGGGTTTACAGTTTTTCCTGTTTGGCCAACTTGCATAGAGTGTGGCGCGTATCCTGCGTCTACAGCTGCTCGCGAAGCACCAACAGCTGCTCCAAGAGTGTCCGCCAGTTCTTCTAAAATCTTAAAGTTCTCAGCGCTCTTTAGTGAGCGACCACCGCTTACAATGCGTTCTGCTTCCGCTAAATCGGGGCGAGAGTTACCTTGTGCGCCACCCTCGATTCCAGTTGTTTTAGCTTTGCCAGCTCCTGGAGTCATAGCTACATTGGCAATTTCGGCTTTCCCTGCGGAGCCATCTCCTAGACCCATTACGTTGGGGCGGAAGCTAATCACTGCAGGGCCGCTTTTAAAGTTTACGGTAGCAAAATATTTGCCTGCCAACATCGGGCGTTTAGCGCTGACTTTATCGCCATTAATGGTAAGGCCAGTGCAGTCTACTCCCAAGCCACCTTCGAGTTTTACGGAAAGCGAGGGAAGCAAATCTTTTCCAAGCGCCGTTGCGGCTGCTGCAAGAATGCCGAAACTGCCTGCCTTGAATGTGTTTTCAACTGTGGCGCTATAATTCTCAGCTTGGTAAAATCCAAGGCTTGCATCGCTCACAACATGGAGTTTTTTAGCTCCTTGAGCGCCACAATCGGTGGCAAGTGTGTCTTTGTCGAGTGTTGCTCCAAAAACAATGGCTTCTACTTCCACACCTTGTGAGTGAAGAGCATGCACAACTTCGAGGCTTGCTTTTTTTGCTTTGGAATCTTTGTGTTCAATTAAAACTAATGCTTTTGCCATGTTGTCATCTCTCCTATAAAACTTTTGCTTCGTTGCGAAGTGCGCTCGCAATTTGTTTAGCTAATTCTTCTGCGCTTCCTTTGAAGATCTTACCCGCCTGTTTTTCAGGAGGAAGTTCAAAGCCACCCATTTCTACTTTTGAATCTTGTGGTCCAGTGCCTAAAGCAGAGAGTTCAAGAACGTCGACGGGCTTCTTTTTTGCTTTCATAATGCCTGGTAAAGAAGCGTAGCGAGGTGTGTTTAATCCTTTATTAGCTGCGATGATGGCTGGAAGTTGAAGTTCAATCACTTCTTCTGCGCCCGCTTCAATCGCACGATTTGCTTTTGCTGTTTTGGCCTCTGCATTGACTTCAAGTTTTGTAACAACCGTGGCGCGTGGCCAGTCTAAAAAGGCAGCAAGCATTTGAGGAACGGCAAGTGCGTCGTCATCAATGGCTTGTTTGCCTGCAAAAACTAGATCGAAAGGCCCCTTTTGCTTGATCGCTTCGGCCAGACCTTTGGCAACAACGTAAGAATCACATTTCGCTAAATCTTCTTCGCTCACTTTTACGTGGATCGCGTTGTCGCAGCCCATAGCCAGGGCTGTTCTCATTGCGTCGATCACTCGGTCTGGTCCTAGGCTAATCACGGTGGCTTCGCCTTTGACTTTATCTCGAACGTTAATGGCTTCTTCTACGGCAAACTCATCATATGGGTTGAGAATAAATTTTACCCCGTTTGTTTCGAGTCCCGCGGCTCCAAGATTTGCCTTTGTTTCAGTATCTGGTGTTTGTTTTACGACGACTGCAATTTTCATAGCCGTTTGTTTATACTTGAGCCTTTCTGACAAGTCTTAGTTTGACAGCGTGAGAGTCCAATTTTTTGTCGATCCTTGTGTATGCGCCGCAACATTGCCTTCAAAGGCCTCGGATTTTTCGAATAACGCGCCGCGAATCCTGTTTTGAGGTTTTAGCATTCAGGAATTTCCGCCGATATCAGTCTATGGGGGAGGCCTAAGGTTGTTACCTGCTCGACTTAAATCCCAGCTTTTAGAAGACCGTCTACTGACGGAGGCCCAGTTTTCTGAAGTGCAAGAAGAGCATAAAAGTTCTGGAAAACGTGTGGTCGAGATCCTTCTTGAAAAGCAATTAGTAGATGAGGACTCGCTCATTGAATCTTTCGCAAAACATTATGCTTTACCCGTGATGGATTTAAGCAATGTCAATTTTGATGAGCAACTTCAGAAAATCTTACCTGGTTCTTTGTGTGTAAAGCACTCCTTGATTCCAATTGGTCAAAGGGGCGAGACATTGGTTGTCGCCGTGAGTGACCCCACTAACGTTCAGGCCATTGATGACATTCGTTTTGAAACGAGGCTTAAGGTTAAGCTCGTTTTGGGGCGCCCTTCTACTATAAAGCAAATTAATGAACGCTTTCATGGGATGGAAATGGCGGATTTAAATACCGCTTTTGAAGGCGAAGAGTATCAAGTAGACGAATCTGCCGAAATTGAAGAAAGCGGCAATATTGATGAGAACGATGCGCCGATTATTAAGTTTGTCACAGGTCTTTTGGTAGAAGCGATCAAAACAGGCGTTTCTGATATTCATATTGAACCCTATGAGAAAGAATTGCGCGTTCGTTATCGTTTGGATGGAGATCTTTTTGAAGCCTCTCGCCCACCAAAAAACATTAAGAACGCCCTCATTGCTCGTATTAAGGTTTTGGCTAAGTTACGGTTAGATGAAAAAAGACTACCTCAAGATGGCCGCGTTCGTATGAAGATCTCGGAGAGTCGAGCGGTCGATTTTCGTGTGAACACTTTACCCACTATCTATGGTGAAAAGGTTGTTATGCGTATCTTAGACAAGAGCAACGCCTTGTTTACTTTAGATCAACTAGGCTTTGAACCTGATGATAGAGAACGTTTTGTCGATGCAATTTCTCAGCCTTGGGGTATGGGCTTAGTTACTGGAGCCACCGGTTCTGGTAAGACGACAACGCTTTATGCAGCTTTGAATATGCTGAATACAGTCGATGTTAATATTTCTACAATTGAAGATCCTGTGGAGTATAACTTTTCTGGAATCAATCAATGTCAAACAAAAGAACACATTGGCTTAACCTTTGCAGAAGCTTTGAGAGCTTTACTTCGTCAAGATCCAGACATCATTCTATTGGGTGAAATTCGAGACACCGAAACGGCTGAAACGGCTTTGCGTGCAGCACTAACCGGCCACATGGTGCTTTCTACCTTACACACGAACAATGCGCCCAGCACGATTATGCGACTGAAAGATATGAACATTGAGCCCTTTCTCATAAACAGCGCCGTTCGAGTGGTGGTGGCTCAGCGATTAGTAAGAAAAATATGTGAAAAATGTAAGACCGATGACACTCGAGTCGATGAGAAGACTTTAGTTCGTTTGGGCTTTCCGGAAAAAGTTATTGGCAAGTTTACGCCTAAAAAAGGAGCCGGTTGCACTCACTGCAGAAAGACTGGTTTCAAAGGGCGTATGGCGGTTCATGAAGTCATGAGCATGACGGATAAAATTCGCGAAGTGATTGGGGCCGGCGGTAACACAGACGAGATTCGAGCCATAGCCGTAAAAGAAGGTATGCGCACATTGCAAATGAACTGTATGAGAAAAGTCATTCGAGGTGAAACCACCCTGGAAGATTTGAAGTTGATGGGGGATTAGTCGACAATGCACTATAACCTCAACACTCTTTTAAGAACGATGATCGAGCAAGGAGCCTCTGACTTACATTTAACAGTAGGTGCACCTCCTGCGTTTCGGGTGAATGGAAATATTTTTCGTTCAAAGAGTCCGGTTTTATCGGCAGAAGAAACACAGAGTCTTTGCTATTCGTTACTCACTGACGATCAAAAGCGTCGCTTTGAAGAAAAGCGTGAACTTGATTTTGCTTTTGGTGTAAAGAACGTGGCTCGCTTAAGGGCTAATCTCTTTATTCAGAGGGGGGCTGTTGCTGGAGTTTTTAGAAGAATTCCTTCTAAGATTCCGGAGTTAAGGAATCTGGGCTTCTCTGAAAATATTCATTCTTTAGTGGACAAACCCAATGGGCTTATCTTGGTGACGGGGGCGACTGGCTCCGGGAAGTCAACCAGCCTTGCTGCGATGGTTGAGGCGATTAATGTTTCAAAGCGTTGCCATATTATTACAATTGAGGATCCTATTGAGTTCACTCATAAACATAAAATGAGCTTGGTTAATCAAAGAGAAATTGGCACCGATTGTGATTCCTTTCATACGGCGATTCGCCAATCTCTTCGAGAAGATCCGGACGTCATTTTGGTGGGAGAGATGCGAGATCAAGAAACGGCAGAGGCCGCTCTTCGAGCTGCTGAGACTGGGCACTTGGTTCTTTCTACGTTACATACAAACGGTGCTATCAATACGATTAATCGTTTGGTTCAAATGTTCCCTTTAGATCGACAGGATTATATTCGGACCTTGCTTTCTTTCACTCTTGAAGCCGTGTTGTCTCAAGCTTTGTGTGAAAAGAAAGATCGCAATGGCAGAATTATGGTTTACGAATATTTAGCTTTAACGCCTGCCATTCGCAATCTCATTCGTGAAGACAAGCTTCACCAAGTGTATTCACAAATGCAAATTGGTCAAGAAAGCACTGGAATGGTGACCCTAAACCAGCAGTTAGCAAGACATGTGAACGCTTCTAATATTAGTCGCCAAGAAGCCTTGGCCAATAGTCCTGACCCAGAAGAGTTAGAGCGAATTTTATCTGGGGCATCGTCCTCTTCTAAGAATAAGAGGAGAGTGGCATGAAGTTTAAATACGAAGGCTATGACCGCACGGCAAAATTGAAAGGCGGAACTTTGGAGGCAGAAAGCAAATCACATGCAATGGATCAATTGCGTGAGATGAACCTGCGTCCCACCAAGTTAAGGGTTATTTCTGGAGGAAAGTCCTCGAACGCTGAGAGCACTTCCAGTGCTTCTTCCGGGAAGGCTCCTAAGAAAGCTTTTGAAATAAATGAATTGTTTGCCAATCCCAAGCCTCCAGTGGATCAGTTCGCTATTTTTATTCGACAGCTTGCTACGATGCAAGGGGCAGGTATTCCTTTAGTGCAGGCTCTTAGTATCTTGTCTCAACAGAGTGAAAACAAAGCCTTTGGCGGTATTTTGGCAACGATTCAACAGAATATTGAAGAAGGGATGGGCTTTGCCGAATCTTTAAAGCGCTATCCTCATGTCTTTGATGACATCTTTATTAACTTGGTTGCTGCGGGCGAGGTTTCGGGTTCACTAGAGGCGATTTTGAATCGTCTTTCCATCTATTATGAAAAGTCAGCGGCACTTAGAAGAAAAATTGTTTCAGCACTCACTTATCCTGCTGTGACTTTAGTGGCTGTGTTTGGCGTAGTTGCTGTCATGTTGGTTTTTGTTGTTCCTGAGTTTGAAAAAATGTTTGCCCAGAACAATGCAGAACTGCCTGTATACACCCAATATATTATTAATGCCTCGCATTTTATTCATGATAATTTTCTCTTAGTAGGGGCTATGCTAGGTGCGGCAATAGTTGCTCTAGTTTACGCGGCTAAGAGCAGAGAAGTGAAGAGGGCGCTCGATCCGCTTCTTCTTAAGCTTCCTTTGTTTGGGCCAATACTGTTAAAGGCGGCCGTGGCTCGATTTGCCCGCACGCTTTCAACAATGATTCAATCAGGGGTTCCGTTTTTGGATGCTTTGGTTATTACTTCAAAGGTGTCGGGAAATAGCGTAATAGAAGATGCCATTTTAAGGACTAAGGATTCCGTTACAGAGGGAAATACAATTACAGCGCCCTTAGAAAAGGCAAAAATCTTTCCCAAAATGGTGATTGGTATGGTGGCTGTGGGAGAGCAAACAGGCGCTTTAGAAAAGATGCTCAACAAGATTGCTGAGTTCTATGAGGACGAAGTCGACAACACGGTTGGCTCGCTTACTTCAATATTAGAGCCTTTGATGATCATCGTTGTGGGCTTAGTGGTGGCCGGAATATTGATTCCGCTTTATCTTCCGGTCTTCAAACTGGGAGACATTGTCGGTGGATAATCAACGAAATTATAGCCCGATTCTCTTTTACAGAGGGTTGATTTACATTGCGTTAGTTGCCTTTATAGGTGTTTTCCACTCGCTGCTTTTTGGCGTCGAGGGTAGTCGCAGTATCTCAAACGTTTACTTTGTGTTGACTTTAGTCACAGGGATGCAGTTTTTATTTTCTTTTAAGATGAGCTCTCAGGAGCAGTTGTTAGCATTGTTCTTGGCCGACTCAGCAGCGGCGATGCTTTTGGTGCGTGAAACCGGCGGCAGTGCGTCTCCTTTTACTTTGCTTTTCCCGGTTTTGAGTTTGAGTGGAGCTGTGTTGCTCGAGAAACGAAGTCAATCGTGGGCATTGATCGTAATTGCGATAGTTTTGATGAGTTTTGCAGTAGGAATGAGACCTGCCATTATTGGAAATGCCTTGGCTATTCTGGGAACCACTCTTTTGGGGCAGTATCTCACGGCAAAGCTGAAGCGAAGTGATGAGGCTTTAGAACTCTCTGAAGAAGCACGTAGGCGTCTTGAAAATATTCAAAGAGCTATATTAACAAACATTCCCAGTGGTCTGATGAGTGTGGACACTTTTGGAAAGATCATACAAGTGAATAGCGTCGGCGCCGCGATTCTCGGGCAGTCTGAGAATTCCTTGATGGGGATGTATCTGCGAGACTTAATGCCTGAACTGGATGAGCTTCGAGACTCTCTTCACACCATGTATCCTGTTGTTGGAGATTTTAGCGAAAAGAGTTCTAGAAAAGTTGTTTGTTATAAAAGTGTAACCGGTGAATTTTTGAATTTAGGTTATTCACTTGCGCGTCTAAATGATCCAGAAGACAGAAGTCCCATTGGAACTTTAGTGGTGTTTCAAGACTTAACTCATGTGATGAAGATTGAGGAAGATTTACGAATGAGTGAAAAGCTAGCAGCAGTTGGAAAGCTTGCTGCGGGTATTGCTCACGAAATTAGAAACCCACTTGCAGGAATCTCAGGCTCTGCTCAATTGTTAGAAGGTTCTAGTTATTTAGAGCAAGAAGATAAGCAGTTGCTAAACATCATTCAAAGGGAATCGCAGCGTTTAGACGGTTTGATTACCGAGTTTTTGAATTATGTGCGCCCAACCGATGCAAAACTCGAGGGTGTGGAGCTTAATCAGCTTGCTCACGATGTTGTTGAGTCCTTGCAGGTGAATCCAATTTTTAAGGATAAAGGGTGTAAGCTCCAACTTAAAAAAGCCCCAGTTGAAGAGCTTTGGGTTGAGGGCGATCGTAATAAGTTGGTTCAAGTCCTAATCAACTTGATCATAAACGCAGCTCAGGCCAATGCTACTCAGGTTAGTTTAGAGGTCCAACAGCCCGGTCGTTTGCAGGTTTGGGACAATGGCTCTGGAATAAAAGAAGAGAACATCAATCGGGTTTTCGAGCCCTTCTTCACGACAAAGGACAAGGGCACTGGTTTAGGTTTAGCACTTTCCTACAAGCTCATTGAAGCAATGGGTGGGAGTGTCAAGGTCAGATCCCCGATACCAGAGCAGGTTGATACTGGTGGCAGTATGTTTACAATAGAACTAAGAGGAGCAAACATCCAAGATGAAAGCGCAGCAGTATAAACCAACCATTCTAGTTGCTGATGATGAGCCGAGCATTCGGGAGTTTTTGCAGATTATGCTCAAGCGCGAAAAAATGATTGTCGATGTTGCAGAAAACGGCAAAGAGGCTGAGAACATGTTCAAGGCGAAAGCTTATGATTTGGTGATCAGTGACATTCAAATGCCTCAAATGTCAGGCATTGAATTGTTGGCTTCATTAAAAAGTCGTGATCCTCATGCGCTTGTTATGATGATCACCGCCTTTGGTTCAACCGAAACGGCTGTAGAGGCGATGAAGTTGGGCGCTTTTGATTATCTCACGAAGCCGTTTAAAATTGATGATGTTAAAGTTCGCATTCACAAAGCTCTTGAGAGCCGCATACTTGTTCAAGAAAACATTCGAATGCGTAAGGAGCTTGGAGAGCGGTATAGCTTTTCGAGTATCATCGGTGGTTCTGATGAGATGCTCAAAATATTTGACCTTATTAAGCGTGTGGCTCCTACAAAGTCGAGCTGTTTGATTACGGGCGAATCGGGAACTGGTAAAGAGCTTGTCGCAAAGGCGATTCACTTTAACAGTGATTTAGAGGGTGGTCCTTTTATTAGTGTTAACTGCGGAGCCATTCCAGAGGAGCTGATTGAAAGCGAACTTTTTGGTCACACTAAGGGGGCTTTCACAGGTGCGATTGCTGACAAAAAAGGTTACTTCGAGGCGGCTGATGGCGGAACCATTTTCTTGGACGAAATTGGAGAGCTCCCCATGACCATGCAGGCCACTCTTTTGAGAATCTTGCAGGATGGATCCTTTACTCCGGTTGGCTCAACAGATGTTAAAAGAGCCAATGTAAGATTGCTTGCCGCTACCAATAGAAACTTAGAAGAAGAAGTGGCTGCTAAGAACTTTAGAGAAGACTTATATTTTAGATTGAATGTGATTCAAGTGGAAGTGCCTCCTTTAAGAAAGCGTCGAGATGATATCCCGATGTTGGTGGACTTTTTTGTAGAGAAATTTTCAGAACGTTTCGGTAAAGAGATTGAAACAGTTGCCAGTGAAACGATGGAGTATTTAAAGAACTATCGTTGGCCGGGTAACGTGCGAGAATTGGAAAATGTGATTGAGCGTATGATGGCTCTTGAGAGTGGTAAGGCGCTGATGCCTGAAGGTTTGCCGGATGGTGTTCGTGAGCCGCTGAAACCTCGTTTCGATGCACTAGGGAAAGAGCTTGTATGGAAGGCCTCTGGAGTGTTGCTTGACGATGTTATGGGTAAAGTCGAGAGAGAATTCCTTTTAAAGGCTCTTGAACAATCCGAAGGGACAAAAAAAGATGCAGCTAGACTTTTGGGCATCACTCTAAGAAGTATGCGCTATCGTCTTGAAAAATATGGGCTTGATTCAAAGTCTGATGATGAGTGATGAAATTAGAATATAAATCGCTTGTGTCTGCGAGTTTAATTCTTGGTGTTTTTTCATGCAGTTTTGTTCAGAGATCAAAGCTTGGTCTGGAGTTTGATCCTCGGGGCAAACAGAGAGTTGCTGATATTCAAGAAGAAGAAGAGTCGGCGGCTTTTCAAAAACGCTTGAAGGATAAGCGTTTTAATCAATATTTTTGGCCAGGTTTAAAGGCCGCTCATTTATCTTTTATTTGGCTTCAGACATTGAGTGGAATTTCTAATGAGGCCAGCTACAACAAAGACTTTAGTTGGCTTTTCTCAAAGCTTTACACTCTTGCAGTAAGTTCACATCCAAAAGAGTTGTATCGAGTGTTTAAGCTATCTCCTTTTCTATATGTCATCGGCCAAGATCTAGTGGGTTCAACCTTGTTGGCATTTGAAACGATCAAACGTCAGCCAGAGAATTGGGCTTCTTGGTATTGGGCGGGTTTTCATTCGCTCGAGAATTTACATCATCGTAAGCTTGCGGGTGATTTATATCTTGAGTCTTCTAAGAGAGCAGGCTCGCCTTACTATGTGGCTTCACTCGGAATTCGTTTGAGTGCCGGTTTGTATGCCAACCAAGATATGTCTACTCATTTAGATTCTGTGATCCAGGAGCTCCCCTCTGAGATAGTAGAAAAGATTAAGCGCTCTCGTCCCGAATATTTTAAACAATAAAAAAAAGGACGGCCTCACTTTTGCGAAGCACCGCTTCGCAAAAGTGAGGCCGTCCTTTTTGCTAATTACAAGCCAGAAGTTGTGTTCTGTAGTGACTTGTTCTCGTCAATGCTCCACACATCGTTTCCAGCGCCGCCAAGAAATCCAGTGGCTCCTGCTGTGAAGGTGTTAGCAGTGGGTGCTGCTCCACCTGGGGAAGGTATGGCTGTTCCAGTAGCGTCAACAATGGTTGCAGGGAAGTTAATGGCCGCAGGGCAATTAGCGCCAACACCGCCTGGCCAAACTCCACCAGCTGCTGGAAATCCAGTCATATAAATTCTAACGACACCAACGGCTACTGTCGCGGCAGTTGGGCATTGGTTGAGAAGAAAGCCATCTGGAACATAGCCCATATCAGCTAGGTTCGAGTGATAAGTGTTGTATTCTGTGAAGAATGTCTGCTCGGTCATGTAAATTCCAGTTAGCTCAGCTTTTGCGTTTGCCTGTTTTGCTTTTCCTTGAAAGCGTCTAAATTGGGGCACGGCTACAGAAGCCAAAATACCGATGATGGCTACAACCACCATAAGCTCAATTAGTGTAAAACCTTTTTTGTTATTCATTTTCACAGTCTCCCTCTTTTAAATATACTTATGTATATATGCTCATCGTGAAGTTTTATTAAAAGCCTTAGCTTTATTTAGCTTTCGCATTAGCTCCCTCACCACCACGATTTCTCAACGAGTATAGCTGCAGTAATGGTGCCAGGAATTGGGTCTTAACAAAAGCTTAATAGTCCTATAAATACAGGCAGATGCGCCGTTTTAGTGTCAACTTTTTGACCTCATTTTTGCGAAATTTTCGGATTGCCAAAAGAGGGCGCAATTGCGCTAACACTGTCTAGAGAAGCAACGCTTTTGACTCAATGCGCGCATGAGGATTTGTCGGGAAAGCTACTGTAAAAATGCCGTTTTGGATAAATCATTATCTTTAGGTTGAAGTGTTAATATTTTATTCAAATTAGTCGATATAGATCCTATGAGGGTTGTCTGGCTGTTGGGTGGGAAAAATTCCCATATTCAACAATTACAAAGTTGTTTGAGTAAGGAAAGAACTTTGCAATCCTATGTTGTTAGACAAGCCGATAAAATTTCTCAAATCCCAGAAGACCATCTCAATGAAAAAGGGGTCATCCTCTTGCTTGATGCCTTTAGTCCAAACTACATGGGCTTTGCGGGAATTGAAGAGTTGGCCAAAGTTTCGTGTAAGGCTCGCTGCTTTCTTTTAGGCGAGCCAGCCAAAGAGCAATCGGTAGAGCCTTTTGCACATGAGTTTTTCTCAGGCTATTTCCCCCCCCTAGATAGAATCGACTTTGATTTTCTAGCTGGGGTTGTTCATCACAGTTTGTTTCTCAATGGAAAGATTGAGATTAAGAATTTTCTTTCTAGCTCGGGTAAGAGCTCCGTGGAAGAGATTGCTAGCTTGAGTGACTTCCTGCATTTTGAAAAATTGCTACGTGTTTTTGCTACTAAATTTGGCATTGATGGGGCAAAGTTAAGAAAACTTGTTATGGCTATGACTCTTCAGCATACAAAAAACGCAGATGGAAAAGTGGCAATATCTGAGAAATACCCCATTTACTTCGGAATTGACCCGAAGAAGCTTGTCGTGGCTGTTCCAACTATGTCACGTGGTTATGAAAGCAAGGAGCTGAGGGCTGAGTTCACTCGAGCTCTTTCTTCTTTAAGTGAATCGAAGGTTCCCTCGGCCTCGATGTGCCCAGAGTTGTTCCACTCTGTTCAAAGTGGCGAGTCACTTTTATTTTTTGCTGGCTCTACAAAATCAGAAGAGGCTTTGTCTGACCCCTGCTTTCTTGTGACTCGTATTCATTTCCCCAAAAAAGAGACTCAAGAATCTAGCCAGGGTTATGCTTATTGTCAGCATCAAGTAGTTAAGACCGATGAGCATGATGAGCATTGGGCTAAAATGGAAATTAACTCTCAGCAAGAAATCAAAGAGCCCAGTGTTGAGGCTCCGGCTGAAATTGAATTAGAACCTGAACCCGCTCTAATGTCGACTGACGATGAAGATGTTCAAGCTTTACAATCTATTTTAGACGAGCCAGTGGTGTCAGGAGATCCTCTTCCCCCACCATCAAGCTTGAAGCCTCAAAGGCCCAAGGCCCCTGAAATGCCCAGCATTGCTGTCAGCCAAGAACAAGAGCCTCAAGAGTCAACACAAAATTCGAATTTTTCTATGGACACTCAAGGTGATGCTCGCACTTGGAACCTTGCTATTTATGAGCTCAATCAAGTGTGCACAGCGCTGTCAAAAGATGTGCATTCCTTGATGAAGTCACGTCGAGAACCTTCAACAGATAAAGAACTGCGAGCCGAGAAGGCAAAGCTAGAGGCCAATGTGAAGCGTCTTAGTGGTGAAATTCAAAAATATCAAAAAACAATTCAGGGCAAAGATACTGAGATTGAAGAGCTCAAAGAGCGTATCAAACGACTTATGACTCAGGTTCAAAATGCAGCCTAGCTTAAAGTTGAGCAGCGTTCAGGTTGTTTGCGTATTCCATTCTTATTTTGTCCCACTCTTTGTCTCGTAACTTTAGAGATTGGAATACTTCGGATTTCTTAAGCTTGTCGTCAAGAATGTTGAGCGGATTAGGATCATCATTTCTTCTTCGTTGATAGAGTTTTACGAGGGCGCCACTAACTCTTAAGGCGCAAGAGAGTGCATAGTGGGCCGGACTAGAGAATCTTAAAATCCCTGGGTGGTGATGGAAATCGATAGCAGGCTCTATGTCTTCAAAGAAGCTTATTCTCCTAAAAAAGAGGGCGCCAGCTTGAGCGTGATCAAAATCAAATTGCGCCATTTCTGCATCAACTGAATCTATTCGAGAGCCAGAATCCTTAGAGCCGGTAGAGACAAGGAAGGCCGCTTCAAAATTTTTGGGGTCGTAGGCTAGTAAGAGAGCTTTCCCTATGTTGTGAAGGAGTGCCGAGGTAAAAATAGTTTTTTGATGTTTAATGGTAATGACTTTCATAATCGCATTGGCTGCTATTCCACAGCGAGCGCCGTCTTCGAAAATATTATTTACGAAAGCATCTATATTGGTAAGTTTCGGGTCGTGAAGCGAAGACAGGTCTTGCGCTTTTAGGAAATATCGAATGTAGTCAAAGATCACTCCGCCGGCGAAAGCTTGTCCAGGGTAAGAGTTCCTAATGGCAACAGCAATTTTTTCACTTCGATTAGCAAATTCTAAATATTTTTTGTATTCGGTGACGTCGGGGATGATTTCATCGTTGTCTTCTTGTTCTTCGGCTTTTGCTTTTTTTTCGTTTTTTTTCTTATCTTCGCTTGTTTCTTTTTCACTTTCTTCAGATGGCCCCTCGCCTTTATCGTCATCATCTTTATCAAGTTCGGGTAAGGGGGGCGGATTGGCGAGGGCAAGTTCTGGTAGGGATTCTCCAGCGGGGACAAAGGCTCTTTCAATGGCTCTTCCTATAAGCATGTTGCGCACGCGGTCTTGCCCAAGAATGAGAACAATTTGTTCTAGGTTCTTAGTTTTTCTCCCTCGCCTTTGCACGGTGAGTCGAGCCCAGCGTTGTAGTTCGTGATCAAGTTGGAGAACCTCAGCATAGTCCTCGGTGGTTTCACCGCCGGCCATGATGTAGTTGAGAATCTTTGTTACCGCTGGGTGAGGGGTAAGGGGGATTAAACAGCGCTTGTAAAAGTCGAATAGATCTATGGCCATTTAATCATTTTAACCCCGAGCTCTTGACTTTCACAGTGCCCAGGTCGAGACTTCTATTTTGTTTAAGTCGACCAAATCATTGGAGGAAAATCATGATTGAGGTCTCTCAATTAGTAAAAAAATATGGAGATTTTACAGCTTTGCACGGGATCAGCTTTTCTGCGAAGAAAGGCGAAATCATAGGCTTATTGGGGCCAAACGGTGCTGGCAAAACGACAACTATGAAGATTTTGAGTGCATTCATGCCCTCAACCTCTGGCACGACAAAGGTCGCAGGATTTGACGTTTTTGATGACCCAATGGAAGTCAAAAAACGAGTAGGTTACCTGCCGGAGACTCCTCCTTTGTATACGGATTTTCGAGTAAAAGAGTATTTGGAGTTTGTTGCTGGGATTAAGCACTTGGCTGGTTCACGCCTAAAAGAGCGCTACGAGTTTGTGATCGAGCATTGTGGGCTTAGGGACAGGCAACAGTCTGTAATTAACAATCTTTCTAAGGGGTTCAAACAACGTGTTGGCATTGCGCAGGCGATTATCCATGATCCTGAAGTGGTCATTTTGGATGAACCGACTGTTGGTCTGGATCCAGTGCAGATTGTAGAAATTAGAAATTTGATCAAAAACTTAGGAAGTAACCACACAGTTATTCTTTCCACACACATTCTTCCAGAGGTGACTATGACTTGTAATCACGTCGTTATGATCAATCGTGGAAAAGTTTTGGCGGACGGAAGTGTTGAGTCGTTGACCCAAGGGAAGGGTGAAAGTCTTGAAGAAGCCTATCTTCGAATCATTACCCAAGATGCTCATGTTGTAGAAACTGCAAACAAAGGAGACTCCTGATGTTTTTTCATAATGTTATGACCTTGTGGAAAAAAGAATTAAGAAGCTATTTGTATACGCCTGTAGCAGCCTTTTTCATCGGAATTTATACTTCACTTTTATACGGATTTTTCTATATCTTTTTGCAAAAGTATCAGTCCTATACACAAGCTCGCTCAATAGGTGTTGCCTCTAACATCACGATCGATCAACTGGCCGAAGGTGTGTATAATAATATGCACTTCTTCATGGTGTTTTTGCTTCCGTTTTTTACGTTTAGGCTGTTCACCGAGGAGTCTAGGCAGAACACCTTAGTCTTGCTAATGACTTCTCCAATACGAAGCTGGGAGCTAGTGCTCGCTAAGTTTAAGGCCTCACTCACTGTTTTGTTGGTGATGCTTCTTGTGACTTCAATTTTTCCTCTTTATTTGTATTTGTATAGTGAGCCGGGTGGCGGACCTGATATGGGGATTATTTTGTCCACCTATCTTGGGCTTTTTTTGGTTGGGTGTGCGTATATGGCTATGGGCCTGTTCTTCTCATCCATCACAGAAAGCGTATTGGTTGCATTGATCTTGTCTTTTATTGGCAATTTGTTTTTTGCTTTCATGGTGAACATGTTCCGCTCTGAAGATGGAGGATTGATGGATTCCTTCTTTGGATACACGGGGTTTCAAATGCATGTTTCTAATTTTTTAAAAGGAACCATTGAGCTTAAGGCGATTGTCTATTTTTTAAGTTTTTGTGGGTTTTTCTTGTTTTTATCTAACCGCTCTATTGAGAGCCGTTCCTGGAGATCGTAGCTATGACCGGAAAAGCAATGGGATTATTTTTTATTGGAAGTTTGTACCTTCTGATTATTGTTTACCACTTCTTTCATAATGTTTGGCTTATGGAGTGGCCTAAGTATGTCATTTGGGGGCTGTTGTGTTGTTCATCAATATTATGGGTCTTCACGGGGGTTGCTCGATTTAAGGAGTTTGCTGCACAGAAGAATGTACGCTTTTTTGTTGGCCTATCCTTTTTCGTTGCAGCTCTGTTGATTGTGTTGGGTGTGGGTAATTGGTATGTGGCCTCTCAAAATAAAGTTTGGGATTTGACTAAGAATCAAAGCAATAGCCTGAGCGAGCAGTCGCTAAACATTCTTGAAGGTTTGGAGTCCGAGATGACGATGGAGGTCTGGACACGATCTTTACCTCGAATGTCTCAAGGAATGGATGCAGAGCGTTTTTTTAAAAATTATGAAAATGCGGCTAATGGAAAGCTTAAACTTGTTGTAAAAGATCCTAATTCGTTTCCGGTAGAAGCCAAGGAATTGCGAATTGCCCGAGACCCAACCATTATTATTCGCTCTTCCGAGGGGCGAGAAAATCGTGTTGAGACTTTTAACGAGAACAAGGCCGAAGAAAGCGTAACCAACGCCATTATTCAAACTCTTAAAGGCCAAAAGAAAACCGTCTGTTTTCTTGGCGGACACAAAGAGCTTGATTTGAACGAGAAGGGTCCTCAAGGTTTGTCCTCTTTGAGGGATGGTCTTGAGTTTTCAGCCTACGAGGCGCGTGAAGTGCTTTTGCTGACCCACGATAAAATGCCAGAGTATTGTGAAGTTCTTGTTATTGCTGGGCCACAAAGTGAGCCCATTGAAAAAGAAATAACAATTATTAAGGAATACATCTCTAGCGGTGGCCCAACTTTGGCCTTGTTTGGTCCCGAGGTTCCAAACATGTGGCAAAATATTTTTAAAGATTATAACGTTAAAATTAATAACGATGTGATTGTGGATCAAAGAGTGCAGAAGCCTGTTTTGGGCGTTCTCACGGCAAACTACAATCCTGATGTAAAAGTCTTTGCTAGTTTTAGTCAGCCTGTGTTTTTACGATTTGTAAGCTCTGTAAGCTCTCCAGAAAAGCTAGAGGGCTTTGATGTTCACCCGTTTGTTTCTTCTGAGTCAGTTTCTTTTACCAGAGCGGGGGGCTTAAAGGCTCTTGGTAATTCACTAAGCCCTCGTGCTGGTGATAAGCAGGGGCCTCATGCCATAGGTGTTTTGATCGAGGGAGAAAAGGTCGAAAAGAAAGAGTCAAATGAAGAAGACGGCGAAAATGCAGAAGTTAAAGCTGATGAGGCAAAGCCAGTTAAAATTGCGGTTGTTGGTAGCTATCTCTTTGCTGCCAATGGGTTGATTGTCGGATACTCAAACAAGGATTTTCTACTTTCGGCCATCAATTATCTTTCAGGAGATGCTGACATTGTTGGCATACGTCCTAGAACTAAAAGCACGGCTAAGTTGCAGCTTACGATTGAGAATCTACTGCAGGTGCAGGGATTTATTTTGCTGGCAGCTTCTGTGTTTATTGTTATGGGAGTTTGGGCCTTCCGTCGAAAAAGGGCGGCTTAGAGCTTAGGTTATGGATGACGAGTTAATTCACGGGCCGAGTGGGAACAAGAGTGAAGGTGCCCGTGAAGAACTTGTTACGGAAATAACCTCTGAAAAAAAATCCTTAGTTGAAATTGATTTAAATTCATCGAACCCTGTTCACGATTTAAAGCTCTTGTTCTTGTGCCCTCGAGTATACTTTCTTAGTGCTGGAAAAATAATTGCAGAAGAGAGAGCTGTAGGTTTTTTTTGGGCTAAAGTTTTTCTTAGCTTTTTCTTTTTTCAGTGGCTTGGAATTCTTTCTGATTTGTCTAACGCTGGAAATTTTTCTTTTCAGTTCAGTGTTAATGGAGAGGCAAGTCGCTTGGACGTGATTCCATTCTTGGCGGATGCTTTGCGTTCTCCAGAAATGTCGGAGTTTCAAGATAGGCTTAGGGTTTTGCCGCTTCTTTTTAAACAAGCTCTGGTTTTTTTGATTCCTTTTCGCGAGCTCTTTCTGGCGGCAGTTATGGCCAAGATTGCTCAGTTCGGATTGAGCTTATTTGGAAATGAAAAAGTTAAGCTCAGTTTCTTGCAGTTGTTCTTTGTAACAATGGTTTCTCGTTATTTTGCTGTCTTAGGCTTGCTTCCTATAGGGGGTACTTTTCTGGCCTGGATTTTAGGAGTTTATTACTTTTTGTTCGGAGCTAAAGAGTTGTCGGGTCTTAGCTGGGGAAAAACTTTTTTTTCAACTTATGTTTTTTCCTTTGTACTTTCTTCAGCTCTGTTTCTAGGCTTTGGAATCATCTTTGTTGTTTTTGCCTTGCTCGGCGCCCTAGTGTTTGCCTAGGTTTTTATATTCCGATGATTAGCTTGATAGAGGCGATCAACAATAATCCTAAAATCAAATTTTCTAATATTTTTGTAGGAAGCTTTTTAGAGAGTATTTTTCCAACTTTCAGTCCTATCCAAACCGCGGGAAGGCAAAGAAGTATTCTTTTAAGTGTAGGGGGCGCGGCCTCTGGAAATCGATAAAATAGAGTGGCAAGGGCTGGAAGCATACTTAATAACAAGACATTCAAAGTGAAGGCTCTTGTTTTTTCAGGGGCCCACTTCTGAATTTTCGCCCATACAATCAAGGGCGGACCTCCTACTCCCATGCTGGTGCCCATAAAGCCGCTGGCAGCCCAGCTGAAGTAGGCAAAAGAGTTGCTCCTTAGGAAGGCTAGGCGCTTTGAAGGAATTGACCCCAAGCCGAGCATAAACAAAATGGCCATACCAGCCCACCTTTTTGAGAGGCTTGGGTCTGAGCTTTCTAAGAAAAACAAGCAAAAAACCCCAACAGGCATGAATAAAATTCGAACAAACGAAGCTTTAAAAGCCAGCTTCATGTCTATGTCGTGGCGAAAATGAGAAGCTGCGTTGGTGGTTTGTAAAAAAGAGCAGCCGGTAACCAATAAAATCGCTTCAGGTAGGGGAATGCCGATCGTAAGGAGCAGAGGTATTGCTATCATGCCAAATCCAAATCCTAAGATTGTTTGCATGGAGCTGGCGATAAAGACGACTGCTACAACTTCGATCAATCCAACGGTGGATAATGTGGAGTTCAAGATTTTAGCGATCTTCCTTTAGATATTCTCCAAAAACCTTTGGTCCAAGGCCGTAAAATATTTCAAAGGGTTGAGTCTTGTTTATGTTCGTAGAAATAGCTTTTGCAAATTGCTCTGCAGAGGGCCAAGTCTGATTTAGATCTTTAGAGCCCCATAAGAGATCTTTTGGAGTGGGGCGCAAGAGTTCTGCTGAGTACTTACCCGTAATTTTTAAAAATTCAAAATTTCGACTATCCGAGAGGGCTTCCACTTGAGTTAGGTCTCGGATGAGCTGCTGTCTAACAGGAATAAAAAACGCTTCACCATTGTTTAGGTCAATGCTTGGCACTCCAATCATGGCAATGCCAAGTGAGAGGCTCAACCCTTTGCAATAAGCGCTCGCAATACGTAGGCCCGTGTAGGCGCCGGGTCCGCTAACGCAAAAGAGGGTTCTGATGTTTTCTAATGTTTGAGTATTCGATTCAAGAAGGCTTGAAAGTTGATTTTCGAGTTCTTTCCAAAGGTCGCCTCGTTCGGAGTCTTCCCACTCGCGGTAATCTACTAGCTTCAGTTGAGCGTCTAATAAAACCCAAAGGCCTTTCGTCGATGCGATAGATAAACCAAGATACACAGTTTCTATGGTTTCCCCTTTAAATTATTTTAGGTCAAGGGGAGAGTGTGTATGTGAACATCTCTTGGTCAATGTATTGGCCTTGGCCACCAAGCCTCATGTGAATTTGTCCAGTGATATTGTCGTTTACCCATACGGTGATAGCTTCCATCCCGTTGCTTGGGTTTTGTCCACCGAAAAGAATGGTAGACCCTTGTCGCCCTACAAGGCTCATGCTTATCTCGTCTCCTATATTGCCCGACTTGTAGGTAAAAGTTCCAGATCCCTCGACGCATTCAACTAAGGACGAACCTGGTTGGTAGGCTGGGTCTAGTTGACTTAAGTCAGCAATGTAGATTTCTCCTACTGCATAGATTTGTCCGTTAGCCATGGTAAACATGTCCAGGTCGATGACTCCACCGCCACGACCAAGATTGGCCGTTGCAAATCCCCTGTAGGCAGCACCTGCCGTGTTCGTGGGATTACCACAACTGGTGTTGGGGCCATAGTAGTTATTATTATTGGCATAAGGATCGTTATTTTTCTTTTTCTTAGAGCAAGCGCTGCCCAATAAAGCAACAGCAAGAAAAAGGACGCCTAGTTTAGTTGTTGATTTTGTAAAAAATTTCATCATTGCACCACCACATCACTCATATTGAAGTTTATGTAACCCAAAGTATGGGCGTCGGCTCCATGTTGACCATTAAGATATTCGTCTGCGTATTTAAGTAGATCTGCTTCGCTTAAGTTGCCATTGTTTTGAGGCCATTCGGGGTAATAAACAACGTTTGTTCCCCAGCATTGAGAAAAGGTATATTGCCCGCTTTTGCATTTGTTGAAGACATCGCTATAAATGTCATCAACGTTTTGAGCCGCAATTTCACTTTGTTCCGGTAAGTTTGCAAAGCGAATTCTGGCTCTCCACGAAGAGTTTGGTTGTCTGTAACCTTTTACTTCGATAAAACCAGCCTCATCAAGCCAGAGTAAGTGAAGCTTTCCATCTTTAATTTCGCTGAAGACGATGTGTTGACTTAAAAGATTGTAGGAGCGAACGCCAAAGTTGTCTTCGTATTCAATTCGTAAGGCTGCATCAAAATACTTGCCTGTTCCATATAGCTTCATACACCAAGAAGCGCCACCTTCCATCTCCTCAACGACTGTGAACATGTAGGCTTCAAGGGCGTTTACAGAGAGGTTGTTGACGATTTGAGTTGGGCAGATACGAACATCTGCTGCTTGGTTGAAGTCGTTGTTAGGTAGCTGATTGTTCCTGTTGTTGTTGGCAACGGGCTCTTCAATGGGATCTGAATTTGCGCTCTTTGTCTTTTTCTTCCCACACGATGAGCTCACCACAAGAGTGAGTGCCATCAAAAAGAAGATCAGCGCTATGTTTTTATAAGATCGCATTTTGTTTACAGGTCCCTTCATCTAAGTGGTTGCAGGAAGCGTGCCGATTTTGATTGAATTGAAAACATCCTTAGTTACAATGCTTTAAAAGTTCTCATTAAGGATTTGTTAAAATTATGTTAACGAAATATTAAGCGCCTGTTTAAAGTTTAGTCAGTTTGAGCTGGTTGAAAAGTCGCCTGGTGACTTGTCCCAGCTTCCGACATGGTAAAGAAATGGTGGAATTGGAAAAAATCGCTAGGCGCCTTTTTCCAAGGCGCCTTTTTCCATTTGATGAGATTTATAACGGATCGTTTAGTAGCTCGCCCATGTAAGCTTGGTATACATTTAGGGCTTCAAGTGCTGCTTTGTTCCCGACGTTTAGCATCTGCTGAGCCATGCCAACCAAGTTTGCTCTTTGAGTATTGGTGTAGCCATTGCCCGCCGCAGTGATGGCTGTCGGAGTAAATTCTCCGCTTGGCGTGTAGTTAAAGTTATAGCCAAAAATTGAGTGTGGAACGTTAAAGGCCGTTACACATGGCTCGATGCTTCCACCGTTGTTGTAGTGTCCAGCAAGGTGAGCTCCACCACCGTCGGTGTAATAAGAGTCGCGACATTGTGACCAAGGTCCCGCAGGGCTTGGGTCAAAAATAAGTTGGCCGTTTGAGTCTGTAAGAAGAACTCCGTTAGAATCCCTTTGGTAAGGAACGATGTCAACAAAGCTCAGATTTCCTTCAAATTTGTTCGTGCCTCCGTTTAGAGCGCCTTTGATTAGAATGAAGCCTTCAATGTCCATAAGGATAATCTCTGTGTTTGCAGAATCATCATTGATATAGAGCAATTGCATGCGGTCATTGTTCGTGCTCGAATTCGCGTAGTAGTCTGGGTAGCGGCGAAGGCCGATGTCGTCTTCCCATTCAATTCTGAATTTAACTTTTGCAGAAGCTCCGCTACCGTCTATTTCGAGACAGTAAGTGACAGGACCCTCGATGTTATCAACAGAAGTGTTCAGAAATTCTTCAAGACCGTTAGAGTCCGCATTGTTAAGAACATTGGGACATTGCCTTTGAGGAGTGTTTCCAGAAACAGCCCCACCTCTAGTGGAGTCTACGGTTAGGTTAGGATTAGAGGAACTGTTGTTTTTGATGGCATCAGCGTTGATGCTTTTTCCACAGTTGTTTAGCAGGGTGCTTAGAGCTACTGCCAATATGAGTTTTCCTGTAGTTTTCACTGTATTCCCTCTTCCCACCTATCTACATGCAGGGTTCGTGCCGACGGCCAAAATGAGGTTATTTCTTTAATTACAAAGTCTTACCTTTATTAAGAAGGTGTTAATTACGGCTATATTTTTTGCTAGTGTATAAAGTGTAATCACTTTTGGGATGTTGGAACACTGGAAGGTGCCCTTAGCTAGGCAAGCTCTTTCAATAAATTTAAACACTTGCTCTGTTTCTGTGAGGCTTCTCTAACAAAAATAAGTTTGATGTGGGCTTAGGATTATCTTAAGAAGAAGGCAGTGACTGTGTTTACTGATATTGATTTTGCAGCCGGATTGGCAGACCAAGGGATTCGGCATGGCAAATATCTAATCAAAATTGCCTCTAATGACGTTGAAAGAAAGGCTTCTCAGCGTTTGCGCTATTTGGTTTTTAATGAAGAACTCGGTGAAGGCATTGCAGAGAATTCCGCGAGCGGCCTTGATGTGGACGACTTTGATTCGATTTGTGACCACCTTTTGATTTATAAAGACGATGATTTGGTCGGCACCTACCGGCTTTTGTCTGGAATGAGTAAGCCTGCTGAGGGATTTTATACTCAAACGGAATTTGAGCTTGGTGACTTCCACTTAAACTTTGAGAAAGCCGCTGAAATAGGTCGAGTTTGTATTCGACCTGATGCCAGAAAAAGAGTCACCTTGATGGTGCTTTTTTGGGGGTTGAGAACATACTTGACTCTTAAGAGAGCTCAATATCTTTTTGGTTGTGGGTCACTTGCTAAGATGACTCATGATGATGCAGAGGCAACTTATCAGCAGCTTTGCTCGATGGGAGTGGTCGACTTTCCTCGAGGAGTTGGGCCTCATTCAAAGAATACGTTTCAAGGCACTGCCTCTAGGGGGGTTGCTAAAATTCCCCCTTTAGTTGCAGCTTATCTAGATTTTGGAGCTCGTATTTTGGGGCGTCCCGCATATGATCCAGTCTTTGGTTGCCACGATTTGTTGATTCTTTTAGATATTGATCACATCACCGAACGTGGTCGTAATTTGCTAGAGAAGTTTTCGCTTCGCTCTGACAAGAGTGAGTCAGCGGTTTAAAGGAAATTGAAAATGTTAATCGAAGAGCCGTCTCAACCAACACCCTACGTGTCTTTCGAAAACGGGATAGAGATTTCTGTTTGGCCTCGCTATGATGAGACCTCGAGCAATCTAGACGTGTGTATGTTTACCTATAGCTACACAATTAAGATTAAAAATTTGAACATACATTCGGTAAAGCTTCTTTCACGTCGATGGGTGATCGAAGACGCTTTTGAGAACATTCAAGAGGTTAATGGCGAAGGGGTGGTTGGGATGACTCCCGAGATTCGCTCTGGAGAGTCGTTTATATATTCTAGCCTTTGCCCCCTAAAAACACCTTCTGGGAAAATGAGTGGCTCTTATAGAATGCAGGCCATTGGTGGCCAGTTGTTTGATGTCGAAATCAAGCAATTTGAGTTAAGAAATAACATGCTCGTCAATTAAAGGCTCTGAGCTGTTCTTGAACTATTTTTTGTAGGGAGGGGGGCTTCGGCGCTTGTTTTTACGGAACATAATAATGCCGTGGGCTATGTCGTAAACTGAAATTCCCACGGTGACTTCATCTCCAACAATACAGCGAATTTTATTTTGCTTCATTTTGCCTGAAAGCTTTGCGACGACGTTTTTGCCGTTTTCCAGCTGAACGTTGTAATGGCCTCCACCGGGGGTAGAAACAATAACACCTTCAAATTTTGCTAGATCCTCTTTCGACATATGCCAGTCTCTTCTACACGAAAGCCTAGATAATCACAATGCTTTCGATTACAGTCATCGGCTAGGAGGGCCTATGGTTGGGACTGATCGAAAAATCCTCATATTTGGGATATTTGCCGTTTTTATGATGGTTCTGTGGCCCTTTATTCAGTCTATCTGCCTGGCTTTATTGATGAGCACGGTTCTCGCTGAGGCCGTCGAGTGGTTTCAGCACAAATGTAAGCTTCGCAGGGATTTGTCGGCTTTTTTGGTGAGCTTAGCCTTTTCTCTGGGAATTATTTTACCTCTGATTATTTTGGTCATTTTTGTGGGGCGCGAACTCATTGGGGTTGGGCGCGATGTGGAAGAGTTTTTAACTTCTCGCGATTGGCTTAGTTTCGAGTTTGTAGAAGCCATCAAGAGTACGGTTGCTGGAGCGGGCTTCGACTTTCAAGAGAAAATAGGTGGCATAGTTAGTAACATTGCCCAAGGGGCGGCGACCTTTGTTGGGAAAATTGCCAGCTCCCTTCCTCAGCTTGTTTTGGATTTATGTATTTTTGTAATTTGTTTGTTTTATTCATTGGCGAACAAAGAAACTCTTCGAGAATTGTTTGCTGATATGCTTCCTTTAAACCAACAGGAGTTTTCTGAATTTTCAGAAGCTACAGTGGGTGTTTTTAAGGGTGTGATTTTAGGGACGCTTATTTCGGGTCTTGTTCAAGGAGTAATCATTGGCGTGGGCTATTGGGCTCTTGGCGTTCCCAAGCCGTTGTTGTTTGGTTCTGTGACAGCCTTTCTTGCTTTTATTCCTTTTTTGGGAACGGGTCCTACCGGTTTGGGCGCAATTATTTACCTGATTGCAAATGATAGGTTAGGGGCGGCCATGATTATGTTGATTATCACAGCTATAGCTGCCACTAGTGACAATGTCGTCAAGCCTTGGGTGCTAAAGGGTAGTATGGAGATTCATCCGTTGCTTTCATTGTTGGGGGCGCTTGGTGGTTTGGCGGTCTTCGGCTTTATTGGCTTATTTTTAGGGCCACTGGTTGTCGCTCTTGCAGTGATATCCTTGAAGCTCTTTCGTGAAAGCAAAACCTTTTTGAAGGCGTAGGCGCTTGGATCCTTTGGAACAGGGTGGTTGGTAGGCGGAGTCCGTTATTAGAAATACAGATAGAGGCCGGCTGATCCACCCAAGGCACCTTGAAGGCCGCCTGAAGTGTTGATGAAGTATTGAATCTGTGCAATCGCTCCCATCCCACTTCTATGTTTATAGAGAATTCCAAAGCCAGGATAAACTAAATGAGCTCTAGCTCCGGATACATATTTGCCGCTGGAGTCAGATAAGAATCGTTGAGCCATGTGCTGGGGATAAACAGCTTCTCCGGTGATGGAGGCTTTGTGAAGATACCAATTTGTATAACCTGCTTCGACAAATCCAGTCAGGCTTGAGGGTCTAAAGAGGTAGCGAGAATGAAAGCCCCAGGTTCGGTAGGTCATTCCTGTTCCGATACCCAATCCAGCGCTCCAGTGTCTGTCTATGGCTAAATCAACTTCTGTCCCAAAGACTCCATAGGCACCTGCTGAAATAAAACCGATGCCAAGGTTTCGGTCTCCTAAATATTGTCCCAAGCCGCGTTCGTCGCGCGGAGCCATTTTACTTTGAGGAATGGTTTGTCCATCGTAAACCGATTGAACAGGAACAGTCTCAATAGGAGCAGAGCTTTCATTGACGGCGGATTGTGTGCGTTCAACGCCAGCCGCATATCGGTAGTCAAGAGCTGCATTGTTGGCTTTTAGTCCCTGTGGAGGCGAGTCGATTCTTCTGTTTTGTCGGTTTAAAATGCGTTGAGCTTCTGGTGCGATCGCGTTCGAATGGGCACCCAGAAACAAGCTAAAAATTACAATCGACTTAATCTTCACTTCTTCTTCTCCTTAGGTTCATCGACTACTTTTGTAGAGCCAAAGTTCACCTTCATTCCATCCTCAAGCATAAGCCTGCGGATGTCATTTTTCTCAACCTTGCGAATCTTGGCCATTGATTCAGCGAATCCGTCCCAAGTTTCGGCGGCCTTATGTGTTTCCATATATGCTACAGCCCTGCTGAGTGATTCAACCGTTTTCTTTAAATCAGAGCTCATGGATGAGAAGTTTTTTACTAAGGTCCCGATTTGTTTACGCTGTTGTGGTGAGCTTTTCCCCAATAATTTGTTTAAATTAGAGGAAAGTTCATTGATGGCTTGAAATGTTTCTTTAATGTCGACTTTGTTCTCAGAATAAAATTCTCTTAAGTCTCCGAATATTCCATAGCCCTGAGAAAATAACTGATCAATTCGTGGAGGGTTTACTCCGACAAGGGTTACATCACTTTCGATTTTTCCGCCTTGGCCTGGCACTATTTCTACATAGCGTTCACCAATTAAGCCTGCCAGGTTGATGAAAAATTTTGAATCTTCTGTAATCTGGCCAAAAGCACTTTTATCAATCTTCAATGTTGCCAGGATATGTCCATTACCCGCTTTGGAGAATTGTAGATCAGTAACCCTACCGACTTTAATGCCACCGAGCCTAACGGGAGAGCCTTGCTGTAACCCGCCAGCAAAATCATATTCGACATGAATTTTCTTTGTAGGGTTGAATCCTACAGCTCCCATCCAATAAGCGAAGAGCAGAGTTAAGCAAAGAGTTAAGACAAAAAGTGTCCCAACAGCTAGCTGTTTTTTTCTTAGTGACTTCATTTCTTGTGCTTCGAGATCCACAGACTATAGTCTAAGCTTTAGCCTATGGTTTTTCTTCTAGAGTTTAGTCAGTATTATGACTCAGAGACAGTTTCGTCTTGTTCAACATGGCCAATTTTCAACCAAGCAAAGGCGAAGCCAATCAAAAAACTCACGAATGGAATCCAGTAAAGCATTGGAGCATCCGTGTAAAAGTTTGGAAGAAAGAAATTTCCCAATAAGAGATAGAAAAAATAAAAGAAGATAAGCACGTAGCTGGGGACGTCAAAGACCCGCAGCCAGCCAAAACCCAGAACAAGTGTTCTGGTCGCACCCCATAGTTCAAATCGCATGGCCATTCCTAAAATGCCTGCAAAAAGCGCCTCTGGTGCAATGATCGGAGTTTTGTAGTTTGAATGAACCCAATAAAAACTAAAGAGTGAAAAGGCCGAGGTGAGGATAACTCCTAAAAAAAATCGCCATCGCCCAAGTCGATGAATGCAAAGAGGGGCAAACGCCCAAAAAAAGAGGGAATGGATGAGCAGCGAAAAGATGTGAGGGAAGAGGAGGCTCGAGCTTATCAGTTTAAGCCAGGGATGAGTTGTTTGAGGGCCAAAGGCGAAAGTCTCCAAGATTTGCTCGCGTGGTGCATTCCAAAATCGGGTTGCTAAATCTAAAAGAATGAGGAGGAATATAAATTTAAGCGCATTTTTAGGGAAGTAGTTCATCCCCGTGCTGGGAGAGAGTGGAATCATTTAATCTCAAAAATTATGACAGAAACGTTGTCTTCGCCGCCTTGGAGGTTGGCCAGATCTATTAAATTTTTCGTAGCTTCTTCTATGCCAAAATTCTGAAGAACTTGAGCAATCTGTTCGTTTGAGACCATTCCCGTAAGGCCGTCACTGCAGAGCAAATACTTGTCACCCTTTTGCGCTAGTCGAGAAAAAAGATCTACTTGAACAGTTTCTTCGTATCCCACAGAGCGAGTAATGACGTTCTTGTGAAAGGTGTGCATGCTTGCTTCGTTGATTAAACCAGCTTTGAGCATTTCATAGACTTGCGAGTGGTCTTCGGTGATCTGAAATAGTTCGTTGTTGTTATAAAGGTAGCATCTGGAATCACCAACTTGTGCAATGTGAACCCATTCGCTGTCCATAACACAGGCGGACATGGTGGTTCCCATTCCGCTTAGTTCGGGGTTTCTACTAGATTCGTCGTAAATAGCTTTATTGCAAAGCTCAAAACAGTTTTGGAGTAAAACAGTTGGCTTTTCTTCTTCGGAGCTTAGATCAGAGAAAAACTTCTCTAGAGTTTTAATGGCTAGAGCCGAGGCCACTTCGCCTCCACTATGACCCCCCATGCCATCGGCCACGGCAAATAGACGAAGTTCAGGGGAGACTAAAAATGCGTCTTGATTACTCGAACGTTTTCGACCGATGTCAGTCATGCCGCAGGCTTTAACTTTGAATTTACTTTTCAATCACTCACCCTCTACTCTTAATGACTCTACCACAAAAGAAGGAGCTCCATAATGTTCACCCCATTTTAGGTCTCTGCCAACAAACAATATGTTGCTCAGAATTTCTCGGAAATTGCTTTTGATCACAGCACCCTCGATCGGTTCGTATTTTTCATTGCCTAATACTTTATACCCACGAGCCTTCAATTTAAAATCACCAGTTTTTGCTGAGAAAGTTAACGGAGACTGCGTCTCTACGAGATAAAGTCCGCCAGTAACCTGGCTGATTAGGTCAACTTGATCAAGCCGCGAGGGCTCCATGTAAAGATTGTGGGCACCAACATAGTTGCGCCCTGTTTCAAAACTTCGCTTCGCATGGCCTGTGCTTCTGACTCGAAAAGTCTTAGCCGTTTGCAAGTTGTGAGCAAAGGAAATGACCTTCCCTTTTTCAATCAACACGCAACGCTGTGTTGGCGTTCCTTGGTCATCCCAAAGTGCGTTACCCGTGCGAGCTCTTAGAAAAGGGTCGTCGGTAATAGTTACAGCATCGGAAAAAATTCTTTGCCCAAAAACACCGGCTAAAAAAGAGCGGTCTTCTTTCACCATGTCCGCTCTTAGGGCTTCGAAGATAGAGCAAACCAACTTTTGAGTGATTCTCGAGGATAAAAGCACTCTATAAACACCAGAGCTTACAGGTTGTGCACCTATTCTAGAAATACATCTCTTCGCGCAGCGGGTGGCTACGAGTTTCCAATCGAGGTTGTAGTAATGCGTTTGAGTATCATTGGATCGTGCGTGCACGGGGCCCGATTCATTCTCGGCAGAGGATTCAGCTCCGATATCAATCTTGGAAATTTTTTTCCGAAGGGGGTGGGCAGCGCCAGTTGTCCAAAAAACAGAATCTTCAATTTTCTCGTCATAGTAGGCGTTGGTTTGTGTGATTCGCTTGTCGTGGCTTAAAATCTTGCGTTCAATGTTTCTTAAGCGTTGAGCTTTTTCCTCGTCCTCTACGACGTCCAGTGAGGAGTCACTCCAGTCAATGTTAGAAAGTTCATTCTTTATTTTAAAAGGGGCTTGGCTAAAATCACTTATCTGAGGTGAAAACTTCAGTCCATCGTAACACTGGTGAACAAGGTCAGCTAAAGAGCTTTTTTCAGAACTTTTTCCAATGACCGAAGAAAGTCGACCTTTTTTTAATAGTTTAATAAGAACTCTATATTCGGTTCCTTGCTTTTCGTATTGGATGCTTGCATTGGTAGAGCGAAGTAGCTTGTAATCAATTTTTTGAGCGGAGGCTTCTGCGAAATCTAGAGAAGGCAGACTGCTTATCAAAACTCTCAAGTGTTCTACTATATGCGAAGGAGTGGGAGATGACATTTACTTGGAGCTTTTCCCTTTGAGCATCTCTTTAGCTAGAGTGGTTGCAGCCTTGGATTTTGAGGATCCAAGCATTCGAGCGATTTCCTTTTCTCTATCTTTCCCCTTTAGCTCACAGATTTCCGTTGATGTTTGTGAACCTTTGGTTTGTTTCTCGATAAGAAAATGATCGCTAGCCATAGCAGCTACTTGAGGTAAGTGGGTGACGACAATGACTTGGCTGTCTTCGGCTATCTCGCGCAATCTCAAGCCAACTGTTTGCGCTGTCTCTCCACCAATGCCTGTGTCGATTTCATCAAATAGGTAGGCGCAAACTTCGCTTTTGTTAGAAACGATGTGCTTAAGTGCAAGCAAAATCCGAGAGAGCTCACCGCCAGAGGCCACTTGCTTTATCGGGCGGGCTTTAGAGCCGTGATTGGCAGAAAAAAGCAGTTCTAGTTGGGTGTTTCCTCTAGGGCCGAAATCTTCTCCTTTACTTAAGGCAAATTCAAAAGAAGCTTTGGGAATTCCCAGTTCTCGAACTCCCTTTTGCCAAAGGGTTTCCAATTTTGCGGCATGGCTTTTGCGTGAAATAAATAGATTGTCCGCACTTGTGTTTAAATTCTTTAGAGAAAGCTTTAGTTGCTTTTGCAGCTCAACAATCTTGGCGTCATAGTTTTCTAAGTCTTCCAAGTCGCGCTCGAGAGAAAGGCGAATTTCAAAAAGCTCATTTACATCGCAACGAAATTTTCTCTTTAGGCGATTGATGGTTGAAATTCTCGATTCAATCTTTTCGAGGGATTTCGGATCATTGTCGAGTCCGGACCCTGACTCTTCTAGATGCGCTTTTGCGTCCAGTAGGCTTGATCGTGCCGATTCAATAAGTTCAAAGGCCTTGCTTAGGGGGCCGTCCAGCTGGGTGAACTCTCTTAAGGAGTTTGCGGCTTTCTTTAAAAGCTCCATGGCTCCCGCTCCATCCTCCAGGTCAGAGATTTGAGGATCTAAAGTAGAAAGCGCAACCTGAGCCGCTTCGAGTATGCTTTCTTTTGATTTAAGTTTTTCTTGTGAAGAAATTAAATTTTCCAGCTCAAGTTCTAATGAGCCCGTTACTTTTGCTTTGCAGAGTTCCTCTAGTTGGAAGCGTTTCAAGTCGAGAAGACTGCTTTTGTCCTGATTGTTTGATTGAAGTGTTTTAAGCCGGTTTTCTAAATCTTTGTGCTGGGTGTAAAAGGCTTGATAGTCCTTTAGTAGAGAATGGTTGCGGGAGTATTGGTCAAGGACATCTAGAAGGTAGCTATCCTTATTGAGTCGCAGGAATTCGTGTTGTCCAGAGATTTCAATCCAATCTCCTAGTAGTTCTTGAAGTTGATGGCGAGTGGCTGCCATGCCTTGAATCCAAATTCTATTCTTGCTTTTTGAAGTAACGGAAAGCTCTCTTTTGACGACTAGTAGATTTCCGTCATCTCCTTCAAAATTAAATCCATTTTCATCCAACCACTTTGCGCGGCTAGGGTCGGAGGCAAGGTTAAAGACTCCCTCGACCAGAGCGCTTGTTTGGCCATCTCGAACCATGTCTTTTTGAGCTTTGGAGCCAAGCAGGAGGGTGACTGCATTTAAAAGTAGACTTTTACCTGCCCCAGTTTCTCCTGTGAAGGCCGTCATTCCTTTGGAGAATTGAATGCATTTGTTTTCAACTAGGGCAAAGTTTTTTACATGTAGTTCAACGAGCATTTATATTTTTCCCCCAATACCAAGTTTGTGTCGTAGCTGCTCGTAATGATTTTTTGTTTTCATTTCAGCAGATTTAGGAATCCACCAGGTGAGTGGTTGTTTTGAACGAGTGACTGAAATTTTATCCCCAAGGCCTAAGTCGTAACCTGACTGTCCGTCTTCAGTGAGAAAACAGGGACCTTTGCCTTCGAGCACTTCAATCTCTACTTCGACATCGGGTCCTAATACGACGGGTCTTTGAGCGATGTCGTGGGAGCAAATCGGCGTCAGCAGAATCGTGCTCAACTCGGGGGCGATGACAGGGCCTCCGGCGGAGAAAGAATACGCGGTGGATCCAGTTGCGGAAGCTGCAATCAAGCCATCGCCCCGCAATCCATCGAACAAAACAGTCTTGTCGATGCTGACTCTTAGTTTAACCATTCTTGAAAGACGTCCTTTTGAAAAAACAAGATCGTTCATTGCCCAAAGAGCTTCGTGTTGACCGTTTTGGGCGTGAATTTTTCCTTCTAAGCCCCAACGTTTTTGAAGTTCGTAATCGTCCTTCTTTAAAGTATTTTTAAATTTAGAGACCCACTGGTCTATAGCTTCTTCCGTTGAGGGGAGAACCATTGGATGCAAGAAGCCAAGTCCATTGCTGCAGTGAATGCCAGAGATGGGTTTCTGGGTCCTGAAATCGCCAAGAGAGCGAATTCCAGCAAGTAGGGATCCGTCTCCTCCGACGCAAAGATTCAAATCTGTTTTGGAGCTGGGTTTCTCGCTAATCTCAAATCCCGCCTTTAAGAGCGATTTTATAAGGAGAGATTTTCTGTCTTGAACCCATTTTTCTTGATTGGGGGCGATAATGCATAAATTGTTAAACACCCATTGCTTCTACACGTGATGGGGGGAAGATCTCAACAGTCGAGATGGTTTATTGCGTAGCGTTATGAGCTAAGTTCCGGCTCTCTACTATTTCGGTGCCGCTAGAGAGATCTTGGGGGCCATGGTAGCGTGAGGGGATGGTTTTCAAGGCGGTGCTCGCCAAAGTCTTTGGCACAAAACATGATCGTGAAGTTAAGAAAATGCTGCCGACAATTCAGCAGATTAATGCTTTGGAGTCTAAGTATCGAAAATTAAGCGATGCTCAGCTTCAGGCCAAAACTGGAGAGTTTAAAACTAAGATTGAAAATGGGGCTTCGCTGGATTCACTTTTGGTGGAAGCATTTGCAGCTTGTCGCGAAGCCTCTTCGCGTGTTCTTGGTATGAGGCACTTTGATGTTCAACTAGTTGGTGGGATGACTCTTCACCGGGGAACCATTGCTGAGATGAAAACCGGAGAGGGTAAAACTTTGGTTTCAACCCTTCCTTGTTATTTGAACGGCTTAAGTGGCAAGGGTGTGCATGTTGTTACGACGAACGATTATTTAGCCAAACGTGATGCTGAGTGGATGGGAAGAGTTCACCGCTTCATGGGGCTTGAGGTTTCTTGCATTACCAACGACGTTCGAGATCGCGACCGTAAAGCTGTTTATGCTGCCGACATAACCTACGGAACCAACAACGAATTTGGTTTTGATTACCTGCGCGATAACATGAAACCTACCTTGGAGTTGTATGTTCAGCGCGAGCATAATTTTGCCATTGTCGATGAAGTGGATTCAATTCTTATCGATGAGGCGCGAACTCCGCTTATCATATCTGGCCCTGCCGATGATAATCCTGAAATGTATCGCATCGCCGATAGGGCGATTCGTCAGCTGAAAAAAGACATTGATTATACTTTGGATGAGAAGCACCGTTCGGTGACTTTGACCGAAGAAGGTGTTCACAGGGCTGAAAAAGCTCTTAGTATTGAGAACTTATACGCGCCTGAAAACTTTGCTTTTGTGCATCACGTGCATGCCGCCTTGAGGGCTCACTCGCTCTTTAAGTTGGATACAGATTATGTTGTGCGCGAAGGCGAGATTATCATTGTGGATGAGTTTACAGGTCGCTTGATGCCAGGCAGGCGTTGGTCGGATGGGCTGCACCAAGCGATTGAAGCCAAAGAGAGCGTGAACATTGAGGGTGAAAACCAGACAATGGCCACCATTACTCTACAAAACTATTTCCGACTTTATAAGAAATTGGCTGGAATGACGGGAACGGCCGATACTGAGGCTGCCGAGTTTAAGAAAATCTATAACCTCGATGTGTTGGTTGTTCCAACAAACAAGCCTATGGTTCGGCAAGATAAGAACGATTTGGTTTATCGAAATGAAGCCGGTAAATATCGTGCGGTTATTCGCGACATAAAAGAAAAGCACGAAGCAGGTCGGCCTTGTTTGGTCGGAACCGTGAGTGTTGCAAAAAGTGAACGAGTTTCAAAGCTTTTGCGACGTGATGGAATTCCTCACAATACGTTGAACGCTAAAAACCACGGCGCTGAAGCCGAGGTTATTGCGACTGCCGGTCATAAGGGTTCTGTGACCATTGCTACCAACATGGCTGGGCGTGGAACAGATATTACCCTTGGGCCAGGTGTAAAAGAAGCGGGTGGTTTGCACGTTATTGCAACCGAACGACATGAATCGCGCCGTATTGATAATCAGCTTCGTGGTCGAGCGGGTCGTCAAGGTGACCCGGGTAGTTCACAATTTTATCTTTCTTTAGAAGACGATCTTATGCGTATTTTTGCAGGCGATCGTGTCATTAATATTATGGATAAAGTTGGAATGGAAGAAGATGAGCCTATTAGTGCGGGGCTTGTGAGTAAATCCATTGCCAATGCTCAAAAACGAGTTGAGATGCATCACTTTGATCAACGTGAGCATTTGCTTAAGTATGATGATGTTCTCAATAAACAGCGTGAGGTTATTTATTCCATGCGCCGTTTGGTGCTCGAAGGCAAAGAGACTCGCGACTTGGTGAAAGACCTCTCTCAAGAGTTTGCTCTAGATTTGGCGCATCAGTTTTCTGCTGACCCAAGTAGAGAGCGGGATGGCTGGGACTTTGAAGGCTTGTCTGAAGCCCTGAAGGCGTCTTTTGGATTAGAGCTTTTAAATTCTCAAATTGATGAGCTTAAAAAGAAAGACCAGGATTCAAACTTAAAGCCTGAAGATCTTAGAGATTGGATATTTGAAAGAGCCGATCGAGCTTACGATCAAAGAGAAAAAGAATTTGGCTCTGAGGCGCTTCGAGATTTGGAGCGTTATTTCTTTATTCAGAGCATCGATCATCATTGGAAAGATCACTTACTTTCGTTGGATCATTTGAAAGAAGGGATTCACTTGCGTGGATATGCGCAAAAAGATCCTTTGGTTGAATATCGTCGCGAAGGTTTTGAAATGTTTAAGAACTTGGACCGCGCCATTAGGCAAACTGCGCTTTCGAGACTTTATACAGTTCGATTAATGAGCAAAGAAGAGCGCGAAGCTCAGATTGAAGCCGAAAGGCAAGCGCGTCTTGCTGAACAAGAAGGTTTAAACTTTACTGCTCCAAGTTTGGATAATGGAAATCAAGAACAACCTTCTTTAGAGCACGGCGCTTCTTTGGAAGCGGAAGCCCCACGACAATTGGATGGTTCGCCCGACCCGACAGCTTCAGCTGCCGCCGCAGCGAATTTCATGAAACAGTATCAAGAGCAGCGTATGCAGCAGCTTAACCGCACTCGCACAGGTGCCTCAAATGGGGGTGAGCAAGAAGCTCCGACACCAGCCGTGGCTGAAAAGAAGCCTGGCAGAAACGAACCGTGCCATTGTGGCTCCGGTAAAAAATACAAACAGTGCCACGGTAAGTGAGGCCGTCACTTAAAGAGGCTCCAGTCACGCTCTTTTAGGAAATCCAATCTTGGTGGGATGCGTCCTGATATTTTTGGCGGGTAAATGTAGAAGTCGACTTGATTGTTGCACTTATCGAAGTCTTCGCTTTGAAGATAGCAATTCTTAAAGTCTAACTTTCCTTGGTAGAATTCTTGGGCTGATTTTGCATCTCGACCTCTTGGGCGGAGTTCTTGAATACTAAAGAAAATTGAGAAAGCAAATAGAACCTTTAAGCTCCATTTATGCTTGGATTGTATCCAGTAGGCCATAAAGGCTAGTAACCCAAGTGTGATGAAGGGAATGTATCGAGAGCTAATAGAGGCTCCAATACCACCTGGCGCTCTGCCGAAAGAGGCTGCAAAAGTGAATAAAAGACTGAATCCAGCTAGAATTAAAAGGATCTTTCGTTCTTTGGTGATTAGCTTCTTGTTTAAGAGCAGAGAAAAATAATCTCGAACACTGAAAAAAATCAAACTTCCCAAGACGAGCGCAGCGGGAAGCATAACAAAGTTAACGCGACTTGCGCCCAATGTTCTTGAGAATAGGCCGGTGGCAAAGGCCGGTAGCTTCCATAGGTAGTGCAGGCCAATGCTTTGTTTTTCTTCTGTGCTCATTGGGGTTGCGTAGTTAATAAAGAAGCATCCTAGAATGGCGGCAATGATTACAAAAAAAGTAGAGCTAAGGAAAAGATGCTTTTTTTGTTTAATGTTTGAAAGGAGCTCTGCAAAAGCAAAGAGGGCATAGAAAAAGACCATGAAATAGCCATAGCCTGTGTGCATGATCAAAAATAAAAGAACGCTTAAGAGTGCGGTTTTTAGATAGTTATTCTTCAAAAAATGACAAGCTGCTATCAGTAGCGCAAGGGTTTGAGGGAGTAAGCCGTGGGCAGGGTTCGGAGCACCTAGGTAAACTTCATAGGAGGATATGTTTATAAAAAGAAAGGGGATCAGTGCAAACGCAACGTGCCAGTGACCTATGAGTTTTCTTAGAAGCCAGACAGCTAACGCGGAGTTTAGAATAGAAATGCTCACCATTGTGTGAGCTTCCCAGAAAGAGCTTAGTCCAGTTAGGTGAGCCAGTCCGTAGCTTAGTAGCGCTCCAATTCCTTGTCGGTGAGAGCCATGTTGAAGTCGAAAAGCTTCCCAAAGGTTAAAGTCCTGAAAGAGTCCTCGGTAAATATCCCATTGATCCATGTATAAGACATTGGCCGTGTGAGTGTGAACAAAATAGAAAAGACGAAAACCTAAGAGCGCCGTGAAAGCAAAGGTTAAAAGTTTAATCCATTTGGGGTTGTGAATAATTTGGTAAATCTGTTGTTTTGTCATGGGTGCTAAAAAGCTTTCCCTGCCAAATATCGCGTTTTTCGAGTTGCTCGTCAAACCAGCTAAAAAACTTTGTTTTATGCTGAACCCAATCAGGAGCTACTAAGGATTCAGAGTCGGTTTCTCCGGTAATACGGTGAAGCTCAATCTTTGGGTTGATGTGTTGAACTAAGTTCAAAACCAACTCTCCGTAATCATCCATGCTCATTAGTTCGAAGGGTTGAGTTTTATAGATGTGAGCTAATTTCGTTCCTTTGATTACGTGGAGCATTTGTAGTTTTAAACCGTGGCTTCCGCATTGTTGCGCAAGTTCGACAGTTTCTCGCATGTCCTCATAGGTCTCGCCGGGAAATCCAAGGATGATGTGAGTAATCACCGGAATCTTTGCATCATTGAGTAGCTTCATGGCTCGAACAAAGTCTTCAACACCTTCTTGGCGGTTTACCCATTCTAGTCGATTTTGAAACGCACTTTGCAAGCCCAACTCTACTGTAAAAAACGGAAGCTTCTCGGCGTATTCTTTCAAAAGTGCGACGTTTTCTTCGTTGATGCAGTCCGGTCTTGAAGCAATGCTTAGGCCTACAACATCGGGGTGACCCAGAGCAGAATCGTATCTTTCTCGAAGCACCTCCACTTTGTCGTAGGTGTTGGTGAAAGCCTGAAAATAGACAATAAACTTTTCAGCCTTGTAGCGGCGTTTGCAAAAGGCCATTCCACTTTCGATTTGGTCGATGATTCCTTTTTTTGGATCTTGATGGGGGGAAAGAGAGCCCTCTTGAGAGCAATAAGCACATCCACCAAAGGCTTTGTTGCCGTCTCGATTGGGGCAATCAAATCCAGCGTCGACTCCCACTTTGTAAACGCGTGCACCAAAGCGTTCAATGAGACGATCTTTAAAGTAATTCCAACGACTTCGAGCGGGCATAGGCTCCTCTGATAGCACTCAAATATTGTCATTGAAAGGCACAAAATTCAGAGGCATAACCTTAGAATATGCTTGAAGATTTTGTCTGGATCCAGACACGCGATAGTAGTCCCACACTTTGGAATAATGCGCTGGGCGAGCCATTTCGCTCTTTTAAGGGGGCGTTCACCGAATCTTGGGCTGTTTTTGTTGAGCCTTGTTTAAAAAGCATCTCCGAGGCAGGACGAAAAAAAGTCTGTTTTGGGGAATTTGGACTTGGGCCTGGAACCAATTGGCTGTTGATTTCTGCCGCTCTTAAAAGCCTAGGTGTTGAGTTAGAGTATTTCGCCATTGAACGCGATAAGCGTAGTTTTGAAATGGGTTTAGATAAATGGCGAGAGTGCCTTGATCAAGTTTCTAATTTTTTAACAGAGCGGGGGCTAGAGCCTGGTGATTTGAGCGATTTGTTGAGTGAAAAATTTCAACCAGTAATCTTTGAGTCTATTGAAGAGGCGAGGGGTTCCAAGCTAAGGGCTGACTTTTGGTTTCACGATCCCTTTGGCTTTGCCGTTAATCCTGATGGCTATTCCCTAGATGTTCTCAGCCAATGTAAAAGCTTATGGAATGAAAAAGTGTTTGGAGTCTCCTATGCTTGTAACAAGCATTTTCAATTAGCTTTAGAAGATTTAGGCAGCTGTGATGTGAGAGTGGTCGATCTAGGAGACAGGCGCTTGAAGAGGAGTCGGCTTGAGTTTTCTTCATAAGCACGCACGCGCGGTTAAGCTAGTGCTTGCCTTATTGGCTTTAGTCCATTTTTTCTATTTTTTAGTGGCACCTAAAGTGCAGACCGATACAAGTCTTTGGGAAAAACAAACTTGTAACTTTAAAGAGAGTCTTGAAATCGTCGATTTAGATTGTCGATATTACAAAACAAAGAACTGGATTTTTGCCCAACCTGCTTTAGATTACGCTCAACCCTTGCAATGCCATCAGTTAAAAACGGAACGCGGCAAAGAGCTCTATGAGCGTAAGCAAGAAAATGATTGTGGAGCGCCTGTTTATTGGGGAACCCCTCAGAAAATAAGCGACATAGGCTGGGATGCCTATTCTATTTGGTGGGGCCGGGCGGCTGTGTTGTTTCAGCGATCCAAGGCCGATGACTGGCCGGGCTTAACCTATGCGCTTTTGGATCGACGATTGATCACGACCTTTTCTAATAGTGAACATCATCACTACCCATGGCTGATTTCGGTCGTCTACTTTTCAGTAATGAAAATTGTGGATTCGGCGAATCCTTATATTCTTCAAGTACTTCATTTCTTACTCTGGGTTTTTACTGTGTTTTTGTTTTGGTCTACATGGAGGAGCGCACCTCGGTATTTGCTTCTAATGTTTGCTTTTGTCCCTACAGCCGCAATCTTTATGACTCGCTTGTATGCAGATTCTTGGATGGTTTTCTGGGCACTTTTAATAATTTTTGCCTTTCAGCGTAAAAAATTGTGGCTTGTTGTCGGCGCTTCAGTCGCTATGGCTCTTACAAAACAAGAAGCAGTCATGCAGGGATCATTGTTGTTGTTTGCTCTATACAGCTCCTTGGCAGGGAGTCGGCCCCAAAAGGGTGAGATGTTAAGTTTAACGATTTCGCTTTTTGCATTCTTGTTTAGTTTTTTCTTCTATTCGACTTTTAAGTCGGACTATTATATTCCTCTTTCGGATCGCTTGGCCGATCCTGCCTCGATTGGCTTATTCTTTAGAAGAATTGTTCCCTATTATTTAGATGTTTTGTTTAGACCAGCATTGTGGGGATTGCTCTGGCCATGGGTGTTTTTCTTGCTTTACAAATCTCGTAAGCAGTTAGGTCTCTTGATTTGGCTTCCAGTGTTGGTTCTCCTGGCAATTCCCTTCGCGTATTTTAGTTTCCCCTATGGGCATAAGGAGGTGGTGCTGACTGGATCGGGTCGTGCGCTATGGCAACTGATGCCCTTGGTTTGGCTTCTTTTGGAAAGAGCCTCCCAAAAGAACAAAGAAGCATTTCTTGTCGACCCTTAGAAATGTTGTCGGATTCCGATTAAGAGGATAGGCTTAGGCTACAATGTTGAGTTTGGTGATTCCTATTTACAATGAGTCTGGTCATCTGGACGAGTTTCTAAGGCACCTTGACGGAGCACAGTTTCCGATTGAAACAGAGTTTGTCTTTGTGGATGATTGTTCCAGCGATGACTCTCTGACTCAGTTGAAGAGTTTTTCCTTCAAGAATCCAAGAGTAGAAATTGTCAGCCAAGAAAAGAATCAGGGTAAGGGCGCTGCTGTAAGGCGTGGTTTTGAAATAGCTCAAGGGGAATACATCGTCGTGCAAGACGCTGATTTTGAATACGACATTTCAGAGATTCCGATGCTCTTAGAGCCCTTATTGGCAGGCAAGGCTGAGGTTGTTTACGGAAGTCGTTTTAAGAAATCAGGTCATCAGGTTCATCGCACCTTTCATTATTTAATCAATCGTTTTTTAACCATCGTGAGCAATGCGTTAAGCGGTTTGTATTTAACCGATATGGAAACTTGCTATAAGCTGTTTCGCGCAGAGATCATTCAAAATATTCATCTTCAATCAGATCGCTTTGGATTTGAGCCTGAAATCACGGCCAAGCTTGCTCGTTTAAAAGTAAAAGTTTTTGAGATTCCTATCAGTTACTTTCCTCGTAGTTATATGGAGGGAAAGAAAATTACTTGGCGTGATGGTGTGGCGGCTCTTTGGCACATTGTTCATTTTAACGTTGTGGCCAACAAGGCGGGCTTCTTTAAAGAGGCAATGCCATCAAAATATAAAGTGAAGGGCGCTCAGTTACTTTAGTTTTTTAACGTGGCTTCTTTTAGGCCATTGGGAGCTTCAATTATTTTCTTTTGAAGAGTTTCTTTCAGTTTTTCTTGGTTTTCAGGGTCATGCATTTGCTCTTTGTGCCAGAGATGATACTGAATGGCAGCCCCTTTAACACTTTTCATTTTTAGGCCTAAATTGCGCAGGCGATATTCAAGATCAGAGTCTTCGCCATAGGCTCCAGAGAATTCATTGTTGTAGCCATTTACGGCCACCAGGTGTTCTTTGTGAACTGAGAAATTACAGCCGCGAATATCGTGGATTTCATTTTGAGTGAGTATTCTACGTAAAAACTTTGGGGTCATAAAAAAGCGGCCCAGGTGATGAGTGTCGCCTGTGATAGCATCTAAAAAAAGCGCCACGGGAGTTCCGTTTAAGTAGCCGCGCTCAATTTGGTCACTCGTTAAAAGCTCAGAAGCTTTTTCAGAGAGCTCTACTCTTCGCCCGGTTAAAAAATGATTTACATCCGAATGTAAAATGTGTTGGACAATAAAATCTTTATGTAAAACACAGTCCCCGTCGATGGTGACGATGTAATCACCGCTGGCTTTTGCAATTCCTTTGTTCACGCATAAGGTTTTTCGATTGCCTATATCTTCTTGGGTGATGTGCAAAACCGAAGTAGATAGGCGAGGCCCCCAGTGTTGAACGATCTGCCGGATTTCTGAGCTTTGACCATCTTCACAAATGATGACTTCTTCGGGCATGCGACTTTGGTGCAATACGGAGGCTAATACTTTTTCAAGAAAATCGGCCCGTTTGTAGACGGAAATGATCAGCGAAACTATCATAAACTTTTTTTGTATTCAGCTAAAGTGGGATGCTTTTTGTCTTTATCGGAAATAACAGCTGATTCTACTTTCCAGTCGATTTCAAGGGCAGGGTCGTTCCACAAGATTCCCCCCTCATCCTTGGGCGAGTAAAATTCAGAACATTTATACAGAAAATCTGTGTTGTCTTCTAGGACAGAAAAGCCGTGGGCAAATCCGCCTGGGACATACAGCCAGGTTTTGTTCTCTTCATTGAGCTCAATGGAAAAGTGTTTGCCGAAGGTAGGTGATTCAGGCCTGATGTCGACCGCAACATCAAGCACCGCTCCGCGAGTGACTCTAACAAGTTTAATTTGTGGGTTAGGATTCTGAAAGTGAAGTCCTCTCACAACTCCTTTTTGAGAAAGGGAGTGGTTGTCTTGCACCCAATGAGTGCAAAGCCCGTGCTTTTCAAATTCATTGGCGTTGAAGGTTTCCATAAAGAAACCACGTGAATCACCAAAGACCTTAGGCTCAATTACAAAAAGACCTTTAAGAAAGGTTTCTGTGATCTTCATTAGCAATCCTCTCTAGGTATTCTCCATATTGAGTTTTTGATAGAGCTTTAGCGTGCTCAAGGAGTTTCTCTTTTGAAATGAAGCCCTGCCTGAAGGCAATTTCCTCTGGGCAGCTGATTTTTTGTCCTTGGCGATTCTCAATCACCTCAATGAATTGTCCAGCTTCGAGTAAGCTTTGATGTGTGCCTGCATCCAGCCAAGCAACGCCGCGCCCTAGTAGTTCGACTCTAAGAGATTTCTCTTCTAGGTAACATTTGTTTAAGTCGGTGATTTCATACTCTCCGCGCGGAGAAGGCTTTAGGTTTTTTGCGAATTCAGAAGCTCTACCGTCGTAGAAATAAATGCCGGGCACCGCAAAATTGGATTTTGGCTTAGTGGGTTTTTCTTCAAGGCTAAGCACTTTTCCATCCTTATCAAAGTCGACAACACCGTAGCGCTCAGGGTCGCGAACAGGATAGCCAAACACGACGGCTCCGCGTTCAACTTCGGCGGCTGTTTTAAGGGATTTAGGGAGTCCGTGTCCGTAGAAGATGTTGTCGCCTAAAACCAGGCAACTAGGCTTTCCTTCTAAGAATTCTTCAGCAATTACAAAGGCTTGAGCTAGTCCGTCTGGTGAGGGCTGTTCCGCGTAGCTAATTTCAAGGCCCCATTGTGAGCCATCATTTAGCAGCTCTTTGAAGGCAGGAAGGTCTCGAGGGGTGGAAATCAGCATAATCTCTTTGATGCCCGCTAGCATGAGCATTGTTAGCGGATAATAAACCATGGGCTTGTCGTAAACGGGGAGCAGTTGTTTGCTCACAGCCAGAGTTAAGGGATGGAGTCTCGTGCCGCTACCGCCGGCCAGTATAATGCCCTTCATAATGGCCGTTAATCTATAGGACTAGACAGGCTCTGACAAGGCTGAGTAGTCTTGTAGAAGATATGAGACTATTGGTAACAGGAAGTGCAGGTTTTATAGGGAGTGCTTTTGTGAGAATGCTTTTAGGGAAAAGCTCTCCTCAGAAGGCCTCTCAATACGAGATTTCAGAAACAGTCGATAAGGTCGTTAGCCTTGATATTTTAAGCTATGCCGCCTCTACGGATAATCTAGCCCCTGTTGAAGGCGATGCTCGGCATGTCTTTGTAAAAGGAGACATCTGCGATGCTGAGCTAGTTGGCTCCCTTGTGGACCAGTATAAGGTCGATACGATCGTAAACTTTGCTGCAGAATCTCATGTTGATCGCAGTATTATTTCTAGTCACGAATTTGCTCGAAGCAACGTTTTAGGAACCTGTAGTCTTTTGGATGTCGCTTTGAAGAGACACTGCCGTTTTGCTCAGGTTTCAACCGATGAGGTTTATGGGACCCTTGGAGATTCTGGCTCATTTGTGGAAACCATGCCGCTTGAACCCAATTCTCCTTATTCGGCGTCCAAGGCTGCGGCCGATTGTTTTGTTCGTTCTTATTTTGAGACTCACAAGTTGCCTTGTTTGATCACTCGTTGTTCAAATAACTATGGGCCTTATCAGTTCCCTGAAAAGTTTTTACCACTCACTATTACCAACTTAATCCGTGGAAAAAAGATCCCGGTTTACGGAACCGGTCAAAATGTGCGCGACTGGCTTCATGTGGAAGACCATTGTTGGGGAATCTATCTTGCGCTGGCTAAAAGTCCGTGGAGTGCTGACGTTTATAATTTAGGTGGATTCGGCGAAGTTGCAAACATTGATATGGCTAAAAAGTTAATCAAAGCTCTTGGGAAAGATGAGAGTTCTATTGAGTTTGTCGAAGATCGAAAGGGTCATGATTGGCGTTATAGTATGGATTCTAATAAAGCCCAGCGCGAATTAGCTTGGAAGCCCATGTGGAAGTTGGACGAAGGTCTGGCTCATATGGTGGATTGGTATAAATCAAATCAACAGTGGTGGGATAGCTAAGAAAAAAGCTTAGAACCATTTGATATGGCTCTAAGCTTTAACTTATTCATGCGTTTCTAATTGATTTTTAGATTTGGCGATCAAACACACAGCGATGAGTGTCTAAGCTTGGGTATTGATAACCGTTGAATCGAGTAACCCAAATTTGACCTTTCTCACCTTGAAGCACTCTTGTGTAAAGAGCCACGTCATTGATTGCAGGCATTGTCGTTAGTAGTGCGCCGTCTTCAATCCTTACAGTCTCAACAAAAAGAGATTCTCTAATAACCGCTCTCTGATAGGCGATGCGTTCTCCTTCGCTAAAACCTTCGTCAAAACGAGACGAGGAAGATTCTTTGTCTTCAAGAACAAAGACAATTGTTCTCGGCCCTTCGGTGCCTACTTCTTGCTCGGTTAAAGTCTTCACAACTAAGACAAATGCACTATCCATAATCTGGCCATCAACATTGGTGCAGCGACCAGCAAAGAAGCGGTCGACCCCAACAAACTCACTTTCTTGTGGAAGAGTTGCTTGGTCATAAAGCTGACCGACCACATCATAGGAAGCCACTGGCGTTTCTTCTGCAAAAACTGGATTAGTAACGGTTAAAGCAAACAGGACTGTATAGATAAATTTCACGATAATTCCCTCCGTAGTTAACTCAAAAAGCTTAAAGCCCCTATAGCCTCAAACTTTCACTAGCTATGAGATAATCCTCTTTGAAAATTTGTGCAAGGAAGGGTGCTATACACCTGAATTCGTTTTGATTTTATGTCTTTTTGCTTTCGTCAAATTGGAGCGCAAAGTTAGCTCAGATCAATGCAAATTGCTTGCTAACCACTAAGATGCCTTTGAAGCTTTTAGTGAGGTGGTAACTCGCTGCGCCTAAAGGGGGCGGGTGAAGTTTCGTGAAAGAGGTAACTTGAGTGCACCGAAGTCTTGAGTTGATTTTTCAAAACCTCGATGCGCTTGGTGGACTAGATTTGCTGACAAAGCTCGTATGGGAAACTGCCGATGTCATTTATTTTTTCGTGAGTGAAGTCCTTTCCTAAAATATCTGTTTTCACATTTTCAGTTAGGTATCGTAGGCAAGTTTTTTCTTGGTGATCGAGCATGTAGGTCTCTTTGAGTTTGACCTCAATGTCAGTGTTAACGAAAGTAACACCATTGTTAAGAATGTCTTTGGGCATGTTTCCTTCTTGACAGCGACCGGCTGTGACACAGGGAAGGGCTTCTCCAAAATTGGCATGGTCAAAGATAGCCACTAACTTCAAACTTGGCACACTCACCTTCAACTCTTCGACGCTGTATCCAACACGTGAGCAGCGAACGCTTTCTTCGTTTAACTGAATCTGATGGCTACTGGTATACTCTTTCACTTGTCTAACCTTGTTTTCGTATCGCTGATTAGACCCTTCTTGGGCGAAAGCCGTGAAGATGAAAATACTTGATAGGGCGGTGAATATTGTTTTCATTTATAGTTCCTCCAAAGCTGTTTCTAGGTAAGAGGAAGCCTTAAGTGAAATAGATAATAAACATGCCTGTGATAGGTATTCTTAATAGTCGAGGTGTTTACGGGGAAGTAGATATCAGTTGTTTGAAGCGCTCTATTCTCTTTTGATTGGCTCCCAGGTCCGAGTGTCCAACTCTAGAGGCTGACCTAACTTGAAGGCCCGATTCGTCGAGCAAGACTTCAAAATCGTCAGTAAAGGCAAAAATAGTTGTTTTGAATTCAGCGTGTAAATAGTTTGTGTTGCTGTCTGGGTTAAGCACATTGCCTCCCATGTCTTGGAGGACTTTATTAACAGAGCTAAGGCTCGCGTTGGGATATTCTTTTTTGTCGAGTCTCACCAGCGCACAGTTGGGAGTGTCGGGACAGGCTCTAAGTTGATTAGATTGGTCTGAGTTTTCTATTTTAATGTTTGCGCTTTGGCGCCCCATTAAAGCTAGGCGAACAGTCATTAGGCTTGTGACTAAAGTTAGCCAAGCTAGAACGCCTAAAAACCATCTCTGAGGTTTGATTAGTTGAGCTGAATACCAAACAACACCCGTGATTAAATGCTTACTTTGGGTCAAGAAGGCAGGTCTTTCTCCTTCAAAGATGTGACCAATGATTTGAAACATCCAACCTAATACAAAGAAGATGAGTCCAAGCTTTGGGGCTAAATAAAATAGAAATAACGAGACTAAGATAAGTGGTATGCCAAGCACGTGGCAAACAAGGTTGTAAGTGTTTTTATGATGGCTTTCATAGTCTCTTAGCATGAACAAAGTTTAATCTAGAAAAGTAGAGAGGTCCTCTTCTTGATTTGGAAATAAAAAAAGCCCCAGGAAAGCGGTCTTTCCCGGGGCTTTAGTGTTTTTTCTAAAACAAATTAAGAAAAGAAATCTTTCAAACCTTGGTTTGAAGCAGTCAAAGCCTTGTTTCCTTTTTTCCAGTTTGCTGGGCAAACTTCACCGTGTTCTGCATGGTATTGAACAGCATCAAGAACGCGAAGAACTTCTTCCACGTTTCTTCCAAGAGGAAGATCGTTGATGGTCACGTGGCGAACAACTTGATTTGGATCAATCAAAAACAATCCGCGGAATGCCACACCAGCATCTTCAAACAATGTGCCGTAGCTACGAGAAACTGTTTTGTGGATGTCTGCAAGAATCGGGTAGTTTACGCCTTCGATTCCACCTTGATTCTTAGGGGTTCTCAACCAAGCAGCATGGCTAAATTTGCTGTCGATTGAAGCGGCCAACACTTCGCAATTGCGACTTTTGAAGTCTTCCATTCGTTCAGAGAACGCATGAAGTTCCGTAGGACATACAAAAGTAAAATCCAACGGGTAAAAGAACAAGCAAAGGTATTTGCCTTTGTAGTCGTTCAAGTTAACTTTCTTAAAATCTTGCCCAATGGCGGCTTCGCCCTCGAAATATGGGGCTTTTTTCCCAACTAATGTTTCCATAAAACCTCCTGAAGTTTTTTGGAAACTCTAGCATAAAATTTCAGTGATATCAGGCCCAGTTTTATAGAGGGCTCGCCAAGCTTTGCCGTAAAAACGGGGGCAAAATGCTGTGTGTAGATAGAACTAATCGCTGATTTTGTGGCGAAAGTAGGGCTTTTTTCCACAACTTAGTCAAATACAGGCGTCGTCGAAACGCATTGCGCTTGGATTCAATCCAGCGCTCACTCAGCTGATAAACCTTCACCTGATTCTTTGCAGAAAAATTCGTCAAGATGCTCTCGAGCTCAACTAAATGATCAAGAGACATCATTGTTTGTTGGTTATTCTCGGGGTTGAGGGTGCCGATTGAGTGTCCAATTGGGAACAGTCCTGGAGCAATGACTTGGGCTTGGCCCACAAAGGTTTTAATAGATCTTTGAGTGGCTCCCGGGTTGAGGGTGATTAAAACTCCCAATTCTATGGGGATTCCAGAATTTTGGCCCATTTGCCGACCCAATACGGAACGTAGTTCTGTGATGTTTTGCTTTTTGTCTGAGAAAAAGCTGATAACACTCGAGGATGGTCCGGAGGGTTCTATAAAACCAAGGCAGTCTCGAAGTTTTAGAATTTTGCCGTGTCCAAGTTGTTGTCGTGGATTTTTGGCGATGTGAAGCTGAAGGCAATGAGAAGGATCTTCTTGATGGTGAGGTTGATTGAAGAGCCTTTGACTCCAAAGGGCTAGGTCTGTATCGAAAGCATCAACGATGCTCATATTTGCAGTGTTTCCCATAAATCTTGGGAAAAGGTCTGAGTGAAGGATTCTCATCGAAGAATTGGCGGCGGCCTCTTTTAATTCTTTGATCAGTTGCTTTTCATCGACCCAGTAGTTTTTCTCCGAATTGATAGATTTCCAGGGGTCACTCAAGGCTTTGGAGTTCAAGGTTGAATAATTTGAAATGGCTTGAGCCTTTATCAAAGAAGGCAGTGCTCGAAAGAAGGGACGTGTATATTCCAAAATCTGTGAAATATGGCTTTGAGAAAGCCTGGTTGGCCTCATGTTTTTAATTTGGGAGTCATTTTTAGTAAACCAGGTTACTTCGTGTCCCAGGCTTTGGGCCTTTAAGGCGGCGCACGCGCTGGCGACAGTATTTCCGTAGATTTCGACTTTCATTGATTCCCCCGTTCCTCTATTGTAGCCAAAAGTTAAGAAATAAAAATGAGGTTTTGATTGCATGAAGGTAGTTATTTTTGGCGGCACAGGATTTATTGGTAAGAAACTCGTTGAGTCTCTCAACTCTAAGGGGCACGAGGTCACTGTCAGTGACGTGAGGCGAGACGCCTCTTTTGGCTCTAAAATCAAAGAAAGTGACGCGGTCATCAACTTGGGAGGCTTTCCTCTCTTTAAAAAGCGCTGGAGCACGGATGTGATGGCCGCTATTCATGACAGTCGAGTGTCGAGCACTCGTCAGATCGTTGACGCTATGTCTGAAGCCAAGGTTTCTGGGCAGGTGCCGAAGGTTTTTCTGAATGCCTCTGCCATAGGTTTTTATGGCGTGGGTGGTTTTGATCAAAGCTTCAATGAAGACAGTCCTCCTTCAACCGATTTTTTAGCTCGTGTTTGTTTAGCTTGGGAAGACGAGGCCTTTCGTGCTCAACGTGAATTAGATTTGCGAACAGTCGTCATTAGGATTGGTGTTGTGCTTGGCGAAGGGGGGGGCGCACTCGAAAAACTGCTTCCTGTGTTTAAGCTCATGCAGGGTTCTCTGATCGGAACGGGTGAGCAGCCCTTCTCTTGGGTTCATGTCGATGATGTAGTTGGCCTTTTTGTTCACGCCTTAGAAAACGAATCAGTAAAAGGACCCGTGAATGCAGTTGCACCTAAAGTCGTTAGCAATGCTGGTTTTTCTCATAAGTTGGGAGAGGCGCTGTCTCGACCTCAGCTAGGCCTTCTTGGGCCAGAGTTTTTCCAGAAGGCGTTTGGCCGCTTTGTTAAAGTGATGCTTTATGTGGGAGTTGGTGGAGCTGCAGAAGTGATAGCCAACGGCCAGAATGTAAGCTCTAAGAAAGCGACTGATTCTGGATACACTTTTCATTACTCGAAAATTGAGAATGCCTTAAAAGATATTGTGTCGTAGGGAATGGCTAAGAGCGATTATTTTACCCCTGGCAGTGTGGTTGTTCCTGCGCAGGATGGTTTGCTTAGTAGCTTGGGTTACGACGTAAATTTACTGAATTTAGATGCTCTTGGAGTTGTTTTAGAGCGAGGTTCTAGACGTTCACTTGTGAACTTTCCTGAGATCGCAAAAACACTTTGGATAGACTTTTCTGAATTAGCCGACGTGCAAGAGCAGGTTGAAGAAGAGGTGCTTTCCTATAAGCGGTTGCTTCCCGATCATCAGGACCAACTAAACAAAGAAAAGGTCGTTTGGTTGATTGCTTGGCTTATGAAGAACCTTTCCCTTGTGCAGGCTTTGGAGTTGGAGCTGGGGAGTCTAGAGGATGTGTGGGACCCGGCTCATGGCGAAAAGTTAGAGACATATTTCTCTGGAGATTTTGCAACCGAATGTTGCCGTCTGAGTTTAGGCTTGAGTGCGTTTGGCCCTGATCAACAAGAAAAGGCTAAACAAGTTTTAGGCGATAGGTTGCTTTTTACTCAGATAAAGCCAGCGGGAATGCACAAGTTTGAAGTCGCTTTTTATTTGCGGCGCGAATAGTTCATTTCAAGCAGCTATTTTGTATCTCTACAAATTGTCGGTAAGAGCTGACTTGTTTTGTCCAGTTGGCTTCATTCCAGTCTAGAGATTCCATCATGTCGTTTTTTAATTTCTCTAAAAGATCGAGGCCATTGTTGGGCTCTTTGTAATAAAGATCCGTTCTTCTAACCATGAAGTCTTCCAGTGTGAGCACCATTTGATCTTGGCAAATACCAACAATGTCTTTTGGGGATAATCTTCCTGCTTCGCTTTCGCCAATATTTCCTTGACGTTTTTCTTGGGGAAAAGCAAGAGGAGCAATAGGCAGATGCTTTGTAGAAGCCTTTTTTAGGGTTTCGAAGTGGATTCCGCTTTCTTTAGATTTTTCCAATAATTTTAAGACAGCGTCTTCTGACATTTTTCGAAAGGTGGTGAGCTTGCCGCCAGCAATCACTAAAAGCCCAGGGTCTAGCCATTCTAAATGATGTTCTCTGGATATTTCAGAGGCAGATTCTTCATCGGAAGGTCTGATTAAAGGTCTTAAGCCAGACCACACACTTAAAATGTCAGAGCGCTTAAAGGCTGCTTCTGGAAAGTAATCTTTGATGGCATCGATTAGATAATCAACTTCCTCTGCGTTCATGTGAACAACATCAGGACTACACTCGTCAAAGATGTCGGTTGTGCCAACTACAGTGTGATCACCCCAGGGTATGGCAAACATCACTCGTTCGTCTTTAGGATGCACAACAACGACAGCATGATTGAGGGGTAGATGTTCTCGTTTCACAACAAAGTGAGAGCCTCTGGTTGTTGCTAAGAGTTTTGCTTTTCTTTTAATGCCTAGTTGTGAGAGGGCTTGGTCGCTCCAGGGGCCGGCCGCACAAACGATCGTTTTCGAATAAAAGGTGTGAGTCTTGCCGCTTAGGTGATCGAGCGCGGAAATCTTGTGTAACTTTTTTTCGGGCTCATATTGAGTGTAGGTGATTTCAAAACGCGATAAAACATCCGCCCCAGAGTTTTTTGCCTCTATTATATTGGCCAAGGTTAATCGGGCGTCGTTGGTGGCACCATCCCAGTAGAAGATAGAGCCCACAAGGTCTTTGCTTCTGAGCTTAGGCTCGACCGCTATTGTTTTTTTTGCAGAGTATTTCCTGTGACGGCTGGGAGTTTTAAAGGTGGCTAAGATGTCATACAGCCAAAGGCCTAGGTTGAGCTTCCAAAGCGGGAGCTTGGATTCTTTAAAGGTGGGGAATAAAAATGGAATGGGGTGGCAGAGTTGTGGAGCGTTCTTCCAGAGCAATGCTCTTTCTTGAGTGCTTTCAAAAACTAAAGCAAATTCAAAGTTTTCTAAATATCTTACGCCACCATGAATGAGCTTGGATGAGCGAGAACTCGTTCCAAAAGCAAAATCGTTCTTTTCTAATAGAAGTGTTTTAAGTCCACGTAGTGCAGACTCTCTTGCAATGCCAGCACCAGTGATTCCACCGCCTAAGATGCATACATCGTAAATAGATGCATCGGACGTAGCTGTTGAAATAGTTTTCTGGCGTGTATGAACGTTAAAATCGCTCAAGTGGGGAATCGTTTAGCTTTTAACTTCTTTGTGAACTGTTACCTTCTTAAGGTAACGGTTGTATTTTTTAAGCTCGAGCTTTTGAGTCGTGTTTTTCTTGTTCTTACGGGTTACATAACGACTAGGCGTTTTTCCAAGCCCGCGAGCTTCGGTACATTCAAGGGTGACAACAATGCGATCAGTCTTTTTTGCCATGGCCCACTCTTCCTAGGCCGAGCGCTGTATATGTGTCAAGAATCAAGAATTAGGGCTTTCAGCCGGGTTTTGGGGGTAGTTTGGATAGCTTGACCAACACAAGGCGTTGATATTTTTAGAGATAGTCACCGGCCGTAACTTGCGGAATTTTGGTGAGTCGGCATAATTGATACAGAGTTAAGATTTTTTAATCTTTAATTTTTGTGGGGCCTTGAGCCTCCAAGGAGGAGACACGGATGAAACGCAACCTAGGGATTTTCACGACAGTGTTGCTTGGGGGTGCTCTAGTAGCGCATGCTCAGGACGGGGTAAGTGTTGGCGGATATGTTGACGCACAATACAACTGGAATAACACTAAAGACACAGGCGGAGTTAGTAACGCAGACTCAAGCGTAAATACTTTTCGCTTTAACGAAGGCGCTGTTTATTTGAGTAAAAAAGTCGGCGGAGCTGAAGTTTTTGTTGATTTGGACTTTGCTGGTCCTGCTAAGTCTGCAACCAGCGGATTTACTGGCACACCAGTCGCTGAAGACTGGACTGTAGGCGAAAGCAAGTCACAAGCTTATGTATCTATGAGTTATGATAATGGATTTGCTTGGAGACTAGGCCAATTTGACAGCCTTTTTGGATTCGAAGGAAATGACACTCATACTATTAAGTATGCTGCGCACGGTGTGATGTGGGATCAAATGCCTGTAACACATGTTGGTTGGCATGGATCTTATGAGTTTAGTGATATGTTCACTGTTCATGGTTTAGTGGCTAACCCTTATAACCAAGGACATATGAACAACGGTAACTTGGATTTCGGCTTAAAAGCTAACACCAAGTTCGATTCATTCAACTTCAACTTAGGCGTACTAGTTAACACTGGTGACCATGAAGCTACTGGAAATGACAAGCAGTCTGGTTACATTGTTGATATGGACATCGGTTCAAACTGGGGCATGTGGGATGCTGCTCTTTACGGCTATGCCTCTAAGGGCGACACTAAAGGCACTAAAACTGACTTTGGTGTAGGTGTTGATCTTGGTATGAAATGGTCAGACACGGTTCACGGTGGACTTCGCTTTGAATGGCTAAAAGACGGTACAGAGTCTGCTGCTGCTCCTAAAGACGCAACTATCGAAGTTACTGTCGGACCTCAGTTTCACCTAGCTGAAGGTTTTGTTGCGAAGCTTGATTATACTTGGGAAAGCATTAGCTATGACTCAAGCATAAGCAGCGAATCGCAAGTTGCTCATAGCATTAACCTAGCTGGTGTTTTCAAGTTCTAAATTAGGACTAACGAATAGAAGCTAGAAGGCCTGGTAGCTAAAATTAGCTACCAGGCCTTTTTTTTGTCTAGCCCTAAACTATTGGGAGCATAAAGGGTATTCTCAAGACAGAGTATGAAGCGAAGTTTTTTGTTTTTAATAATGGTCTCATCATGGATTTCATTTTCTCAAAGCTCGGGAGTGGAGTTTAATCAATCCAAAGGATTAAAACGCGGTCGTTTGAAGTCTGTTCCGGCACGCAGAAATTCTCCCTCAGCAACTGCGAATACAAAAGAGTTTGTGCAAGGCTCTCAAACCACGAGTTTGGCTAAGACGAAGGGCTTACAGAGAAAAACTGGAGTTGATCGACTATTTTCTGTTGGTTGGGATGCGCTCGGTAGATCGAAGTCAAGGGTTGCACTGAGTGCCTTTGGTGAGCTTGTTAAAAAGTCAAAGTATTTGAGTCCAGGGCAGCGCTCCGATGCTTATTTGGGTTTTGGAATTGCGTCCTTTCACGAGCGGGGGTGTCAGGCTGCAAAACGCTATCTTAGTTTATCTCAAGGTTTTCCTAGGAATAAAGATGATTCAACCTATTACTTGGCTTTGTGTAATGTAGAAAATAAAGAATACGAAGAGGCTACTGTTCGATTTAGATCGCTTATGGATGCTCAGCACCCAAGGTATTCTGATCCTGCCCGCTTTTACTTGTCGATAATTGAAGAGGATAGAATCAACTACAATGAGGCTAAGGCCGGTTATCAAGACGTTGCTGACTTTTCTAATGACAAATCCTTAGTGGAAATGGCCAAGAAAAAGTTGGCAGTTCTAGACTTTAAGATGGCTCGTGATAGGCGCTTCAAGAAAAGATTAACGCTGGCGGCATCGTTTGGCCTCGGACACGATACTAATGCAACTTTGCTGCCTCAAGGATTAGATCCTTCAAGTCAAACTTTGGATGCCGAAAGTTCTTTTTCAAACTTGGGGCTGCTTTTTGCTGAGTATAGAATTCCTTACTCTAGTGTCTTTGATCAGACCATTTCCTATAACTTTCTTCTCCTTCATTATATGAGCCATAAAATAGCTCTTACCTCCGACCTTCATTCACACGAAATTGCCACTAAATTTAACTGGGATAAGTCTTCTTTGAGCACTTGGTCTCTTGGGTTTAAGTATAGTTATGTATTCTTGGGAGAGATTAAAGCATTAGAGGCTTACGCGGCGACTTTGGGCGCAGAATTGAGTTGGGTTCGCAATATAGGCAGTGGCCAGGGAGGGAACACTTCCCAGGTGAGTTCCACTTTTGGTATAGCTCGGCAAGAATCTATAAAGGGTTATTCAAGCACACAAGATACCGAAGCATTGAACTATTCATTAGATGTAGATTGGCTTTACACGGCTGTTGCAAATCATAGTTTTGGGCCAGGAGCTTTGTTGGAATATCATCCGGCAAAGGGAAGTGAAAATACTTATTACAAGTACGGTTTAACGGGTGTCTGGAATTGGCAGATTAAGCCTCAAACTTGGGGTTTGAATTGGACGAACAACACCGAAGTTTCGAATAGTCGTTACAACGACTCTAGTGCAGATAGAAACGATTGGTACTTTACTGCTTCGACTGCTTTATCTAAGGTTTGGGGGCAGAGCTGGGAAACGCGTTTGCAGTTTAGCGCCACCAAGAATATTTCCTCTGTAAAGGAATCTTTTCAGTACGATAAATACCAAAGTCTTTTCATTGTGACAGCGTTCTTTTAGACGCTTTGAATTTCTATTTTCTAATGTTGGCACAAGGCTTGCATCTACTTAACGGCTTTTAACAAAAAAGCTTATAAGGAGATCATATGAACAAAGATACAGCTAAAGGTTCTTTAAAACAGATTAAGGGAAAAGTTCGTGAAAAATGGGGAAAATTGACCGATGACGATTTTCAATCTGCAAAAGGTAACTTGGAATACATTAAAGGTAAGGTTCAAGAAAAATACGGCATTGCTAAAGATGAAATAGAAAAAGAGTTTTCAAAATTAAGTTAATTCTTTGAAGGAGGTATCACTCTGAATGAGAAAAGAGTTTTACCTCCTTTATTCTATGGTGCTGTATTTAGCTTGGTTTCTAATTTTACCTATAAAAGGAGTTCACTAATGAAAAAAGAAGTTAAGAAAACCCAAATCAAAGATGAGTTAAGTAAAAAAGGATCTACCGAAGGTAAAGGCGCCCCCTCCCAAGAGTCCAAGAGGGATGCTTCACAAGCTAGGGAGGGCAAGGATGTTTTTGTGAACAAAAACAGGAAAGACAAAACTGTAACTTGAAGTTGAAAACCTCTCCAATTTCAGCACCCTCGATGGTGGCTGGATTATTAGGGGCATAATGTCTCTAAAGGGTAAAATGCCCCTAATTCACGGCTCTCTATAACTTAAACTTTTCCCTGCTCTACCAATGAATTGCTTCGATTAGCTGCACGGCCGCTTTAACTGTTTTTTGAGCATCTTGTTTAGAGCCGAGGACAGGGGCAACTTCGACGAGGTCAGCTCCTAAAACAGAAAATCGTTTTGTCACTTGATCAATAACTTTCGTGAGATAGGTCGTGCTCATGCCTTTGAGTTCTGGTGTTCCCGTTGAAGGCGCCTGGCGCTGATCCAGGCAGTCGATGTCGATCGAGAGATATAAATGCTTGCAGTTCAGTTTTTCAAAATGGGAGCAAATCTGTTTTGTTAACTGAGCGGCGGTTTTGGATTTCACTTCGCTCATCCAGATTTGCTTAACTCCAAACTTGCCCTCCCAGTGCTTTTTAGACTCCGAGCTTTGTCGAAGTCCGACTTGAAGTAGCTTTTCAGGCTTGTCTAGCAATTTGCTTGCATGGCTTGCCCAAGTGGCAAAGCAATAATCGACCCCGAATCGAGTTTCCATTAAATCTGTGTGCGCGTCGAAGTGAAGAATACCGCAGTCCTTTAGAAGTCCCGATTTGTGAAGTGCTTCAACACAGGGCAAAGAAAGGCTGTGGTCTCCACCTAAAACGAGAGGTTTAAAAGCCCGAGCTTGTTTTTGATAGCCGTTTTGTAAAAACTCGCGCAATAAATTGAGTGGAGAGACTGGGTGAGTTTTGTGCGAACTGGAATTCCATAGTTGCTTTTCGCATGCTTTCTTTTGTTTAGGCGAAAGAAGCTTGTCGTGAGATAGCTGTGGAATGCAGGGAATGTCTCCGAGGTCATGAGGTGCCCAGCCTTTGGAATATAAGAGAGGTCTTAGGCCGAGGGGGCCGTGAGCCGCGCCGCGGCATATTCCTCCGCCGGAATCTGATGGAAAACCAATGAGGCTTGGTCCTGGAACTTTGTCCGGGTTGGCCAGTCTGGCCTTAACGTAGTTGGGCCAGGAATTGCGTCTTCTAGGAGGAATAAATTTATCAATCAGTTTTCGCTGTTGCTCTGCTCCGGTGCTTACAGTTAAAAGTCCTCTTCCTGGGGCTTTGATGATTCTCCAAACAGGGGCTAAAGCTTTACGAGACATACGCTTTATTAGAAGCAAAAGCTGTGTATGATAACAAGCACTTTATTCTTTAAGAGAGGTTACTAGTCATGGATATTCGAAACATCATCATTGTGGGATCAGGTCCTGCCGGTCTGACAGCGGCTGTTTATGCAGCACGTGGAGAGTTAAAGCCTCTAGTTATTGAGGGGTATCAGTCAGGTGGTCAGCTTATGCTCACAACTGAAGTTGAGAACTTTCCGGGATTCAGTAAAGGAATCATGGGGCCAGAGCTTATGAAGGAAATGCGCTCTCAGGCTGAGCGTTTTGGAACTGAGTTCATTACGGCCGATGCAACCAAGGTAGATCTTTCGGGTGAGATTAAAAAAGTTTGGGTGGGCGATACTGAGTATCAAGCCAAAACTGTAATTGTTTCCACGGGAGCTTCTGCGCGTTTATTGGGTCTAAAAAATGAAAGTCGTTTAATGGGTCGAGGGGTGAGCACATGCGCGACTTGCGATGGTTTCTTCTTTAAAGACAAGCCCATTGCCGTTATCGGTGGCGGAGACAGCGCTATGGAAGAAGCAAATTTCCTAACCCGCTTTGCTTCAAAAGTTTATCTAGTTCATCGCCGTGAAGAGTTTAGGGCTTCTAAAATTATGCTTGATAGAGCTCGTTCGAATTCAAAAATTGAGTTCATTACGAACACTGAAGTCGAAGATATCCTAGGTGATGACGGCGTTGTTGGTATGAGCATTAAGAATTCTAAAACAGGTGATACTCGACAGTTAGATGTTGAGGGAGTGTTCGTTGCCATTGGTCATACGCCCAATACGAAGCTTTTTGAAGGACAGATCGATTTGGATGATCACGGATATGTGCAAACCAAGGCTCAGAAATCTGAGGTTTCGGGCACCTCTAAAGCAGGGGTTTTTGCCTGTGGAGACGTGCAAGATAAGCGCTACAGACAGGCCATTACCGCGGCTGGAAGTGGTTGTGCGGCAGCATTAGATGCTGAGCACTATTTGAACAGCCACTAACATATTGATATTAAATCCATTTCTTGTTTTTGAGGAAGAATTAATATCTAGACCATTTTAACGCATTGCGATATAATGGTCTTCAGATAAGGAGCCTCAGCAATGATTGAGATCACCGATGTACAGGTTTTTGTTGTTAATGAAGAAAAATTGAAGGCCTACGTAACAGTAACTCTAGATGACTGCTTTTTGATTCGAGATCTAAAGGTTATTAATGGCCATTCAGGCCTGTTTGTTGCCATGCCAGCCAAAAAGAGAAAGGATGGGGTCTTTAGAGATATTGCCCATCCTTTGAATCAGCAAATGCGAGAGCGCTTAGAAGAACGCATACTTGAGGCTTTTAAAGAAGCCATGGATAATCACCAAGCAGGCGTTACTGAGCTTCCGACTGCTTCTGGCAGCTGAAAAAAGACTCAAAACTATATCAAAATTAGGCCTTTCTCTTTAACAAGAGGAAGGCCTTTGCTTTTGTTGCCAACGCCTATGACCGCTGGTATTAATTGCTTTATTGGTGGCGCGTCGGCAAGCGGTAAGCCAGCAGATTTTGATTCTGCCATTCGTAGGTTCAAATCCTACCGCGCCAACCATTTTTCCTTTCGTTGGGGTGGGCTTTCGCTTCTAGTCTGTCTAAAGGAAGCAGAAACTTCTTTTAGACTTTTTTAATTTCCTTGAACTCGCCTTTTTTGAGCTTCTTGTAATAGCCGCCCAATTCTTTAGCTAACTTATTGTGCATGAAATACAGCCCCAATATGTTTGGAAAGGCCATTCCCAAGAGCATCAAGTCACTAAAGTCGAGAACGTTTGTAGCACTTGAAAGTGTGCTTAATATAATGACTGCAATGAAGCCGATTTTGTAAATCATGGACCATTTTTCACCGAAGATGAAAGTCCAGCATCGTTCACCGTAGTAAGACCAGCTGATCATTGTGGAGTAAGCAAACAAAACGATTGCAACACTTAGCACATACGGGAACCAGCTGATTTCCTCTGCAAAGGCCTGAGCTGTTAGAACCGAACCTTGTTTGGAGGCGATGATTTCTGCATAAGCAGGGTTCTCGTAGGCTCTAGTAATCACGATCACAAGAGCCGTCATTGTGCACACGACAATTGTATCAATAAAGGGTTCTAGAGTTGCTACAACGCCTTCACGAGCAGGATATCTAGTTTTAGCGGCAGAGTGAGCAATAGCTGCTGAGCCAATTCCTGCTTCGTTTGAGAAGGCCGCTCTTTGAAAGCCCATGACCAAAACCCCTATGAAGCCACCAAAGCCAGCGTCGAAATTAAAGGCATTGCTGATAATGATTCCGAAAGCGTCGGGAATGGCGCCAAAGTGACGAATAAGAATAAACAAACAAGCTGCTACATAAAGTCCACACATGAATGGGACAATTTTTTCAGCGGTCTTTGCGATGCTCTTGATTCCACCAATGATAACAACTCCAACACAAACAGCCATAATTATTCCGTAAATCCATGGGTGATCGACTAGATAAGGGAAGCTATCGTTAAAGGCGTGCATGCTTTGGTTGACCTGAAAGGCGTTGCCGCCTCCAAGAGAGGCCAACACGCAAAGGATGCAAAATGCAAAGGCTAGAAATTTTCCAATCTTACTTCCACTGCTTTCTCCTTTTCCAATTCCACGCCACAGATACTCCATCGCTCCACCCATGACTTTCCCATCAGGGCGAATGCGGCGAAACATTTGAGCGGCCGTGCACTCAGCCATTTTTGAACTCATCCCAAGTAGACCGGCGATAATCATCCAGAAAGTTGCACCGGGTCCACCGATGGAAACGGCAATAGCCACTCCGGCAATGTTGCCAAGTCCGACAGTAGCAGACAACGCGGCAGCAAGAGCTTGGAAGTGTGTAACTTCTCCTTCGTCATCACCTTCATCGTAACGACCGGCGGTTACTTTGATTGCATGTTTGAATATTTTAAAAGGTAGGAAGCCAAAGCGAACGGTGAAAAATACCGCGCCTGCTACAAGCCATGCAACGGCAAGAGGAAGATTTGCTCCGTCAATAAAGCCAAGAACATTGAAAAAGAAAACTCCTGCAATCACTCCATTAAGGTTTCCAACCCATGAGTCGAAAGCTTCCCAAAGCCCGGTTGCCTGCACAGGAAGCGCTAACAGCGTTGTGGAAAGCAACATGAACAACGTATATTTTAGTTTTTGAAAATTTATCATTTAAACCCCTCACTCAGCATAGGTTTGAACCTAGTCATCTCTTAAGGCTTTTAAAGAATAGAAACAGGCCAGGGTCAACTCTCTCTCTAGAGTAGAGCGCAATTCAACACACCCATTTGCCATGCGCCTTGCGTCAGGTTTAATCAAGCTTTGAAAAGCGAAACTTTATGATGGCCCAAACCCAACCCAACGGGTCTCGAAACGGGCGTATTTTTTTACCTTCTTCAAAATCTCTCGAGTTATAAGATACAGGCAGCTCAAAAGGGGTTGCTCCTGTGCGAATAAGCTTTGCGAGCAATTCATAGTCGAAATCAAAGCGATTGGAGTAAAGTTTAAACTTTTTTAAATAATCGGCTCTGAAAATCTTATACATGGTCGTAGGATCACTTAATTTTTGCCCATAAATTTTGTTGAAAAGAAAATGAAAAATTGAACCACCCAGGTTGAGGATCATGGCTCTAATAGGCTGCCCAGTGAATTTGCGAATCTTCCAGTTTCCAGCAGAAAGATGTCGGCTTCCGATAACAAGATCGGTCTGCTTGGCTAGTATGGGTTTAATGAGCTCGTTATAGTCGTTAACGTCATATTCAAGATCAGCGTCTTGGATCAAGATAATTGTTCCGGTGACTTGAGCGAAACCATCCCGGACGGCTTGCCCCTTCCCTTGAGCCTTGCTTTGAAAAATACCTTTAAGGTTTTCGCTTTTATTCTGTTCGAGGAAAGCACTGACGAGTGCTTCGCTCTCGTCAGTGGAGGGGCTCACTACAATGATGACTTCTTTTTGAACGTTGGATTCAAGTGTTACGTTCCAAACCTGCTTAAGTAGTTCTGAAACAGTGGAGGCTTCGTTGTAGACGGGGATGACTATAGAAAGTTTTTCAGGCGAATTCATTGGATGATGGCAAGCTTATCTTTGCCTTTCTGGCTTGGCAAATACTCTATTGATTAACTCAATTTTTGAATGTGTTCTTATTCACTAATCCAAAAAAAGCCTAAGGTGTAACGAATGGTTGTTTCGGTGGCACTGTGTTGAGATATTGAGAAGCTCAAGCCAGAGTGCTTTAAAAATTTAATATCTACGCCGGCCCCGTATCCATAGCCAAAGTCCTGTCTTTCAGCTTTTTGATAATAGGCTATGCCGGCCGTGCCTTCGCCATAGAGGAAGGGGAAAACGATTGCTTTTGGATCTACAAATGGGGTTAGCAAATAAAGGCTTAATCCAAGGGCTGCTTCGCCTTCTACGTATTCAGTTCCGCTTAAAACCGTGAAACCACTGTGCAGTCTGAAGAGTCGCCCCTGTGTCGATATCTTTACCTGTCCAAAGCTAGCTACTTTTCTTTCTTCACCATCTCGAACGTTGTCCATGCCTCCGTTCAGAAAAATGGAATAACCACGAGAGAATCCAGCTTGGCTAAATAGAGTTAATGCTGCAAAGACAAGGATTGTTCTCACATAGATATATTATCAAACATAGGGAAACTAGGAACGCTTTGCTTTGAGAATCCTGCGCTCGATCTGAAGAATAATGGGAACAAACTAGCCAAAAAAATGACTTTGGCTAGTTCTTGTGCCAAGTGCTTTTCATAGAGTTCAGATCGAGACTCCTCTTTAAGGTCTGTGCTATGGTTTCTTCGATGAATCAAGCAAGTGAGAGCCGTTCTGGCTGGATAGCAAGGGCAATTGGTTTTGTGATTGGTCTTGGTTTTGTGACCACCATTTTATCTTCAATGGAGTTAAGCAATACCATCGATGAAAACATTTATGTGAAAGCCGGATTGGACTACTTAAACACGCTTTCATTTGAATTCAATAACGAGCATCCACCATTTTCGAAATGGTTTGGGGCCCTTATAGCTTGGTTGTTTTCGCTGAAGGATTTGTTTTGGTTTAGATTGCCTCATGTCATTTTGTTCTTTTATGGGGGCTTGGTGTTTACTGGACATTTCAGAAGAGTTTTCGGTGTCGTTTCGGCTCTTTTGTTTGCGCTCCTGTATTTTTGTGATCCTAACATCAAGGCGATGGCCTCTTTGCACATTAATGATTTTGATGTGGCTTTGTTTGTGCTGCTAAGCGCATTCTATGCCTATCGACTCTGTGAGGAGAATGTTTTTAGGCCGGCTAATTTGTTCTTTGCATTTTTCTTTTTTGCGTTAGCGATTCTTTCAAAGTTTACGGGTCTCTTTTACTTGCCCTTCCTCTTGATGGCGCTGTATTTGCATTTGAATTCAACCCATAGAGAGCAGGGGAGTTGGCCTAGCCGCAGATATTTTTTACTACCGTTGGCGGGGGTGGCGGCTGCTTTTTTGATTTCCTACTTGTTTCAAGTGGATCAAGTCCATTGGTTTGGTAAGGGAATCGACGCTCAGCGATTGCACAATCGCGCCGAGACTCATCCGGCTTTCTTGTGGGGACAAATTTCTAATTCTGGCTTTAAAACTTTCTATTTGGTGAGCCTTTGGGCAAAAATGCCACCAGGGCACCTTTTGCTTTGGCTGGCTTCTCTCATCTACTTTTTCTTTAAAGGACCTAAAAATTTTAAGGCACTTTTTGTTCTGACACTTTTGCCGGCCATAGCTTTGTTGGTGCATCTGTCGCTACTTAACGTCCAAACGGGCCTTCGTTACTATTTGCCGGGGATCGTGTTGATGCATCTGTTTAGCGCCTTTGTCTTGAGCGATTTTATAAAATCCTACAAGGCACCTTCTTTGAAGGCTCTGATCTTGATTTATTTCTTGTTTGTGATTCCGGACACTTTGACTTTCTATCGTCATAGCTTTTTGAGTTACTTTAACTTTTGGGTCAGCTCCCCTACAAGAGACTTTTCGGATTCGAATATTGAGTGGAAGCAGGGGCTTCCTGAACGGGTCGAGAAGAAACTTCCTAGTCATCTAAAATGGCGCGAACTTCGGCCTTCTATTTTTGAGGAGAATCAAGAGCAGTTGGTGTTAGTCGGTGCAAGAGATCTTTCTGGGCTTGCTGGTCTTAGGGGAGCGCTGATGAGGGCTTTTACTCCTGTGGAAGTCATCGGGGGATATGAGTTACATCGACTAGATCGGCGAGATGCTCTGCGCTTGTTTAATTTTCCTGTGACTAGTTCTTACGACGCCTTGGCTAAGGTAGATCTTTTTTCGCGCTATCTGGCGCAATGTAGGGACTATGAAATTAAGTCTCAAGAAGGGCGTTTTGTAGACGAATGTCCACAGATTCTTGAGTTTATGTCTTCACAGTAAAGAGAGCGATCCTCTATGAAACGAGGTTGATGACCAGCAATGTTAGTATGGATAGAAAAAGTATCCAGTTTGTTGAACCTGCTGTCATAGTAGTTATTCTATCGAACTTTTTGAGTTCTAAATGAGCAAAGTTTAGTTAGTTTTCTATGAAGATTTCTTGATTTATAAAACCTTCATCAAAACAAGGATTTATTATTGATTGTTAGCTGCCCTAGATTTGGAGGTATTAAGCGTCCATGCGCTGAGGTGAAAGCAGAGCAGTGTTAGGGCTATCAACGAGAGCGATTTGAAAGACATTGTTTTGAGCAGAACTCTGAGAGACTTGGGCGTGAGGTCTGAGTAGATGCCAACCACTCCATAAAGGCAAATGGCGAAAAGGCATAAGGTCATCCACCCTCTTTTTTTGTTTGAGAGTACGCAGATCGACACCCCGAGCAGAGGAGTTGCCAGTATAAAACCAGCACTTTGGCTTAGAGGTGAGAGAGTGCAGGCATAGGCTGATCCCAAGACGAATGGCCAGAAAAGTAAGTCACTAGGTTTTATAGTTTTGGAGCACAATTTTTTGAGCCAGATTAAGGCAAGTGCGGCAGCAATCGCAGCCGAGAGGTAGGTCGCATTCGTGTAGCTGAGGCTATATCCAAAAAAAGTTCTAATGCTTTGATAGATGTGTTGAAATCCAAGCCAGTTGTTTTGTCCTCCCAGCATGAAGCCCATCAAGCTTTCCTTCCAGGCAGCGTGAAAGTTGAGAAGTTTAGGAAAACCTAAAAAAAGTCCTGGCAGTAGAAAACATGCTACAAAAGACAAGGCGAAAACAAAGCTCGATCTAAACTGTTTTCGGGCAATGATTTGCCCTAGAAAAAGCAAACCTACCGTGGGCAAAGTTTGAAACTTCCAGTTGCATATAACGGCCAAGAGAATTGGGCCCAATATTGAACGAGGATTTTTCCAGGTTCTAATACAACTTAGTATCAAGATTCCAGACATGGCTATTTCTAGTTTTGCATTCAGAACACTACCAATCATTTCAAAGGCAACGACAACAAAAAGAAGTTCTGCCCAGGGACCTTTTTCGGAAAGAAACATCTTAGAGAAAGTTTTCAGAGCCCAAAACAAAGTCAGACAAGAGAAAAGTGTGTAGAGAGCTAAATCTATCTTATAGGGGAGCCATGCAAATAATGAAAAAATGCTCATGCCGCAAAATGGTGAATAAAGGTAATAGGCAGAAGGGTAAAGTGTTCCATAGGGGTTTTGTCCCTCCCACAATATGCGCGCTGAGTTACGGAAGATGTCAAAGTGGCCACTGCTGCCACGGCTAACTAGATCAGCACAACTGACCAGCGTTAGGATGAGGAATATAATTTGGCCCCACGGCAATTCTTTGGGCTTAAGCATGGTCGTTGTGGACAGCTTAAGCTCCGCGCGCTAAATAAACAAGAGCTTCATGGCCAACCAAAACACAACTCCACCATTCTCAGAAAGACCTTTTAAAATATTTGCGGGTTCTTCAAATCCGTCTCTCGCGGAGAGTGTGGCTAAGCATCTGAAGGTCGATCTTGGTTGTAGGGTTTTGGGACGATTTTCAGACAATGAAATTCGAGTAGAGATTCAAGAGAATGTTCGTGGATTAGATGTTTATGTTATTCAAAGTACCTGTGCTCCTACCAACGATAATTTGATGGAGCTTTTGGTCTTAGGGGATGCTCTAAAGCGAGCATCGGTGCGAAGTATTTGTGCCGTTACTCCCTATTATGGTTATGCGAGACAGGATCGAAAAGTTGCTCCTCGAACACCGATTTCTGCAAAGTTAGTGGCGGATTTAATTTCAACAGCAGGATTCTCTCGACTTATTTCTGTGGATTTACATGCCGGCCAGATTCAGGGTTATTTTAACTTTCCGGTTGATCACTTGTTTGGTGTGCCTGTGCTGTTTCCCTTTTTACAGAAGTCCTTTGGCGACGAGCCGATCACTGTTGTCAGTCCGGACGCTGGCGGGACTGAGCGAGCGCGTATTTTAGCAAAGTTGCTTAAATCGCCCCTGGCCATTGTTGATAAGCGTCGCTTGGGCCCCAATGAGGCAAAAGCCCTCAATTTGATTGGTGAGGTCGACGGGCGAGTCGCAATTATCCTTGATGATATTATCGATACCGGGGGCACTTTGTGTAAGGCTTCTGAATTGTTAAGAGAAAAGGGTGCGACTAAAGTTGTCGCGGCAGCCACTCACCCGGTCTTTTCGGGACCTGCCTATGAGAGGCTTTCTCAAGCCGGTTTTGACGGGCTTGTTGTAACGGATACGATTCCCTTGACCGATGACTTTAAAAAGATGAATAATATCGAGGTTATAGGGGTAGGGCCTTTGGTGGCTGAGACCATCCATCGTATCCAAGTGAACGATTCTGTAAGCGCCCTACTAGAATACTAGCCATACCCTATATTTTAGGATATTAACTTAGCACTTATTACACTAGAGACTTGGAGTTATTAGTTATGGAAAGCACTCAAGACATTAAATTAGAAGTTTTTCCCCGCACGAAAACGGGTAAAAGCGCTGCCTACCGCGCTCGCCGCGAAGGTTTTATTCCTGGAGTAATCTACGGACCTTCTTTGAAAGGTGGACTTCCAATTAATTTGAGTCCAAAAAACTTTCGAAAGGTTTATTTGGCAAAAGGAAAGAGTGCGATTCTGTCGATCGACGCTAAAGAGGGTGTTGCGGCTGACGTAGCGGGCTCCAAAGTTCTTTTTACTGAAATTCAAACACATCACGTTAGAAATGAAGTGACTCACGTTGATCTTCACCAGTTAGACATGAACAGCCCTGTTCGTATTACAGTTCCGTTGAAGTTCGTTGGAAAAGCGAAGGGAATTGTGGATGGTGGAATTGTTTCTATCCTAAACCGTGAAGTTGAGATCAAAGCCCTTCCTGCTAACATTCCAAGTCACATCGATGTTGATGTATCTGGATTAGATGTTGGCGACTCTTTGAAGATTGATGAGTTAGCTAAAATCACAGGAGAAGATAAATACGAATATATGTATGAAACTTCTTTTGCACTTGTATCAGTTGTTGAGCCTGAAGAAGAGAAAGCTGCTACACCAGCGGTTGATGCTCTTGCTGCTGGCGCTGCCGCTCCTGCAGCGGGTGCTGCTGCCCCTGCTGCGGCTAAGAAGGAAGACGCTAAGTCTTAAATTTGGGATGCTCTAGAGCATGGCAGTTGATGCAATTGTAATCGCTCTAGGCAATCCTGGTTCCCGCTACTTAAAAACAAGGCATAATGCCGGCTTTATGCTGGCAGACTTGCTTGCCCATGAAGAATCTTTGAATTTCACCTTCAAAAAAAATCTTGAGGCCGAAATCCTTGAGGGAGTTTTTGAGGGTAAAAAGCTCGTTATTCTTAAGCCACTTACCTATATGAATTTATCGGGACGTTCTTTGGCTAAGCTTTACCAACAAAATAAAGAGTTGAGGGAAGTTGATCACATCGTTTTGCATGATGAGGTGGATGTTCGCTTCGGTCGCATTAAGCTAAAGCAAGGTGGTAGTGACGCCGGTCACAATGGCTTGAAGAGTTTAAGGGAGGCGATGGGTCACGGCGAATCAATTCGGCTTCGCCTTGGTGTGGGGCGACCTGCTCATGGTGACATGGATGTTGCTGATTATGTTTTGCAAAGCTTTTCTCGAGAAGAAGAAAATACAGCCATTGATCTATTAGCCAATGGAGCTAAAGTGTTTAGAAGGCTTTTAAATCAGGGTTTAGCTTCAGCTCAAACCTATGCAGGAGAACTAGATGTCACTTGAATGTGGAATTGTTGGACTACCGAACGTTGGAAAATCAACTTTATTTAATGCACTGACCTCTGCCGAGAATGCCGCGGCAGAAAACTTTCCCTTTTGCACGATTGATCCAAACGTAGGCGTGGTTGAATTGCCAGATTCAAGGCTTCAAGAGTTGGCAAAAATTGTAAATCCCAAAAAGATTATTCCTACCTCGGTCACTTTTGTTGATATTGCGGGCTTGGTAAAAGGTGCAAGTAAGGGCGAGGGTTTAGGGAATCAGTTCTTAGGGAACATCAAAAACTGTGATGCCATTGCCCATGTTGTAAGATGTTTTGAGGATCCAAATGTGATCCATGTCAGTGGAGATATTGACCCTATTCGTGACGTGGAGATTATTGAAACTGAATTGATGTTAGCCGATCTTGCCACCGTGGATAAGGCTTTTGATCGCAACGCAAAATTGGCTCGCTCGGGTGATAAAGATTCAAAAGCCCGTATCGTTGTTTTGGAAAAATTAAAGTCGGCCCTTGAGGATGGTAAGATGGGGGCCACTCTTGAGCTAACAAAAGAAGAAAAGCTTTTGGTTTATGATCTTCACTTGATCACAACTAAGCCTTTAATGTATGTGGCAAATCTAAGTGAAGAGTATGCCTCCGGCAAGGATTTGTCCTCCAACCCTCTTTATGTGAAGTTATTGGAACATGCTAAGTCTCGCGGGTCGGAAGTGGTTCCCATTTGCGCTAAGATTGAAGCAGAGTTGATTCAATTGAGCGGCGAAGAAAAGGCCGAATTCTTAAGCGACCTTGGTATCGAAGAGCCTGGTTTGAATAAACTACTCACTATTGGCTATAAAATTCTAGGTCTTCAAACCTACTTTACTGCCGGAGTTCAAGAGGTCCGCGCATGGACAATTCATGAGGGCTGGAAAGCGCCAAAAGCGGCTAGCGTTATTCACAATGATTTCGAGAGAGGCTTCATTTGTGCTGAAACGATTGCTTATGAAGACTTTGTTCGCTGTGGCGGAGAAGCAAAGGCGAAAGTAGCTGGACTAATGAGAACAGAGGGTAAAGAATACGTTGTTAAAGATGGGGATGTTCTGCACTTTCGTTTCAATGTTTAGAGTCTTTTTTTGGGTGCTTTTTTGGGGCACTGTTTCCTTTGGTGCTCTGGCAAATTTCTACGACGGTAGGTGGGATTTTCACTATGAGAATAAAACTCACTCCTTTAATCAGGTAACTTCCCACAGGGGTTCACCTTTATTGAGTCTCCCTAAGGTGGCGAAGCGATTTCAAATTCTTTATGAGCTTAGCTCTAATAAAAAGAATATTGTTTTAAAACACAAGTCTGGACGAATCGTTAGTCTCAATTTTCAGAGCAGTGAGGTGTCGGGCTTTTGGGGGAAGGCGCGTTTGTCTCGCATGCCTGAACTGATAAATGGCTCCGCCTACGTTCCTCTTGATTTTGGTGACCGCGTTTTAAGGCCCTTGCTTAGTGGGGTTGCCCCTAAGCCCCTGTTCTCTGCGCGCTTGCCCTTTGCCGTAGATGTAGTTTTAGATGCCGGTCATGGCGGAAATGACTATGGCGCAATAGTTCGTGAAGAAAATTCTCTTTATTTGGAAAAAGACATAACTCTATTGTTGGCAAAAGAGCTGAAGAGTCTTTTGGAAGAAGAAAAGATTAAAGTCGCCTTGATTCGGGAGGACGATGTCTTTCTAGCTTTGCCGGAGCGAACTGCTTTTGCAAATAGATTGAATCCAAAGCTTTTCTTGTCTTTGCATCTAAACACTTCAATCAAAAAGAACTTAAGGGGCTTCGAGCTCTATTTGCTTAGCTTGAAGTCCGATGAGGACAAGCAAGCCTTGGCTCGCATTGCTGCTGAGAATATGGCTATTCCTGAAGATTTAACCGGCGCTGTCGAAAAAGCTGTTGCTGAGTTGAGGGCGAGAGCTAACTTTGAAGAATCATTATCCTGGGCAAAGACGATATCAAGCTCCCTTAAGGGAAAAATTCCTTCTTCCTCAAATCGACCGATTCGGCAGGGGCCTTTTTATGTTCTCTATGGCGCGGCTATGCCATCCGTTCTTGTTGAATTTGCTTTTTTGAATCGAAAGGAAGATAGAGAATTATTGAAGAATTCATCAAGACGTAAAGAAATCTTGAAACCACTAGCTGAAAACTTGGCTCGGAAGCTAAAAAAGGGCATAGTTTCCCAATGAAATTTGAGAGAAGTTATTCCCGAAAATCCACAGAAATGCGACCGGTTCTTATTGAGCCTAATTTCTATGATTATGCCGATGGATCTTGTTTAATCAGCTTTGGCAGAACCAAGGTTTTGTGTGCTGCTACCCTTGAAAACTCAGTTCCTCCTTTTATGAAGGGGTCCGGGAAAGCCTGGATGACGGCAGAGTATTCTATGCTTCCTAAGTCGAGCTCTGATCGAATACGTCGAGAAAGAACGAGCGTAGGTGGACGCACTCAAGAAATTCAAAGGCTCATCGGTCGAGCACTGCGTTCCGTGTTTAGCTTAGAAGGGTGGGGCGAGCGAAGCCTCATGATTGATTGTGATGTTATTCAAGCCGATGGAGGAACTCGAACCGCTAGTATAACGGGTGCGTTTATTTGTGCCGTTATGGCTTTTAAGAAATTAGCTTTAAAATACCCTGATTTGAAATCAAAACCTTTTCCTGTGAAAGACTACATGTCAGCGATTTCTGTGGGGATTGTTTCTGGACAGTGTGTTTTAGATTTAGATTATTCAGAGGATTCTACTGCTCATACCGATATGAATTTGATTGCTACAGCAGGAGCTAAGTTGGTTGAGGTTCAGGGAACAGCTGAAAAAGAGCCAATGGATCAAGAACAGTTTTATGAGTTAATGAAATTGGGAATTGCTGGAACAAAGGAACTTTGTGAGCTTCAAAAGAAGATAGTTGGCTCACTTAACTGGGAGGTTTAACGAACATGAAGTGTTATGTTGCGACAGGAAACGCCGGTAAGGCCAAAGAAATAAAAGCTATGGGAGAACATTTTTTCCCCGAAATTGAAGAATGGATTTTTAGAGCCCCTAAAGATGCAGAAGAAACTGGAAGCACGTTTTTAGAAAATGCAAAAATCAAAGCAGATGCCCTGGCTGCAGAGTTAATAGAAGAAGGTATTAGTAGTTGTTTTGTTTTAGCCGATGATTCCGGCTTGGAAGTTGAGGCTCTAGGTGGTGCTCCGGGCATTCACTCTGCAAGATATGCGGGCGATCATGTGGCGCCAGAAAAACACATTTCATTACTTTTGAATAACATGAAGCAGTTCACTTCTTTAAATGATCGAGAGTGTAATTACACTTGCGCTCTATATTTAACAGTTCTTCTTGGAAAAAACCGACGAGAATTTTCTTCTATTGGAACTTGCGAAGGTTTTATTGGTTTTGAGAGTAAGGGTGAATTCGGTTTCGGTTATGATCCGATATTCCTCATGCTCGATAAGACAACGGGTATTGCGGAATTAGCCGAAAAAGAAAAAAATGAAATTTCACATCGTTGGGATGCATTTGAGCAGTTGGTTGATGAGCTTAGAGAGCAAACTCACTAGCGAGGTTGCTTTGTCGAAGCCCTGAAGGTTCAAGCTTAGAGATAAGTATCTCTTTAAGTTGACCTTTTATTCTAACAAAGTCGATGGGTAGATTGGTTTCATCCTGAAGATTAGTCATAATCCCTGAAGAGAATCCGCAAGGATTAATGAACTTCCAGTGTTCCTTGTTGGTTGAAATATTTAAGGCAAAACCGTGATAGCTGACCCAGTGGCTAACAGCGATGCCAATGCTGGCAATCTTTCTCTGACCGCCAATCCAAACCCCTGTTTTTTTAGGGATGCTTTCGGCTTTTATGTTGTAGGCCGAGAGAAGCTCTATGATGGACTTTTCCATGATGCAAACAAGCTCTCGGATTCCTCCAGGACAAATGCTTTCAGATTTAGGGCTAAGCTTCAAAATTGGATATCCAACTAACTGCCCTGGGCCATGATAGGTAGCCAAGCCTCCACGTTCGACGTTGATACTTGGAATGTCTCCAGAGACAAAGGTTTCCTCTCGCAAAGTGCCTCGCCCTAGGGTGATGACAGAGTCGTGTTCGCAGAAAATTAGATAGTTTTTGTCGGGGGCGCGAACGAGTTCTTCAACTCTTTGTTTTTGTAGAGCGAGGGCTTTTGTGTATTCAATGCGCCCCCAATCTTCAAAACAAAGAGAGTTGTTCATGGGCTTACTTGAGCGGCGCTGCTCGGTTTCTTTCTTTCAAAAATATGAATAGCTTTACCGTGAACAGATTCGGCGGCTTCCATGATGGTTTCAGGCAGGGTTGGATGTGCGTGAACGGTTCGCGCTAAATCTTCGGATGTCGCGCCCATTTCAATGGCAAGGGCTACTTCGGCGATGAGGTTAGAAACGTCTGGACCCACCATGTGCGCGCCCAAAATACGGTCGGTCTTTTTGTCAGCAATGATTTTTACAAATCCTGCAGCATTACCTGTAGTGAGGGCTCGTCCATTGGCGGCAAAGGGGCATTTCCCAATGACAGGGTCCCAGCCTGCGGCTTTTGCAGATTCTTCTGTGTGTCCAACGCTTGCAATTTCTGGGTCAACAAAGATGGCCCAAGGAAGTGCAAGAGAGTCCATGGTAACTCCAGGGTTTAAAATGGCATCTATGGCAACAAGGCCTTCTTTGCTGGCTTTGTGAGCTAGCATGGGGCCGCCTATGACGTCGCCGATAGCATAAACGCCTTGAATAGAAGTTTCTAAGCGAGCATCCACTTCTAAAAAACCACGATCATTTGTTTTTAGATCTATGTTTTCCAAGGCGAGACCTGTTGTTCTTGGTTTACGTCCTACTGTGAGTAAAACCCAATCCCCTGTAATCACTTTTTCTTTGTTGTCTTTATCAACGACGGTTAGTTCCGCGCCCTTGGGGGTTTTTTCGAAAGACTTCGCTTTGTGCTCAAGCAATACATCAACACCGTCTTTTTTAAGTTGGCGCTCTACGACTTTTACACAATCACGATCGGTTCCAGCTAATAGATTAGAGGTCGCTTCAACTACAGTGACTTTTGATCCAATTTTAGAAAAGAAGCTTCCAATCTCAAGACCAATAAAACCTCCACCAATCACTATTAAGTGTTTTGGAGTTTCAGACGTTTCTAGGGCTTGTCTAGAGTTCTTAACAGCTTCGCCATCGCATTTTAGAAAAGGAAGTTCAACTGAGGTGGACCCTGTTGCAATGATCACATTGCGAGCAAGGATTTCCTCTTCGCCCTTTTCAGAAGTAGCGGAGTTGTCGTAGGGGTCAACGGACCTGTTGATTGAAATTCTTTTTAAGGGGCCTTCAACGGCTTTAAAACTTCCTAGCCCCTTTAGCCTTTCGACTTGATTAGCTTTTAATAACTGTTCAATGCCGCCTGTGAGGGTTTTCACAATGCCGGCTTTCCAGCCCACCAAAGTTTTCATGTTCATCTTGGCTTCAGAACATTCAATGCCCATTTTGTCGCCATGTTTGATTTGCTCAAAAACATGGCCAGCGCTAATGAAAGCTTTAGAGGGAATGCATCCATAATTGAGACATTCTCCACCAAACTTGTGGCCTTCGATGATGGCCGTCTTTAGGCCTTCTTGGGCAGCGCGAATGGCCGCTACATATCCACCCGGGCCTGCTCCAATGACAACAACGTCGTAGGTGTTCACTATTAGACAAGCTCCATAAGCATCTTTGCAGGATTCTTAAGTCGATCAATAATGGCGGTGCAGAACTTACTTCCTACAGCGCCATCTACAACTCTGTGGTCTAGGGAAAGAGAAAGAGGCATCATGTTACCAATGACAATCTCCCCATTTTTAACGATGGGTTTTTCTTGAGCTTTGTAGACGCCTAAAATTCCAACCTCAGGATAGTTGATGATCGGCGTGGCAAAACGTCCACCAAGATTTCCCATAGAGGTGATGGTGAAGGTGGAGCCTTTTAGCTCGTCAGCAGTTGCTTTACCTGTGCGAGTTTTTTCAGCCAGCTCGTTAATTTCTTGAGCAATTTGTAACATTGTTTTTTGGTCAGCATGTTTGATGACAGGCACAATGAGTCCATCGTTGGTAGCAACGGCAAAGCCAATATGGAAGAATTTTTTGTAAACCAAGGTGGAGGAGCCATCTTTTTCTTCTTCCAATGAAGAGTTTGCAATAGGATATTCCTTAAGAGCCCCAACAACGGCTTTGATGATAAACGGTAGGTAAGAAAAGCTAACTCCATATTGGGCGGCAATTTCTTTGGCTTGCTTGCGGAGTTGAATCAAGTCAGAGCACTCAAACTCATCCACATACGAGTAGTGAGGGGCTGTGAACTTACTCTTTGTCATTGCGTTGGCGATCACTCTTCGTAATCCACGTAAAGGAACTCGCTCCACCTCTTCGTTAGTATCACCAATGTGTGTGGTTGAAGTAGGAACGCTTTTTGTGGGAGCAGGAGTAGGTGTTACAGCGCTTGAAGCTGCTGCTGGCGCGTGAGTGCTTGTAGCGTTTTGGGAGTTTAAAAATTTAAGCAAATCAGCTTCCAAGATTCTTGGAACTCCACCTACCGAAGGGCCGGTGCCTGAAACATTTGCTAAATCAACGCCCGCCTTTGAGGCCATGGAGCGAACAATGGGCGCTGCGGGCACACTGCTTGGAACAAGTTGTTCTTGGGCACCTTGATAAGCGGGAGTTTCTTGCTTGGCCGCAGGAGTTTCCTCTTCGTCTGCAAAAATTCCATAGCCTTTTCCGTTGCCATTGGAGGCAGGGCTTTGTGTGGGAGCTTTTTCTTCAGTTTTAGCTTCTTTGCTTGTGGATTTTTCAGCGTTTTCATCGGTTCTTCGATCGATCGTGGCGATGACTTGTCCAACTTTGATCATGTCTCCGTCCTTAGCTAGAAGTTCTTTGATGACGCCGGGATCTGTGGCGGGAACCTCAACAGTGGCTTTGTCAGTCATAACTTCAACCAAGGGTTGATCGGCCTCAACTGTGTCTCCGGCTTTTACTAGCCATTGAACCAATTCGCCTTCTTGTAGTCCTTCACCAATTTCGGGTAATTTAAAATCCATCTTGTCGTTGCTCCTTAACTTTTATGTTCTTTCCTGAAGAATTTCTGTTATCGCTTTTTCAATGTCTTTCTTCTGCGGCACGGTTGCCTCCTCGAGGGTTGGAGCTAGTCCAACTCCTGGCACGTGCTGCGCCGCCAAGACTCTAGGGCGGGCTTTGAGTTGATAGTAGTGCTCATCAATCACTCTGCGCAAGAGGTGCTCGCCAAAGTTTGTGATTTCGGTGTCTTCGTTGACGAAAAGAATTTTACCAGTTTCAAGAACAGCCTTTGAAATCGCCTCCCAGTCATATGGATAGAGGGTGCATAGATCAATCACTCGCACTTCGCCCATTCCTTTACTCGAAAGCTCGTCAGCGACTTGCTGAGACATTTGAACATGGCGTCCATAGGTGACAATGGTTGCGGAGTTTCCTTGGCGAACTTGTTTTGCTTTTCCGAGAGGTTGGAGATGTCTTTGAATGGCTGGCCATTGAGGTTCCCAGTTTTGACGGTCACCAATGGGAGCGTCAATGGCTTTTTTCAATTCGGCTTCATCGGGCTCTCCTGGAATTTTTTCTTTTCCCTTGCTCCTTAAGAGTGCCTTGGGGGCAAGATACATCACTGGATTAGGATCTTCTAGAGCTGCCAACATAAGTCCATAAGCGTCGAGGGGGTTGGAAGGGATTACGATTTTCCAGCCAGGCAATCGTGTGGCCCATGCATCAAAGGAGTGAGAATGATAAATGCTCCCATGGATGCCTGCTCCATGAGGAGTCATAAGAACCATGTCTAGTGGGTATTGACCGTTGCTAGACCAACAAGAGTTTCCTGCTAGTTTCAAAAGATCGATCGTGTTAAAAATATAATCACAGAACTGAATTTCAGCCACTGGCTTTTGACCGGCGAGGGCTAATCCAATGGCGTGACCCACGATGCCTCGTTCATCAAGCGGAGTGTTCCATGTTGTCTTTAGGCCTTGGGTGCAAGTGAAAACTCCACCCAAAGGGGCCCCAACGTCTTCGCCGAAGATATCCGTTACGCCTAAGTTCTTTTCTCCGTAGTGGAGAGCCAGTCTTATAGCTTGAGCCATATTTGCCATTAGAAATCCCTCCCCGGAATTCCGCCGCGCTTTCCGTCGGCATAAGTGTGATCTTGAAATGTTCCAGCATCAGGATAGGGTTCTTTTCTGACTTCTTCGTGAGCTTTGTTGACTTCGGCCTGTGCACTTTTTCGAATATCGGAAATTTCTTCTTCTGTGATCCAAGCATTTTTGAGAAGTTTCCTTTCAAAAATTTCGATGCAATCGGGTTCATCGACTCGATTGGCTCCAGAGGAGGAGCTGTGTCCATTCAATCTAGAGACCTTGGCTTCCAAAATGAAGGGTCGCCCGGAACCACGAACATAGTCGAGTCCTTTTTCAATGGAAGACCAAATCCTTTCAGGGTTGTTTCCATCGCACACGAGGGTTTCAATGCCAAAGGCCTTGCCGCGGTCGGAGACATTTTTTTCGCCGTGTTGTGTTTCGGCACTAGTAGAAATGCCATAGCTATTGTTGGTGACGATGATAAGCATAGGTAGTTCTTGCTCTGGTCTAGAGGCCCAGATCAGACAAGTTGCAAAATCACCTTCGGCTGAACCGGCGTCGCCGCCAACAACAATGGTTACCCCTGCATCTTTTCCTTGCTGTCTAGCGCGCCATTGAGCGCGAGCCGTGCCTGGGGAAACAGAATATTGTGTTTCAATCGTTGATGTGGCGGGAACAACATTCCATTCCTTTTTACAAACGTGGGAAACAAAGTTGCGCCCACCCGAAAAAGGATCGTTCTTTGAGTTCTTCATTTGTCTGATGAAATCAATCATGGGCGAACCCATGGCTAAAAGAGTTCCGTTGTTTCGATAGTGTAAATGCAAAAAGTCATGTTCCAGGCCATGACCTTTTTTAACTTGAAGGCCTAGAGAAATGTTAAAGGCTTCTTCACCTGGTCCACCAATCCAAAAAAATCCGTCATCGGATTTGGCCATGCGGATAAGTTTTTCCTCTAAAACCCTACTTCGCACCATAAGTTCATAAAACTTACGGGCAAACTCTTTATCTTTAAACGGCTGTGCCGGATACGACACTCTGGCCTCTTTGCTTGCTTTGTTCTGGCCCAAGGATGCTTCCATCACTTTTCTCCCCTCTCAAAATTTTCTTAATAAAGTATTCTCCAGCTTTGTAGCTTGATCTCACTAGTGGGCCTGAGGCGACGTATTTAAAGCCCATAGCCTCACCTTCTTTTGCCCAGTAAGAAAACTTCTCTGGAGTTACATAGTCGACCACGGCAAGGTGCCGGGGGGTTGGTTGTAAATATTGGCCGAAAGTAAGTATCTCGACGCCAATGTTTAGCAAATCTTTCATGGTGTGGATGATCTCTTCATCGCGCTCACCAAGACCCAGCATGAGAGAGCTCTTGGTAACAACCGTTCTGCTGTGTCTAGTGGTGGCAAATCGCTTGTATTTCTCCAAGACTTCCATGGATTGTTTATAGGTGCAGCGAGGATCTCGAACCTGGCGTTGTAAGCGTTCTACTGTTTCAATGTTATGGGCGAGCACATCAGCTTTTGAGGAGGCCATTGTGTCGATGCAGGCTTCGTCGCCTCGCCAGTCGGGGGTGAGTGTTTCAACTATCAAATCGGGGCTGAGGACTTTGGTGAGACGAACTGTTTCAGAAAAGTGTTTTGCTCCCTGATCTTCTAGGTCATCTCTATCAACACTTGTAAGAACAATGTAATCGAGATTCATGTCTGCTACTGAGCTTGCAATTTTACCTGGTTCAGCTGCATCAACCCATCCACGAGGATTTCCAGTTTTAACATTACAGAACTTACAGCCACGGGTGCAGGTGTCTCCGAGCAACATGAATGTGGCGGTTCCACCTGCCCAGCATTCACCAATGTTAGGGCAACGGGCTTCTTCACAAACGGTAAATAGTTTGTGTTTGGCCAACACTTTTTTAATCTCAAGAAAGTTTTGGCCGCCGGGAGCCTTAACCTTAAGCCACTCGGGCTTGCGTATAGGTATAGCCTTAGACATAGGCTATGTTTCATTACGAAAGCCGCTTAAGGTCAATAGCTTAAATTCTAAATGCGGCGCGTTATTCGAGTGGAATTTGTTGCTCTCTCCCGTGCTTTCAGGGGGTGGGGTGGAGATAATCACGGCATGGCAAATCGGCTTTTATTGGTCAGTCCTCAGGGGACTGCTCCTTTCGAGAAATTCACTTCAAAATTTGAAACGATCTTGAGCAATCCAACTAATCTTGTGGGTGTTCGAAGTATAGAAGAAGCCCAAGATTTCTTCATTGAGGTGGGTGACCCAATTTTACTTTTCCTGGATGTTACCCAAAAGGGTTTTGATTTAGTTGGCTCTCAAGTCTTGTCTGATTTTTTCTCCGGTGTGCGTAAGTTAGACCAGAACGCCTGCATCTTGATGGTTAAAGATGAAATGCCTAATGGGGCTGATTTAATGAGGTGGTTGGATCGAGGTGCTACGGGAGTTGTTCATTTGGATTTTGATCCAGAAAAATTAAGTGACTCCCTTTCAGATATGTTGGAACTTCGCTTGAAGCTTGCGCGAAGAACTCCTCGGGCTCCAGCTTCTCATTCTATGTTGCTGCGTATTTCGAGCATAGAACAAGCCGTTGTGTCTGAAACACTAAACGTCGGTCACGGCGGTTTTTTTGTGGGGTCTATTATACCGGGTGCGAAGGCTGATGATTTAATTAACTTTGAATTTGTTCAAGGCGAAGGAGAGCTTTCTTTAGGTTTTAGTGCCGAAGGAAAAGATCCCTTGGCCAAAAAAATAGACGATGATGATGTGAGTAATTCATTGTCGTCTCAAACGATTCAAGGTCTTGGACGAATTGTTTGGATTCGAAAGGCTCTAGCGGGCAACGAACCAGAAGGAATGGGTGTAGAGTTTGTTGAGCTAAGTGATCCTTCTAAAAAATGGGTTGAGAAATATGTTCGAAACCGAAGAATTCACGCCTTCATCCCCAAAGCTTAGAACACCTCGAGTCGCTTATTTCATAAAGGCTTCAGTTTCTTCAGCGTATCGAGGCAATCCTTCTGTAATAATCTCAGGACCTTTTTCTGTAATAAGAATGTCGTCTTCAATTCGAACACCAATTCCCTTAAAGTTTTTCGGCACAGTCTTGTCGTATTCTTGAATATAGATCCCTGGTTCAACGGTTAAAATCATGCCAGCCTTTAGCTTGATAGAATCACCATTTTCTTCCGAATAAGGACATGGGTCATGGACATCCATACCGAGCCAATGGCCCGTGCTATGTGGAAAAAATTGTTTATATTTCTCTTTTGCAATGATGTCCTTTTTGTTGCCTTTAAGTAGCTTAATGAGTCGAAGACCTTCGGCGATAGCTTCGACAGCCGTTTCATGAATCTTGCTGTATCTTGTTCCGACGGTTGCTACTTCAATAGCTGCGCGATGAGCTTCTCCGACAATTTGATGGATACTTTTTTGTGCTTTAGTGAACTTTCCATCCACCGGATAGGTTCTCGTGATGTCAGAGGTATAATGATCCATTTCACAGCCGGCATCGACCAAAAACAACTCACCCTTTTTCAGCTTGTCCATCGAGGGTTGGTAGTGGAGGCAGGTAGCATTGGCACCCGAGGCGCAAATAGAGCCGTAGGCTGGACCCGAGGCGCCTCTTTTTCTGAATTCATACTCAATTAAAGCTTGAGCTTGAAACTCGGTCATTCCAGCCTTAATTTTTTTTAACAACTCTAGATGGGCCGCGACGTTTATCTTTGAAACCTTTTTCATGAGAGAGATTTCACCCCTGTCTTTAACAAGACGAAGTTTTCTTGTTGGGGTGCTCGCGTTCACGATGCTTTCTAACGGAAGTTGCCACTGCCTGATGTTGTAATCCAAGCTTTCTAAAATTGGTTCAAACTGAGATTTCATCTCATCTGATTCTAAAGAATTGGTAAAGAGAGAGGGGCCAACACCTTTTGGGAGCTTTTTATAGAAACTTTGAATATGTTGGTTTAGTTCGGAGAAATCATGGGCTTCATCAGCACCAAAAGTCTTCGTTGCCCGTTCTGGTCCTGTGAGCTTCCCAGTCCAAAGTTCTTTTAAGGGGTCCCTATTTTGGCAAAACAATTTGTAATGTGTTTTTACGCCCTTTTTGTTCGCTTCTCTCCAAAGGAGCATTGCAGAGTTTTCTTCGTAAAAGCCTGTTAGGTAGACAAAATTAGAGTCGCTTCTAAAATTATAGTAGTTGTCATAATTTCTAATGACAGGTTTTCTGTTCATAAAAAGGAGCAAGTCTCGGCCGGGCCTAAGCGACTTGGCCAAACGTTCTCGCCGCTTTGCGTATACTGAGGTGGAGAAGGTAGGGAAAATCATAACTAGAGCTTCTAACACCAATCATTTGAGGCCTAAAGATATTTTTGGCATTGAGTCACTGGAAATTAGATTGTCTTTAGAACAATATGAAGGGATGGTTGTCGTTGCATTGAATCGCACCTTTTGGGCTCAGGTCTTGTTGTTCAGTTTGTTGCTGGTTTATCCAGCTGTGGCAGCCAGCCCTATTAATTATGAAGGAACTCGGCTGGGGGCTTATCAAGGCTCACTTAGTCAAGTTTTTCCTGAAGGTGAAGATTTTAAAGAGGTTGTGGTGACTCCAAAGCAACTGGGGGGAACTACGTTTGTCGGATTGGTTGTCCGTTTGCTGGGAGATCAGCCAAATAAAAAATACGAGGGAATGTCAACACCTCGAGCAATTTACGAAGTGTACAAAGATAAAAAGATGATTGGAATAGCTCACGGGGCTTCTTTCGAGACTCCTGCTGGACTAGCCAGTGCCTTTGTTTTCTATGACATGAAAGGTGTTATAAGAAATCTTCGATTGGATAACGTTCCAGATAATATTCTAAAAAAGCTTCATGAAGAGAATTTCATTCAGCAGTTTATTGGCCAAAAGTTAGAAGATTTTGAGAAGCAAACAAGATATAGACGGGTTCGAGGGCGCAAGAAAACTTATTGGGAAAAAGGAAAATTTCTTACCGATGCCAAAGAGCCGAAGTCTGGAGAGCTAAAGTCGTATTGGACTAAGCTTGTGCGTTCTGTTCGTTTTAATGCTGCCTTTATGGATGTCGCGTTTTTTATCTCTCGCCATCCAGAGCTTGATGATCACGAAAGAATTTCCAACAAAGCCATTTCTGGGCCCGAGATCAAAGTAAGGGGAACCACGTTGTTAACTCCGGATAACAATGATCGGATGATCATTCAGGCTGCACCTGGATCGGCTGTAGATCCTGCCTCCAACAATTAGCAAATAAACTGTATTAAGCGGCAAGGCTCTTCAATTATTCTTACTTTATGTTACCAAGAAGGGCGGCTACTCTCGGCCATTTGGAAAGAGGAGAGCCTCTAGCTTTCCTTGAGAGTCCAACGCTTGAATATCGTCGAATCCACCAACACCAAGGTCGTCAATAAAGATCTGGGGAACGGTTCGACGAGGGCTGGCTCTTTTAAGCATTTCTTCAAAAAGTTTAGGGTCGCTGCCAACGTCAATCGGGTCATAGCCAGCGCCTTTTTGGGTTAAAAGATTCATTGCGGCCGTGCAGTAGGGGCAATAATCTTTTGTGTAGACTTTGATTTCTGCTTGTTTGGGGTGTTTTGGTAGCGATTCCATAATAGGATGATCCTACACGAGGCTTACAAAAGGAGCAAAGGTTTAGATGTGGTTAGCAGTTGTTGAAAAAGCTAAAGAGTTTGAAGCTTTGAGTGCAGTCTTTTTAAAAGAAGACAAGAAGGCTTTTGTGAAGAGCGACACTCCTTTCGGTGCCCCCATCCTAATGGCTGATTCGGATGAGTCTAAGCCCTATCCGTCTTTTGTTTTGTTGGATCGCGCTTGGCCTGAGAACGGAGAGGCTTTGGTTTGGTGTTACAAAAACCTTCAAGTCGATGCTTTTGTTTCGACGGGGGTTGTTGAGGTGCTCACCAGCGCAGCCCTTGAAACGGCCGAGGATTGTGTTTATTTTCCCCAAAACTGTTTGCGCTCTGAATGTAATTTAGATTTACTCTCAGGCCCTTTATTGTATGAGGAGTTTCGCTTTGACATAAAGATTCAGTCAGAGCTAGGCGCTCTTTTGGCGGCTTCACCCAAAGTGTACATGACCAGTGAGAAAAATATTTTTTCTACCACAAAAGTTTTGGAAAATAGAAAGCTCAAGAAACTTATCCAAGATGATTTAAATTGTTTCGGCATGGATGATTTTACCGGAGAGCTGAGTAGTTTCTGTAAAGGATTAAACATTCCCTACGGATGCTTGAAAGTTTCTTCACATATTAAAAAAAATGCAGTTTCTACCTTGTCTAGGGTTTGGTTTGACTTGTTTTCAGCAAAGGCTCAAGGAGCTTTCCAGAAATAACCTTTTTATTTCCATTTTCATTTAGACTGGGAAATAGCCGGTGATACCAGTAGGCGTTGCGAATGATTGAGGGGATGTAGTCTCTAGTTTCTCTGAATGGAATGAAGTCCATGAACAACTGTTCGTTCTTCACCCAAGAATAGCGTTCTTTCCAGCGCTTCATGTGGGTGGACCCCGCATTATAGGCCCCAAGAGCTTGCTCGAGAGAGCCGTCAAAGCGGTTTAGAAGTCGGGCAATGTATTTTGCGCCAAGTTGAATGTTGAGGTCATAATTATAAAGATCAGTGTGAGTTATTTTCTTGTTGAGCCCTAAAGCTGTTGAATGAAGTATTTGAAGTAGGCCTCGAGCATTGGCCGAGGAGCGGGCAAAGCTATCAAATCCGCTTTCTTGTCTAGCTAATCCAAGAAGAATCGCTGTATCAATCTCACCAGAATGCTGCTTCATATTCTCGAAAAATGGTCTAGGGAAAAGTAACTCAAGGTGCTCTCTGTTCAATTTTTCCGGTGACTTCAATATAACTTGAGACAAGGCATATATCTGAAACCGATAGAGCCCCATTTTATTAAAAGTTCGAGCAGTAGACTGAGAAAGTCCAATGTTTTGCTCTGCAATAACTCTTTGAGCTACTTTTTCAAAAAATATTCTCAAATCGTTTGGATCTTTTTCAAGCTCTGCGGCGACACGAGTCCAATAAAGGTATTGATTTGTCATACTATCTTGGGCGTCATCAACATCTGCAATTTTACTTCGCTTGCTAAGAACTTCTAAGGGGTCGGATTTATGGTCGTTTGAATGGCTTATCCAATACCAAGAAAGCGGAAATTTTTCTCCTATCAAATCAAGTTGCTTCTCGGCGGCAGAATTTTCTTTCAATTCTTTTAAAACAAAGTATTTCCAATGATGGGATCTGAAATCTTCATCCTCTTCTTTGGACTCAATAGAAGAGTTTAAATAAGTTAGAGCCTTTTTGAAGTTGTTTCTTGCTATTTGACTTAGGGCTGCTCTGAGAAAAATATACTCAGAAGAAATTGTCTCCGGAGTTACACAAGCTAGGCCTTCCTCCCACAGGGAGTCTATGGTCTTCCAATCTGCGCCCTCTGGCTCTTTCTGTTCAAGCTCTAGGGCAACAGCAAGGTTTAGGTTTTTTGGGCATTGCTTTGTCTTTAAGGCTTCTTCAGCCCAGCTGGACAGAGTTTTTTTAGAAAAATTGGGAATCTTGCGGGCAAGAGTTCTAATTGAAACAGCTTGAAGCTTGTCTTTGTTGGAGAGCCTAAAGGGGATGGTTGGAGTTTTGGCCCGTCTGCTGGAGGAACTCAGTGTGGGGAGAGGTTTTAGATGCTCTTTAAGAACATCACATAGGGATTGTTGATAGGTTTTTCTGCACAAGGTGAAATAGTCTTTAGGTGCAAAGCCTGCTTTTACACGTTTGCTAAATTCTTCATATTCTTCTTTTAGCTTGGAAGCATTTTCGTAGCCAAGCTTTTGTGCGTAACCTTCAAGAGGTGACTTTTGCTCTTCCGACCAGGCAGCTGGGGCGAAAGTTGCTGTTAAAGTTCCTAATAGTATTTTTTGAAGAAGCTTCATCTTAAAATTTATGAAACAACCTTTGAAAGTGAGCTGATGGTTTTATCGGTAATGGTCTTCATGTCACCTTCAAGAGTGCAACCCGAAGCAAGTTTGTGGCCACCACCTTGAGGGTTAAGCGATCTAGCAAAAGAAGCAACATCGGGGCCACGGGATCTGAAAGAAAGTTTCCACAAGCTGGGTTTGGCCTCAAAAAACAAGACTGCAACAGAACATTTATCTTGTAAGAATAAAACGTCAATCAACCCGTCCTTGTCCTCACCAGTCGCGCCAGATTCAATAAATTCTGCGTGAGTGATTGCACTCCAAGAAATTTTATCGGAATGATTAAATTTGTTGAGCATCAGTCGTAGGAGGTCAAGGCTTCCTTTGCTGCGGATTAACATTGCTTTTTCTGCAGTCTCGGTATGGTTGAATCCAACTTCAAGTAAATGTGCGCCAATCCTCATAATTTCTGGAGTTGTGTTGGAGTGTTTGAAGAGACCTGTATCGTAAATAAGGCCTACGTATATGGCCTGGGCCAACGAAGGCGTTAGTTTGGCTTTGCAATGCATGGCAAGTTTATAAACCATTTCAGTAGTAGCAGCGGCCGTTGGATCATAAAGTTGAAAGTGAAAGGATTCTTTTGATCCCACAACATGGTGATCCATTAAGCCGTGAATTTTAGCTTTGTCCCAAAGCTTCTTTGTTTCGACTCCAGAGCGTAAAGGGCCTCCGTCAACACAGAGCCAAGCCTCGGGACTCTCTTTAATGTCTTTTGATTGTTTGAACTGGTCGGAAAGCTTCAAAAATTCGTAGCGTTTGGGGCAAGGGTCTTCGTTGATGATCTCAACCTTTACGTGTGGGTGAAGCTGCTCGATGAGCTCTTTGAGCGCACATTGAGCCCCCACCGAGTCTCCGTCGGGTGGACAGGGGGCAGTGATGCCAAGGCTTTTTACCGCGGCGATGCTATCAATAAAGCTTTGAAAATCCATATCTTTTCATTCTATTGAACCCCGAACAGAAAAGAAGCTCAAGGCTTGGTTGCTGGCACAACGCGAATTATGATGAGAAATATTGATGAAGTGCGTGATACCTCCATTTGAAGATGTGTCTGAAGGGGCCATGGCCTTTTTAGCGAGTCGGCCAGAAGATTGGCGACTCTGGTCCATCGAAGAGTTTGAGTTGCAGTCATGGGAGTTTTTTCCAAAGTCTAAACGTCACAATTTGATCTCAACACGCTTTAGAGGCCTTCTGAGCTTGCTTCAGAAGGACAGCACACATTGGAGCGCAAAGTCTTACTTGAGAAGTTCGAGCCCTAGTCAGCTAGTGATCTCTTTGATGAAGGTGCCTGGTAGCACTTTAGCAAAAAGGGAGTGGTTAAAGTGGTTGAGGGGGCTTGGTGATGACTCTGAAATCAACGGGATCATTTCTGAGCTCGGAAAATTAGAATTTGGAAAGCTTGGGCCTGAGTTAAAGGTTGTTCTGAAGACGGTTTTGGCTAGACGAAAAGATTCTAAGGGCAGATTTGAAGCCAAGCATTGGGTCTTAAGGGCCGAGCTTTGGTCGAAGCAGAAAAGGCTCTTTAGGGGAAGCCCAGAAGCTCTTGCTGAGTATCTTTGCATTTAGACATTCTTCGTTATAAATTGCATTCCACTAACCAGGAGGTTTTTGGTGAAAAAAGTTTTAGCGTATTGTATTTTTTGTTCAACTTCATTGGTATTTGCGGATGTAGAAGTTTTGCGATCCGCAGATCGACCTCAGCTTACTGAAAAGCCTCAGACCGTAGGTCCTGGGATGTTTCAACTAGAGGGAAGCGCGCTTGAATATGGCTATGAAAAAGATGGTGGCTACAAGAGGCACAATGTGGATGTTCTTTCGCTTTCTGCTAAATATGGTCTGACGAACGTGTTAGACATTTTCACGTCTTTTGACGTTTTTCGTCATTTTAATCCCAGCAATCTCCAATCAAAGAGTGGAATTGGTGATGTGCGTTTAGGTGCTGAGTATAACATTTGGGGTAACCGAGATTACAATTCGGCGTTGTCTGTTGTGCCTTTTGTAAAAATTCCTTCCAACACTCACAACTACACAAACGATGCTATCGAGTTTGGAGTAAAAGCTCCTTTTACTCTAGAGCTTAAAGACGAGTTTACTTTTGGAGCTATGATTGAAGTTGATATTTTTGAAGATGTGGCCGATGCCGATGGATACCACTTTGAGCTAGTGAATTCAGTTAGCATTACCAAGCCTCTGGCTGACCCAATTGCAATGTATGTTGAATATTATAGCCGAAACACTTTTGAGGACGATATGCCGTGGGCGTCGTTACTTGGAGTTGGGGCGGTTTACGCTACCGGTGAGAAACTCTTGCTGGACGCCACCATGCGGGTGGGGTTGAGCGAAGCGGCAGAAGATGTTCGATTCATTGTTGGTGGAAGTTACCGCTTTTAAGAGAGCTAAGATTACAGAGGTTGGGTCTCTTGTTTGATGAATTTTTCAGAGAGACCCTTCTTGTTAAACCACTTTTTAACTTCTGCATTGTCGTTTCGTAGACTGTAGACGTGAATCATTTCAAAGCGTCGAACGTAATCACTTTTCAATAACAACGAGAGGTCTTCAATGGGGACAAGTTTGCCTTTGTCTTCTAGGTAGAGTGGGAAACGGCCTCGCACACCACGAGTAAGGTAGTTCACAGCCGGTCGCCACCATATCTTTGGAACTTCTTCAGTTTTCTCTCTTTCTTTTGTCGTTAAAGAGGGAAACCAGGCAGTTGTTCCACGAGAGAGCTCATAGGGTTTAATAAACTTCATGAAATGTTTTTGTTCTTTTTGTCGAACCGTAAAAAGATGCTTAAGAGTTTGCCTGTCGCGAATGTGCATTCCCCATCGCGAAGATCGATTTTCGATAATTTTTCTAAGCAGGTAGTCATCTGACCATGTGAGATAGTCTTGCAGATTAGGATCAATCTTAAAGTCAGGAAGTTCTGCAATAGCATTCTCTAAAATAACGTCAAAGCCGACGACCGTCTTGTGAGAGTAGAGTTGCATGAACATATGGAAGCGAGAAATTAAGAAATCTTCAAAAGCGTGAAGAGCTTTGCGTCTTAAGGCAACACAGAGCTCGCGCTTTTTCAAAGGGTCAGGTCGAAAAAGGAGGTTTTCTAAAAGCATTTCTCTATCATATTGGCCGTAGGGAACTCCCGTGTAGTGAGAGTCTCGGAGGAGGTAGTCCATTCTATCGGCATCAATCTCACCGGACACCAAGCTCTTAAGGGCCTTGCGAAGGCTCCATTTTCCGGATGGGCCCACCTTGTTCATTTCCTCAAATTCGTGAGAGGGCACCACCCAATCATTGAAGAGGGCCACGACATCTTGAGCATAGAGTCCGCCAACTCTCCCGTCGTTTTCTTCCGAGATGAGCGAGATAATGGCGACGCTAAAATCTTCGTGACTAGCGGCGGTTTTCATCCAAGATTTTTTTGCGGCGGCGCCTTTGGGATCTATCCAGTGATGAGGGATTAGACCTTCTTCAAAAAGTTCCTCGCGCCTTGGGTGAATAGGTTTTCCTGCTTTGCTGACCCCCTCAAGGCTGTGTGAGAAGGGTCCGTGTCCGATGTCGTGCAAGAGGGCTGCCATCCGGACCAAGCGTCTGAAGTAGTCGACCTGAGTGGGTTGAAGGGCTCTAGGTCCGTAGGATGAGATAAACTCTTCCGCGATGGGATCAAAGAGCAAGCCGGCTACGTGCATGGCCCCTATGCTGTGGCTAAAGCGATCATGTGTGGCCCCTGGAAAGATTAAGTTAAGGAAGGCTGTTTGTTTGATTCTACGAAGCCTTTGAAAGTAGGGGTGATCAATAATGCGGCGCTCGTCACTGCTGAGTGAAATCGTGCGGTGGACGGGGTCTCTGAGCAAATGTTGCATTGTGTCTAATCTCTGCCGTGTTTAAGGTTTTGTGTCAAGTAAGTTGTCGATTTTTAATAGATCTTTTCCTCGTTTGAAGCAAGCCATTAGAGAAATCAGGACTTTAACGAAGGCTTTTCTTGTGAGCGACACTTCAAATGAGCTAGCCTGAAATCATGGAACAGATGCCGTTTGAACTTACCGAAAAGGCTGCCGAGCAAGTGAAGTCTATTCAAGCCAAAGAAAACAAGGCTGGCTGGTGTCTCAAGATTGGAGTCGTCGGTGGCGGCTGCTCTGGGCTTTCCTACAAGCTCGACTTTACGGAAACCCCTACCGAGGGCGAAAAGGCTTATGATTGCAAAGGCGTTCGACTCACTCTCGACCCTAAAAGCCTTCTTTTTGTAAAGGGTACGATTTTAGACTTTAGCGACGGGCTCAACGGCCAGGGTTTTGTTTTTAATAACCCGAATGCCAAAACCTCTTGTGGTTGCGGCTCTAGTTTTTCCGCCTAGTGCAGGTTCTAAGTGGGGCTCTCCCATGGTAGAAAGGATAAAGCATGTCAGATTTACCAATAATGAACTCTGGAGATAACCTTGTTCTTGGTCGCGTTGATGATGTCGTCAACTGGGGGAGAAAGAATTCTCTTTGGCCTATGACTTTTGGTCTGGCTTGTTGTGCGATTGAAATGATGGCAACAGGGGCTGCCAATTATGATTTAGAGCGTTTTGGTTGTGGTGTTTTTCGTGCCACTCCTCGCCAAGCAGATTTTATGATTGTTGCTGGAACTGTGACTTTGAAAATGGCGACTCGAGTGAAGCGTTTGTATGATCAAATGCCTGATCCAAAGTGGGTTATTGCAATGGGATCTTGTGCCACAAAGGGCGGACCTTATTGGAAAGACGGCTATAGTGTTCTTAAGGGTGTGGATCGAGTGGTCCCAGTTGATGTGTATGTTCCTGGTTGTCCACCAAGGCCTGAGGCTTTGCTGGATGGACTCATTAAGCTTCAAAACAAAGTGATGGTGGCTCGGCCAACTTCTGGTGATCATCAAGGTGGATACGGCAAACGCGGTCGTCAATTGGGCGAAGCCGACGAAAAGCCCGTTAATAAGCCTGAAACTGCAGCATAAAGAAAATATTTTGAGTAAATCTGTTTTCAAAACTGAATTTTGGCTTCCAGTGCCGCTCAGTGCTGCTAAAGAGTTTTTTTCTGACCCGAACAACTTGGTGAAAATCAGTCCCACTTATTTAAATATGAAGTTATCGGGCGATGTTGTTACCGAAGAGGGTAAGGAATTCGATATTTCTATGCACCCGTTTGGGTTGCCTATTGCTTTGAAGTGGACTTCTAGGATTGCTGACGTCATTGAGACGGAAGACATTTTCGAATTTAAAGACATTCAGGTCAAGGGACCATTTAAGTCTTGGACCCATTCACACAGATTCGTGGCGGGCACTAAAAAAATTGGAGATGCTTCAATGGCAGAGGCCGGAACATGGTTTTACGATTTAGTGGAGTATGAGTTCTCGGTCGATTTAGCAGGAGTGCTAGATGCGTTGGTTTTAAAAAGAATACTTTCTCAGATGTTTAGTCATCGCAAGAAAGCTCTAAGAGAGCACTTTGCTCTTTAGAGCTTTCTGCGGATAATTACTTAAAAGCGCATTGAAGAAAACGTAATGATGACTTCGCCATTTTCGTTCATCAATCGAAAATTCCATGCTTTGTTTGCGTGATAGCCATCAATATAAAGTGGTCTTTGGAACCTTGGGTTCGATCCATGTCTTTGAGAAACAGGCATGAGCTTAGTGAATTCTAGTATTCCTTCTGGATTGTCTCCAGCATAGCTTACCTCGGTCGGTTCACTTGCGTATTCGACTCTTTCTCGGGTGTTGAAATTATCTACGATAAATCGAACGTAGCCTCTATGTTTCAGAGATCTTAATCCACCAGCATTTAACTTCCGCTCAAAGGTAATAATTCCTCTGATACGTTTGTTTTCAAAATCTTCCTGGTTAAATTCCGACAAGAAATCTTTCCTTTTTTTCTTTGGGCGATGATCTTCGTAGTCACCATCGTGGTCGTGACCAGAATGATCTCCTTTATCTATATCGGAGTGATCCATGTTGTCATCATGATCCCAATTGTCACTATTGTGTCCAAAACGATTCTTCTTCCCTTTGCCTTTTTGTAGGCCAGGGTCTGAAGAAGGGGCTTCTTGTTGATTAAGTGTAGGGTCTCCAGGATCAGTTGGGGCGCCAGGGTCGCCAGCGTGTTTATGCTGTTTTTTAGATGGAACGAGAACACTCCCGTTACAGGCAACTACAGCAATGGAAAGTAAAAAATACCACTTCTTCGATTTGAGCATCAACATACGTGGCAATGAATGTGCGAAGTCTGTGCCAGCTATAAGTGCCTGAAAAAAGGCTCTAGAATTACATGATATTACGGGTTCGAGACGTTTTTTGCGAACAATGTCTAAAACGTATCCGTTTACTTTTCACGGTGATAAACGAGCTGGTATAGGGAGCCTCACCGAGACTTAGGCTGCTTTGAAAAAGTCATGGCTTTTTTCAGTAAGAAAGCACACTCTTTCCTTGCTGAGCTGAGAGGGTTTCTTCCCACCATAACTTAAGACCTTAAGGCATCTCCAAATGTCTCTTTCGATCTCGGGGATAGCAGCCTTTTTATAGCCGTTGGCGTGGGGGTAGTGTTCCAGTATTTTTGAATACACGACATGGGCGAATGCGTTCAATTTACTAGGCTCTGCTAGTAGACCGTTGGCCCATGCCCATTCGGTAAAAAGTGCTATGTTCCGCTTCATGTCTATTTATTCGGCACTTTCTTATCTTTCTTTAGGAAATTCATAGATTTGACGCTTATGTCTAGAAATGAGCTGAAATTCTCTCTAAGAGTGCTTCAGATTGAAGCTTAATCCACTTCTTAAGTCCGCTCTCCTTTGTTTCCTCAAGAATTTCGATCAAGTTGGCAGATTGATTGAGGTCAAGAAGATGCTCGCTGGAGCATTTAATTTCATCTACGAGATCAAGCTTCATTTCCAAAGAAGTGCTCGCAAGCCACGCCTCTCCAGTGGCCACTTTGCCTAAGTCTACATTAGGCCTAAATTCCTTTAGAGCCTGTTTGAACTGGTCGTGTATGAGGGCAAGTTGCTGTTGGTAGTGAGCCACTTCCTCGGGGGTTGCCTCGTCCGTGAGGCTAACCGTGCGTTTAAATTTTCCTGAAGTGTAAGTTCTTGGTTTAATGTCAAAGCGCTCTAGTAGGGGTCGAATATTGGGGATAAAGGAAACGACTCCAATGCTTCCAATCATAGCAAACGGGGCTGCGTATATTTTGTTCGCAGAAAGACTCATTAAATAGCCTCCGCTTGCGGCAACATTATCAATACAAACTTCTAGGTTGATTCCCGCTTGTCGAAGCCTCTTGATCTCGCTGTAGCATTGGCCATAGTCGGTTACACTTCCGCCAGGAGAGTCTACAAGAATTAAAGCGCTTAAAATTTCCTCTTTGTTAAGAATAATCTCGTCGATTATCCTCGAAAGTGAATTCTTTTGGGAGGCCTTGATGTCTCCTTTAAATCGAAAAAATACGATGTTTTTTACTTCGTCTTTCTTGCTCTCTTTTAAGGGGGGCTTAATGCGAAGTTTTGTTTGTTTGTGATACTTCAGAAAGCCATTTGGGTGCTTCTGATTCGAAAGAAAGACAGCCCGCTTCTTTTTACGCTTTTTTAGCAAAACGAAAGTCAAGAACAAGGCGGCTACAATTGCGAGAATTATCAGTAAAACATTCATAAGTATTTTTCATCCAAGTAGTTAAGAAAGGCTTGTTCTCCAAGTGGACGACCATCAAGAGCTAGAGAAATTGTTTCAGGGCTATTGTAAAATGCAGCGTGCTTGTGAAGTTTTTCGCCCATGAATCTACGAATAAACGTAAACTCTCCATTGCTTACATTCTTTTCCCATTCAGGGTATTCCTTCTTAAAGTCTTGAAAGAATTCCGCGGCCAACAGGTTTCCAATGCTGTAGGTTGGGAAATATCCAACAGCCCCACCATACCAATGAGTGTCTTGTAGGCAACCCTCTAAGTCAGAAGGTGGAGTCAGGTCGAAATAGCTTTTGAACAACGAATTCCATGCTTCGGGTAGATCATCGATACTAAGCTTTTCTAGAATCATCTTTTCTTCAAGCTCCATTCTTAGTGCAATGTGAAGATTGTAGGTTACTTCATCTGCCTCAACTCGTACGAAACTTTGTTTAACGTTATTCAGAGAGAGGAAAATATCTTCTGAGGGTTTGTCGATTAGTTTGGAAAGATAATTTGAAAAGGCTCGAGACCGACCAATAAAGTTTTCATAAAAACGGCTTTGAGACTCGTGTGTTCCCATGGAGCAGGCTTCACCACAAGGAGTTAGAACATGCTCTCTAGGCAGGCTGGAGTCATAGAGTGCGTGTCCAGTTTCGTGAATGGAGCCGGTTAGCCCCTCTAACAAATCATGCTCAAAATAACGGGTGGTCATCCGAATGTCTTGAGGAGTTCCTCCTGAGAAGGGGTGGACAGATTTGTCTAAGCGCCCTTGTTTGAAATCAAAGCCAAGGTCGGCGACGATCTTTCTGTTGATCTTTGTTTGTTCAGCTTCGGACATTGGAATTTTTATTATCTCTTTGGAAGCTTTTCCTAAAAGTTTGGGAAGTCGATCCTTTGTTCCCTCAACGAGTCTTCCTAAAAGGTTCTTCACTTCAGTCGCCTTCAGGCCTGGCTCATAGTCATCCACTAGAATCTCGTAATTATTCTTGTCGCCAAAGTAGCTCTTTAGCTCGCTGCTCGCAGCATAGCTCTGGGCCTTTTGAATCTGTAAGCTCATCATTTTTTTTAGGCTTGGAGCGGCTATCTTGAAGTCCTTTTTTCCACGCGCCTCTTTCCAGGAGTTGATAGCAGAAACCTCAACTGAGCTAAGTTCTTCGGCTAACTTTTTATCGAGAGCCTTGGTTTTTGCGACCATTATTTTTAATCGATTGATTTGCTTTTCTTCTTGACTGTTTTTTGGGCTTTTATGACTCATGACCGAATCCATAAAGCGGTCTTCGGTTAACAGGTCGTGATGAATCCCGCTCAAATTGGCCAATTGTTGTCCTCGCAAACTGCCAGACTCTTCAGGCATATAAGTCTCCATATCCCAATGAAGCAGATTTGCGGCGCTTACTATGAGTTTAACTTTTTTATAGTGATCGAGAATTTCCTGATATGTCATGTTAACTAGCAATAGCAGAGAATATTAAAAGAGGAAACGCTCTAATCTGAGGGCGCAATTCATGCCCAGGAATGTTAAAATTGGACCTGAGATGAAGTCAGAAATAAGCCCCTTTCGCGTTGCCATAGTGCAAATGAGGTCGACCCAAGATCCTTGGGAAAATCTTTTAACGATGAAGGATTTTATTGATCAGGCCATTGGGGCTAATTGCCAATTGATATGTTTCCCGGAGAATTGTTGTTACAGGGGGCCAAAGCGTAGCGATGTCTTTGATCGCAAGGAGCTTTTCCTGAAAATAAAAAAAGGTAAAATAGAAGAGAACTCTGAATTCTCTTCTTCGTTTGTTGAAATGTTAAAGCACTGCCCTATTGCCGTTAGTTTTGGTTCTGTTTTTGAGTGTTCTGATGAACTGGAGCGACCTTTCAATACACATTTGTTTTATCGCCCTGGTATGGACTTAGTGTCTTATAGAAAAATACATCTTTTCAATTTTGTTGGATCAGACGCTTCTTATCGAGAGTCTGATGATTTTAAAGCTGGGCAATCCGTCGTATGCGCCGATTTTTTGGATTGGAAGTTTGGGCTTTCTATTTGTTATGATCTTCGCTTTCCAGAAACATATAGAAAAATGGTTTTAGAGCAAGGAGCACAAGTTTTATTAGCCCCTGCTGCGTTCACCATGCAAACGGGAAAGGCTCATTGGAGCTTGCTCAATAGGGCACGTGCTGTGGAGAATTTAAGCTATGTTGTTTCGAGCACGCAATGGGGTGAGCATTCAAATGCCAAAGGCTTGACCTTTGAATGTTTTGGACATGCGTTGGCTATAGATCCCTGGGGTCAAGTTTTAGACGAATTATCTGAAGTTGGTGATTCTTTTATTACTGTAGAGCTATTTAAAGACAAGCTTATTCAAATTCGTCGTAATTTGCCGAGTCTCAATTCAGTTCCCACTATTTGATGAGGCACTGTGGCTAGTTTTTGAATCTCTCTATTAAGACAATAGAGAGAGGCGCGATTTTTTGGCTCTCTTTGTGGGAGCTTGGGGGATGTAAGAAAAATGGGGAATGTTTTATTTCGAAATGGAACGGCACTTTTGTGTTTTGGGTTGCTAGGTATAAGCTCTAGAGCTTCCAATTTTCAAAATACCTATTCTTTTTTAGGTTGTGGAGACTTTCGTAGTCAGTTTTTCAGTTCAGCTTATGATTTACTACGAGACGGAGTTTCAAAATCCGAGGCTCAGCTTCGTATAGAGGCAAGTTTAAATTTGAGTCCTTCACTTGTTAAAAATACTTCACTAGCGAAGTTAGCTCCTTTTCAGTGGCTGGAAGTTAAGAATGCACTGTCTGTTTTGTGGAAAACCACTCTCTATTCTCATCCGGAGGTAAAGACGTTCGATTCATATGAAATTTATAAGCGGGTGGCGGGTGCAGAGTTGGGAGATTCAACCACACCCGAAAGAGTTGCCTATAATCGCTTGGTGGATTCCGCCATTAAAAAGGTTGAGAGTGTATCAAATAAATTGGGAATCACTTGTGAACACCGCACTGAGGAAATGGTTAAAGAGAGAATATTTGTACCTGGAGCTGGGCAAGGAGCTTTAAAGTTTTTTAAAGTATTTTATCAAGACTGCCAAGCGAGTGATTCGCCGCCCTTTGGTCCTGATCACGCGGACCTAGAGGGAGTCAAGGTGATTGGAAGACATCCAGCTGGTGGAAATAAGAGGGTGATAGGCGATCTAGAGGACGTTCTTCGAACGCATTATCATTTAAAAGAAGGTGGTGAGTATGGTAGCCAATGCTTCAATTGGAGGCAAAGCCCACCTATTTATGATTTTGGTGGAAAACCTTATGCCTCTTCGACCCATCTGAATTTCTTTAAAAACGCCGGCTCTGGAACCTCTGTGTTAGGCATCGACTGTTCGGCTGTCGTTATCTCCGCGCTCGCAGCTGTTGGACGGCGACCTAAAAAAGACGTGGCGTTTAAGCCGGACTTTGTGCACAACGTGAATTCAAGTATGTTGAAAGAGCCGCAATCTAATGGGCTAAGTTGTTTAACTAAAGCTAGCTTTAGTGAGTCTGATTATAATTTGAAGGCTGGAGATATTTTAGCCATTAGCGGACATGTAACGATTGTATCGGAAGTGGGTAACGACCCTTGGGGGTTGAGTAGAATTTTTTCTGTAGGACAATGTAATATCGACAACTTTAGAACTTCAAGATTCGATTTCAAGATTATTCAAAGTGCACCGGTAAAAGGAGCCATCGGAGTGACTCGAATGAACGCTAAGGACTATTACACGAATTCAGGAAATCAAGGTAAGGCTCTAAGGGCTCATGCAGTGAATGCCTGCTTAGCTAAGTTTGGGTCCAACAGCAGAGCAAATGTGAGCTATCTCTCTGTAGTTCGTCATAAAGATGAAAGTGGTTGTTTGCAGTCACCAGTTCCCATGGAAAAGCAATCCTGCGTTTCAAGCTGCATATAGGGTAAGTTTAGAGCTTTATTTTGAATAGTTTGAACTAGTGAAAGTTAGCCGTATAGCTGTTTCATTAACAATAATTTGGGCCAGTGAGATTATTGTTAGTTTTTCAAAGTATTGACGTAAAATTTGATTTTTTTATCTGGGATTCTAAAAAAATATCCGTAAACTAAGAACCTATGAAATCAATGAAATTTTTATTACTTCTTGTCCTATCGTTAACTTTTTCGAACTTCGCAAGTGCGGGTCTATATTTGGCGGGAGAAGGCTCTTACATAAAAACAAAGTCGTCTGTGTCTTATGCTGATGGCATGACCTCATTTTCTCCTGGCGCCGTTCTAGGATACGGATTTGGTAAAGATAAAGATTTTCCTGCTTTTGGCCTCGAGGCAGGTTGGAGAAAGCACAAACTAGAAACAACCATCTCTCTATTGGGTTCCAGTGGAACTTATTCTCTTGATGACACGATTTGGAATATTGGTGGTCGATATTGGATGGGCTATTTTGGTCTTAAAGCTGGTGTTCTTTATCAACAAGTTAAGACAGGTGCCTTCACTCTTTTGGGTGCGACAGTTCCAGCATCATCATCTACAGAAACAGGTTACTACTTTGGTCTTGGTTTGAACGTTCCTTTGAGCGCAATGTTTTCATTCTATGTGGATGGTGAATATATGGTCCTTGGAAGTGATTTGAATGCTATTGGAGCAACTGCTGGTTTGAGAGTGATGTTCTAAGTAAGAAGTTTTTAAAGTTTGATTGCATCGGCCTGGAGTTCTTTTGAGAGCTCTAGGCCGTTTTTTTTTTCTAGTTAAATATTAATAAATGTATTTTGATTTGATTGAGATCTTAGGTTGTCTAGAAAGCGACAAGAACCGTTTTCTGGAGCAATTGAAACTGCGCACACAGGATTTCTAGGGTTCTCTGAGCACTGTATACAAAGGTTGGATGAGCTTGTTTTAAATTGAAAGACTTCGTTGTTGTTGGCTCTGTTTCCAAACATTTTAGAAAGCATTTTTGCGTCCTGCGGGTCTTGAACTAAGAGAATTTGGCCCATTGATTTAGAAGACGAGGGTAGGGTTCTAAAAAAATTGACTTCTACGTTACAGCTAGCCTCAACGGGAGAGCCTTCTTCGCTATTATTTTGCATGCCGATACAATAGATCTTTAATTTTTGGTCAGAGGTTTCAATTCGTTTCAACGAAGGTCCTTCTTTGTCGACTTCTGAGAAGGCACTCATGAGCTTAAAGGAGTCGCTGTCCTCCTGTCCTGCCTGAATGGTTAGGGTGGCCATGCTGTCATCATGCTGCCAAAGAACTCCGTGTTGAGCCCGCACACTTTGAGCAAAAGCAATGGCTGTAATAAAAGCAATAGCTCCTATGGCGGCTCCAAGGGCTCTAAAAAAGAAGGGGTTGATAAACATAGCGATAAACAAGAGTTCAAGATTAGTGCCAAGAAATAACGCTTATTTAGCGGGGGGATAGCGATTCATTTGAATCCAATCTTCCCCATTTTTGCGGTCATTGTTTATTTGTTTTACAGTCCGCGTAGGTGCAGTTTTCTTGGATCTTCGGGAATCTCTAAGAGCTTGTCTTTTTGGTAGATGAGTTCCTCTCGAGACTCGCCAACGATTTCTACCGATTGGCTCATTTCAATTGCCTCGACAGGGCAGGCCTCTTCACAAAAACCACAGTTGATGCATCTTCCAAAATCAATTTGAAAAACTTTAGGTCTTCTCTCTCTGTAATCTTGATCGGGAAACTCTTCACCCTCGATATAGATAGCTACGGGTGGGCAGACAACTTCGCATAGCTTACAAGCCACACAACGTTCGTTGCCATCTTTGCCTAAAATAAGCCTGGGAACGCCTCTGTAGCCGACTGGAAAGTTATGCTTTTGTTCTGGGTATTGAAGCGTCGATTTTTTGCGAAACAAAAACTTCAAAGTAATCATCATGCCCCGAATGATTTCAGGCAAATAGAGCTTTTGAAGCAGAGTCATTTTACGCGGGCGAGCCATAAGTTCAAACTAAAAGATCTTGCCTGCTTAGGCAATCTCCTCAAGAGATAAAGTCAGAATTATTTTCGATCTCTTTTCATGGCCTGAGCCATTTTTCGATCTTCCTCTTTAGATTTCACGCTTTGGCGCTTGTCAGAATGGGATTTACCCTTGGCGAGTCCTAATTCTATCTTGGCTTTTCCTTTAGAGAAATACATTTTTAAGGGAACAAGAGTGTATCCCTTTTGTTCCATGAGGGAGCGAATTTCCGCAATCTCTCGTTTGTGTAGAAGGAGCTTTCGGGGTCTCACGGGAACGTGGTTGTAAAAAGGGCCTCCTTGTTTGAATTCAGAAATGTGAGCTTTCACTAGAAAGATTTCGTCCTGTTTAAAGCTCGCGTAAGAATCGACTAATTGAACCTTTCCTTCGCGGCAGGACTTCACTTCCGAACCTTTTAAAACGATGCCAGCCTCTAGTTTTTTTTCGATATGAAAACTGTGAAAAGCTTTTTTGTTTTGACTAATTAAAAGAATCTTTTTTTCACTCACTTTAAACCCTCAGCCGTCTTCTGATTTCTGAGGCTTAATGAGGAGCCGCAGCTAACAATGACTTTAAGTGCCTGGTCAACTGTCATGTTGGCATCTTCAACCTTGTTTTTAGGATACATGATTGTATAGCCGCTTGTTGGGTTTGGCGCAGTTGGAACAAATAAGACAAGCTGATCTTTTTGAGGGATTTCTCCAGTCACAAAAGCCAAGAGTTTAGCGTCGTCAGTTAAGAAGGAGATGTAGACAACTCGTTTAAAAGAGCTTTGGGAGTCTCCGGAAAGTAGCGCGTTGCTAACTTGCTTTATCAATGCATAAAGGCTTCGAACTAAAGGAAGGCGACTTAGAATCGCATCCGACAAAGTTGTAAAAATATTTCCAAGAAAGGTTTTCGTTAACAAGCCCGCGAATATGATCAAGCTGAAAAAAAAGACTATGCCTAAACCATTAAAGGGTTTGACGGACTCTGGGAAAAAGTTATCAATAATCTGAAAGCCTTCAATGAAAATCCAGATTGTAATCGCCAAAGGGCCAAGAGTTAGGAGTCCTAGGAAAAAGTATTCCTTTAACTGCTGAGATATTTTAGAAATCATTGCCTAGAACGCTAGCTAGCTTTGATCGACTTAGCAATGCATAAGTAGTCATCTGGGCTGAGTTCCTCTGGACGCCGCCCAAGAAACTCCTCAGGAATGGAATCTCCCAGGGTATTCCTGAGCTTCTTTCTTCTTTGACTAAAGGCCTTATGAAGCAGATGAGAGGCTTGCTTGAAAAAGGGGTCTTTTGTTATGGGTGAGGAAAAAACTGTCGAATCCACTTTCTTATTGAAGGCAAACACTCCGCTGTGAACTTTGGGAGGAGGGGTGAAGCTGCCTGGGGAAACCCAAAAGTGATCTTTATAATGAGTCAGCCATTTCATCTTAATGGAGGGAGGGCCGTAATGTTTCTTATCTTCGGGCCCAGCTATAAATTTCTGAACCACTTCCTTTTGAAGCATGAGACAAGCCGCAGAAATAAAGTCGAGTTCTTCTAATAGTTTGAATGTGATCGGGGACCCAACGTTATAAGGTAGGTTTCCAACCGCTGTTACGTCGTTTCGATTGAAGTGTGTTCGCAGTGACTCAGGGTTTGAATCTAAAAAGTCACCCTGAATAATCTTTAGTTGTCCTTCTTCGATTGCTTTTTTAAATCGTTTTTGGAGGTGAGCCACCATGTCTAAGTCGATTTCATAGGCTATCACTTTTCGTTTGGTGGCCAAAAGTGCCGCTGTAAGTGCTCCTTGACCGGGACCAATTTCTAGCAAGGGGGAGGCTGTAGTCGATATTCTCTCGCAAAGGTTGCATATCTTTTCAATAACCCCGGTGTTGCTGAGGAAATGCTGTCCGAAGTGCTTTTTTGCGATGTTGCTCACCCTAGAGATTGCCTTGCTGTAATTGTGTTCTCGTTAAATTTATCAGACTGAAGCCACGCGCAGGCAGCCACCATAGCGGCATTGTCTGTGCTGAATTTTACGGGCGGCACATGAAGCGTGCAGTTAAGCTCCTGGCTTAGTTCTTCTAGTTTTTTTCTAATAGAAGTGTTTGCGCTAACCCCGCCGCAGAAAAAAAGATTAGAAGGCGAGAGATTGCTCTCTTTAAAGGTCTTTCTTATCGTCGCGACTATAGTGTCGCCAATAACTTCTTGAATGGCCCAAGCGGTGGCTGCGGATTTTTGTTGGTCCGGGTTTTTTTCAATGAAGATTTTAATGGCTGTTTTTAGGCCTGCAAAAGAAAAGCCAAGCTTTGAGCGAGGTCTTGGGAGTGAGTTGGCTATGCTCAAGGCAATAGGCGAATCAGCCTCGCTTAAACTAAGAGCAAGTTTTTCAATGGAGGGGCCTCCCGGATAAGGTAGTCCCATAATCTTTGCACTTTTATCAAAGCATTCGCCAGCGGCATCGTCAGCCGTAGAGGCCAAAACTTTTAAGGAAAGTTCTGGACCCAATTGAAGTATTTGAGTGTGACCTCCGGAAACTAATACGACGAGTGAGCCGGATAGGTCCTCTAGCTGTTCGCGCATGGGTCTGTTACTTTGTCGCTCTAGAAAGATTGAGGCAACGTGGGCCCTTAGATGATGGATGCCTATAAAGGGAATTTGCCATCCTTGAGCCAGTCCTCTTGCAAAACTAGCTCCGACAAGCAGGGGGCCTACTAGTCCGGGGGTGCAGCTGGCCGCTACAGATTGAATTCTAGAGCCCTTGTCTATCACTTGAGAGATGAGCTCTCCAAAAAGCGGTTCAAGCCTTTCAAAGTGAGATCGACTGGCCACTTCAGGAACAACACCACCAAAGCATTGGTGGATAGCAGTTTGTGAAAAGCTACTTTCTGCCAAGACTTTTCCGTTTTGATCGACAAGAGCCAGGCAGGTATCATCGCAGGAGGACTCAACTCCTAGAATTAGATTTCTCATTTTTTAGAGAAAGTAGCCGATTCAGCTATTGATGTGAAGTCTTATTGGTACCACTTGGGCAAAGCTATAAACAAATCTTGGGGAATTTTGGCTTTTCCGGCGAGTAGGGCTGTGGCCAACTGCCCATGGGCAGACTTCGGAGCTACGGTTTTAACCTCTTCGTAAAATATCTTGGCGTTTTTAGCTTTATTTAGCTTTGAGAAACTAACGCCAAGTCCAAATGTCGCAATTGAGCGGTTGCGATGCTTAGAGTATTTATCAAGGGCGTCGTTAAATCCAAGTGCGGCTTCTTTGTATTTGCCAGAAGAGTAGAGGGAAAAGGCCATGCCAATATAGGCATAATAGGTGCCTGATCGAGAGGGGTATCGTTTGGTTATCTCTTCAAACAAGCTTGCGGCGGATGAGTATTTTTTTGTTTTTATTTGAGCAAAGGCTTCGTCCCAAAGAATTTTAAACCCATCTTTTCCGCTGGTCGTTGTAGGGGCTGGGGTAGTTGAGGGTTTGCCTTTCAGCTCAGTTACGGCTGCTATCAGCTTTTCTCGCTCGCCTTCAAGTTGAGCGATCTGTTCTAAATAGGCTTGTTTTTCCCTTTGCCGAAGTGTTTCTACTTCGGCAAGCCTACCTTTGGTCACGGCTAGTTCTCTTTCTAAATCTGGAGAAGCTCCACTGGTAGGTTGGATGACCGGGTTGGTAACGGTTTTAATCTCTTCGGGCTCTTCGTTGTTGGATCGATGTCGTAAGTCGCCAGAAGTTTTACACCCACTATAAAGAATTGCAGATAGGGCGATTAAGGTTAATTTATTTAAACCAGTCATTTCCTGAACTCGCTTTTAATTCTGCACTAAGCTCGGCTTGCTCTGCAAGGCGTCTTGCTTCATAGGCGGATTTCTTCGCTTGCTCGTAATCTTTGGCTAGATAAAATCTTTTTGCTCTCCAAAAAGCATTTTCAGCTCGACGGTAAAGATCAGGGGCCTTTTTTTCTGCAAAAGATTGTTGAGATGCCCTCATTGCGGCACTTGCAAATATCATTTCACGAGTAGGTCGTTCCGTAGTGGAACAGCCAATTAAGACAAAAAAAAGAGCCAGAAGACCAATGCTTCTAGCTCTTTTCAAGTTAATGATTTTAGAAATTGCCGGCAGAAACAAACTCAGCTCTTCTGTTTTGAGCCCAAGCACTCTCATCCATACCTTCTACAGCAGGTCTTTCCTCGCCGTAACTAATGATTGAAACTTGTCCTGCAGAAACACCTCTAGAAACTAGGTAGTCTTTAACGGAGCCCGCTCTTCGCTCTCCAAGAGCTAGATTGTACTCAGTAGTTCCTCGTTCGTCGCAATGTCCTTCGACTTGGATAGACTGACCTGGGTTTGCAGAAAGCCACTGCGCAGCTGCATCAAGGGCTGCTTTTGATGTAGAGTCCAATGCGAAGGAATCATACTCAAAATAAACCGTTGCAAGCTCTGCAATGCGAGTTCCTGGTGAGAGGCCTTCTCCTGCTGTGTCAAAAGAAGTAATGTCGGAGGCTGTGTCGCCTTCGTCGCTAGCTTTCTTTTTGGAACAGGAAATAAGTCCTACTGCTAAAATGGTGATGAATAGACTGGAAAGGATTCTCGCTCTCATGCGCTTCAAATTCTCCTCTTTAAAGATTAAGTTTATAAACCTAATGTTTATGCACTATAGATTTACGCAGTATCGGTCAAAATGAAAGCATCTGCACCCATCCTTTTATTTTTAATCGTATTTTTCACGACACAAGGCGTTGTGTCTGCTTCGCCTCGTTTTACTCGCTTCGATGTTGAATTGAATCAGGATGGCTTTAGTTTTGAGCTGAAAGCAGTTTTGGGCAATGGCCTGGCGCGCCAGACTTCATTGTTTCACACTTTAATTTTAGAAGCTGCCGAGAAGGTGCGTTCCATCACTCAGTTAAATTTTAAAGATCCTATTTGGATCTACTTCGATTCAGAGCCTGATTTTCATAATGGCTTCGCCACGGTTGTTCCCTCTGATTGGATTCGCATACACACCGAAGCTCCCAGCATTGACAGTAGCATTGGTTTTGCGTCCGATTATTTGAGAGATACTTTAATTCATGAATTAGCCCACATGATTGTGCTTCAACAGCGTCGAGGAGTTTTTAAATTTCTGTCTTGGGTTTTTGGAAATGCATCCAGACCTTTGGGGGCTTGGCCTCGTTGGCTACATGAGGGCACGGCCGTTTGGGTTGAGTCTAGTGTAGGAGGGCGCGTTGGTTCTGGTTACATCAACTACGAACTTAGAAAGTTTGCAGATTTTTATGAGCGTTATTCGAGATATCCAATCGATGACCACCAAATGGATGGGAACTTTCGCAATAGTAGTGTTGATCGTGGCGAAATTCCCTATCATATGGGGTATCTGCTTAGCGAAAGAATGTTTTCAAAGAAAAACTCTAAGTTTGCTGAGTTTGTTAGATCGTCTTCTTATTCACTAGGGCTTAATTTTCAGAAAAAGTTATCAAACTTGGGAGTTGATCTAGATTCTGAGTTTCAAAAGGTTTTATCTTCTGCTGCAAAGCATAGAGTTTTATCTTCTGCTCCTGAAAATAGAAGAATTGTTTCTGGTGCAAAAGTAATTATTGGCCCGTTCTCTAGTGATTCGAAAATAAGCTGGATAGAGGAAGACGATGATGGAAAGAGGCAATTGGCCTATGAAAGTAAGGCTGAAATTGTTCGTTTGCCTTTGTCTATAGGAAATCATCGTGTTTTGTCTGCATTTGCTCGCGGTGAAGATTGGATTGCGCTAGCTCAATTTAATCCAAAAGACAGCAATCAGCCTTCTTCTAAGAAAGTTCTCTTGTTAGATAGCAACGCTTTTTTAAAGTGTGAGTTTCATCTCCCCACTCGAATTAGAGAAATTGTAGCGACCAAGACACAGGTTGCGTGGGTGGAAAGCAAAACCTCTGGGAAAATGCTTTTGAAAAAGGCCCCTTTAAAGGAAGGTTGCCAACTAGGTCCAGCTATCGAGATAACAAGCTCTCTAAAAGATTTTGAGAGAATCTCTTCTCCGACCTTTGATGAGAACGGAGTTTTGTATTTCTCTCGGAGTCTTGGGCGTAATTCATACAAAGAAAAAATTCAGACAGAGCGGGCAGAGTTTTTTCGAGCTCAAGTTCCCTTGAGCCATCCGCTTGGCTTGAGGAATGGATTTTGTGGCGTAAAAAAATGCTGGATGTTCTTTGAGCATTCAAAGGCCTACTGGGGACCTGTTTTGGTCAAACAAGAAAATAACACACTAAGGGCCTACCGAACGAAGTTACTTTCGACTGGTGGAGATAAGGCGGTGGTCGGTCCTGGCAATAATTTTTATATCAAGCAGCAGCTCTGGAATACCGATCGACTGATTCAACTGCATCCAAATGACTTTGATGAGTTTGCGTTTTCTGTTGAGCGCTCTCAATTGAAAGCAACTCAGTCTCGGCTCAACCCAGAGGAGGAAGAAAAACTCTCTTACCAATCCTACGGTGCTATGGATTCATTCTGGCCAAGGTATTGGCTGCCAGAACTTTATTTCTATGACAAAGGTTTTTCCGTCGGAGGCTCCTCTCTTTTTAGTGACCTAACTCAGAGGTGGTTTGCTTCTATTGCCGCCGGGTATGATACGTATCCGGAGCGCCCCTATGGCAACTTTAGCTTGTGGCGAGAATCTTTGAATATAGGTCCTTTTTCTCGCTTAAGTTTGAATGCGTATTACTCTCCATCGGTGATTGCCTCCTCGGTACAGGATCGATGGGGTCTAGGAGTTTCTACTGATTGGAGGGCGCGGCTGGCCACATGGAATTTGTTGTTTCGACCCGGGTTTCAGTATTTAGAGGCCAGTGGCTCGGGAAGACTTTCTGCTTATCGTTATTTTGTCCCCGTATTTTCATTTTCTGCTGCCACTCCTAGGGCAAAGAATCCTCAAAGTGCTGCTTTTCGTCTTTCAAGCGTTGAACCTTCAGTGCAGTTAAGTGGACGTTTGCGTTACCTAAGTGATGTTGAGTCTTCCGAGCGTCTAGTGCTTCAGTCGTCCTTACCTTTTAATTCGGGCGCTCAGCTTATGTTCGAGCATGGAGTTACGCGTCTTTCCAACTATCCGGCAAGTTATTTTGAAATTGGTGGGCAAGCGCCGTTTGCTACCAGAGAAGCAAGCTTCATGACTCGTGGTTTTCCAACCCGCTTTATTGTAGCCAAACAAGCCATGCGAAGTGCGTTCGAGTTTGGATTCAAATTGGTAGATCGAATTGGTGCCTTTAAGTGGAATCGATTTCGATTGGATGACTTGGAGCAAGTCTTAGTTGCGGAGACGGCTAGTTTTGATTCTTTTAATGAAGCCTCTCGTTTTAGGCTTGGACGGCAGTATTTTTCTACTTTGGGGGTTAAATGGGATCTGTTTGGCCAGGCTTTTCACTATGCGAACTTTAAAAGTAGCTTTGGCGTATATCGTGGTTTTGGAGAGTTTGGGCAATGGAGCGTGAGCCTCACTCTTAGTAGCTATTTGGATATTCTTTAATTTTGCCTGACTGAATATTGTCATGATTTTTGGCCATCAAGTGAATTACAATTGAATCATGGAACTAAAATGTCCTTCGTGTGGTGCAAAGCACGACACAGATGATTTCCCAGATGCCTTTGAAATGCAGTGTGCTTGTGGCTATTCAATTCTAATGCCCGATTTGTCTAATATGGATTCAGGCGAAGTTTCTCAGGCAAATGAGTCAGGCTTTTCGGCAGCTCCGGTAGCGTTGGACATTGAAGATGAAAAGAACAGAGTTCTTGTAGAATCTGATATTGATTCTAGTGCAGAGGAGGAGGTTTCTATGGCTGCCAGTGAAGCTATGACTGCGCCAGAAGATCTTCCTGATGAAATGCCTTACGATCCATTTGAGTTGCCGAATACAAAGCAAGTTAAGATGGAGCAGCGCTTTGGTGAAGTTGCCGATCTCCCAGATTTTGACCCCAATCTAAGTAATGAAAGTTCCGAAAATTCTGCTTTTGATGGGGAGCAAGGTTTTCAAGTTCCTAGTTTTGAATCGAATAATCTAGAGGGGGAGTCTGTTGAAGGCGATTTCGCTTCAGAAACTCCCATGGAAGAGGGGCTTGAGGACTCTGAAATTTCTACTGATGCAAAGGCAGAAGAAAGGGATGAAAAGTCAGAGACCCCTGCTCAGAAAATCGTAGAACGTGTCCAACTTGCTAGCATGGGGCAGTTGTTAGGTTTCTCTTACGACCTAGAGTGGGTTGGAGTTGGTGCAGAGGGCATAAGCGAAGCCAAGAATCGTTGTTTGAAGCTTTTGCTTGATCGACCATGGCTTCAAAACGAGATAAAAGAACGCAAGATTAGTTTTGATCAAATGGAAAAAGCGGAAACAATGAAAAATTTACCAGAGCCATTGGCTTTGGAAATCTACCTGGCTTGTTTGGAGTTTGGTGGGCGTTGTAGCTTTAAAAAGGTTGATTAACTTTTAGAGGGCTCTTTGATTAGAGCCTTTTAGTTCTTCTAAAGCTAACTCTAACTTCATTCCTCTGCTGCCTTTAAATAAAGTGAAGTATGGTTTTTTAATGAGCTTTGAAATCTCTAGTTGTAGTTCCTTGTGAGAATCAAAAAGCGTTACTTTTGATAGCTTTACAGATTCTTGAGCTTTGGCCATATTCTTCCCCACTAAAATTAAATGTTGATAGGGGGTTGGTTTCAGGGACTCTAAAAGTGTTTGGTGGCTTTTCTCACTTTCATCTCCAAGATCAAGCATGTCTCCCAAGACAAAGTAGAGGGGA
>JAACVK010000045.1:29884-43922 GCA_009991595.1 bacterium | reverse complement strand
CTTGCAACGTTGCGGAATCCTCGGACAGCTTTACACAAACTTTACAAGACACAAGCCCCTGAATTTACCCACTTGATGTCGAGAAGAGCCGGCATCTTCAGTCAAAGCAATTGAGCTAGGCCCCTGTAAGTAAGGAAGAATCTAAAGTTTTTTAGAAGTTCTATTTAAGCGACCAAAGGTAACTGGGCTTTCCGAAAATCGTTCGGCGGTGAGTAAATCCAAACTTTTCGAGCTTATCTTCCCACCACGCTAAGGACTTTAGGAGCTTCCGGTAGGGGTCTGGGCAGGCATCGCCCAGAAAGCTAGAGCTAAAATGAATATACTTAGTCATGTGGCTCAATTGTTTGAAAAGTGGGTCGAGGTCACTTTCATCTAGATAGATAAAAGAGTTGGAAAAAACCAAATCACATTGAAATTTTCTCTCGAGCATCATGGGAACATATTCCCGCATATCTAGGTTCCTTATGCGGGCTTTTAATTTTGGGCGAATCTGGTCCCAGGCCCAATTGTTGATTTCGCAACCATAAGGATAGATAGCAAAAGCTTTTTGAAAATCTTCTAAAACCTTCCCAGTGGCCGTTCCTAAGACACAGATTCGATTCAACTTGGGAGCTTCTTCTTGTTGAAACAGCTCAATACACTCGGCCGCATAGCTGTGGTCGTTGTAGACTTTGTCGTAAGGCTTTTTAGAGCCAGCGTAATTTAGAAAGTAATCTCGATCTATTTTGGTTTTTTTCACTATCGAGTAAAAAAGTCTTTTCGTGCTTTCATGTCATATTTCAATCCATGAAGGTAATTCACGTAATAAGACAGCGCCCATATGTTCTGCTCAGATTCGGCGTTGTCTCCTTTTGGGGAAAGGAGGCCTTTCCAGGCAGGCATGGCCGTTCCGCCAATTCCGGCTCCCAAAATTCTGTATATCTCTGAAATTTCTCCGCCAGTTTTAATGTAGTTCTTCGTGAAGTCGGGGGGCATAATTTTAACCTCGTGCGAGGAGTCGAGAAGTGTGGATAGGTGGGGGTTTTCTCTGATGGAATTAACTCCGTTCCCTGTGAGTTCTTTGCTGTATTGATTAATTTCTTCGACGCTCGCGTAAGAAGGGTGGCAAGTATAGCACTGAGCAAAGCCGTGATAGACCTTCTTGCCCTGTAATATTGCCATTTCTTTATAGCCTTCACCTTTGGCGGGCCATGGATCTTCTGTTAACTCCTGTGGAGTTCCGGGCTTTTCTTCTTTCCATCTCGGAGAGAAGGTTTTGATGTATTGAACTACAGCGTCTAGACGTTCGTTGGAAATATCCCATGGAAGCATAGGAGTTCCGCGGAGGCCGTATCGAATAGTCTTTTTCAAATCGTAGTCGCTGGGAAGTTCACCACTAGAGACAGATCCAAACTTGAAAATTCCTGACTTAAAATTTCTGGGAAGCGGCTCTGATCCTTGAGCTGCAGGACCCTGGCCATCTCCATTGACGCCGTGACATTGCATACAATACTGCATGTAGGTGTCGTGACCTAAATTGAGCGTTTCAGCGGACACAAAGCCCGTAGCGAACTCTTGTGGCTGATCAAAGGTTTGTGATGTGCAAGACAAAACAAAAATTGCAGTTAAAGCCAAAAACAGATGATGGGAAATTTTGTTCTTCATAGTCTCTTATCCTCAATCCCCTAAAAAACCAAAAGGGGAAACATTGCTAACCATACCAAATCAATAAAGTGCCAAAACCAACCCCAAATTTGCAGCGAAGCTGCGCTTTTGGGCTTCTTAAACTTATAAAACAGACCACCTAGTGCTCCTAAAATATGTAAGCCATGGATGATAATCCATACATAGATGACCGATGCGTAAAGATGTTGAGATACGCGAACGCCTTTGCTGTACCAATCAATGAGGGTATAGCTTTGGAGTGCTAAAAAAAAGACTCCCATTAAAAGGCCGAGGCCCCAGTAAAATTTAAACTCCTTGAGATTCTCTTTATCAAAACGCATGTAGCCTTTGTGGATCAATACGGACGACAAGATTAACGCCAAGGTTGCTATGGAGGGAAGGTAGGCGTCGAGTCCTATGATTCCATCCGGCGGCCATTGGGAAGCGCGAACTCTTGCTAAGCCTGCACTCAAGACAAAGGTTCCAAAAAGCATTCCCCAAGAAGCCAAAGTAATCATGGCCAAGATTTGGGTGTTACTCAGCTTAGAGCTTTTTCTTGGATCAACTCCTTCAAGAGACGCCCCCGGGCGTATGGTTTGGCTATACAGGAGTGCTTATCCCTTCCAGATATTCTGTTTGAGAAATCCAATCTCGAGAATCACCCAATTTAGGGTGAGAAAATTCATGAGGTCCGTTGAAGACTTCTGGAATCACATCAAAGTTGTGAACTGGGACTGGGGTAGGAGTCGTCCATTCAAGAGTTCCAACTTTCCAAGGGTTGGAACCAGCCACTTCACCCTTTTTCCAAGAGTAGAAGAAGTTGAACAAGAATATGAACTGAGAGGCAAAGGCTAAGAATGCTGCAAGTGAAATGTATCTATTTAAGAACAGTAGGTGTTCCAGGTAAGTATATTCGTAAGGATTGTAGATTCGTCTATGCATTCCAGCGTAGCCAGCAACCATCATTCCAACGAAAATCACCATGATGGGAAGAAACGAAGTCCAAAAGTGGATCTTCGCAAGCTTTTCACTAAGCATTTTCCCGAACATTTTAGGGAACCAAAAGTAAACCGCTGCATAAGTTCCAAGAAGTGAGGCAACCGCCATGGTTAGGTGGAAATGCCCAACAACAAAGTAGCTATTGTGCAAAAGAAGGTTTGTTGGGACTGCTCCTAAATGCAGACCCGTTAGTCCGCCAATACCGAAGGTGATGACCACTCCAAGAGAAAACAGCATAGGGCTTGTAAATTGTATGTTTCCTCTCCAAAGAGTTCCGAGCCAGTTTAGGAAGAAAATTCCCGACGGAATAGAGATTAATAAAGTAAGAGTTGTGAAGGCTCCTGTTAGGAGTGGGCTCATGCCTGTTGTGAACATGTGATGCCCATAAACGACCGTCGACAAAAGCGTGATCGATATAAACGCTCCCGCGGTCCATTTTGCTCCAAAAGCGGGCTTTCGAGAAAAGAAACTTAAGAAGTCGCTGACCATTCCCCAAGCCGGCAAAATGATGATGTAAACCTCTGGGTGGCCAAAAATCCAAAATAAATGTTGATACAAAATAGGGTCACCTTGGGTGCCGTTTTGTGAAATAGCAGCTGCCAAGTAGAAGCTTGTTCCAAACATTCTATCCATTAGCAAAAGTAAAAGACCTGCAGCTAATACGGGGATAAACAAGGCGTTTAAAACAGCCGTAAGCAATAGACCCCAAATAGTCAGGGGTAGTTTGGCGGCCGTGAGGCCTGGGGCGCGCAATCGAATAATCGTTGCAATGTAGTTGATAGCCCCCATGATGGAAGCGTTACCCATTAAGAAAATAGAAATAATCCAAAGAGAGTGTCCCCAGCCTGGAGACCATTGAGCATGCGCTAGAGTAGGATAGGAAGTCCACCCCACCGCAGAAGCTCCGAGGGGAACAAACAGGGAGGCGAACATGACCACTCCACCGGCAAAGGTCATCCAAAAGGAAGCCATATTAAGCCATGGGAAAAGCATGTCGCGAGCACCGATCATCAAGGGGATGCAAAAATTTCCAAGTGTTCCAATAAGGATAGGGGTGATTGCAAAAAAGATCATGATCGTTCCATGCATCGTGAAAAGCATAGTGTAAGCATCTGGAGGAATGACTCCATCGGTGTGAGGAAACAACAAGCTGCCTACAATGGGGAAAGCCTTACCCGGAAAAGCCAATGCCCAGCGTATGAGAACCGACATAAATGCCCCGACAAATGCCCAAAACAATCCAAAAAATAGAAACTGCTTAGCGATCACTTTGTGATCATAAGAAATAATGTATTTACTGATGAAGCTGGTAGGCTCTCCATGCAAATGATCGTCGTGTGCGTGAAAAAGATCTTGAAAGCTTTTGTTGTCGCTCATTATATACCCCACTGCCAGCCCCAATGAGTTCTTGCATCATCGGGATCGTATTTGGCTGCTGACCACTCGGACATTTCGCGTGACCAGTTTTGATAATCTGATTCGTCTACGACTTTCATGAAACCCTTCATTTTGTAGTGAGCGGTTCCACAAAGGTGCATACAGGCAATTTCATAAGTGCCATCTTTGATAGGTTTAAACCAAATCCTGGAAACCTGACCAGGGATGGCGTCTACTTGTCGTCGAACGTTTGGAACCATGAAGCCATGGATGACGTCTTTAGATTTAATTTGTAAAGAGACTTGCTTGCCGTTGGGAACCCACATCTCGTTAACAGTGACAATGTCGTCGGGAGTGTTGAAGACTCCATCCGCACCTTTGTAGCGAAAGTTCCAAACCCATTGTTGGGGCATAACTTGTATCTCAACGACCTCTGGACCTTGAGGGACGGTCATTAAAAATCTTTTTGTATCATAGACCGAGAAGTAAATCAGATAGCAATCCATGGTGATAAAGAACAGAATGTCCAAAACCATGGTGAATTTCTTTTCGGCAAGACCAGTGGTGTAAAAGGCTTTTCGGCCGGGTTTGGAGCGATACATCCAGCCAAAGCCGACGACACCAAAAACAACCGCTAGGAAAAAGATTAAGACGCCCCAAGAAACATAGGCAAACACATCGTCAAAATGGCCGCCGTGCTCTGTGATATTTTCAGGCGGTCCGTATCGCTCTAGAAAACTTTCTCCACCGTATTCGGGTCTTTGCCCAAGGGTGTGAACTTGCAATTGATCGGCCTCAGGGTGCTGTTTGTTAAGCATCTCCCTATCATTTGCCATCGAGCCGAAAGACATTAAAAAGACTAGGCTCAAAAGTATACGAACTAATTTCTGATTCATCCTGCTGCACTCCTCAAAAAGGTGTCAAAAACCCACAGACCAAGTATCACTGGCAAGTATACTAACGTCGCAAAGAAAACTAGTCTGGTTCTTCTTATAATTTCAAACTCTTGGAGTGCCGCGACGCACAATGCGACGAAGACAAATCCGAGTAAGGCTGCTGCAATTCCGTAGAGATTACTGGCATCACTAAAAAACACAGGAGCTAAACTGGCGAAGACCAGTCCCGCTGCATAAATGAGCATATGCCAACGAGCTTGTTTATTTCCTAAGGACTGAGGAAGTGTTTTGAGTCCTGCTCTTTTGTAGTCGTCGGCTCGAAAAATAGCGATGGCAATGAAATGAGGAAGTTGCCAAAAGAACAAGATTGCAAAGAGAATCCAGGCAGTCACACTTAAGGAGTTGGCCGAAGCCGTCCAGCCCATTACAGGCGGAATAGCTCCAGGAAAAGCGCCTACAAAAAGTGCTGTCATGGAGATTCGTTTTAAGGGCGTGTAGCAGGCTACATAAGTGATGAAACCTAAAGCTCCAAGGGCGGTTGTGATTGCGTTTGAAAAAATGGCCAACATAGCCAGAGAGGCAGCTCCAAAAAAGGAACCCCAGATAATCGCTTCTTTGTTCGTTCTCTTACCGGTGGGTAGAGGTCGCATTTTTGTGCGTTCCATTAGCGCATCAACGTCCACTTCTAGCACGCAATTAAAAATGTTTGCGGCAGCGACGAGCAAGCTAGTGGCTATAATAGTCATGAAGGCATCTAAGAAGCTCATGGATCCCGGAGCCAATAGGATGCCGATGAGAGTTGTAATAACGACTAAAGATCCAAGTCTTAGCTTGGAAAGTTCAGCAAAATCTTCAAACCATGATTTGAGTGCGCTCAAGTCGTTTTACCCTTCAGCTGGTGAGCTTTGAATCTTAGGAAAATCAGAAAAGACCAAATCACCATGGCTAGAAAGACATGTGTGAGGACAGAGTGATTTGAAAGTGAGGTGCCAATGGCCATCATTCCCACCACGATTTGAAGAAGAAGTGTGATGTGAATGCCAACAATGGCAAGGCGAATGGATCGAACGTGGTTTCGTTTGGCCCATTTTAAAAACGGCATTGTGGAGCCCACTAAGGCAAGCGATGTGAAGAAGCCCCAGAATTTATGCTTCATTTGAACCTTGGCCAACAAGGTGTCAGGCCACCAGGTGGGTTCACCGGTAACTGAATTTAGGCATTTGAGAGCAGATTGCCAGCCTAAACCGCAAGCCACTCCAGCGCCCGAATGACGAACAATAGCGCCAAGGATGACTTGAATTAAAAAGATAGCAATGGCGATGTTGAGCCACTTTGTGATCTTTGGGTTGATTTGATTAAAGTGAATGATTCCGGCGCTTTCAAATCGACTCTTAAGGCAAAGCCACAGGAGAATTGCTAGGTAGATTTGGCTGGTGATCAGGTGAACTGTGCTGACGTGTGGAGAGATTTGCTTAAGAACAGTCACGCCGCCAAGAATGCCTTGGAAAATGACAAGGACGAGTGCCAGGCAAGATCCCCAAAAAAGGGTGGGTTTGGCGGAGCGGTGTTTGAAGGATAGGAAAGTTAAGCCAATCGTAAGTAGGCCTAAAATGCTTCCCAAAATACGGTGGGAGTGCTCTATAGCCACTCCACCTTTCATCTCTGGCATCAGGGTCCCAAAGCAGGTAGGCCAATCGGGGCACGCCAAGGAAGATCCAGAGTTTTTTACATAAGCACCCAGTAAGACCATGCAAACGGTGAGAAGAAAATTTACGAGGGCAATCCAGTAAAAGGCTCTGAGTGTTTTCATCAAGAAATGACTCCTGTGTCGTTAAACCAGTGATACAGCATAAAATAAATGAGGAGGCCTGTTACGGATGTATACATCCACACAGGCCAAACCCATCGTGCAATCTGTCTATGCTTTTCGAAGCGACCGGCCAAAGCATGACGCAACAGGTTAATGATAAAAGGCAGCATCAGCACAGCCAAGATTATGTGAGAAATGAGGATCGTGAAATAGACGGGACGAATCCAGCCTTGGCCTTGAAAGGGATAAGCTGGGTAGTTGAAGTGGTAGTAGAGATAACAGGCGAGGAAAACGCTTGAACAAAGGAAGGCAAAGCCCATTGTGGCTCTATGAAGAGGGATGTTTCCTCGTTTGATGAAGAAGTAACCGACGGCCAAAGCAAGGGCAGCAAGACCGTTGAGGCTTGCGTTGATACTGGGCCAAATTGGGGGCTCAACTAACTCTGTCATGATTTGCAAGCTCATGTCTTAGCCGCTCAATTTTGTTGAGTCTAGTCGTTGATCGAGACTTCGATAAAGTCTAACCTCAATTTCATATGTCAGGCACAGTAACTGCATCGAAGAACCCGGCTCGTAAGCCGGATATGTTTAATATGGCCTCTCACGGCAAAGTTGGCATGTGGATGTTTCTGGCCACAGATGCGCTTACCTTCAGTGGTTTTTTGATAGGCTATGCAGTCCTGAGAGCGAGAAACCCTCATTGGCCTGATCCAGAGCAGTTCTTAGGAGTGGCGCTTTCAGCGATAGCGACCACCATTCTTATTGTTAGTTCGGTAACCATGGTTGTGGCTCAGGCCTATGGAGAGAATAAGCAGCCAAAGATGATGGCTCGCTACTTGGGGTTCACCATTTTGGGCGGCATTATCTTTTTGGGGATTCAGGCTTACGAATACAGCCATTTGAGTCATGTCGTTGGCCAGGCGATGACCTTCAACGATTTTGAAGCGGGCCCTCCGCAGTTTGCTTCTACTTTTTACATGGTCACTGGGTTTCACGGGCTCCATGTTCTTAGCGGGGTCATCTATTTGATTATTATGTTTTTTAGAACGCTCGCTGGAAAGTATGACAATGGCGATGTGAACGAAATTGAAATTCTCGGTTTGTTTTGGCACTTCGTAGATTTGGTTTGGATTTTAGTTTTTACCTTTATCTATTTGATTTAGGGGAAAGAAATTTTAAAAGATGGCATCATTCAGTTTAGAAGAAAAAAAGAAACTTTATCTTAAGGTCGCTGGCTATTTGGCAGCTTTGACTGCGATTGAACTTGTTTTTGTGTACGCACCAATTCCGAGCACTTTGCAAACCATTCTCATCTGTATAGCTTCTTTGTTGAAAGCAGTTTGTGTGGGTTGGTGGTATATGCACCTTAATCACGAGACGAATGCTCTTAAAGCTTTGGCTATTTTACCCTTTGTCATAGCTTTCTTTTACGCTACTTATTTGGTGGTTGATTCTAAGTACACTTGGAATCGGGCGGCCTCTCCTTATACCAATGCACCTGCAAAAGTTTTCAAGGGTGGTCATCACGAAAATTCTCACGATGAAGCTCAGCCTATACAGAAAGAAGAGGCGGCTCCCGAGGGAGAAGAGTCTGAAGCCACCGAGGCTGATGAGTGGAATTGATCAGAGCTTTTTTTGAATTGCTTATACCGACTGCCCACGCCTGTGTAGGGTGTGGTCAAGATCAGTCCTTTACTCCAACAATATTAGCTGTGGGCTTAGGCTTTGTGATTTTGCCAGTTAGCCTTGCAGCATACATAGGATGGCGATTGTGGAAGGACCAAAAGCAAAACAAGCAATAGCTTTAGAGGTTAAGGATCTTCACTTTCGTTACGAGAAATCAAAACAGAGTGTGGATGCTCTTAATGGCGTGAGTTTTTCCTGTGAAGCGGAAAAAATTCACGGAATCCTCGGTCCAAACGGTAGTGGTAAGTCTACGACCTTTAAAATCATATCGACTCTTCTACGCGCTCAAAGTGGAAGTGTCAGTGTTTTTGGCATTGATCGAGATAAGCAAGAGAAGCAACTGCGACAGGCTATTGGAGTTTGTTTTCAAAGCCCAAGTCTAGATCCTATTCTTACCGTAAGAGAAAACCTATGGGTTCAGGGCACTTTGTTGGGTTTGAGTAGTTTGACCCTTTCAAAAGAAATTGAGCGTTGGCTTGAAAAGTTTTCTTTAACAGAGCGCTCTCAAGATCGAGTGGGAACTTTATCGGGCGGTTTGGCAAGACGTGTAGAGTTAATCAAGAGTCTCTTGCATAAGCCGAAATTACTTTTATTGGATGAGCCAACAGTGGGGCTCGATCCAACCTCACGTGAGGAATTCTGGAAAGAATTAAGGCAATTGCGTGATCAAGGCATGAGTATCGTTGTGACCACGCATTTGATGGACGAGGCCGAGTTGTGCGATGAGCTTTTGTTTATGGCTCATGGAAAATGCGTAGCCGGTGGAACTCCCAGTAATTTGAAACAAGAGTTTAAAAAAGAATATGTCTATTTTAAGGCCGAAAAACAAGACTCGATGATGGATTCACTGAAAGAAGTTTTAAATTCTGGAGCTCAGATCGACTCTCACAATGGTCGAGTTCGTATTGAAACCAAAAATCCTGACGAAGTTATTGATTTGTTGAGGCGTGACTATCGAGATCAACTCGAAAGCTTAGAGTGGGACAAAGCCACTCTTGGAGACATCTACCGCTCTAAAACTGGAGTTAGTTTATGAGGAGAAGTATCGCCGCTCTTCAGGTTTTAACTTATCGTGATCTTTTGCGTTTTGTTCGGCAAAGATCACGATTGATTGGAGCCTTGATTACACCTTTATTGTTTTGGTTGCTGATCGGCGGTGGCTTAGGTTCTGCTTTTCGAGATCCTACTGGACAAGTTGGGGGTGGATACCTTCATTACTTTTTTCCAGGAATGTTGGCTTTAAGTGTGTTGTTTACAGCCATATTTTCGACCATCACGGTGATTGAAGATCGAAATGAAGGGTTTTTGCAGGGAGTATTGGTTAGTCCTGTTTCAAGAATCACTTTTCTGTGGTCGAAAGTATTGGCAGGTGCAATTTTGGGCGCGATGCAGGCAGTTTTGTTGCTCCTGGCTGCCCCTTTTATTGGCATCACTCTTAGCTTTCTTTCTGTAGTTCAAATTGTCTTAGTGTTGTTAATCACTGCAATGGGGTTGACGGCTTTGGGCTTTTTCTTAGCTTGGAAGATTAATTCTGTTTCGGGTTATCACTCTATGATGAATCTGTTGCTAATGCCGCTTTGGCTTCTTTCTGGTGCGGTCTTCCCTATCGAAGGTCGCGGAAGTGTTTTCTCAGTTCTCGCGGCAATCAATCCATTGAGTTACGCCATGAAAAGTTTGAGGGCTCTAATCTTCGAGGGATATGATCCTGCCTTTTTGTTGAACACAGGCTTGCTATTGGCCTTTTTGGTCGTGATTGTTTTGCCAACGAATAAGCTACTAAAGAGCTAAATCTGAAAAAAGTTCCTAGCGACCTTTTCCTGCGGCTATTGCCCTAAGAGTTATTTTCCCTAAGCGAAAATTTTAATGTTAAAATGAGCTTATGAACTCGGTGGATCTCCGATTCTCAGATATTTTTGACTGTTCAACTGAGATAGCCTTGCTGCATTGAATTCTTAATTTGGGATTTTTTAAAACTAGCTCAAAGTCCGCTGTCCAGGATTCCGGATTTCCGTTGCTTTTGCTCCCAATGCTCGGACTCATTTTCGATAAATGAAGCTCTAGCTCTCATATTTCAAGCTTCAGGCTTGGTACGCACATTGCACATGCACACATCAGAAAAGGTGCGATTATGAAAATTGAAAAAATCTCGAAAAACATTGGTGCGTATATTTATGATTTTGACCTCAAGGAGCAGCTCAACCCTGAGACTGCCCAAAGACTTAGAGAGCTAGTTCTTGAGCATGAAGTAATTTTTCTCAAGAATCAAAGTAGCTTGAGTCCTAAGCAGTATCTGAACCTTGCTTCCCAGGTCTATACCCCCATGCATCACCCTTTCATTTCTGAAAAAGATCCATTGGTTCCCGGGATTTCTCCATTTCAGCCTCATGAAGGACTTTCGGAAATAACAGGCATTCGTCATGGTCGAAAAAATAAAGGCAATCTAAATGAGTGGCACAGCGACCTCAATTGGTTGGAGCAGCCTTCTCAAACATCTATTCTAAGAGCACTTACTCTTCCAAAGGTGGGTGGCGATACGCTTTGGGCAAGCATGTCTGCTGCCTATGATGACTTAAGCGAGGAAAGTAAGGCGAACTTGGAAAACCTTCGAGCCTTTCACGATTTCACTCAAATATATAGAGGTTGCTTTGAAGGGGAAAAAGGCTCATTAGAACGAATGCAAGCCTTGTTTCCTCGACAGGCCCACAAAATTGCTCTTCGTCATCCGTTGATCGATAAGAAAGCAATTTTCGTGAATCGAGTCTCGACCACTCAAATTGTAGGTATGTCCCCAGAAGAGAGTCGAGATATTCTCGAGCCTCTATTTCTACTTGCGAAGACACCAGAATACCAAGTCCGTTACAAGTGGGAAGTCAATGACATTGCCATTTGGGATAACCTACTAACTCAACATTATGCTGTATCTGATTACTGGCCTGAAGCTCGAGAAATGGAACGCATTTCCATTGCTGGTATCGATCTAAACAAGGCGGCCGTGTAATGAAAAAGCATATACTTCACATTGGCTATCATCCAGCCTTTCATGGTTCCATTGACTTTGAAAACAACAACGTCAGTGTGATTACACATCAGTTTTTGGCCGACCTTATGTCGCCAGCTTCTCGACGTGAATTCAGCAGTGTTCAGATATTGGACGTGCCTCACAACATGAACCTAGATGAATACAATAGCGCTTTTGCTCAAATTCGTTCCCTTGCAAACAAAGCAGCGGAACAAGTGGCTCCGATCGATGCGGTCGTTGGTCTTTATGAGCACGTGACTCTTCCAGCTGCACGGCTGCGGGAGGAATTAGGGATTCAAGGAAAGACTAGTAGTCGCAGTGCAAGACTCTGCCGCGATAAAGTGTTGATGAAGCAAGAATTAGAAAAGCATGGAGTGAAGGTTCCGCGCTATATTGATGTTGAGGAATCTTCTGAGTCCATTCTGAAGTTTCTAAATTCACTTGAATCTAAAGTAGTTCTCAAGCCTAAATCTCAGGCAGCTTCTGAAGGTGTGAAAATTTTTGAGAACAAGAGCGAGGCTATTGCGTATCTTGAGAATAACTCAAAGCCTCTTGGTTTTGAGTTTGAAGAATTCATAGAAGGACAAATTCTTCATTTTGATGGGGTGATAAGAAATGGAGAACTGCGCTTCTTCAGTGCTTCTAAATATCTTGATTCCTGTTTTGGCTTTGTTTATGGCGATTCGGCCTTGTGTTCAGTCACATTAGACTCAAAGGAGCTAATAGAGAGTGCCAAGTCCTACACTCTGAGAGTTCTTAATGCACTTTCACTAAGTGATAGTGTTTTTCATTTAGAAGCATTTCTAAATGAAAAACAAGAGTTCACCTTCCTTGAGATTGGCAATCGCTTCGGTGGCGCTGGTGTGGCTCCTCTTCTGAATAAGGCTTTTGGAGTAGATATTGTAAAAGAAGCGATCTTGGCTGAATCGGGTGAAGAGTCTGCCGTAAAGATCCCCTCTGACATCGGAGAAAGTGATCTAGCTGCAGCTTGGCTCTACACTCCCTTGCCTACGAAGAAACCAGCGGTTCTGAGGGGATATGTCGGCACTGATAAGATCCCATCCAGTGTTTTCTTTTCAGAAATCCCTAATATTTCACAACGGTTTAATGATTACGCAATGGCTTTCCCTGCATCAGGAAAGTTTTTTCTTAAAGGCTCCACCAGTGAAATGGTGCAGCTTGACTGTCTTAAAATCATTAAAAACTACAAAATTATTCTCCAGGAAGAAGAAAAATAGAAATGTCTATCTTTACATCTCGTAAGCCAAACATTGAACAAAGTGTAATCCAAGAGTTTGAACAATGTCTTAAAAAACACTCCAGTCTAGTAGCATGTTGTGAGGGTGGCATAAGCTATTTGTATTGTGATCTTCTAGCGAGTGTTTCAATGGTTCGTAAGGAGCTTAAAGCACTCTCTTTGGAGAGAGGCGTTCCCGTGGCTATTTCTCTTCCCAGAAGCAAGGATCTCTTAGTTCTTTTAGTGGCTTGTTTTCTTGAGGAAAGACCCTGGATTCTTCTTCATCCAGAGTGGCCCCTTGAGAGACAACAAAGTTTAACTAGAACTGCATTGGCCGGAGCGCTAGTTTCTAGCTCTGGGGCAAATCCCTTTTGTAGTCTTAGTGCCTCTTTTGATAAGCTTGAGGGAAGTGCCCTTCCAAACGACAAAATTGCATACTTAGCCACATCCTCAGGAAGCACCGGAATACCTAAAGTCGCTATGCTGCCAAGAGTGGGCCTGATGGAACTTATGAAAGCACAGTCCCTGGCTTTTTCTATTGAAGCAGCTAAGCGAGTTGCTGTGGTAACTAATCCTGGTTTTGATTCTTTTATCGCTGAATGTTTTGTGTCTTTGTGGAGCGGAGCTGAGATTTCTTTTGTTCCTGGGCTAAGTTCAAATGCCATTCTTAATTTGGAAAAAATGCTCTTAGAACAAAGGGTAGATATTCTTTCCTTAACTCCCTCCTTGGCAGCAGTTCTGCGGCCTGATGCTCTTCGAAACTTGGAAACACTGGTTCTAATGGGAGAATCCGCTCCAAAGAAGCTGATTGAAGCCTTGGTTAATGACATAAGGTTAATTAATGCCTATGGGCCATGTGAAAGCTCTGTTTGTAGTCACTTTAAAGTCCTTGAGGCAGATAGTCCGTCCAACTCCATAGGATTCCCACTTCCTCATATAAAAGAAGTTATCAAAGATGGAGAATTGGTTTTGAGTGGAAGCGCCGTCGCCTATGGCTACCTAGGCTATCCAAACGAACGCTTTGAAAACCTTCAGAGCATAGAAGGTAGAATCTTCTACACCGGTGACTTGGTCGAACGCACTCAAAACGGCGAGCTGCTCTTTAAGGGGCGTGCTGATGGGGTTACTAAACTGAGGGGTGAAAAAATTTCTCTAAATGACATCCAAGAGCAGGTGTTAGAGTGTGAGGGAGTTAAGCAGTGTGTAACCTTCCTTCACCCAGAAAGAATGCTTTGCCTTTTCTATGTTGGTGATAAATGCGAAAGACTCCTTCGTGAGGAACTAAAGGAGCGGTTAAGTTCTGCGAGTTATCCTAATGTTCTTACTCGCCTAGATGTCCTCCCTATCAATAGTAGTGGGAAAGTAGACCTC
>JAACVK010000045.1:0-29877 GCA_009991595.1 bacterium | reverse complement strand
TAAAAGATCAACAGATTGATGAAGGTCCAGGATCTAACCTAAAGATTTCAACTCAAATTTGGAAAGAAGTGCTCGGAGTAGTTCCTTCAGACGAGAGTGAAGACTTCTTTGATGCGGGGGGAGATTCTTTGATGGTCATCTCGGTCTTCAGTAAGTTTGAAGAACTCACTGGACAGAACTTAGATATGGATTTGTTCCTAAAGGCACCTACGCCTCTAACATTAGAAGAGCTGGCCAAAGATGAGAAGGAGTTGAGCCCACCAGAAACATTGTTTGAAAGAGATCTGGAGGAGGTTAAGAAACTCCAGTTCGACAGACAATCAAAAGGTGAGTTGACTACCATTCTTCTGACGGGCGCTACGGGGCGTGTGGGAAAAAGTATACTCAAACAGCTCCTAGATTTAAATTTAGAGAATATTTATTGTCTAGCGAGGGAAAAATCGATCCCTCAATCTGCTCAGAAGAATGTCGTCTGGCTGGCTCAAGATCTTAGTGAAACTCTGAGTGATGAAGTGAGAAGCTTACGTGACAAGGTTGATTTGGTTATTCATTGTGGTGCTCATGTGAATCATATTTTGCCCCTGCGTGATCTTTACAATACTAATGTCACGGGAACCAGACGGCTTCTAGAGTGGTGTGAGAACTCTTCGGTGCAACGCTTCGTTTATCTAGGCGCACTTTCTTCACAAGAGATTGGGGCATCCGCCACAGGCTATGATCAAAGTAAGTGGGCCGCTGAGAAGCTTGTGAATCAGGCTGTTTGCAATGGTTTGCGAGCTTCAACGATGCGTCTACCACTCTTATTAGACTCTCAGGTAGAAAGTAATAAGGATCATTTTCTCAGTCGAATTCGTCACTGTGAAGAGTTTCGCTCGTTTCCAAAGTCTTCTGAAAAGTTACCTCTTCTCGATACAGAGGAAGCTGTAGCGGCTCTTTTGACGCTCTCTTTTCGAGTTGGAGAGCTCGAAGCGCAATATGACTTTGTTAACCCTGCCGCTTTGGATTGGAATGCCTTTTGTGAACGGCATTTCGGTGCGCAGTCGATTGACTATGATACATGGAAGACAAACATTTCGAAGGGATCATTGGCGCAGTTTGCAGATCTCTATGAAGGTAGTGGACCTTTTTCTCAAGCGCCCTTTCCTAAGGTTGTAGAGAATTGCGTTGCTCAAAGAAACTTCACTAAGAACGAATTCCGTTTCAAAACATCAGAGGAGGTTCTAGACGCATGTCTAGAGAACAAAGATGGAAATGTTGACATCTGGTTCGAAGCGGTCAAAAGCGACCCAAGGGAATATGAAGTCGAGCGAGAGACCTTAACTAAGGCTCTGTCCATGAACAGAATGTCTGAGCTTGATCTACGTAAAAATTGCACGATTGGCGAAGCCTGGGAAAGGCAGCCTCAAAGGTTCTTCTTTTTTAAGATAAACGGATTCGAATATGTGGGGCAAAAGCTTCTTTCTCCGATTGTAACAGAACATGGGTCTCCAGGTTTCTTCTGTTCTCTGATCAAGCCTGAAATGCTGCTTGGAAGCTGCCAGAGAATTCAATGCTCTCAAGAAGGAGTCGAGATCACTTTCGATCAACTGTCAGCTAGTGAGCGAAAGAGTGTCTTTCAGAGTCTTCTCGATGACCCTAGCATTGATATTTATTTTCCATTCAATCAAATGGGTATCAATCATAGAAGGGAAGTTTGCACCCCGGATGAAGGATGGTTTGTCACCGAAGAGCGTGCACAGATTCTAGGGCTTGGAGAAAGTCATCTTCGAGACATCAGTGCTCGACTTGTAGCTTCCTCCGCTTTGGAGAACCCCGTTGTATATGATCCTGCTTGTTCTACTGGTGAGTTTCTTGCTTATGTGAAGGGAAAAAATCCAAATGCCAAGGTAATCGGACAAGACCTTAGCAAAGAAATGATAGAGCTTGCACGAAAGAAAATCGAACATGCCTATGTCGGGAATTCATTGGATCCCAGAGTCCCAGCAGAGAGTTGTGATTTTGTCTTTTTTCGCTTTCTTAATTCTGAAGTAGTGAACACGTCTTTGGCTAAGTCACTTTTTGATAGCATAATCACACGTCTCAAGTCAGGAGGGACAGCTGTTCTCTTCGGGCATACGCCTGTGCTTATTACACGTGCTTTGATGGAAGAATCAGGCTTTGATGTGTTGTCCTGTCATGCAGCGCTTGATAACCGTAGTGCCGTCTTTCAATATTATGTCATAAGAAAGAGAGGGGTCTAATGCCTCGGTCTTTCAAACTCTTTCTATTAGTCGTATTTTTTCAATACGCGACTCAGAATCTCTTCTTTGTAGCAACAGCGGCATTTCTAGCTAATTCAGACAATGCAATGATGTCGATGGGAAACCTCTTGCTTATTGCAATGATTCCTTTCTTTCTCTCAGGATTTTTTCTGGGACCAAGATTTGATAGATTTAGTGTGCGGCAGCAGCTTAGCTTTATCAAGATTCTTAGACTAGTATCCTTTTCCTTCGTTGCGATTGGTCTCTTTCTAAAATTGTCTCCAAGTTTCTTGCTTTACTCAAATGTCTTTGCGGCTGATCTTGGTTTTTTTCTCTTCTTGAGCACAGCATCTAGAGTTTCAAAGGATTTTTCAGTGTCTTCGGCTAAGAAGACAGAGTCCGCAATAGTTTTGCTTACTCAATTGGGAATGGTTGCTGGGGCATTGCTTTCAAGTTTTGCTTTAACAAACCTAAGCTTAAAAGGGATCTTCCTAATTGCGGCTGTTTTTGAACTTTCTAGTCTTCTTGTCTCACAGTGGATTAGAGTGGATGCGAAGACAGTGGTGGATATTCTCCAGCCTAGAAAAGATTTTTTAGAGGCCTTTAAGGCTGTTAGTCGAACTCCAAAGGCGATGGCCTATCTCTTCCCCTTCATTCTAGTGCTTCCCATGTTACAAGTCTTCAACCTCTTTGTTGCACCATGGACGGAAAGCACTTTTCACGATTCTGGCCAAGTTCTGGCCTACATTTCTGCTGGATGTGCAGCGGGCGCCTGTTGTGGGAGCCTGCTTCTAATCAAATGGACCCGCCTCCGAGAAAGCCAATGGCTTCCAATCTCACCTTTTCTAATTGCGATTGCGGTGGCGGGTTTATTCTTTTCACAGAATACTTCTGTAATTATTGCTTTCTCGATGCTTTTGGGAATTGGGTTTAGTGGTTCTAGGATTGCTGCGAATTCTGCTTTGATCGAAGTTACGCCAAAGAATAGGATGAATGAGGTGAGCATAATTGGACTCATGATGAGCATTTTGTGTTCTGCATTCTTGGTTTTAGCTCTTAGGCACATCCCAGTAACTAAGGTGTCTCTAAGTTTTAGTGTTTTAGCGTTGATCGCTATTTCTCAGATGATTGTTCTAATATCGAATAGGAAGAAGTTATGTCATATCGATTAAAGTCAAATGTTATTGTTGAACCTCTTGTTGCAAACTATTTTGCTTCACCTTATTTGTTAAGCCCGCTTAGTGCTCCTCGTTTTTTGAGACGACTAGTGCTCAAGCTTTTTGACTCTTTTGTGAACTCTCCAAAAGCCCATGAGTTAGCGCTTAAGAATCCAGCTTTTAAAGGCGGCCCCTTTGTTGCTTTGCTTTCAAAAGATCTTCCGGTAGCCAAAGAGCTCTATTCTTCGCTCAAAGACCGGCTTAGTCGAACATTTTCTCATGCAGATGCTTTTGATGAGCTTCATGACTTACTTAAAGAGGCAGACGGAGAATCGCTTGATAGCTACTACGATAAGATCCCCTTGCCTTTGCAGGGATTGGTTGAGCTCTTCTATGAGCGATCGGGCAAGGCAAGTTATCGGATGATAGAGGCACTGACCTATAGATCAGTGCTCTACGACGAAGGTCTTCAAAGCATCATCATCAGAGAGCTTGATGGAGATAATCGAGATTTTGTTCTGACAACACCAAGGCTTGAAACAAGCGAGTGCGTTGCTGCCAATATTCCTCTTTCCTCAATTGCTCTGGATAATTTCCTTCGCTCCCGGGATGAGCCGGTCGAATCCTGGAAGGAGCTAGCAATGCAACTTGGAATTGATAAAAGCAAGTGGTGTGTTTTCGAAAGCTTTTTTGAGGAAGCTAAAGATTCAACTAAAATTATACCCACCAAAGTGGATGAAGCTACTTTGAGATGTCGCTACTTCGGACACGCTTGCGTTGAAGTATCTAGTGGAATCAACACTGTGGTTATGGATCCTTTGATTTCTTACGATGTCAAAAATTCCGACATTTCGAGACTCAGCTATCGAGATCTTCCGGAAAAAATTGATGCTTTGGTTATTACCCATCTACATCTAGATCACTTCAATGTAGAGACTCTTATCAATCTTCGGCACAAAGTGGATACAGTTGTTCTTCCTCGTGGAGAAGGTGGAAGCGTGCTTGATCCCTCTGGAAAAATGATTTTGAAAGCCTTGGGCTTTAAAAAAGTTGTTGAGCTTGACCATTTTGAGGAAATCACCTTTGGTGCACTTACAGTTCAAGCGCTCCCTTTTCAAGGGGAGCACGGCGACCTCAATATCACGAGTAAAGCTGCTTACATTGTAAAAAATGCCAGATCTAAGGCATTTTTTGGAGCAGATATTCGGCTTGTTTCAGAAAAACTCGTTCAGCGCATAGCTGAGGAAGTAGGCTCTGTGGATTCCCTTTATTTAGGTATGGAATGCGAGGGAGCACCATTAAGTTGGGTTTATGGTGCTTTATTAGACGAAAGTCTTGTCAGAAGGAACGATCAACAAAGAAGATTGAATGGTTCAAATTCCAAAGAAGCTTCTTTTTTACTCAAGGCTCTTGAGCCTCGTTTTGTGAATATTTACGCCCTTGGAAAAGAGCCTTGGCTTTCGCACATTATGAGTGTCAACGATGGAGCTGATTCCTACATAGAGAAGGAAATACAGAAGCTTTCCGAATACTGCGAGCTAGGCAGGATTCCTTTTTCTACGCTCGCTTATAGAAACGAAGAGAACATTTCATGAAAGTCGCGCTCATCACTTCTGGTTCTGTGGGAGTCCAGCTGATCAACGAGCTTCTTGCACAAAATGTTGAGATTGCCGCTGTTTCTACCTCCTGTCGAATGGTGGTGAGTCTGTGCTTAAGACGAAAGATTGAGCATTTTTCGATCACGGAACGTTTTTATCAGCATGTGAAGAAGATTGAATTTGACCTATTGTTAAGCGCGATCAATCCAAAAATCACTCCAGAGTGGGTGTTAAACTGCTCAAAACACGGAGCTTTCAATTATCATGATTCTTTGCTTCCCCGACACCGAGGAGTAAATGCGACGAATTGGGCTATTTGGGATGGGGACTCGGAGATTGGTTACACATGGCATCAGATGACTACTAGTCTTGATGGTGGAGATATTCTGTTTGGAAGGTCACTCCCTTTGAATATTGATGACGATGTTAGGAGGGCCAATATGAAGGTCTTTCTGGCATTTTGCAAAGATCTATCAGCTGTGATCTCTCGGATGAAAGAGTTTGTAGAAGGGGTCTTTGCACTCTCACCGCAAGTCGAATTCAAGGATTCGAAAACTCACAGATTGGGGGAAGTTCCTTCGGTTTTTGATCGGCTTTTGAAGCCTAGTTGGACGAAGGCTGAAATTTTTCAGAAGGCTCATGCCGGACTAGGTTTTTTGTTGTTGTCCACAGAAGGTGGGATTCATGAGTGTGAACCGCTCCAAGACTCTTGCGCTCAGATATTGGGTAAGAAGCATCGAGTTTGGAAAACCGAGACGAATGAAAGCGTGCTTCTGCGCCTCAAATCGCCTTCAACTAAAGGGGCTCATTTTTCGCTTCTTTCGAAATCGAATTTGTTACAAAGCTAAGATAAAATATCTTGGGTATGAGGCTTTTCTCTCTATTTTTACTTACACAAGGTCTTTTTATTTTTTCTAGCCAATCTCAGCCTGCTCACAAGAGTGGCGCTCAAGCGAGTCGTTTCGACTCTCGAATGGATTCATTCGTTGCGGATGTGACAGGTCATTTTGAACTAAAGGGCAAGGGATATGGCCGAGATGTGAAAGAAACCTCTTTTCCTATGAAAATAGAAGTTCGCAAAGATGTGGGAAGTAATTCTTTGCTCTTCTTTGATGTGAGCGAAGATGAGGCGAGACTATGGAAGGCCCTCCCTTTGGCAGATGCGCAAGACAAACAAGTGTCTCCACGAGGGCTTCGTGGGCTGCAAGATGAGAAAATCGTCTTTAACGCAAAAACGAATAAGCTAACGGTCACAACTCTTACTGTTGCTGGTTTGGTCCAGCTTAAAACCTATAAATCCGTAGAAGCTCCAAACGCTTCAACACTAATCTTTGAGAGTGGAGACGTGCCTGATATGGCCAACACAAAAACTTCGCTGCGATATCAGAGAAGCAAGAATTAATCGATTTAACTCAGTGCTTTGCAAAAATGAGGCCGTCACTATCCGGAGTAGAGAGTTAGATCGTCGGTTGTTAGTCCGTCTACACCTAAGCTTTGAAAGTGTTTAAACTCCTTTGGAGTGTTAACGGTCCAGGGTATGATTTTAAGTCCATGATGTTTTGCTAATGCAATAGCTTCTAAGTCTAGATTGTCACAGGCTTCCGGAGCCCAAATATTAATGGGGAGTTCTGATAGTTTGTGAATGTGTTTTTTTAGGTCAAAATCTTTAAGGGTCAGGAAAGATAGAATAAGATTTTTGTTTAACTTTCTTAAGGTTGCAACGACCATGGGATCAAAAGAGCGAAGCATGATGTGTTCGTGAAGTCTGTGTTCTTCAATGATTTTATAGATCTCTATGGCAAGAGTCTGACCATCTCTGGAATAGCTTGGGTTTCTTGGATCACTCTTGATTTCAAGGTCTAGGACCACGTTCTCTTTTAACTCGGAGCTAAGTGATTGCTGCAGTTGCAAGGTCTTTTCTAGAGTAGGTATGTGGAAAAAGTCGCTAGGCACCTTTTTCCTTTCGCGGGTGAGTTGTCCTGTTTGAAGGTGGAAGTCGTGGAAGACGATCCATTGATTGTCGTCAGTTAGGTGGAGGTCTATTTCGATGCTGTCGGCACCCTTTCGAGCGGCGTATTCAATTGCTTCTAATGTATTCTCGGTATGGATGGGGCTTGCTCCGCGATGAGCCTGTATGTGAAACTTTGAAAACAAGTCTTCAAGAAACACAGTTTAACCTTCAATTTCTACCAGCGGCCCCTACAGACCAAGCCAACAGTTGGGATAGTCATTTTGTCTTAAGTCACTCGACAAAGCCCATGGTGTTGTTCGGAACACATGCCGACTTTCAAACATAAAAGCCATGGTGTTGTCATACTTTTCAGGTTTCAATTCGGCTTTGCTTGCCTTGTCAAAAGTTTCTTTGTCGGGGCCATGTCCACTCATACAATTGTGTAGGCTTAATCCACCGGGGGCAAATCCATCGCTCTTTGCGTCGTATTGTCCTTGGATGAGTCCCATCAGTTCGTTCATCACATTTCTATGAAAGTAAGGAGGGCGGAAGCTGTGTTCGCTGACCATCCAACGCGGAGGGAAAATGACAAAATCAATGTTGGCGGTTCCAGCTGTTTCACTCGGTGAGGTCAGCACTGTGAAAATGCTTGGGTCAGGATGGTCGAAGCTTACGGAATTGATGGTGTTAAAATGCAAAAGATTGTATTTGTAGGGAGTGAAGTTCCCGTGCCATGCCACAACATCTAGTGGTGTGTGGGGCGCTTCAGAGGTCCATATTTCCCCCAAGAACTTTGCGAATAGTTGCACTTTGCCTGTCTTTTCCTCTACCCACGCGGTTGGTGCTTGAAAGTCCCGCGGGTTGGCTAGGCCGTTGGCTCCAATGGGGCCTAGCTCCGGTAAAACGAATGGATTGCCAAAGTTTTCGCAAAGGTAGCCGCGAGCCGATTTTTCTTGAAGGTCGACTGCAAAGCGGATGCCCTTGGGGATGACTGCAATTTCCAAAGGCCCGATTTCTAGCTTGCCCATTTCGGTGCGTAACAAGAGCTTTCCTTCGGTAGGCACTATCATCATTTCGGCATCGGCATTATAGAAATAAGAATTCTTCATGGATTCTTGAGTTGCGTATAAATGTATTGCGCAACCATGTCCCGCTTCAGGGCCACCACTTCCTGAAACTGTATGCAGGGATTCTAAGAAATTCCCTTTGGTTCTTGCGGGCTCCAAAGGGTTCCATCTCATTTGAGTTGGAGGAGCGCTTAGTTGGTTGAAGTTCGAGCCTACAAAGTTTTCAATTTGAACTTTGGACTCAAAGTTGCCGTGGCTAACGGAAGGGTGTTTACGGTAGACCCATGTGCGGAGATTTAGATGCCTTGGAGCAGTAAAGGCAGAGCCGCTAATTTGTTCAGCAAAAAGGCCTTTGGCAACCGTTTGAGGGGAGTTTTGGCCAACTGGTAAAATTCCCTTTTCAGACTCGGTGACAAAATGGTTCTTGAAGCCTTGGAGATAATTTAAGCTCATATTGAAATTCCTCTTACCCAGATGACGCTAACTCGCTATTCGGGGGCTTTCCATAGGGAGGCTTTAAAAAAGAATATCACGCCGCGCATTAATTGAAGGAATCAAAATGGGCTTGCTTTAAAATCTGTTAGAATTGCTACATGGTCTTTCCTCCTGTTGTTTTTTTCTATTTGTTTTCGCTGCTTCTGTTGGGTTGCAGTAATGAGAATGACCTTCCTGTCGATTCTGTAGGAACCATGTGTGATGAGCCTAATTCGATTGAGGGTGAATGGTTTTTAAGAGAGGTTTCGATTGATGAACTTGGAGGCACGGAAATTACCGGCGAAAGTGGATCCTTAATATTTGGTTGCAATGGAACCTATACCGAAGACTATAGTTTCGTTTTAGGTGGAAATAATTACAGTTTTACAGATACGGGCGAATGGACTTCGGACACCGAAGATCAAGTTGTGATGGACTTGATTGTTACTTTTACACGAGTTTCGGCTGGTGACCGAACGACTTGGCTAACTGAAAATTTTGATAACTCTCCTTTGGTAGATCCAGAGACAACCCGATTAATTTTTGAGAAAAAATAAGTTGTGAGAATTTTAAGGATTAGCCTGCAAATTGTTTGCTCTTTGCTTTCGAGAAAAAGAATATCACCGTTGGAGCCTTTAGAGCTTTCTTTGCGTGTTTGGCCTGGAGATGTTGATTTACGTTTTGTTAATCAATCCGTTTACTTTTTTTATTTGGAGTTGGCCCGATGGGATTTGATTTACCGTAGTAAGTTAGGTCGCACCATGAGAGAGTTGGAATGCATTCCAGTTGTGGCGGCTCAGTCCATTAGGATCTTAAAGCCTATTAAACGTTTCTCAAAGGTTTGTATTGAAACTCAATTCTCCCATTGGGATGACAAGTGGGTGTATATTGAGCATAAGATGCATTGCAAAGGCAAGTTGGTTGCTAGAGCCTTGGTAAAGGGCTTGTTTAAGAACAGAAGAAGAGTGGTTCCAACTCAAGAGTTGTTATCTAGGACGGGGCTTGATGGAGTGACGGCTAAACCCAATTCTAGAACCGCAGAGTTATGGAACAACTTTGAAGACAGTCTCTTTAGCTAATCGAGTAATTGTTCACAGAGCTTAGCGGAGCCTAAGTTTTTTCCAAATAGAAACTTGGCCATTCGATCTTGTAGTCCCGGTTCAGACATGGCGGTTAAAGAAAGTAGTGAGCTTCCCGTGCTTTCGTGAGTGAAATTCCAAAGTTCACTTCCATTAGCAAGGTGCTCTTTATTTGCATTGAAATAGTTTTGGAAATCTTCGGTAACCTTTACAATTTGCATGTAGGCTAAGATCTCCGATTTCAACTGTTTGTGCCAGTCATCTCTTTGAGATTGAGAGCTTCTAAGGTCGTTAAATGTCTCAGTAAGGCTTTGATTTTGATCTTTTTTAGAGTGAATCTTTTCAATGCTCCTCAAACGCAACTCTGTCCACAGGGCTTTGAGAATGTTTGCAACATTCGTTTGGGTATCTCGATATTTTTCGTCAACCTCGAACTTGTCAAAGTCTTTCAGTCGATCCGGAATGATTTCATCGCCATTTTCAAAGAGGTCTCTGATCATAATGTGCGCGTCCTGTCGAGTAACTACGGATGGGGTTAGGCTGTGTTGAACCTTGTGAAAAAGGGATGAAATAGATTTTTCAAATCCTACTTCTTGTGATCGATCAAGGCGATCCATCCGGCTTAGAAAGCCCCACTTTAATTCTTGGCTGTCGAAATAGCTGCCAATGTCTGTGATTCCAGATTTTTCTTTTAGTGATGGCAAAAGTTTCTCTTGAACTTCGGATAAATGCTTCAAGTATTTTTGGGAAAATTCTCTCTCTGTTTCAAGCTGTTCTTCGCTCAATGGGGATGGAGAGATGTTTTCTTTAGAAGCTCTTGCTTCTTCTGCCATTCCTTTTAAAATTTCTTGGGCGGACAAGTGCTCTTTTGAGAAGAGTGCCTTTACCTTTTTTCTCGCTTTTGAAAGAGAGAGAAAGCGCTTTAAGTTCTCCCAACGCTCACGTTGTCGCTCGGTTTCTTTCTCAAGTTTTTCAATGTCGATCCGTTTGTCATATGGCAAGTCGTGGTTCTGTTTGCGGGCTAAGGCGAGAAGTGCCTCACCGTATTCGACGAGACCTCGGGTGGACAAGGGAACAAGCATCCATAAGCCGGCAAAGCTCAACCATGAGGAAAGATTGCTTGATTCTGCAACACCAACAATCATGAGCATTTGAATCAAGCGCGCAGTAAAAGGATATAGATAGATGAGTTCAAACTCCCAGTTGGAGCGGTTGATTCCCATAAACCATGGGTAGTTTGTGATTCTGGCCATTTCGCGAATGCGGGGTAGGGAATACGCTTCCGTTTTGAGGGCGTTGTTGGCTAAAGCGTTTTGAGCGATTTTCCACATGGTGGCAAACAGGGCAACGCCCACGAAAGGTTCTATTCCTTCCGAGATCAACGCAAGTGAGATGGCGAAACTATAGCTAAGAATGTTTCCTTTAACGTTTCTCCAAAACTCAGTGCCTCTTTTTACAATGTTTTTATACGGGTGAATGAAGGTTCCAATAACGGCGCCAAAGGTAAAGGAGAGGGCGAGCAGTCCAAGATTAGATTGTATAGAGCTAGGGAGTGTTGAAAAGCTTTCTGACTTTAAGAGGTGGACGATGGAGAGAGAGAAAACCGTCATAGCGCTTTGAAGGCTGCCATTGATGGCTCCCATTTGTAAATTGCGTCTTTGCGGAGTTTCATAGGTGCCCATCGACCAAACTCCAAAACCTGCACGGCTAAAGAAGCGTTTGGGACTCAGGTAAACGAAGTCTCTTTCCTCTAAAGCTTTCGCTACAGCTTCGTTGGAATGCCCTTTGCTAAACAAGACGAGTGTATTGTTTCCTTTGGCTCTATGTTCCGAAGCTAGTAAGTTGCGGGAAGTGTATTGAAGTAAGTGCTCGGTGGCGCCATCTGAAGTTTTTGGGCGAAACCAGCCATTGTGGCTTTTGCTCATAAACTCATCGCTATAGGCGGTGGTGTCTACGACGAGAATGTTAAGGTCGCCTTCTAAAAATTGACTGTTTTCAAATTTGATTCGGTAAAGAGCTTTCCCACCTAGGTTTGTGATCTTGCCACTAACATTGCCGTTTTGAGTGGTGTTCTTTTTATGAATCGCATTGTTCATAATCGCACCGGTGTGTTCAGAGTCAGTGAGTGCTTCGAAATCAGTTCTTAGTTGAGAGAAGATGCCAAGTAGCTGTTGTTGTGCTGGGTGAGGCAATTCAAACTCTTCTTGCTCTTGGTTGTTGACGATGCCTTGAAACAAGTTTTGAGCTCGAGCATTGAAATCAATTTCTTGTTCCTGGGCGACCGCAAAGCGGGGCAAAGACAAGCTTAGAAGTAAAATTAAAAGGGGTGAAAACTGCTTTTTGAAAATGGAAATGGGTGACGCTCCAGAGGGAAAAATGAAGTCCAACTTAGGCACACGCATTAACTATACCTTGCAATGCGTTATGTCAACATTGCTTATTGGATATATAAGTTTTGCTTATATATCCACATTCTCTCCACATCGGTGAATTCATTTGATTAACCTATTTTATATCGTAATTTTAGTGGCTTATGCCAATGGCTGGGTGTTGAGTGCTCAAATTATCCACATTCTGTGTTTGAGTTTAGTTAGAGAAGCTGAAGATTCTTTGGGCTTTTGGGGGACGGGCTCAATCGAGGCTCAAGGTGCAGCTAGTTCCATAGTGATCTGAGCAAAGACTCCTTGAATCGGTGAATTCCATTTTTACCGGGGTTGATTCCACTACAGAGCTTGAAGCAACTTTAACAAGTATGTGATCCAAGTGCATGGGGGCAACAGGTTTGTTGTCTAGGGCGGGATGATCCAAGCGTAAAAGCTTTGAGCACAAAGGGTTGGCGATAGGGTTCCAGGTTCCAAGCTTTCTTTCTGAATTTTCTTTGAATCCAGCTTCATGTAAAAGTTCAAATTCGCTTCCACCTTCCCAGCAGTTTAAATCGCCAGTTAGGCATGTGATGTCTGCACCCGAGTAGTGGGAATCTACGTGATTTAAGATAGTCCGTATTTCACTAAGTCTTCTTTCAATCCCTTCTTCATTTTGTGAGTGATGAAGGTGGGTGTTGATGTGTAAAAGTGTCTTCTGGCCAAACTTTAAAAGATTAAAGAGGGCTCCTCTACACTCTTTTAGCTGAAGGCAAAAGGGAGAGGCGTTTGATTGGCGAAAGCCCCACGCTGAACCAGATAAATCGAGCCTAGATGTGCTGAGTAGCTTTAGATTTGGGCTCCAAAAACTTGCAAGGCCTTCACTTAAGTAAAAGGGGTAACTTACTAGGCCTATCTTTAGGCCATGGTTTACTCGGAAGCTCTCAAAATTGAGTGATAAGGTTTTGCGCATTTTACGAGCAAGTTTAATCACAGGATTAAGTTCTTGAAGAGATACTAAGCACAATCCCGGTTGGGACATTTTCCAGTGACGAAGATTGCTCGTAAGCTGAGCCAGTCTTCTTTTTCGCTCCCCTTGGCTTTCGAGGGGCCACATGAGGTAAGGGTTTCTGTGATCGAGGCCGTGCCAGCAATTGAGGCTCAATACAGAAAGGGTGATCATTTGAGGCTTAGTTATAGCTTTTTGCTTTGTGCTCGCAAGCCAGGAAGGAGTTGAAATAAAGGGGTGCCGCAAGGCGTTGTGTCCCCTTGTTCCATAACCCTAGCTTGAGAATGACTGAGGGAGGGATTAAACCTTCGATAGTCTACAGGACTGCAGTTTTGAGGGGTGAAGAGATGAGTCGCGACGAACAATTAGAAGCACGAGTAAAAGAGTTGGGCCAAGAAATTTTTGAAAAGTCACGCGCGAGTGAATTTGGTTTGTTTAATAAAAACTACTGGTCGGGACGAATGATGGATTGGTCTATGAAAAACGCGAAATTCAAAGTTGAACTGTTTCGCTTCGTGGATGTGTTGCCGACTCTCAAGACTTCGGATCAAATTGTTGAACACGTAAAAGCCTATTTTATGCGACCCGATTTAGAGCTCTCTGCGTGGATTAAGACAGCCTTGGGCGCAGCTACCCTGGGTGGAGTGGCTTCAAAGATTGCCTCTAGTTCTATTAAAAAGAACGTAGAGAGCATGGCCAAAACTTTTATCTGTGGTGAGAATTCACAAACGGCTGAGCCAACCTTAAAAAAACTTTGGGAAACCGGAAGCGCCTTCACTCTTGATATCTTGGGTGAGGTGGTTGTTTCAGAGAAAGAAGCTCAAGAGCACTACGAAAAGTATTTAGAGTTGATTGAGAACCTTCCTTCGCATGTTGAATCTTGGGGAGCAAACCCGCAGCTAGAAGAAGCGGCTCATGGAAAAATTCCCAGAGTGAATGTGTCTGTGAAATGTTCTAGTCTCTATTCGCAAATTTCAAACTTATCTTTTGAGTCCTCTGTAGAGGGTGTGAAGGCAAGGTTGCGTCCATTGATGCAAGCCGCTCGAGACAGAGGCGTGCACCTTCATTTTGATATGGAGCAAAATGATATTCGAGAAATCGTTTTGCGAAGTTTCGAAGATCTCTGTAAGGAAGACGGGCTTAAAAATTACGCTCATTTTGGAATCGTTATTCAGGCCTACTTAAAAGATTCTCTGGCTGACCTTGAGCGCATTAAGGCTTTGGCTCAGCTTAGAGGAGCTCCTATCACCATTCGATTGGTCAAAGGGGCTTATTGGGAATACGAATATATTTTAGCTCAGCAACGCAACTGGGAAGTTCCCGTATTCTTAGGGAAGTCTGCCACGGATGCGCATTACGAAAAATGTAGTCGCTTTTTGGTGGATGGCTACCCACATTTAATTCCCGCTTTTGCTTCCCATAACGTAAGAAGTCTTGCTCACGCCTTGGCTTATGCAGAATCAAAGGGATTGCCGAAGAACGCTTACGAGATTCAATTGCTTTTTGGAATGGCGGATACTTTTAAAAAGGCGCTCTATTCAATGGGCTACCGCGTTCGAGAATACACTCCCGTTGGAGATCTACTCCCCGGCATGGCTTACTTGGTGCGAAGACTTTTGGAGAACACTTCTAACGAGGGTTTTTTGAAAGCACGCTTTGTGGACGAAGCTGCGGCGGAAAGATTGTTGTCGGCTCCTAGTGAGCTGCAGTCTGAGCGCGCTGGCCTTGGATCTTTCGTGAACGAAGCCTATGTGGATTTTTCCAAGAACGTTGTTCGAAACTCAGCTGCTGAAGCCCTCAAAAAAGTAGAGGCTCAGTTTCCGATTTCTGTTTTTCCAGTGGTTGCTGGTGTGAGGAATGAAGATGTTTCTGTTGTCGAAGTAAAAAATCCTTCGAAGATTTCTCAGTGTGTTTCGCGAGTAGGCCTGGCTGGTGAGCCGTTGGCGCTTGCGGCCGTAGAGGCTTGCTCATACGCAAAGAAAAACTGGAGCGCTTGGGAGCCTTCTAAGCGAATTGAAATCATTAGACGGGCTGCAGACTTGATTCGCGAGCGGCGTTACGAACTCTCTGCCTTGATTGTGCATGAAGTGGCTAAGGATTTTGTTGAGGCCGATGCTGACGTGGCCGAGGCCATCGACTTTTGTAATTATTATGCCAAAGAGTATGAGAGACTTTCTGGCTCTACTTCCATGGGAAGTATAATGGGTGAAGATAATCGCTATCAGTATCGCGCGCGTGGATTGGCTGTGGCGATCAGTCCTTGGAACTTTCCGCTGGCCATCTTGTGTGGTTTGACCGTGGCTCCACTCGTTTGTGGTAGCCCGGTGATTATGAAACCTGCCGAAGAGAGTTCAGCCGTTGCTTTGAGGCTCTTCGAGATTTTAGTTGAGGCGGGAGTTTCTAAGGATGCCTTGCAATTTCTTCCCGGCAAAGGCGAAGAAATCGGAGCTAAGTTAGTTCGTGATCCCAACGTTCATGTGATTAATTTTACAGGCTCACGAGATGTTGGCTTAGAGATTATAAAGAACGCGGCCGAAGTTCCCAAAGGACAAAAGCACATTAAACGGGCCGTTGTAGAGCTGGGCGGTAAGAATGCCATCATTGTTGACGATGACGCCGATTTAGATGAAGCGGTTGTGGCTTGTTTAGCTTCTGCTTTTAGTTTTCAAGGTCAAAAGTGCAGCGCGCTTTCTAGAATTATTATTTTAGAGCCAGCTTATGAATATTTTAAAGCTCGTTTAATAGATGCATTGAGTTCGAAACATTACGGACCAGCTGCTGATGGCGCTGCCCATATAAACCCAGTTGTTACAGAACAATCGCAGCAGCGTCTGTTGGCGGTTCTGGAGCGCAACAAAGTATCTTTAGTGTTTTCACATGATGTTCCCAAAGAAATTTTTTCTACGGGGCACTACGTGCCAGCCACTATCTTTGAATCGACTGATTTTGATTCTGAACTTGGGCAACAAGAGTTCTTTGGCCCGCTTGTCACTCTATTTAAAGTTTCAAGTTTCGAGGAAGCTGTTCAACGTCTCAATAACGTGGATTATGCACTTACTGGAGGGTTGTTCTCTAGAAACCCACTTCACATCGACTACGCTCGTAAACATTTAGAAGTTGGAAACATGTATTTGAATCGTGGCATCACGGGCGCTTTGGTCTACAGACAACCTTTCGGTGGATTTAAGTTGTCGGGTGCGGGTGGAAAAGCGGGTGGACCTGATTACCTGCTAAATTTCCTTGAGCCCCAAACGGTGACCGAGAACACAATGAGGCGAGGCTTTTCTCCTGAGTTAACCTAGGGGCTTTTAAATTGCTCAACAATTTTACTCAGAGCAATTCTTCTTTGCTTGTAAAACCTATCTTCCTCAAGGACAAAAATGCTATTGCTCAGCTGCAGTAGCTTTTTGTCCTCTGCACAAGCTTGGCTTGGATAATGGTCGCAAAATACTCGGAGAAGAGTAGAGTAGGCAATAACATCTTCTCTTGTGGGAGCGAATCTTTCGGCTTGAGTGTATTCATTTAGCTGTTGTCTAGCTTGTTTCAATATCCTTAGACTTTCTAGTATAGTGAATTTAGATGAACTCAGATCAGTTAAATTTGGCGTTAGAGCGGATTGGTCAAAATATTGGCGGTGAATGGCTTTTACTGGGTGGGAGCTTGATACGCTTTGATGTCGATGAAAATAGAGGGACCCACGACATTGGTTTGGTTTATCTGAATGGATAGAAGTATCCTCGTTTGAATGCTTCGGTCTTTGAAGGTTGGGTCAGATAACGACTGTAAATCAAAATGGAAAGTTTGTAGACAGTCCTTCAGTGAGAAGAGGCTTAAGTTATTTTAGTCGAGCTCGAAAGATCTCTACTAGTTCGTTGGCTTTTTCTTCGGCGCCACTCTTTTTTTCAAAAGCATTTTTCACACAATGGTTAATGTGGCCATCTAACAGTGTGCATTCTAAAGAGCGAAGTGCTGATGCGATTGCTTTGGTTTGGGTGAGGATGTTTGGACAGTATTCTTTATCTTCGATCATTCTTTTAACACCCTGGAGTTGGCCGATAATTCGATTAATGCGATTCAACTGAGCGGAGTGATCTGGATTCTTAGGCATACAACACCCAGGGAATTATGTAAGAAAAGGCGAGTCCTAAAAGATAAATAGTTAAACTCAGGCGGAAGAGCCATTTGCTGGTGGGCTTCGCTGTTTGGCAGGCATCCCTTAGCTCAGAATCCGTTGGGCAGCTAAGCTTTTCGGCATTTCTGCTCAACAAATAGGAGGCAACTAGAAATATACCAGTCATCAAAAATAAGATGTCTTTGTGTCCGGTGAGCCAGTATATTTGAGGAAAGGTTGAGCCAACAGAGGCAAAGACCGCTCCCATTCCTAAGCTCACAAAAAGCACGGGAAGAGCGCAGCAAAAGAGTGTGCTTAGCGAGCCAAACAGAGATAGAAACTTCAATATCTTTTTAGGCATGGTCTACTTTTTTCTATTGATCTCATCTGCATTATACCCAGCATCTTTGACTCCTGACTTAATTTGTTCGTCAGTGATCTCGGTGTTGGGGGTTAGAGTGACAATTTTAGTGTCTAGATCGACAAGAATATCTTTGTCTGCGTTGGCTACATATTTTTTAAATGCTTTCTTCATTCCTTGGACGCACATTTGGCAAACCATCCCAGGAACTTTGACCTCAATGGTGGTCGCAAAAGCGCTTGTCGAAAGTAGAGTTATAAGTAATAAAAGTTTTTTCATTCATTCCTCCTAGTAGTGGACCATTAAAGTTAAAAAGAGCTCGCCTTTAAGGCTTGAGCCCATTTCCCACAACACGTTCTTATAGAAAAAACGCATCATCGGGGTGATTTCTAGTTGATTATTGTTTTTTTCAAAATAGCTAAGTTCAAAAATTAACCAGGCTTGTAGCGTATCCATGCCGGCGACAAAAGGTGCAAAACCAAATCGATATTTGTATTGAGGGTAGTATTCGTCTTCAAAGTATAGAAGCATGGCCGCGGCGGCAGTGTAGAGATGTCTTGATTCCCAGTCGGCCATGAGCATACCATGTAGGACCGATCCGTCGGAATCGTCTCTTTGGTGGAAGTAGCCGGCTTGAGCAGAGGCGTAGATGTTTGCTTGAGAATGTTCTGCAAGCCATCTTTTCACTAGTGCGTTTATCCCAATTTTGTAATCGCGATATTCATCAATGTTTGCAAGATAGAGTGAATTGGCCTCAATTGAAAAATTTGGATCGAAAGTGTAGGAAGCTTTTTGGTTATTCATCTTCGGCTTAAATTGTCCCCAGTAAACCCAGCCATCCTTGTAGATAACTGGATGTGCTTTTAGGGCTCCAGAGCAGAGGATGATGAAAAGGGCGAGAATTCTTAACATGAGATGACTATATACCCCTAGGGGGTATATAGTCAAGTTAGGGTTTGCGTCTTAGCTCTGCGCTCCGCGGCGGTTAGAAGCTAAGCTTTTGCTAGTGAGTCTTTTACCTTGCCGAGCCTTGGAGGTCTTCAAGGAGGTTGTAAACGTTCAATCGCCCCGAAGAGATTAGCTTGTCTTTAAAGGTGCTAATCTTGTCCGAGCTTTTCATGAGACGGTTTCTAACTTCTAGCGGGCTTAGGTTGGCGTGCTTTTCAAGGAGCAGCGCTATGGCGCCTGAAACATGAGGAGTGGCCATACTTGTTCCATTAAAACTATCGTAGCGCATTCCTGGAGTGGTCGAGAATATGTTCACTCCAGGAGCCATTAAGTGAACGCTTGACTTGCCATAGTTAGAGAAGCTTGGCATTTGATCTTTGTTGTCAGAGGCTGCAACGCTAATGACATTGCTCAATTTGTAACTAGCAGGATAGCTGATGTTGTTGGCGCTTCCGTCGTTCGATGTTCCATCGTTTCCAGCGGCAGCGACAAATACGATTCCTGCATCCCGAGCGCGCGCAACGGCGGCCTCAAGTTCTTTAGAGACAATGCCTTTTGCTCCCCAGCTATTGTTCATTACATTCGCACCGTTCTCGATTGCAAAGTCGATGGCTTGAATGGCATCGGCGAGTGCGCCGCTTCCATCTGAGTCGAGAAACTTCACGGCCATGATTTGTGTTTTCCACGCTACACCGACCACGCCTACGCCGTTGTTGCCGACGGCGCCAATGGTCCCCGCCACGTGCGTGCCGTGTCGGTTGTCGTCCATAGGATCGAAATTGTTGGCAATCGCATTGAAGCCGTGAATGAGCTTCCCGTTCGGATCGCGCCCTTGCCACATATTTGCGGCTAGGTCGGGGTGATTGTAATCCACGCCTGTATCAATAATGGCAATAATGACGTTTTCTGCGCTTGTCTGCTGCATCCAAGCTTTAGAGGAAGCGCTGTCTGCATTCTTCAGCCCGGTTTGTCCTGAGGAATCCTTTTGAGCAATATTTCTCAATCCCCACAAGTTGTTGAAGAAGGGATCGTTTGTGCTCAGGGTTGGTAAGCCATCTTCGATGGGAGGTTGTTGTTTTTGTGGAGGAGGGGTTGGGCCAAAAAAGGCATGGTAGCGGTAGTTGGGTTCAACGCGGATTGCAGAAGGAGCTAATTTTTGAATTTGTTTTATACGGTCTCGTGTCGGAATGGATGAGTCTGCATAGTGAACTTGGTATATTTTCTCACGAGCATTAACTTCTTCTTCAATGCGCAGTCCTTTGCTTTCTAGAGCTGCTTTGAATGAGGACGAGAAGTTTTTGTTTCTATCAAAGCTGATAACGTATTCGTTGGGAACGCGATCGCTTTGTGCGTAGGATTGCGAATGTAAGAGTATGATTGCAAGAGCTGAAAATACGCGGCCAATGATAATGAGTATATTCATGAATAATTCCCCCCGGTGTGAACTGTGTCCAGTTGGGATAGTATCCATGATGGCTCAGAGCGAATGAAACGTAATATTGCTTAAATAATTTGATCTCTTAAAATACAGCCCAGTGCATGGGAAGAATTGCTTCCTATGCACTGAGTTGCAAATAATATTTAACGGAGATCTATGCGGACGGATTACGCGCAAGACGCCGACTTGAAAAGGTCTTTCGCTTTTTCACGGCCGTAACGCTTTGTGGATTTCTTGCTGGTGCAGAGCTTCCACCCGATCTAGCAGCTGGTTTTGCACTGCGATTAGAATAAGTTTTTCCTGCGTTTGGTCGCGGGCTATAGGGTCTTGATTCGCTGCTTCGAGCAGGGCTGGCTCCTCGGGTGTCAGAATATCGACTTTCTCCGCCACGTGAATCAGAACTTCGGCTTCCAGCAGGAGAGGAAGTTCTTCCCCCAGCAGATGAACTTCGTCCACCAAAACTGCGGTTGCCGCCACCATTGCTGGAGCTTCCGCGTCGTGCGCCGTATCCGCGGCCACCACCGCCACCGCTTCCACCGGAACTGCGTCCGTTGCGAAAGCCGCCACGATCTCGTGATCCATTGCTGCTTGCGCCGCCAGCTCCACGAATTTCGGGTAAAGCAACGCCTTCGATTCGGTATCGACGAGCTAGCATGTTCCAGGTTCTGTGCTCTTCTGGAGAAACAAAGCTTAGGGCTTCACCCTTTGCGCCGTTTCTTGCTGTTCTACCAATACGGTGAACATAATCTTCTTCCATCATAGGAAGATCAAAGTTGATTACGTGTTCTACGGCTGGAATGTCGATGCCTCTAGCGGCAACGTCGGTTGCGCAAAGAATACGGGAATGTCCATCCTTAAAGTTTTGCAAGGCGCGGTTTCTTTGTCCTTGCGATCGACCACCATGAATGAGTCCCACTGGAAAGCCGAGTTCATCTAACATGTTGGCTACAACGTCTGTGCGTCGTTTGGTTCTCATGAAAATAATAATAGAACCTTCACGAGCATTGAGTTCATCAACAATTTTATCATTCTTAGCGGATTGAGTTACCGAAAGAACGGATTGTTTAATGCTTGAAACAGGTTGTGATGTTTGACCAACGCTGATGGATGTCGGCTGATTTAAATATCTTTGAGCGAGACGTTTAATTTTGTCTGGCAAAGTCGCTGTGAACAGAGAGCTTTGTCTTTCTTTGGGAAGATACTTTAAAATCTCGTCTAATTGAGGCGCAAATCCCATGTCCAACATGCGATCGCCTTCATCAAGGACAAGAATTGCTGTTGTCCTTAAATCAATTGTTCTGCGGCGAATGTGATCGTTGAGGCGACCAGGGGTTGCGATGACAATTCTAGGGTGCTTTCGAAGAACATTTGTTTGTCTCCGCATGTCTGCACCACCTACGAGTAGAGCTGTGTTGAGGTGTCGACAATACTTGGTAAGGTCTACGACCACGGCACAAATTTGCTGAGCCAGTTCTCTAGTGGGCGCAAGGATCAGTGCGTTTTTGTCTTTGCTGTATAGAATTTGTTGAATCATGGGAATGCAAAAAGCAGCTGTCTTCCCTGAGCCCGTTTGAGCGCAGGCCATAAGGTCTCCGCCCTCTAAGGCAATAGGAATCACTTTTTCTTGAATTTCCGTTGTGTCTTCAAACTTTAGGTCGTTAAGAGCTTGCTTAAGCTCCTTGGCAAGAGCCATATCTTGATATTTTTTCACTGTAATCTTCTCTTTCTTTATGAATCAAAGAAAGAGGCTATGTTATATAGGCTTGCCGATTTCTTATGAAACTTAACTGTTGCGGCCTTCTACCATGCTTTCGGCATCTTGGCTAAGCAATATTGTATTTGTTGGAAAACACGAGTGTTTTTATGACTCAAGTAGGACTTTCCTTCTAAAAACTATACGAAGCTATGATTCCATATTCTAGGGTATAGTTCTTAGGTTCTAGTAGTCCAATCGTGCTTGTTAGGTAAACGATTTCGGAATCTGGAATTTTCCAGTATTCGAAAAAAGGACCAATCGCAAAGTTTTCGTATTTGATAGGAGCTTTCAATCTAAAGTGGTAGCCGCCACTTTGGTCGTTGTTAACCTTAGGCAATGCAGAGTCTACATCTCCGAGATAAGTTGTTTGCTGTCCTGAAAACATCAGCGCCACTTCAGGGTTGATGATCCACGACCATTGGCCGTTGAATTCAAATTCAGTGGTCCATCCAACAGGTAGGGAAAGATAGCGGCTCAAGCGTCTATACCCAACGTGATCAGTGTCAGTGGTTCCTCTTAAATCGTGCATAAGGCGGCGGAAACCTAAGCCAAAATAGAGCGCACTTTTATTCGATATAGTTGGAAAGTTAATTTGCCAGTAAGCGCGAAGATCAAAAATGCTGTTCTTAGTGCCATTTAGTTTGCCTGTGCCTTGGCTGGTGTAGTCTAGTTTGGCGTAGGCGAAAGAGGCTTCAGTTCTAAACACGCTATCCGATTGATTGGTTCCAAAAACACCCAAAGCTCCTATTCGATAGTTGAGGCCATTGAGCTCCATTAATCCAGGTTCTTTATATTTGTATTTTGTTGGAACGAAGTTGATTTCGTAGTCATTGGCTTCGAGCTGGGGGGCGGATAGGGCCAGGACGGCTAGGGTTAGGGGTGGGGTTAGCTTAGCTATGAACTTATTCATATGGTGGTCCTATCTTATTACAAGGGAATTAGAATATCTCTTCTCTAGGCCCCCTTTCGGTCGAACTTTCGGTCAGGTGTCTAAAGTTTAGACAAAAAAAAGCTATATTTTTCTGTAATTTAGCTATATTTGAGCTACCGAGTGTAATGCGTCGTGTTAGCATTGTGTTAAGGAGTCTTTGCTATGATGACTACAACACTTTCGAAAAAATTGATCCTCGGAGGGCTATTGGGAGGCGTATTTGCACTTTCTAATACCTGGGCTTTGTCGGTAGAAGAGGCAGAGAAAATCCTAGAGCGCTCTCAATACGAATCAGTCAAATCTGTAATGGATTTGGTCGAGAATGCTCCTGGTAAAACGGGCGAGGAAAAGGCTGAGAAACGCAGAGAACTACTCCTTTCTGAAGAATCGAAACGAGTGGCACTGAGCACTTTAATTTCGGACGGTGAATTCTTGGTTGAAGCAAAAGCCAATGTTGCCGGCTTAGAAGTTGAGCAAAAACTTAAACAAGCCTTGGTTGAAGACTCTCGCCTGCAGGCCGCTGCTCAAAAAATTGCAGATAGTGTTAAAAGCTCTGACCCTGAAACTTGGGGTGATGCTAGAGCTCAAGAATTAAAAGGCACTCCCTTTAAATTGAATCTTTCTGGATTAGAAAGTCACCCGGAAGAAGATGAAGTTGAATTTGCAAAGCTATCCATAAAGTTAAATGAAGATGAGATTAAAAATCTGTCTAAGCACAACAAAGACTTAAGCGAGGCTCTAACTCGTTACAGTGGTGATTTAGAAGAGCAAAAGAAACTTCTTAAAAAGATTGCAGAAGACATTAGTTCTGAAGGAATCTTTCAAGAAAAAATCAGCAATTTTGCAGACCTTTCCAACGAAGCGGCCTTTATTAAGCCAGTGGCTTCTGTTCAAGATAATTTAAAGAAGTCTGTTAAAAAGCTTGGCGACATCAATAATAAGTTAACTGACTTGGGTGCTGCTCAAGACAAATTAAGAAAAATGGAAGAGCTAGAAGATGCGGCTTCTTCTAGAATGGCCACTGAGCTTTCTCTAATGAAAGAGCTTGTGGATCAATATGACATCGAAGACGGATTCAAGGGCGTAAGCGCTTGTGCTGTTTTGGCAAAAGAGCTTTATGTGGATGAGTTAAGTGATGAAGATAAGAAGAGCTGCCGAAGTGAGATCGCTTTGTTTAAAGCAAAAAGAGACCTTGCTGGTGGAGATAGTGATTCTAAAGAGCCGACTTCTTCGGATGCGGCAGACGCTAGTGCTGAAACTAAAGGTGGAGAAACTGCTGAAGGCACAGATCCACAAACAGCTGAAGACACTGTAGCAAAAGCTCGTAAAGAGAGATTGGCTCAGTTAGAGCAACAATTGGCTCAAGATCCTAACTTTGGCTACCGTCAAATGGTGGGCAATCTTGTTGTTCCAAGCGCTTGTGGGCCTCAATCTATCAATCAAGCCCTTCCTTTTGCTGACAATCCAACAGCTGAGAAGAAGTTAGATCGTTTGGAAGAAGGATTGGCTGCTCAAATGACAGCTTGTAAGTCTACTGGTTATGTGGATGAAGAAATGATGGCCTTTTCAACGGGCCTAATGGACGGTGGAACATTGGCAACAGACGCAATGGATAAACTATTTGGCCAGGCAACTGCTTCTAATATGACCGTCGACCAGACCAAAGACTTGAAGTCTGAAAAGAAATGTTTGGATCGCTCAGCGCAAGCGATGAGACGCGGTCTAGTTCTTACGCGCTTAGAAGTGGCTCGAGTGGCTAAAGAAAAAGCTCGATCCAAGCTCTTTAAGTTACGTAACGAGAACCCAATGCTTTTCTCGCAAGAACTTGCAAGAAAGCGAATGGAGTTGAGCGCTATGGGTATGTTCAATGCCTTTACGAGTGAAGAAGATCTTTCGCAAGCCTTGTATGATGAATACAAAACTAAGTATGCAGAGCAACTTCATACTGAGCGCAATGTCGATCAAATGGCGAGCAATCTGAAAATAGTTCAAACTTTAGGTATTGAGGTGAACTCTCTTTATAACGAGCGCACTCAATACATTGCAGGAAGTGGTTTACAGCCATCGACCAGAACTTACGAGAGAGCCGTGGCTCCTACAACGAGCACGCGAACTGCACCTAGTCGAGACACAAGGGCTCCAGGTGGAAACAGGACGAGAACTAATCCCAGTCGAAGGACGCCGACTGGGACAACTCCTAACTTTATTTAATTAAGTTAGTTTAGTTGTTTGAGGGGAATTTTGAGGGGGAGAGATGTTTAAGCGAATTTATATTTTTGTAGGACTGGCGATGATTTCCGGTCTTGCATATGCACAGCAAGATTTTAAGGTCTCGGGCCTTGATCAATATCGCATTCAGAAAATTTTCCTTCAAGACGGAGCCAATTCAAAACCCCTCAATTCACGAAATGGCGAGCGCGAAATCATCTCTGGCTTTTACAATCAAATTTCCTTGAACGCGTTGGCGGCAGATTATCACAATTCGACTCGTGGGCTTAGATCCTTTTTGGCGGACTTGTCCAATGTTGGTCGCAGCGACGCTCTAGTTTCTTGTTTGGGCAGTGACGGTGATGGTGGAAAGAGGTTATTGAGAGAGTTCCAGGACGCTCTGAAAAAATCGAAATCGTCTCTTGAAAGTATGGACGACTTTATAGACCAGCCGATTAGTGTTGGCTCCATGGCTTCAAGTCGCTTTGGCTTTAGACAGCCAGCCACTAGCAGCGGTCGAGAAGAAGCTCGTGACTTTAAAGAGCACATGGCTACTTTGGAAACTTACCTAGGAGACATGAAGGACTGTTGTCTTGACGAAGATGGAAAAGCTAACTCCGCGGTGGGCTGTAACAAAGAATTCGTTAAGGCGCTCAATTCAAGCGATGAATATGAGAAAATTAAAATGCCTCGAGGCGATTACCCTAATCCCCTTGTTGATGTGAACATGCCGGCTGATGAGCTTGCTTACTTCTTGGCTCAAGACCCAATTATGCAACAGGCCAAAAGCAATGCACGAGCGACGGGTGACTATACAAAAATCAACATGGCTTGGTCAGAAATTCAAACTCAGTGTTTGGTTGATAAGGATTATATCCTTAGTAAAGAGATTAAAAAGAAAAAGAACATGATGGCCATTCAAGACATTGCAAAAGCAGTTCAGTGCACAATGCCTTCATATTTTGCTCACAATGGATCTTACACAGCTTTTCAAGCCTCTTTGGCAATTGCGAATCTTCCTATAAGAACTCAGACTCATCAGTTTGGTTGTGCGCCTGGTATGTTGGAGGCTTTAGCCGACATTCGAACAACGGATCATGGCACACTCACTCAGCGTTACGGGACCGATAAAATTGTTCCCACCTGGGTTTTTCAGAATCCAAATGATACTCCTGTTATTCGAAGAAGCTTTGTTCAGCAAGCGCCAAATGGTTTAGCTACGAGCAATGGATTTATTGCCAACGTTCCAGAGGCCAATGGTCAAGCGGTCAACCCGCGTGCACCAAGTGTTGTTCCTCAGCAGAACCCATTCTTGGCCAATGTCCCTGTTAATACAGCTCGTGGACCTGCTTCAGCGCGCATGGCACCAAGCCGAGGTAATGTCCCTAGGGGTCGAAGTTTGGCAAGAAAAACGGATATTCAAGATTCACGAGACTATGCTCTTGGTGTTCGATCGTTGGCTTCCAAAATTGAAAGCGGCGATGAGCCTCATAAGAATGCAAGGCTTTTGGCTAAAGGTGCCTCTACTACACGAGGTTTTGTGAAGCGTGTTGCAGCAAGCTTAGGGGGACGTGGTGCTTCACGAGTGAGACAAGAGCGACGTTCCTTGGCGTCGGTTGCTCGATTTGGAGTAAAAAAAGCGGCGGTGACTCGCGGAGTGGCCCGTGGTGCACGAACAAGTGCTCGCGACACATTGGCTTTCTTCCAACAACTTCAGAAAGATCGAGTGATTGTTTCTCAGAACAATAACAACAATAACTCAAATCAAAACCCTCAAACTCCAACAACGGTTGGCAATACAAGCAATGTGAATCCAAACGGGAATTCCTCAAACTGGGACAATGCAAGTCAGGCGCCGAAGGCTGATCCTTGGGCGAAGTTGAGAAAGACTCAAGCTGCTCTTGATTCTCAGATTATGGCTAAGAACAATTTTATTGATAATATTGTAACTAAGATCAATCAGGTGGCCGCTCAGTTTGGCGACGCGAAAAGAGATATGATTTCAAAATACTCTGCGCCGATTATTAACACCAAAATTGCTGGAAAAACTCCTGATCAGATAGTCTCTACTTTGTCTGGAATCCGACAAGAAGCGTTTGGGAAGATGACACACATCGGGTCGCTTAATGCCCAAATCAATGAACTAAAAGGAAGGCTCGTTGCCGAGGAATCAAGTCTTGGCAATCTTTTGATGATGCGTGGAGCGGCTAGTGGAAATCCAACTTCTTACAATCCTTCTCCACTTTTGCAAAACATGCAACCGCCAGTGCCTACTGGGTTTCCTCAAAACAGCCCGTTTACTCAGAATCCAAGCTTGCCAAACACTCCAGTGCCTCAAACAAGCATTGATTCCTCTTTGTTCAGCTGGAATTTCTTAGAAGAAATGATTCCTAATTCATGGGCAGCTCCGGGTTTACAAGAGCGTTTAGATAGTTACGACCAGTGGGTAGAAGCGGTTGGAGTTTATGCTAAGCAGTTAGATGAGTATTCATTAAAATTACAGGAAGAACAAAATCAAGCTAAAGCAGAGCTCTATGATTCTTACAGCGAGTTTTATTGGCTAGAAGAAAATCCTGAGCAAATGACTGACCTTCGTATGGATCTTGTGGCTGGAATTAGCCATTACAACAAGACGCTTAAAGAAGAGGTCGAAAGCTTACTTTTGAAAATGCGCACGAGCGAAGGCGCTGGCAGTTACGATCGTGAGTTAGTGGACATGTTAGAGCGAGCTAAAAATGATACGACTGAAAGTCAGCAAGCTTTAGTAAAAATTCTTAAGATGTATGTTGAGAGCTATCCAGCTGCCATTGAAGACAACCCTGAAATGTGGTGGTCACAAGTGTCGAGATTGCTTCTTTACTGATAGCATAAGAGCTTCATGAGAGTTGCAGTCTTTGTCGATGTTCAAAATATTTATTACACTTCAAAAGAAGCCTTTGGGCGTTCTTTCGATTATCGGAAGTTTTGGAAACAATTAAGCTCTGAGGGGGATGTTGTCGCTGCAAAGGCCTACGCTACTAATAAAAAAGATGACGGCCAGATAAAATTTCAAGATGCCTTAAGGCACATTGGCTTTGAGGTGAAGTTAAAACCCTTTATTCAAAGATCAGATGGTAGTGCTAAAGGCGATTGGGATGTCGGTATTACGATTGATGTTTTAGATCAATTGAAGAACGACGTTGATTTGATTGTCCTTTTGTCCGGAGATGGCGACTTTTCCTTGTTACTTGATAAAGTTTCCTCCGAATCAGATATGAAGACTAGAGTCTACGGCGTGCGAAGTTTAACGGCAAATGCGCTGATTAACGCCGCCGACGAGTTTGTTGAAATTAATGAAGAGCTTTTGCTTTAATACGGTTTTGTTCTCTATTTCATTTTTTCAGAAAAGTAATCTAATAGAGCTTTCGAAGAATTCCTAAAGGCAGGGCTCATGTTCGTTCTTTCGTGCAGAGAGGCTCGTTGTAGAGCTTCTTGGAAGCCTTTGTAGATGTTTTTGTCCTTGCTTGGGTGAAGCTCCACAATGGCTTTTAGTTGGTCTGGTGAATGTTGGTTGCGGGTTGATCTTGATATTCCACATAGTCCTCCGGATAGTTTCTCTTCCGATCGGATTCTATTTTCAGCGTCTGGCAATGCGTAGATCCAATTTCGCAGGTTGTGTTTTATGTTTGTGTAAAATCCAGCTGCAAATAACTCTCCACCTGCGTCTAAGCAAGGCACGAGGGCCAGCCAGAAGCTGGCCTCCTGCGAACTGACGTGTCTTCCTCCCTGCTGCATTTGAGCTCTTTTGTCGAAAAGCTTAAAGACGTCGGTTGGGTAGACTGCAAATTTCTTGGGAAGGGCTTCGAAGGCAGGTCGAAAGTGGTTTGAGGCTTTTAGAGTTAAATAAAAGTCCTGTATTTTTAACTTCTGCCAATCAACTTTATTCCATTCGCTTTCAAAGAGGAGGCGAGTGCTTGCGAGCTGATCTTGTGCTGCTTTTGAAGGAGGTTGCACTTCTTTTCCATTGGCAAAGTGGTAGAGGTAACTGAGCATGGCTTGGTAAGAAGGTTTAGAGGAATATTGTTGCATCATTGCAGAAAGCTGTTGATCGGTTCTCGGGAATTGAGTGCTGCCAATAGCTCGCGCTGAGATTGCAAACAATAGAATTTGAAAAAAGAATGTTTTCATTGGCAAGATCCCTCTTTAACGACCATCTTTAGTCCTTCGGCGTTGTTTCTATTCTGTAGTGCAGCAGTAATCTTGTCCATGCAGTCTTTTGAAACAATTACGCATCCCCACGAAGAAGCGTTGGCAATTTCATCTTCGGTTAAGTTGTCTTTCGTGTGAATAAACAAGTCATCGGTTTGGTTGAAGCCTCTCCCTTGGTTTCCTCCGCTTCCTTGTCCGTTCCAACTTTGTTTCATTTGAATGCCTTCTTGTCCCCATTGCTCATCCGTGTTTCCGCCAAATCCGAGTGTTGTGTATTCGCCGATAGGGGTGTCGCCTTTGTTCTCACTCATCGAGGCAATTCCCTTGCCTTTAGCGTTGCAGCTAATAGGTGCGCCGCCCATGGGATCTGAAACAACAATTTTGCCAACCTGATCTCGGTCGGAGGGTAAGTAGACGGAAATATCTTTGCCTGGCTCGCCTGAGGAACAGTCGCCTGCTTGTTTTTGATTACCTATCTGAGAATCACGCATAGCTTCAAGGTTTCTAGGCGCGGGTGGGGCGTCTGCTGAGTTATTGTTTCTGTTTTGCCTCTGCGGAGTCGACCCTCCTAGCTGGGGAATCTCGACTGGAGGCAATAGGTCTGGCACCTCTACTGGAAGGTAGTATTTGGAGGCCTCGAAATTGAGGCCGTGACCACTATTGCGATTGCTTTGCTCGGAGATCATGGGTGTGTTGCTTGGCGGGGAGCCCATTTCGTTCTGGATAACGCCAAAGGCTCGTGGGCCGTTTCGAGCTCCTAAGGCATTGCTTGCACTTAGGCTTGCCAATACGAGAATAACCGGGCCCCAAGACTTCATAGTTACAATAGTATCTTAGCTTTGGGCCATGCAAAGTTAAACTTGAGTTAGCTAACCAGTGATTTTGTCGCTTTGTTAAGAATGAGTTAACTTTAGTCGTTTCTGGCTCTTCTCGACATCAAGTGGGTAAAACTATTCCTAGCTAATTGAAAAAAGGCAAAAGCGAGCCATTTGTTAAAAATC
>JAACVK010000044.1 GCA_009991595.1 bacterium | reverse complement strand
AAAGTTAGATCAATCTGAAAGCGGCCTTCCACGTATGATTGCTTGGGTAGAATCCCAGAACGAATCAATTCCTTTGGATCAAATGAACCTCTCATGTTTGTTAGATTAATTTGATCCACTCTCCAATTTATATGCTCAAAGTTATCTTGCCCAAGAACCACTGGACCAGAAAAATTCGCTCCAATTTTTGCAAAACCATCTAAGGGTGGACTTTGCACTAAGAAATTTAAAGAGGTTGACCAATCTCTTAAATGAATTCGATTGGTAATAAAAGAAAAGTCCAAATCCCCAGACTGACCTGCCATATATTCTGAAAAGTTTTTAATTCTACCCGCGCCTTGGAACTCGAGAGTATGAATAAAGCCCTTGAAGTTTTGAATCTTGAGAATATTGTCTTTAACAATCGACTTAAAGAGAATTTCTAAGCGGTCTCCTTGTTTCTTTTGAATCTGCCCTTTATTAAAAAGCAGGGCCGCATTGGTGGCGTCTACATGAACCTCAATTTTAGGAGATTCAATTTTTCCCTCAACATATCTTCCCTTAGTCGTCATCGACATAAGCAGCTTGCCGCTAGAAGTGCTATCAAAAACACCTTCCACTTTAGCCACGTCTGCATAGAGATTGTTTAGTGAAATCTGCCAGTCTACGGTCGGCTTTTTCTTCTTAGGGATGCCAATAAAAATCTTACTCTCTACAATCCCCTTGAAGGGCAACAACCTCAAATATTTTACAGGCAAATATAGGTTCTCTACTCGCGTTTCGGGAAGCGCCCAATTCAAAGAAAGGCCTTCATCTGCAGAATATTGTGCCTGCAAGTTGATCTGCAAAGCGCTTAAAAATAAATGATTGTTCAAGAACTCAACTTTGCGCATAACGAGATCGGGGCTAAATATAAAATTTAATCCGCCCTGAAAGCCCATCTTATAGCCTGGGGTTTTTTCTAAAAAACCCAGCCCAACTATTAAGTTCTCATTTAAATTAAGTTCGTATTCTTCAGCACTAAAGCCTACAAAATATCCGCCCTGCAAGCGGCTTGCGCCTGCCAACTTCACTTTTGTCAGACCTGAAACATAAACACCACTCTTTTCCGAACTCGCTATAGGCTCAAAAGAAAGATCTAAATTATAATTTCCTGGAAATCCCGAAGAGACAAAATCCAGATTAATTTTTTGAATTTCGGAAACCTCATAATCATCCATTCCCTTTATATTAAGAGACGCATTATGAATTCTTAAATGGGCATAAAGATATCGCAACCAATCAGGAATGGCCTTTATTGAAACGGCCGCCTCTTCCTTTGAAACAGCTGCTGTTTCTTCAAGGACGGCGTTGGGTGGGGTGACATCCACCTCTATTTTAGAGTCATAGACGTCCAAAGAAACAGGGAGCCTTAGGAACAACAGGTTCCACAAAGACGCATGAAACTCCATACGCGCAATCTCTGCCGAGAGAGGGGTTTCCTTAAGATCAAACTTTAAATCCTTCAAATTCGCTCTGATCGACAAATTCAAGAGGCTAAAGCCCCAGTCCAAGTCTCCCAACTCAAAATGCTCGATCGCACCTGAAGATTTTAACTTCTGAGAAATGACTTCTTTAAACTGCTCGGGGGGATAGGATTTTTCTAGATAAAAAACTGTTCCAACGATCGCTAGAACAAACAAAATTAAAATCGAGGCAATCCATTTCGCGAGGCCTTTCAAGCCCGAAAACTTAGATAGAATGCTCTTTAACTTTTCCCCTTTAGACACAGAAATCAGTTTACCTGATTATCCATGCCCCCGCATCAAGACCGGACTGCTTTCTCTTAACGAGTCAGCCTGGTCGCCCAAGCTTTTGACACCGTCAAAAAACTCAAGAGCCCTTTGAACAACTTGATCAAAATCCTTGGAAGTAAATATGTCTTTTCTGAACTTGTGACTACCGGGATACCCAGCGCTATACCAAGCAAGAAACTTTCTAAAGTTCAATTGTGCACGAATCTCTGGATAGACTTCGCGTAAAAACGAGAGATGCAGATTGATCAACAGCATTAAATCGCGATCTTTTCGAACCCTTGCCCAATCCGCAACAAAGTTCACAGGCGTAGGTTGCAACTGCTTAACTTTCTTTTCGTAATACTGCTTTCCCTCGGGCACATCGCCAGAAGGCGGCAAACTTTGTTTAGCAATAATAGCTTCAACCGTAGCCGATCTTTCCGCTTCATCCATGGCTTTAAGGCGATTAAGAGCTTCTACTGCTTCTAGAAATATCCAAGGATTTTTTAAAGCTCCGCGGCCAATCATGACTCCCGCACAATTACTCTGCAACAGTCGTGCGGCTGACAAAGCTCCTGTTACCAAATCACCGTTTCCAACAATTTTAACAGAACTACTTTCAGCCAACTCTCGAATCATTTCCCAATCCGCTGCGCCCGAATACCCTTGAGCTCTCGTTCTTCCATGAATAGCCACCCATTCAACGCCTTCATTGGCGGCAATGTTTATTATTTCTCGAGCATTAATAGATTCCGAGTCCCAGCCTGTTCTGATTTTTATAGTAAGTGGAATATTAAGAGCCGCTTTTAAATCGGCCAACAGCTTACCCAACTCAACGGGGTGACAAAGCCAAGCCGAACCACCGCCCTTTTTAGTAACCTTTGGAACTGGACACCCTAGATTGATATCGACAAAATCGGCACCTAAACTTTCGACTTTCTTAGCGGCTTCTACCAAGATTTTTTCATCGCCACCAAAAAGTTGAAAGCCAAAAGGAGTCTCTTCTTCATGAAACTTCAGATATCGATTCTTCTGCGCTTTAGCATGAATGACGGCGTGGGCAGAAACAAATTCAGAAATCACACAGCCAGCCCCCAAACGTTTCATCAAACGTCGAAAAGGCATGTCGGTTATTCCAGCCATTGGCGCCAAAATAAACGGATTATCCAACTTCATGGAGGTCGTATAGCCGATTAAAGAGAGCTACGAAAGCCAATTAAAAAGACCAAAGCTCGAGGAGGTAAATACTGGAATTCCAAGGAAACATCCTCCAGGTCGGTGATTGCAATATCAGTTCCAGCAGCAAAAATAAGGTTAAAAGCATAGGAATTAGAGAGGTTACTACGAGGGCTACCCCCAGAATTGTTCCTAGTAGAAGAAAGTGCGTAGTTCATTTGCCCTCCGACACCACCCCAAAGCTGCCCGGTTTCCTCGGTTGCCATTAACTGCCATCTCTGAATGGCTGACAAATGGAGAATATTGGACTGAGTTTCAAAAGAAGCATTTGAATGTTTCGCACTTATCGCTGACTGAGGACTGATCGTGGACCGAAGAATACCAACCCGCGTCCGTAATGATTGGTCTAGACTGCCAGCAATGGCAAAATCTAGCTGGCCACCAAAACCCCAAACTCGCTCCGTCGCATTCTTCATCAAAAGCTCGTCGGTTGTGATTTTAAACATGGGCCGGGTAATCCCAACATTTCCATAAGAGAACCAAAGGCCCCCGGTGAATCGAGACCAATGTTCGAGGCTTAAATGGCGAGCCACTTCTATTTCCTTTGGAGCAGGCTCAAACTCTTTTCTCAAAGACTCCATATCTACTCGGGGTTGATTCCGCTTTTGATAAAGAAGCTCGGGCTCACCTTCGGGCTGATCCGATGCGATTACTTCCTCAGATCTAGATTTCTCTTGTTGAGCAAAAAGATGGGCTGGCTGAAAAAAGAAGAGTGAAATTAAAAAAAACCGAGGAAAGATAAATAACATCTCATGGTGATCTTATCGGAGCGCCTGGATGACTGACAAGCAACTTCATTCGATTAGATGAAAAGTCGGCATAACCCCTGACATGAAGCGGCTTCTGATAAACTGCTGGTAAGCCGTGTGCAACAGGATTCCACAATTCAACATTCTCCACATTTTCTAATTCAAAGCTTTGCCGTCCAATTGGTGAAGATATCAAATTCGAGCGAATACTTCCCTTTACCTCTACAGCAATTGGCTTGCCATCATACTTTTTAATCCCCTGTGCACTCATTAAAGGAGCTAGAGCATAATCAGGAAAAGCTTTCTCTGAGTAGAAAGCTCCCACCTTTTGCGGAGAACCAACAAGAAGTTCTTGAGTTCGCTGCTGCAATTGAGAGACCAAATCATTCAACGTCCAATTCGCGGTTAAAAAGGCAAACAACATCGAAAACAGCAATGCAAAACACCATTCATAAACTGAAACTCTTTTTATTTTTGTTTTTGCAAAAGTTACAATCACTCTCTTCTTTTTCTCAGGCAAAGCGTGAGGAATGTGGCTAACAGGACCGTGTCTCTCTACTTCATTAGGAATTTCATTTTTGGGGAAAGTCGGATCATTTAAAGCGTCCCCCTTGAACTCCAAGCGAAAGTCCTCGGTAGAAATAATAGGCCGCCATTCTCTGTATCCACTTCTCCAACAATAGTCGCGAAATGAAACTTGTTTTTCAGCTATCAGCTGAAGAATCTCTGAAGACAAATAAGGACCTGAAGTTTTTCCATCACCGCGAACGATGTAATAATAATACTCAGCAGACTTATGAGCCTGCCTCCCAGATTTTGCTATAGCCATGTCCTATAGAATGATTCGGCAGCTTCTAGAAAAAATTCAATAGTTTCAGCTAATTTTATAAAACTTTAGGCCCTCAAGGCTTCTAAAGCTTTCTCCAATTCAGAGACGATTTTTTGACGCGCAGCATCGGTCAAAGATTTTAGGTCCGCCGAAAAGGATTTAACTCTCAAACGGTCGTCCTTGTGCTCCACAATCGAGAAACTCTCAAAACTCAACTGACTATCGTTCAGCTGCTCGGCAGGCTTAGATCGCCTTTTCTTCTTAACGCCGAAAGCCTCTAAACTCCGCTCTAACTCTGTTACAGACAACTTCTCATCCAGGGCCCTTAGGCACATTTGCTTTAAAAGAGCTTGGTCTTCAATTCTTGAAAGCACTCGCCAATGTCGATGAGTAAAAGAATAGCCCCGCTCATAAAGCATCTTTTGAACGTCAGCCGGAATATCCGCCATTTTCACCTTTTCACTCAAAGTGCTCTTGTGGGTGCCTAGCATGCGAGCTAGTTTCTCAAGGCTTAAATCACCGTATTCACCCAAGACTTTCTTCAAAAAGGCAGCTTCTTCAATAGGCAGTAAGTCCTTGCGCTGGAGGTTCTCAACAAGCGAAAGTAGGTCAGCCTCCTTATTATCTACATCTTTGATCAAACAATGCAGTTGAGTAATTCCAGCTAACTTAGCGGCTCGGTAACGCCGCTCTCCACTTATGATTTCAAATTTGTCGCCCTTGGGTCTAACCGTGATCGCTTGAGCCTGCCCCATTTCCTTCATAGTTAAAGAAAGTTGCTCCAAGGATTGAGCATCAAAGACCTGACGAGGTTGACTAGGGCAAGGCATGATCTTCTCAACCGGAATCAATCGGGTGCTCCCTAAATTGCCTGCTTCATCTTGAGAAGCAACATCTGAAAATTTCTCAAGATTCTCAACAACGCTGGCAATTCCCTCTGTAAGCTTATTAGACAAAAGTCCTTTCAAACCAGAAATTGAACCCCTGTAGGAAAGTGCCGATGCCGGATCATTACCGTTGTCATTCATAACTATTGACGGTAAGCGAATTTTTTTCAGCAATCAAACTGGCCGTCTGCTAAAAGAGTTGGATGCTCTGTTTAATTCACCAGGGGAACCCAATAGTTGCCGCTGTGAGACATAACCTCGATCGCCTAAAAGCCAGTATTGAACTAGCTGCCCAAAACAATGCTCGCCTTGTTATTACTCCCGAATTGGCCCTAATCGGCTACCCGCCTCGTGACCTCTTGGCCTATCCAGAACTATACAAAGCAGAACAAAGAGCCATGACTGAATTGGCCCAAGTCAGCAAAGAAAAGAAACTCGCCGTGTTAGTAGGGCACATAGAAAAGGTCCCTTGCATCGAAAGCAACTACTTTTACAACTGCGCTACGTTGTTTGATCATGGAAAAAAAGTTGGAACCATTCGAAAACAACGCCTACCTAACTATGATGTTTTTGAAGAAAATCGATTTTTTGAAGCTTGGAGCAAAGAGCAAGAGCCTCTCTTCCTAGACGGAAAAAGACTCGGTATTTTTATTTGCGAAGATGCATGGGACGACACGCCAGCTTTTGGTGTCCACGACATTAAATATCACAGCGAGGCCAGCTCTCCTTGGCCGCAACTTAAGGATTGCGATCTTCTCATAAATCTTTCGGCCTCACCCTACTCCACAAAAAAGCGCCTACGACGACAAGAGCTCTTCTCCCAAAAAGCAAGAGAGCTACAAACCCCGCTCTTATATTCTAATTGTGTAGGCGCTCAAGATGACATCCTCTTCGACGGAGGCTCTTTTGCCTGCTCTAAAAATGGAGAAATCATTAAGCAAGCTAAGCTTTTTGAAACGGACACGTTATTGGTGAATCCACTTGAGGACAACACTGGCACTCCAAATGTAATTGAATATTGCCACTGGAAAGAACTCAGCCAAGCCCTCACCATGGGATTAAAAGACTATGGCAAAAAAAACAACCTCTCTAAAGCCGTTCTAGGTCTATCCGGAGGAATAGATTCTGCCCTAGCCGCTTGCATCGCCGCTAAAGCTCTGGGGCCTGAAAACATTTTGGGCGTTAGCCTTCCGACAAACATCACCAGCACTCAATCCAAGCAATTGGCAAAATCTGTTGCTGAGGCTCTAAAGATAGAGTTTTTAGAGGTAAACATTGCCCCCTCGGTCGAAAGACTTTCGAGTGACTTTTGCATTCCTGTAACCGAGATGGCGTATGAAAACCTACAGGCCCGAATAAGGGGAACTTACCTTATGAGCCAAGCCAACCTAAGAAACTCATTACTTATTGCTACTTGTAACAAAAGTGAAGCGGCCATGGGCTATACAACTCTTTATGGAGACATGTGTGGAACTCTCGCCCCACTTGCAGACCTCTACAAAACCGAAGTTTACGCTTTGGCCTATTACTTTAAATACGTTGAAAAAGTTAACCTTCCCTATGAACTCTTACTAAGGGCGCCTACTGCCGAACTTCGAGAACAACAGCTCGACACAGATTCTCTACCTCCCTATGCGGTTCTCGATGTAGCGCTAAGGGATCTAATAGAGAATCAAGGGCTTCAGTTTTTTGCCGGGGAGTTCGATGAATTCATTGAAAAATACAAGCTCAACAAGCTTTTCTCCAGGATAATGAACTTTGAATTCAAACGAGCCCAATCTGGCCCTGTTCTTAAAATACATCACCGCGCATTCGGCAGTGGTTGGAGAATGCCCTTGTCTAAAGATCTATCCCAGCTAGACAAATAACAAAGAACTACTTCTTGTGCCGTTTAACCAGAGAACTAAGCTTGTTCTTTTTTGTCCAATTTTTGTCCATGGTCACCAGTTTAGCTTGATAGACTATGTGTTGACGCGAACTCACCGGAGCATATTTTTGCAAGGATACAAAAGCCTCCTGATTGCGTGATTTCTCTTCTTCTAAGAATTCGGACTCTTCCTGATTCAAAAGAAACTCACGTTCTTGCTTTAGTCTTTCCCACCTTTGGTTGAAAGAAGTCAGTCCTGATTGATTGAGCCAACGTCCTTCGCCATTCTTAGGCCAAAATACATCGAGCACTCCAATTTCTTGCCCCTGAGCCACTGTTTGCCCTATAGCCGCAGTCTTTTTATGCAACGGATAGGCAAATGAATCAAAACTAGTCGAACCTAAAATTAAAAAAGGCCGGTCCATATTGTCCGTCATTTCTTCGTTTTCAATTGAGCTTAAGTCTGAAAGAACGACAAGCAAAACATCTTTAGCTAGACCTTTCGTTTCTCTAGCTAAGGCCTCCATTGGATTTTCTGGTCTAAGTTCAAGCCCCGGAATGATTTCTCTACTCACTGAACTAAATCCGAGAATTTTGAGAGTCACTCCCGATTTTGTCTTAATGGTCTTGCTGGTTGGGAACGGGTGTTTGGAATTTCTATCGATCAAGTTCGTCGATATTGATGGAAGTTTGTGTTTTTTCATCTGAGCCATATAGAACTCATGTCCTTCAACCAAATCATAGCGGCCTACATTCAAGGCAGACAATGAAAGCATAGAATAAGCCTGTGCTATCGCTTCAGCGACTGCTCTTTGTTTTTTCTTGGTATTTGCCGTCAGGACAAGAGTGGAAAACAAAGCAGATCCAGAGTCCAGATGAACAAAGTCTGAAGAAGCCCCTTGTAGCGAATTTAAATAGTTCAAACGTCTATCCACGCCCCCCACAGGAGAAAAGGCACAGCCACAAGTGCCAATCTCACCTTGAATGTTGTTTGAGTAGAGAAGTTTCAGCTCAGTGGAATCGGCTTTGGAGCTGGCCAAGATCTTTGAAGTCTCATCTGAGGCAAAGGGATTGGTTTCATAATCAACTCTCCCCATCCCAGAACATCCAGACAGGACTAGAATCATGGGGGAAAAGGTGAACAAACTCAATAAAAACGATTTCATAGCTAAGAATTTTAGCGGTCTATGGGATCTTAGGCTATAGATGAGGTATATAATAATTGAAAAAAACTGCTATGGACAAACTCAACATAACCTTCGTCAATCAGGACACAAAAGCAGAGTCCACATTGACCGCCGAAAAAGGCGAGCTTTTGACACAGGTTGCTCACCGAGCAGGAATTGTTATCCAACAAACCTGTGGCGGGTCTCCCTCTTGCACTGACTGTAAGATTAAAGTCATCAGTGATAACTTTTTAGAAGCCTTTGAAGCCCCTTTGGGCCCAGAGCTCAGACTCATGGGTAACATTTTTCACATCACCCGAGAACGTCTTTCCTGCCAGGCAAAGGTCATCAGCAGCTGCAAGATTGAGTATCCAGATGCAAAAACTATCAAAGACAAAGCCTCTGCAAGGAGTAAAAAATGGCTCGACGACAAAAGAAAGCAATTGGACGAAAGAAAAAACCAACAACAAGAAAAAAGGCCGCCGGAAAGAAAAAATCTAAGCCCGCAAAAAAAATCTCAGCGAAGAAAAAGCAAGAAGCGTTAACTCACCCATTAATTGGCAAGGCTGCACCAAACCTTAAACTTAATGATGCTGCCGGAATCACCGTCGACTTAAAAAAGTTAGTGAACTCAAAGACCAATTGTATTCTCTACTTCTACCCCAAAGACGACACCCCCGGATGCACACAAGAGGCCTGTGATTTTAGAGACACAATTGAATCCATATCCGCAAAAGACGCTCTTGTTATTGGAGTCAGTCCAGACTCTGTCGAAAAACACAAAAAATTTGAAAAAAAATACAATCTAAACTTTCATCTACTTTCCGACCCTGAAAGAAAGCTTATCGAGCAAATGAAAGTTTGGCAGAAGAAAAGGTTTATGGGGAGAGAATACATGGGAGTTGTTAGAAGCACCTTTCTTTTTCACAATGGGAAAGTTTCCTTCGTATGGCAACCTGTTCGAGTCAAAAATCATGTGGAAGATGTTCTCAATAAGATATAGAAAGAACCTATGAAGAACTTATTTCTACTCTCTGGGGACTCGGTATCAACCAACAAAATGCCGGAACAATGCCCACGATGCTCAGGAAAATCTTTCTACAAACAAAAAGATTTCAAAAGAAGCATCGGGCTTTCTGTGGTTTTCAGCGCCTCTGCCGTCACTTGTTTATTGTTTTTTCAAAGACGAGAATGGCTTGTTGTTTGGAGCCCAATGTTAGTTGCTCTTTTTATTGACCGCTTTTTTGCTTCTCGCAGCAAAGATGCGGCTCTTTGTTACGACTGCGCACTCATTTTTCGAGAACTCGAACCTTCGGAAATAGACAAATTAGACCCATTTGACCTAGAGGTTTTTGACCGTCACCAATACTCAGAACGCCAAGAGTAGAACGTCCCTAGCGTTTAATAATCCGACTCATCTGTGTATCGAAACTTCAACTCAGCAAAGCTACTGCGCCCCAAACTAGTCTCCTCCCAGAGGCGCACATTAGGACACACCTCCCCCTGACAAGGTTCTGCGTCATCTGGGGAATCAGGCAGTAACTCCTCTTGAGCAAGATAGGCCCAAACCATTCGAAAGCCCTCTCTTGAATAGAGACCTCTTTCTGAACCACGCATCAAACTTTCTAAAAGTTTCTCGGGCTCAAAGTCATAATTAATCACCAAATCTCTAGCAATGGATCGAAGGGCTCGCGTTCGGATAAGTCCCTTCTCCCAAAAACACAATGCTGATTGAAGCGTGTTCTCTGAGGCCATAAAGAAAGGAGATATCTTTGTATAATAATCAGGAGACGTGCCTGTAACTAAATTAATAAAAGCAGCTCGAACAGGAAACACCGGTGTTTTAACCCCACGAGCTACCCATCCAATTTTTATTGCATCCACACGACTCACCCCAAGGAACTTTAACAGCTCCACCAACTTCGCCGGCTTAACTGACTTGGCGAGTATCTCTGAAAACAAAGAAAAGATTATGGCATCACTTTCGCTATCATCACCAAAGAAAATTAGTTTTGATTTTGCCGGAAGCTCATTCCACACGGACAACAAAGCCGAAACCTTATAGCCAATTTGTTCGTAAAGCTTTTTAAAGTCAGCTTTTCGAACATGCTTAAACTGATCTTTGAGAATGATTCCCTCATGCTCAAGCCCGTCGTATTCCATTTTAGCTAGTAGCTTTTGGCGCATTTGGGGAGGCGATGCTGAGACAAAAAAGAGAGGATTCGCCCTAGCTTCAGGCGCCGCTCCGCGCCGAAGGGCTCTCAATAGAATTGCAAACCCTGGAACATTTTCTTTTCCCTCTGGAGCCTCCAAGGCAGCTTTTATTAGACCTCCCAACGAATCTATCTGAGTGATGAGGTAAGTCTTATCGATATCGGAAATGAATACGAAACCGTCATAGTCTCGAGGTATTTCAGATACTTTGGATGGAATATTGATCCCCAACATCTTGGCTGTCATTGAATTTACATGATAACTTTAAACTTCATTATGAACAGCTCAATAATTTCAAGAAACATAGTTTATTTGGCCACAATTGCTACACTTTGCTTCTCCTCTAACTCTATAGCCGGAGTGGGCACATCCTTGATGCAGACGGCCGAGCTTCAGCATGTTGGAGAATTTGAAGTTCTAGCCCAAGGAGACATTATCTTTAACAGAGGCGGTGGATTTAACATCTCTGGACATGCGCGCACGGGACTCATTGAAAAATACATGGACATCGACGTTCTTGTAGGAAGCGGAAAAACAAACTTCCAAATAGGTGCTCTCACAAAATACAACCTTCTTCCAGATGTAGAAGGCCAAATGGGTCTTTCTTTTCTTGGAGGCGCTAGCTACCTTCGTGATGATGTCGGAAACGGGACCACAGGATTCACGTTGGTAACACTCGGAGCCGTTTTATCCAAGGCCATTGTGAGCGGTAACAACATAATAGTTCCCTACGGAAGTTTTCAATTTGAATTTTTGTTTGGTGATGGAGACACCGCCTATCCAATGACTTTAATCGCGGGAAGTAAATGGATCAGCAAAAGTGTTTCACCTTGGGTTTTCTATTCTGAATTCGGCTTTAAGATTAAAGACGCGTTTTATAGCTTTTCAGTAGGAGCAGGTTATCCTTTTTAATGGCTCCAAAATCAAAACCTGTTAATTTTCACCTTTGGAGTGGAAGCTCTCCAGAAGACCTAGTGGTTTTTCGACAGGGTGTGAAAGCCATTAAAAACTGGCCCATCAAAGTTCATTACTCCAAGAGCTCAGTGCGCCAAGCCATCACTGCCGAATCTGAAGATCGTTTTTTTCTAGCTGGAACGGACAAACAGAGAGCCGATAGCCTTGTGAAGTTGATTCGAAATAAAGCTGTTGGTGAAATCCTGTGCAGCCGGGGTGGATACGGAAACTTACGGATATTACCACTCCTAGACAAAATGAGAATCACCCCCGCGGGGAAAAAACGAATTTGGGGCTACTCAGACTCCACAATTATTCAACACTATTTATACAGCCGCTTCGGATGGAGCTGGGTTCACTCGCCGATGCTTTGCTCTCACTCCTTCATCGATCCGAGTCGAAAAGAAAAAATAGAGATGAATCGCATCTTTATTCATCGAAATTTTGAAAGCACCAAAAAGTTAAAGATCGTTCATCAAGGAGACCTTAAAAGAGGCAGCTATGAAAAGGTCTTGATTGGAGGCAACTTGATGAGCTTAGTAAGCACCTTCGGATCAAAGTGGGAACCCGCCCCCAAACAACCATACTTTCTATTCATAGAAGATATAGGTGAGGCCACATACAGACTCGATCGATTGCTCCAGATGCTCAGCCATTCAAGCATGTTTAAAAAATGTAAAGGCGTTATTTTAGGGCACTTCACAGCTTGTCCTGGCTACAAGGAAGTTTTGAGACTTTGGGCCCGCGAAGAAAACATTTTCTTAGCTTCCAAACTAGAAATGGGACACAATAGCCCGAACACTCCTCATCCAATGGGAGAGAACATCGTGCTGCGGGTTCGAAACAAAGACCAAGCAACCCTTCAATTTCCCGACTTTGGGATATAAGATTAGTGGATATGAAAATTCGCTTTTATGGTGCACGAGGTAGCCACCCAACTGCGGTGCCTATCGATCGTATAGAGAAAATTCAAAAAAACATTTGGGATTTAGCCAGAAAAAGCTCCGCCAAGACGTGGTCTCAATTTCAAAAAGAAATCAAAACAAAGCCACATTCATTTGCCTCAACTTATTCCTGTCACACAACCTGCATTGAAATATTAAGTGAAGGGTCGCCCATGCCAATCTATGTAGACATGGGAACAGGACTATCTGCAGCCGCTGGTGATTTAGCCTCTGGTCTAAACAACGATAAATTTAAAGCGGACTCCGGAGAGGCTGCGTTTTTCATTACCCACACTCACTGGGACCACATTATTGGATTGCCAACTTTATACAGGCTGTATAAGCCTGGAAATGAGTTTCATTTTTACGGAGCGCACAAGGGATTAAAAAAGCGTATTGCAGGTCTCTTTAATAAAAACTACTTTCCTGTTGAGTTTGATCTCCTAGAAGACAGACTTCATTTTCATGAACTCCGAAAGGATGAACAAATCCCCTTTGGAAAACTAAAGATATCCACGGCCTCTCAACCACACCCAGGAACCAGCTTCGCCTACCGCTTCGAATACAACCATAAAATTTTCGTTATCGCTACTGACACCGACCTTAGCAACACAATGGCATCTTCATTTCCTAAAGGGAAAAATATTTACTCTGGAGCAACTATGGTGGCTGTAGACTCTCACTTCACTCACGAAGACTACCTTCAAAGAAAAACACACGGGCACCCGAGCATTGAGCGAGTCGTGGACTTTGCAGCCAGTGAAGAAATCAACAACATCATGTTAACCCATCACAACCCTGCCTACGACGATGAGTTTTTAGATGCATTGCTCGAATCGGCTTACACCTACCTAAGGAGCAAATATGGAGAACGCCATCCCTTAAGGTTCCAACTCCCCATTGAAGGAAATCAGTTTAACTTGTAGTTTTTTCTTATGTTGAGGCAATGTAAATCTCTTTTGAGCAGCCTTGGCCCGGGATTGTTGATGGCCGGAGCAGCCGTAGGGGTCTCTCACTTAGTTCAATCGACTCGCGCAGGCGCTGGTTTTGGATGGGGCCTACTAATCTTTATATTGATGGCCAACATCTTTAAATACCCTTTCTTCGAATATGGGCATCGATTTGCAGCCTCCACGGGCAAATCCTTTTTAGAGGGCTACAAGTCTCTTGGGAACATCTATCTTGTTACATTTCTCATTGCGAATATCTTTACTGCGATCATCAGCATAGCGGCGGTCGTATTTGTTACATCTGCACTGTTAGCAAACCTTATCCCATCCTCTTTAGGCATAAGCTCTTGGTCGATTGTCCTGGTGATTACATGCTTTTTGTTGATTGCCATTGGAAAGTATAAAATTTTAGATCTTTTCATGAAGATAATGATGAGCGTTCTTGTTGTTTGCACTGGCTTAAGTTTTGTCTTAGCGGCCATCAAAGCCCCTAGCCTTAAACTCGAATCTTTTTTTAGTTTCGGTGATTTTAACATGACACACTTTCCCTTCCTGATTGCTCTAATGGGGTGGATGCCAGCACCTGTTGAGATTTCGGTTTGGCAGTCGCTCTGGATTGTAGAGAGAAATGAATGCTCCAAGAATCCTCTCAGTATGGTCGAAGCAAAGATCGACTTTAACGTTGGCTACCTACTCACCATTTTTCTAGCTGTGCTTTTCTGCGGGATGGGGGCACTTACAATGTATCAAACAAACAACACCTTCTCAGACTCCCCTGCAGATTTTGCTTCACAGGTAATCAACCTTTACACCGCCCACATTGGAGAATGGGCTAAGCCTGTCATCGCACTCACCGCATTTACTACAATGTTTTCTACAACTTTGACACTTATCGACGCCTACCCTCGATCCATTTCGGAAGGGCTTTTACTATTTAAACCCAAGCTAAAAGAAAAACATCGTCTGTTTCACAAGATCTCCATTGTGCTGTGCTGCCTTCTATCACTTTTAGTGATTTCTCAGTTTCTGAGTGGCTTAAAGGCATTGGTGGACACTGTCACCATTATTGCGTTCTTAGCAGCCCCATTTTTTGCATTTTTAAACTTCAAGTTGATTCGCTCCGCACTAGTCAGGGAAGCCGATAGACCAGGAACGTTAATGAACCTTTGGAGTTGGGCTGGTTTAATATTTTTGCTTGGGTTTGGTTTGTTTTTCTTAGCTAAAACCTATTTTTAATCAAATCCTATTACAAAACATTTGAGACAATTTTTCGGCACCATATATTCATGTCTTCTAAACCATCACCAATTCGACACGACTGTGAGAGTTGACCACAATACAAAAAACCTAATTTTTTAAAGACAATATTAATGCCAGGAATTCTCGCCCTAGAAAATGTATAGGCCGTTGCATATTCCATCCCTTTTAAGTCGAGTATTAGACCACTCAGAACTTTGCTCATTAATCCCTTTTTTCGATAAGCTGGATTCGTTGCACAATCGGTTAGCTCTGCAGCTCTAGCCTCGGGGATAAGATCGGCCGAAGCACAAGCAATCATTTTTTCTCCATCTCTAATGAAGCGAAAGGGTGTTCCTTCTTGAATTTGTTTTCTCACATAGGCCGCTTCGTGACTTGGCGTAGGATAGTCTTTAAACGTTTCGCCTAAAAGAGCGGCAATTTCCTCAGCGTCTTCAAACGTCGCTCGAATTGTTTTAGAAGCCTGCTTTTCCATCATCGCAAGGTCGGCACCATCTAAACCATTCACGTCTTTTAGGAGCTCGGAAACTCTCGAGACTTCAACTGGGTTGGCCAGAAAACGCCGAGCCTCATCAACGTTGTAAGTCATCACGGCGCAATCAGCTTCCCCATTGTAATAGTCAGGCATCACGCCGGCCAAACGAAAGCCCTGTCGCATAAAGTCTTCAACATGTTCTCCCTCAACCATGGTCATAACTTTGCCACGGCCCGAATCTTCTGCCGCCTCAATCAGCGAATCAGCCAATTGTGAGGCATCTTCAACCTCGGGATGGTCACAGCGAACACGATCTGAATAAGCGTCGTCGGTCGCAATGCCGCCATGGCCAGAATCTTCTAATTTTATAATTCTCTTCTTTTTATCGGGCACTTGCTAGATGCTAACAAAGATACCCCCAACCAACAATGTCCTACCTGAGACATCCTTTACACCTTATACCGGACACATAGTTTACACTTTTTTTGTGGTGGGCCCAGAGGGACTTGAACCCCCGACCCGGCGGTTATGAGCCGCCTGCTCTAACCAACTGAGCTATAGGCCCCACTCATTGGACATCGACAAATCTACCAGCGCTGTCAAAACTGATCAACGCAGGTAGAATTAATTCTCAACAAAATTCTTCAATCGCTTAGCTCGACTTGGGTGGCGCAACTTCCTTAGCGCCTTGGCTTCAATCTGACGAATACGCTCGCGAGTCACGCTAAAGTCCTGACCAACCTCTTCTAAGGTATGATCGGACTCTTCACCAATTCCAAATCTCATCCTAAGAACTTTTTCCTCTCGAGGAGTTAAAGTCGCTAAAACCTTACGGGTCTGCTCAGACAAGTTCAGGTTAATCACAGCTTCACTAGGATTGATTACGCTCTTATCTTCAATGAAGTCGCCCAAGTGAGAGTCGTCCTCTTCTCCTATTGGAGTCTCAAGAGAAATAGGCTCTTTGGCAATCTTCAAGACTTTGCGAACTTTTTCTACAGGAAGTTCCATCTTGGCAGCAATTTCTTCAGGAGTCGGCTCTCTACCAATTTCTTGCATTAAATAACGGCTAGTTCGGACAAGCTTGTTGATTGTTTCAATCATATGAACCGGGATACGAATCGTGCGGGCTTGATCGGCAATTGCGCGAGTAATCGCCTGACGAATCCACCAAGTAGCATAGGTAGAAAACTTATATCCTCTACGATATTCAAACTTATCAACGGCCTTCATCAAACCAATGTTTCCCTCTTGAATAAGATCCAAGAACTGCAAACCACGGTTTGTATATTTTTTAGCAATACTAACAACCAACCTTAAATTGGCCTCAACCAAGCGAGCCTTAGAGAAGTCAGCCTTACGCTCACCCTCTACAATTTGGTCATACATCATTTTAAGCTTATCAATGCTCAAACCTGACTGTAGCTCAGTCTCTTCAAGACGAGTTTTCTGCTCATCGATCAAAGTCACAAGAGGCACAAGATCATCCCACGTTCGCCCACGCGCTTGCTTATAGGCCTCTAACTTCTTACTTGGGTCAGCAAACTTTGCCTCTAATTCTGAGAAATCATCTAAAGTGCGGCAACCAACTTTGCTAAGCTCTTTACGCAAAATAATTTCAACATCTTCAATCGTCTGAACGTAGGACTTCATTCGCCCTACGATTCTATTGATTGTCTTTCTGTTAAAAGAGATTTCTTGAAAGGCTGCAAACATTGCATCACGTGCTGCAAGAATTCTTTTCTCTGAACTTTTTTCATCCACCAAAGAGCGTTCAAAATCTCGAACCTTTTCAATGGCTGTAAGAATTTTCTCTCTGTATTCATCTTCGTTAATCTCAGGATCATCTTCATCCAACCCACGAACAACATCACGAACACGAATCTTGCCAGCCCGGATTCGCTCCCCAACTGATAAGACTTCTTGAATACCAATCTGGGAGTTGAGAACTACGTTCATAACTTCGTTCTCACCTTCCTCAATAGCTTTAGCAATTTCAACTTCACCATCTTTGGTCAAAAGAGGAATAGACCCCATCTTACGCAAATAAAGTCGAACAGGATCATTGGCCCTTAATAAATCGTCATTAGACTGGGAAGATTTCTTTCCAGCCGCTTTCTTTTTCTTTTTGGGAGGCTTGCCGCCCTTTTCCACCAACTCAACATTCTTAGAATCAAGGTAGTTTAGAGCTTCTTCTAACTGCTCTGGCTGGCTCATTTCAGCAGGTAGATTCTTGTTAATGTCGGTGAAGGTTAAATAACCCTTTTCTCGCGATTTCTTGACCAAGCCATCAAGAACTTTTTTCTTCTGAACCTTAGTAAGCTTCTTTACCTTGGCAATAACTTCGACGGTTACTTCCTTAGCAATAACTTCAACAGCAACCTCTTTTGTTTGGACTACTTTCTTTTTAGCGGGAGCTTTAGCTTTTTTTTCTGGCGTCTTCGTTTTTTTAACTACGCTTTTTTTAGCGGCGCTCTTTTTTGTGACCATTTTCTTTTTTGCTACAGATTTTTTTGTTTTTGTAATAACTTTTTTCTTTTTTTTAGCTGCCATAATTGGACGATTCCCAAGCCTTAGGTTTATAAGGACCCTACACTAGTCCCTTTCCCAGTCTTTTCCAAATCATTGTTTCTTTTGTGTAAAAGCTCTTTAATACTATGCAAAAGCTGTTCCGTTTCTGGAGAGTTTTCGGGCAAATTCTTTATTTTTTGCCGAATTTTCCGAATTTCAACATCAATTTTTCTACTCTCAGCCATATGGCAGAGCTCCTCAAAACCCTTCTCTAGCTTTGAAGAATCACTTTCCCCAGCGTCAGCCTCGAAAATGGCCTTTCGGAAGCGTCCTAAACTCACTTCATCCACCTCTTTTAGCTCTGCTATCAACAATTCAACCTCCGCCAAAGTCAACGAACCATGCTGCCTAACAAAGCGAGCTCCCATTTCACTCACCAAGCTCGCCAAAGCACTACCCTGAAAAATATCCTCCAAACGCTCCCAGCCCCTATGATTATTAGGGGTGAGAGTTGACCAAGCAGATAGCCACATCTCAAAAATTTCTGCGGCCAAAGGGTCTAATTTGGCCACTTTGGCCATCGCTGGCCCTTGTCGATACGTATCGTTTCGCCGAGGATATCCACTACTTGAGCGATCAATCATTGAATTCATTGAGGAATAAAATTGCTCGGCTGTCATCGATCCAATCGAACAAAATGACTGGGCCAAAACTCTTCGGTGGGCTTGATTGGGTGCCATTTCCCAAACCTCGACAAGAGATTTCATTATCTGAACTGAATTACTCCCTTGTCGCTCCCCTTGAGTGATTTTATATTCAGCCCACCATTTAAGGCCCTCACTGGCTGAGCGCAAAAGCATTTCAAGCTTTTCATCATCAATCGACCCCTGAATGGACAACCACTCATCCGGATCCTTCCCCTCAGGAGCGACAAAAACTTTTGTGTCCAAGCCTTCTTTCACCATTATGGGTAAACTTCGCAAAACAGCGTTTTGCCCGGCCTCGTCGGCATCCAAGAACAAGATCACCTCGGAACAATATTTTTTTAACGTGCGAACATGATCTTCGGTGAGAGCCGTTCCCATCACAGCGACGCTAGGGATGCCTCTTTTCAATAAAGCCCATTGATCAAAGAAGCCTTCGACCACCACCACAAAGTCTTTTTGCCGAATAATCGGCAAGGATTCACTTAAACCGTAAAGAACCCATTTCTTCTTAAACAAATCTGTTTCCGGAGAGTTTTTATATTTTGGATTTTTAGAAGTTACCTCGTCCAGGCTTCTCCCAGAAAAGGCAACATCTCTCCCTCGCACGTCTCGAATCGGAATCATCAATCGATTGGAAAAAAAATCATAAGCTCGATTGTTATAAAGTGAAATCAAGCCAGCCTTTTGGGCCAAAGTCTTTTCGACATCGGTCTTTAAGCTTTTTACAATTGCGTCTCGTTTGTCAGGCGCCCAACCTAAGCCAAATTGTTGAATCTGCTCGTCACTAATGCCCCGCTCTCTTAAATAAGACAAAGCCCTCGTCGTTTCGACCGAACTTTCTTGAAGCAAACATTTTTGAAAAAACTTGGAGGCTCTGTCCAGCAACGACAATGTATCTTTAACGCTTGAAGAGACTCCAAAAGAAGCTGCCCCCCTCTTGGGCTTAGGCAACTCAACATCCAGCTGATCCGCAAACTCCTTGAGGGCATCAATAAAGTCTAAGCCTTCAACCTGCTTAACAAACTCAAAAATATCGCCGCCCTTAGAGCAGCCATAGCAATAAAAAAGATTCTTCCTGACATCGATGTGGAAGGAAGGAGTTTTCTCACGGTGCCCTGGCATAGGGCACAGGCATTTAAAACCCCTCGGCTCTTTAACGAGCTTGGAGTGACGGGCAACTAAGTCCGATAGTTGAATTCGCTCTTTGATGTATTCTTTTGCCAGCTCTAATCGATCAAAAACAAGTCCGCTCATAGATTAAGAACTTTTCTTACAGCTCCTTGAACAACCTTTCCTTCAGCACTTGAACCCAACTCATCCATTGCGACCTTCATCATGGCACCCATGCCCTTTGGCCCTTCAGGCAAAGCGCCTTCGGCACGAAGCTTTTCCGCGATTGCAGTCACTTTGGCGACTACATCAGCTTCGGTAAGCTGCTCTGGAAGAAAAGTTTTAACAATTTTAATTTCGGACTCTATTTCCCCAGCTAAATCAGATCGATCCGCCTTTACGGCTTGATCCAAACTTTCTTGATTTTGCTTGAGCATTGTAAATAAAAGCTTCTCAACGTCGCTATCGACCAAGTCTTTCCGATCATCGATTTCTTTTTTTCGAACTGCATTCCAAATCAAGCGAATGGTTTGAAGCTTTTCAGCATTCTTAGACTTCATCGCTTCGGTCATTTCTGTTTTAATGCGGGCCTTAAGATCAGACATAATTTTCGATTCTCCCCGAAGGTTTAAACAAAACAAAATAGCTGAGACCAACGCTCATGGTTGAACTCAGCTATTTAAAGTAAGGACTATGAACGAGGGCCCTTTTTTCGAGCCTTCTTCTCCAGGCGCTTCTGAGCTGCGATACTCTTACGCTTCTTTTTAACAGAGGGCTTTTCGTAGTGCTCACGCTTACGAATCTCAGTTAAGATTCCGGCCTTTTCACATTGTTTTTTAAAACGACGGACGGCTGCCTCGAAGGATTCACCTTCTCTAATTTTTACATGTGGCATATAGATATCACCCCCTTCCAATTGGGATTTTGTGGCTGTATATGACCAAATTAGCTGTGGCCAGTCAACCAAGCTCGGCCCCCTAAGCGCAGATTTTGAGGTGAAAAAACTTGAACCCTGACCCTAGAAAGCCGAAATGTTGACGACTATAAGACGGCTTCAAATGAATCGACACTCCGAGGAAGTCGCCGCCTCACGACAAAATGCTTAAAAATCATACACATACACGGCGAACACCCCTTGGCACCATTCCATCGAATCCGAGCGACTTCTCCCCAACAGTGACTTTAGCTCAACTTCCTTTAGACCTATTCTGTAAAGGATCTATCGGGGGGCTCTAAAATGAAAAAATCATTAAACTTTCTTTCAATTTTTTTTAGCACTTTTCTGATCTTCAGCGACGCTTCAAAGGCGGAACTCGAGGCAGAATGTCACAACGACGAAAATGAAGGCTGGGCCTACTGCATCAACACTACCGTAGGAAGCGAATCCAAAGACGCTCTTTACTTCTTTCATGGGGTTACTGGAAGTGAGAACTCTTGGACCGAAGGAGCCAATATAGAGTTAAGAGAAGGAATCCGAAAAACCTGGGAAGAAAACAATCTTCAGGCTCCTACTGTTGTCACTATTTCTTACGGTAGCACCTGGATGCTTAATGATGACTACTATGAAAAAGTTGCCAACAACATTATTCCTATGATCGAAGAAGGCCACTTAAAATCAGCCAAAGGAAAGCGCTTAGTGATGGGAGTCTCTATGGGAGGCTTCAATGCTCTTCAACTTCTCTTTAAAAAGAAAGATTTCTTTAGCCGAGCAGCAATCCTTAGCCCCATGATTCCTATCTGTGACCCCTGGCTTGAGAAGAATGCACTTTATATATGCATCGCTGCCGACACCTCAGACAACAATGCCTACGCTACCTATCAGTCACACCAACTAGTAAAGAGTTATTTTTCAAATCGGTCTGAGTGGGACCAAGTGAACCCCCTCAACTTGGCTCAAGATGAATTGAACGAAAGTTTTCCCCCCACTATTTTAAGCACTGGCTTTAAAGATGCCTTTGGCTTTTTCTCAACTAGTCACAAACTATCGAAAATTGCCGAAAGAAACCTTGCTCCCGTAAAATGGGAGGGCACCTACCTTGAACATGCCCAATACGACTATAAAAAAGTAGGACTTTTCTTAATGGGAATAGAAACAGAAGAATAAAACCCGGGCCAAAGAAGCTAAGTTCATAGATGTGTTTAAACTCGCTCGACACGAGCGCCGAGGGAGCGAAGCTTTAATTCCATAGACTCGTAACCACGATCTAAATGATAGATTCGAAGCACTTCGGATGACCCTTCAGCCACTAAAGCAGCCAAAACAAGGGAAGCGCTCGCACGCAGGTCGGTAGCCATTACGGGAGCCCCAGTGAGAGCGGATTTCTTAGCTTTAATCGTTAACTTATTCCCATCAATTTTTATATTGGCTCCCATTCGAATCAATTCAGGAACATGCATAAACCTGTTTTCAAAAATGGTCTCTTCAACGGTAGAAACACCGTTGGCCTGGGTCATCAAGGCACACCACTGTGCTTGCACGTCCGTGGGGAAACCAGGATAAGCCTCGGTCTTAATGCTGACTGGCAAAATATCACCAGACGATTCTAATTGAATAATATTTTCTTCAATCCCATATTCTGCGCCGGATTCAGCCAAAGCAGCCAACACTGCACCAAGGTCTACAACCGGCGCGTTGTGCAAAGTAATCGAACCACCTGTCATGTGGGCAGCGATCAAATAAGTCGCTGCTTCGATTCGATCCGGTGGAATTGTAAAGTTCATAGGTTCTAAGCGGTCAACTCCGGAAATGGTAATAGTGCTGGTGCCATGACCAGAAATTTTCGCCCCCATGGAGTTTAGAACTTCAGCTAGATAAAAAACTTCGGGCTCACGAGCGGCATTTTCAAGAACACACTCCCCTTTTGAAAGAGTGGCTGCCATCATCACGTTTTCGGTTGCCCCCACTGAAACAAAGGGGAACACATACTTACCACCGGGCAGTTTTCCATCTTTAGCTCGAACAGTTACATATCCAGCTTCTTGCTCTACTTTTGCGCCAAGAGCTTCGAAGGCATTGAGATGCAAATCAACGGGCCTTGCTCCTATGGCACAACCACCAGGAAGCGAGACTCGGGCCTCTCCTCTACGCGCCAGCAAAGGGCCGAGCGAAAAAAAACTTGCCCTCATTTTTCGAACCAAGTCGTAGGGGGCCTCTCCACTTTTTATATTACGAGTGTCCACAACCCAATTGGCACCAAATTGACTTTTCATGTTCTGGTCAATCTCAGCACCAAAACAAAGCAACATCCTCTGAGCGGAGTCCATGTCAGCCAATCGGGGCACATTGTTAATAGTGTGAACGCCTTCGGCCATCAGACTCGCAAAGACAATCGGAAGCGCGGCATTCTTAGAGCCACTCACCGTAAGCTCTCCACACAACCGATTGGGTCCATTTACGACTAGTTTATCCATCACAGTTCTCCTGATTTTCTAGCGCAAAAAAATCTTGGCTTTTTTGAAATGTCTTTGAGAGTGCGAATATCATTAAAGGAAGGATCTCCAGAAAGATACTCTTGAACACTTTCTCCCTGAGAGATACCAAGCTCCATAAAAAGCCAACCACCTTCATGCAAGGAAGCTCTAGCAACCTCAATGATTTCTTTATACGTGCTCAAAGAAGTCTCACACAACAAAGCAGACTCGGGTTCAAAGTCTCTTACACTAGAGTCTAATTTTTCAAACTCTTCTTTGGTAACATAAGGAGGATTTGAGATAATAACGTCCAAGTCATTTCCTTTAAAACTGTTCCAATCCTCGTTGAGCAAAGTAACCTTTGTATTAAACAACTTAGGTCTAAAAGCTTCAATGTTCTTTTCTATAATCACACAGGCTTTAGTAGACTTCTCCACGAGAAAGAGTTCGAAATTCTTTGAAACCTCGTTAGCGCTTAAATCTTCGGTTTGAACATCCTCTAAGAAATCAGCAATCGTCGAAAGCCCGATGCAACCTGTTCCGGAGCCCAAATCAGCTAATTTGAAACCACTTTTCAACAGTTTTTCAGAACTCAAAAAAGAGTTTTCTATAGACATAATAGCGGCCTCAACTAATTCCTCCGTCTCGGGACGAGGAATCAAGGTGTCTCTATTCACAAACACTTCATGACCGCGAAAATTCCAAGAGCCAAAAATATAAGCTAACGGCTCTCCTGATTTTTTGCGAGCGACAATCTCTTTAACCTTTTCTACGCAAGACTCGAAACTACCAAACTTTAACTGTTCTATATGATCCAAAATCCAACTGGTCTCGTGCGTCGATGAAAGCTTCGCTAACTCAGGTTGAAGCAGGTCTCTTAGTTTCTTCCGATACTCGAATTCCATTTAAAACTCAGAGCCTTCTTCCTTCATTTGTTCAGCTTGATAGTGATCATTGAGAGCCGTAATAAATGCCGAAAATTCGCCAGTCATAACATCATCAATGTTGTGCGAAGTTAAACCAATCCGGTGATCAGTAACTCGACCTTGCGGAAAATTGTAAGTCCGAATGCGTTCATTTCTAAACCCGGCTCCCACCTGCGAGCGCCTATCTTCGGTCTGAGCATTCTTCAGATCTTGCTGCGCTTTCTCGAGCAATCGAGACTTTAAAACCTTCATCGCCTTAGCCTTGTTCTTAAGCTGACTTCTTTCATCTTGGCATTGCACAACTTCCCCAGTTGGAAGATGCGTGATTCTCACAGCAGAGTCGGTGGTGTTTACGTGCTGACCACCAGCGCCTTGAGCTCTAAAAACATCGATGCGCAATTCATTCGGGTTAATATCTATTTCAACATCTTCAGCTTCTGGAAGCACAGCAACGGTAACGGTGCTGGTATGAATACGACCCGAAGCCTCAGTCTTCGGAACTCGCTGCACTCGGTGAACACCACTCTCATACTTTAACTTTGAATAGACACCATCACCTTCAATCAAGGCAATCACTTCTTTTAAGCCGCCCGCTGAGTTTTCAGTGAGACTCATCAACTCGACCTTCCATCGATTTGAATCCGCATAACGTTGATAGGCTCGAAACAAATCATTCACGAAGAGTCCGGCTTCATCACCACCAACCCCTGCCCTAACTTCTAACAAAACGTTCTTTTCATCGTTGGGATCTTTAGGAAGCAGAAGCTTACGCAAATCTTCAGCTGCAAGTTCTAGTTTAGGCTCAAGAGCTTTGACCTCTTCTGCAGCCAACTCAGCCATTTCCTTATCCGACAAGTCGTCTTGCATGACTCGAGACTGTTCGTAGTTTTCAAGGTCAGCTTTAAACTCTCGATAGACGGAGGTTGTGTGCTCTAGAGACGAATGTTCTTTAGAAAGTTTTTGATACTGCTCACGGTTATTAATAACTGCAGGATTAGATAGTTCTCCAGTGAGTCTTTCAAATCGAATTAAAATTTCCTCTAATCGAGCAATCATTGCTTGAGAGGGGTGAAATGCCATTTTGCCTAATTCTCCGTTGTCACCTTTAACACAAAATTCAATAAAAAAGGGTGCTCCTATTTTGGTAGGAACACCCTTGTTAAAAACAGAATCTAACTAAGCTATTTACGGCCGTATTTTTTAAGGAACTTATCAACGCGTCCCTCGGCATCTACAAATTTCATCTTCCCAGTAAAGAAAGGATGACATTCATTACAAATGTCCACCTTCAAAGAGGGGAAGGTTGCGCGGGTGGTAAAGCTGTTGCCACATGCACAGGTTACTTTAGCTTCATGTAATTTAGGGTGTAGATCTTTTTTCATCTTAATTATCCAAGTTCCTAGCCATTCATATTGGCTATAAATTCCTCATTTGTCTTAGCGCGCTTTAGTTTGTCTAAAAGAAATTCCATGCTGTCAATAGCATTCATGGGCTGGAGAACCTTACGAAGAACCCAAATTTTCTGTAATAGGTCCTGTGGGAGCAAAAGCTCTTCTTTTCGAGTGCCACTTCTATTGATATCCATGCATGGAAATATACGTTTTTCCAAGAGTTTTCTGTCTAGAGCAATTTCCATGTTGCCCGTGCCTTTAAACTCCTCGAAAATAACCTCGTCCATACGGCTTCCCGTATCGACCAAAGCAGTAGCAATAATTGTGAGGCTTCCGCCCTTTTCGGTGTTTCTAGCCGCTCCAAAAAAGCGTTTCGGACGCTGAAGCGCGTTAGAATCCACACCACCCGATAAAATTTTCCCACTTGGCGGCACAACTGAATTGTAAGCGCGCCCTAAACGAGTAATTGAATCGAGCAAAATGACCACATCACGCTTGTGTTCAACCAAGCGCTTGGCCTTTTCTATAACCATTTCAGCCACTTGAACGTGTCTGGTTGCAGGTTCATCAAAAGTAGAGCTGACGACCTCGCCCTTTACTGAGCGCTTCATGTCGGTGACTTCCTCAGGACGCTCATCAATCAACAAGACGATGAGGGCGACCTCTGGATTATTAGTCGTGATTGCATGAGCAATGTCTTGAAGCATAACCGTTTTACCGGCTTTAGGGGGAGCTACAATCAAAGCTCGTTGCCCTTTCCCAATTGGAGCAAAAAGATCAATCACTCGAGAAGTCATGTTCAACGGGTCATACTCAAGCTTCAGCTGAGTATCGGGATAAAGCGGCGTAAGGTTTTCAAACAAAACCTTGTTGCGAACAACTTCAGGGCTTTCACCATTGATTGTGTCTACATTTAACAAAGCAAAATAACGTTCACCATGTTTTGGAGGACGCACCTGACCGGTGACCGTGTCGCCAGTTCTAAGATGAGATTTTCGAATCAAGCTTGGACCCACATAAATGTCGTCCGGACCTGAAAGGTAGTTGTAATCAGGTGAGCGCAAGAACCCAAAGCCATCTTGCAGAATCTCAAGAACACCTTGAGTCCAAATCTCTCCGCGAGCTCTAGCGTGGGCTTGAAGAAGAGAATAAATCATCTCCTGACGACGCATCCCTGAGGCACCTTCGATATGGTAATCTTCACCAAGCTTGATCAATTCTTTGATGTCGAGTTGCTTTAATTCTTGAAGATCTAATTTTTCTTTTGGAACTTTAAAATCCGCAGGCAAGTTTTGTTCGCGCTTATCTGCAGCGGCTTCTCGCTGCTGGGAGCTTGCATCGTGACCACCTTGGTTTTGTTGGTCTCTATTTTGGTTTTGATATTGATCTCGACCGCCACGTTGATTGCGACCGTGTTGATTGCGACCATGTTGCTGATCTCTTCCACGAAATTCTCTTTCTCTTGGTCGCTGCTCCCTGACAGGAGTTTTAGATGGAGCTTCTTCGCTTTTGACTTCTTTAACGGGAGGCGCAGCCTCAACTTGAGGAGTTTGAGCAGCTTTAGGCTCTTCGTCTGCCTCGAGAGCCTTCGCTCCATTGCTTTTTTTAGCGGCAGAAGCCTTGCGAGCTGGGGCTTTAGTTACTTTTGTTGTGCTTTTAGAACCTTTGCGAGACGATTCGCCCGCTTTTGTAGATTCACTCATGAATTTCTCCTGATTTTTGTCTAACTAACTTTTGGCTGGATCCTTTAAAAAAATGACCGTTTAAAGAGTTTCAATACTCTTATGCGGGGCAGAAGACGCTGTCAATAGTCTAACCTTTCCCAAAACTTAACTCTAGTGTCATAGTAAAGGTTAGGGGTCTATCAACTAAGTGGCATCACGCATCAAAAACCGAAAAGAAACACCATCTTGGACACCACCACTGGTATTCACTACGGTTGCCTCTCTAATTTTCTTGAGCCTTTATTCCTATCAAGCCAGCGACCCCAGCTTGAGCTCAGTTCCCGTAGAATGGCAAGAACCCAACAACATGCTGGGATATTTCGGCTCTTGGACGTCCGACCTTTTTCTACAAGGATTTGGCTTCAGTGCATGGACTTGGCCGATACTTCTGGCAACTGCCGTTGTTCGCTGGCTCTTTCATCGAGAAGAATCCCGCGCAATCCTCGGACTTCGTTTTTGGGTTTTCTTTTCATTATTCCTTTCGGGAGCCTGTCTCGGCACCAATCTCATTGAATTAGATGAATTAGCTCAAGCCTATCCACCTCAAGGATTACTTGGAATTTTTCTTTATGAATTTTTAGTCTCTTGGATTGGTCATGTGGGCATTGGAGCTCTTTCTTTACTTATTTCCTGGGTGAGCTTTTTGGTTTGGTGGCCGGAGCTTCCAAGCTACATCTTAGAAAAATCCATGCAAGCCTTTGATGCCATTCGTTTCTTTATTGCAGAAAAAGCCACTCAAGCCTGGGAGTCTTATAAAGAACGTCGCGCTAATCGCAGCTCAGAATCAAAACTATACGATGACGTCAACGAAAAGGAAATCATCCTAAGGCAGTCTACGGAAGCCGAAACAACACCCGGCAAAAAGACGGTCGATTCCAACTCTCACTTTATTCCTGCCATAAGGCAAAAAGCGGAAGACAAATCTGCAAAAGCAACAACAAAGAGGGAGGCCCCGCTGCGCCCCACTCAATGGCACCTTCCTCCTTTGAGCCTGCTTGAAAAGGCAGAAAAAAGAGACAAAAACGTTAACAAGAATGAGCTTTTAGAAACTGCAAAAAAAATTAGCAGCGCCCTTAAAAGTTTCGACATTCAAGGCGAGATTACCGAGATATCTCCAGGGCCCGTTATAACTCTCTACGAATTTCAACCCGCTCCTGGAGTGCGCGTTCAAAAAATAGTCTCCGTCACCACTGACCTCGCCATGGCTTTAGGAGTTCCCAGTGTTCGCATTGTCGCCCCCATTCCAGGAAAGTCGGTGGCGGGAATTGAGGTGCCAAACGATGAAAAAGAAAACATTGTTCTTAGAGATGTTTATGAAGCCACTAACTCAAAAGCTCACACCCAAAAACTTCCACTCGTCTTAGGTCGAGATGGTGAGGGTCGCCCCATTTGTGAAGACCTATCACGAATGCCCCACTTACTCATAGGCGGAGCAACTAACATGGGTAAATCCGTGTTGGTGAACTCAATTCTTTCTAGTCTTCTCTGCCGCTTTACTCCGGATGAATTGAATTTAATCATTGTCGATCCTAAACTAGTGGAATTTAAAATTTACGAAGATATCCCGCACCTAATTCTACCCATCGTCAATGATGCCATGGATGCAAGCCAAGCCCTCAAATGGGCTGTGTCTGAAACTCGAAGGCGCTACCTTGAAATGCAGAAAATTTCTGCTCGTAACCTTGAAGCCTACAACTCTAAACTTGAACAGCATCATGCAGAGGGCGAACACGAAGATCTTGAATGTTTCCCTTATCTCGTGATCATTGTCGATGAGCTTGCAGAGCTCATGCTCACCGCCAAAAAAGACGTAGAACAATCCATCGTGCGATTGAGCCAGCTTGCAAGAGCCGCCGGAATTCACCTAATCATGGCCACTCAAAGACCTTCTGCCGATGTTGTCACAGGACTGATTAAGTCTAACTGTCCAAGTCGAGCAGCGCTTCGCGTGGCCTCAGCAACAGACAGCCGCATTATTCTAGACACAAGTGGAGCTGAACAACTCTTGGGTCAAGGCGACATGTTCTTTACCAATTCTGGCCCAATGGGTTTAAGGCGAATGCAGGGCTGTTTTGTGAGTGATGAAGAAGTAGAGCGCGTTTGTAATTTCTGGCGTGATCAAGGGTCTCCTGATTACCATGAAGAAATTCTCGAAGAAAACAATTTGGACGAACTGAGTGCCGATGGAAACAATGATCCCCTCTTCAAAGAAGTCGTTAACTTTGCCAAAGAAAAGGGTTCGCTTTCCACCTCGCTCATTCAGCGAAGATTTCAAATTGGTTACACACGAGCCGCGAGAATCATGGAACAGCTAGAAGAAGCCGGTATTGTCGGCGAAGCCGCCGCAGCTGGCAAACCGCGTGATGTTTTAATTTAAAGTTTGCAAAACAAGATCAAAAACGTGGAGCTCTAAAGTCGGTAGACACACGCACATTGAGCGCTTGGATCCATTGGAACAGGGTGGTTGTGAAAAGTAAACGGACTTAACGCTGACCGCTTAGAAATTTACAGATGCCTTGAAATGAGTAATCGCTTTCCATTCCCAGTGAAGCCAAAGAGCCTGCAAGACGAAAACTTTTATCCATATCTACATAACCGTCAAATTGAGTCGAATATCGTAAATCATCTAAATTCGACATACTCAACAACGCATAACGGTAATTGAGTCCATATCGGGAGAAGAAGCGAAGCTGCACACCCTCAAGCTCAATCACCTGATTGACATCCGCATAAGAATAAACAGAGTCGGAAACCAGCGGTGAAGACCACTGAAAACTCTCTAGATTCTTTCCTTGCTCGTCTTTAATATTCAGATCGCAACTAAGCACTCTTTCTTGAGCAATTGCGGCTTGCACCAAAGAAAAACATAAAACCAGAAAGGTGCATCTCAACCTATTTTTAAGTGTCATTATCTTGACCCCCATATGAAAACTTTATTCAAAGTTAACATAACATTTAAAAGTCTCCCATCTGTAACCAAAACTTAACACGCTGGGCTAATCCAAATACTGCATAATAAAGACAGCTTAGGAAAGTCGAATGGTCTTCTTTTGGAAAGACACAGAGGCCTTAAGTCTAAGCCTTAGCCTGTCGATAAAAAGAGAAGGGGGAGTCATCTATGTTGTTTGGTGTTGGCGCACTTTTGATTGCTGGCGCAATATTTTATATTGTCTTCAACACACAACAAGCCATGGAAAGCTCTCAAGCCGAGGGACGCTTTGCTAGTGAATGGGGCGGAGACAAAGACGCTTTCGTTCTGCCCTTCTACATTGCACTCACTAAACCTCTATTGCGAGGTGCCTATCTAGACATCGCTACAGGATTCTGGAAATCAGAAAGCATTGATCAATATCATAAAAAGCTTGTTTCAGCTGGAATGGGAAAACACATCAGCGGCGAGCAGTTTGTTGGAGCAAAGTTTTGGTTCGGCCTCATTGTAGCACTTTTCATGATTCTGATCGCTCTGTTCAGTAAAGAGCCTCCACCACCAATGTTCCTGGGAGGAGCGGCCATTCTTGCCTTCTTCCTTCCCAACATTCACCTCAATCAAACCCGAACATCAAGGCAGGTGGAAATAAGATTCGCCATGCCTTACGTAATCGACCTTTTGTGCCTAAGCATGGAGGCCGGATTAGATTTTCTTGGCGCAGTTTCCAAAGTGGTTGAACGAGCTCAACCTAGTCCGCTCGTTGAAGAGCTCTCCATTTTACTAAAAGACATTCAACTAGGTAAAACCCGTGCAGAGGGCCTTAAAGACATGGGACGCAGAATTGCGATGAAAGAGATGTCTAGTTTTGTTGCCGTTATTGTTTCAGCCGATCAAATGGGAGCAAGCATTGGTAACGCGCTTCGCGGACAATCTGACTCGATGAGAAACGAACGTTTGGCTCGCGCTGAAAAACTAGGAGCTCAAGCAAGTCAAAAGATTCTAATCCCTCTAGTCTTTTTTATTCTCCCCGCCGTAATGCTCATGGTTTTTGGTCCTGTCATTTTGAGCATGCTGGGGGTCAAATGACAAAGCTCAAATTTGTGAAAATCAAAAAAAAAGGCGATGTCATCATTCCACAGTGCACTATCGCTCAAAGCTCTTTTCAAAGGCTAAAAGGGCTCATTGGAACAAAAGAAATGAAACTAGAGAACTCGCTTCTTTTTGAAGGGGGCTGCCAGCAAATGCACTCTCTCTTTATGAAGGTCTCCATCGACGTTCTCTTCTTAAACAAAGAAAATAGGGTCATTGGGATTTGCTCTCTAAAGCCTTGGAGAATGACGCCATTCTACTTCAAAGCTCAAAAAGTCATCGAAGCTCCTTTGGGGTTTAGCAAAGCGCTCAATATTTCAAAAGGTGATCACCTGGAGATCGAGTCATGATTGCATTAAAGATCATCAAAGGCCCAAGTCACAAAGGGCAGAGCTACCCATTGGAAGTTGGCCAAACAAAACTTCTAGGAAGATCTCAAGGCTGTGACATCCGATTAAACTCAAAAGACATTTCAAAGAGGCACTTTCGCCTGACAGTCCTACCTGGAGGAAAAGCTGAGGTCGAAGACTTAGGTTCGGCAAACGGCACTTTCATTAATGGAGTCCTAATTAAAAAGCACATGGTGCGAGCCGGTGACTATATTGGCGTTAGTAATTACATCATACAACTTGGAGTAGAAGCCCCGGATGTGGACACCTCAGCAGGATTTGCCACGGACTTCGAATCAACAGAACAAGCTGGCGGCACAAAACTCCAGCAGGACCCAAGGAACAAAGCAAAAAAATGGATCAACGAAAACATAGGTCCATGGGCGGACAAGCTAGGCATTAAGTATGATCTAAGAATACTAGTGATATCTTCACTATTAATTTGGGTAAGCGCTGTGATTATTTCTACAGTCATCCCGCTTGTCTCAACAGCCAACACTGCCATTGAAGCCGAGTCCATCGAATCAGCAAAACTCTACGCGAGACAACTAGCAAGACTTAATCAGCAGGCTATCTTAGAACAACGCTATCGCGACTTAATAGAAAAAATAGATGAACGCCCTGGCCAAACACCCGGAGTTTATGAAAGCTATATATTGGACGCTCAGAAGGCAATCATATTGGCTCCTGCTTCACAGGCAGGCAACAACCTTCCAAGTCGCTTTGCAGTCGAAGCCATTCAACAAAATCAAACTCATGTTTCCAAAGGTTTCGACGGAACCGCCTATGTTTCAGTCCCCATCAAAGTCGGAATCAATGAAGGTGGACGAGTTGAAACACGAGTAGAGGCCGTGGCTTTTGTTGTCTTCGACACTCAGTATGGAGTCTTTGGTTTTCCACAAATTTTGAATCAGATTGTAAACTCGCTTTTAGTTGCCCTAGTCACTTTAGTGATTGTGTTAATCTTTATTAACTCTTGGATTGACGGCAGCCTCGATAAACTTCACGCCCGCATTCAATCAGCCATTAAGAACTCTGAAACCTATCTGGCGCCCGTTGACATCAAATGGAATAAACTCAATGAAGTCATCAACGATGCCAGTAGTTTGCTAGGACGTATAGGCGCAGGATCAGGCGTTGAATCGACAGCTCCCGGAACAGGTGCCAGCTGGGCCGATGCAACTGCAGGAATGAATATCATTCCCTCGGCAGCTTTCGACGAACAACTCATCGTAACAGCCTGGAACCCTCTTATGGAAAGCCTAATGGGAATCAGGGCTCACATCGCAATCGGTAACGACATTTCAGGAGCTAGTCGGGACTTAGCCTTTGAGAGCACCGTGCGAGCTCTCGCAGATGAATCTTTAGCAACTGAATGGCGTGCCGTAACTAAGACCTTTGAGGTTTCAGGAGAGAACTTTCTCATGTCCATGATATATGGGGGCCGAAACTTTTATCTGGCTATTAAAGCTCTTGAGGAGGATGATTGATGTTCATTCTTCACAGCTCAGATGGGCAATCTTACCCAATCACTAGAGAAATCACTTCTCTTGGAAGGTCCAGTGAAAACGACATCGTCATTAATGACAATGCCATATCCAGGCATCACTTAAACTTTTTTATTAAGAACGAACAAATCATTGCCGAAGATGCAGGCTCTCAAAACGGATTTCTTTATAATGGCAATCCTAGAAGAGAAGCCATTAAGCTCAAAGAAGGCGATCGACTAAGCTTTGGTCGCAACGTCTATATTATTACCAGCCAAAACTTTAATGGTGTGCTCGACTTTAAATCAAAGCCAAATAAAAAAACAGCACCCAAAAACTTTGGCAGCGAAACAATCGAAATCAAAGGAATCCCTCAGTTTAGCAATAAACGCATTTTAATTTATGGAGTTTTAGGCTTGTTCATCCTCTTCATTGCACTTGATAACGGATCTTCTAAATTTCAGGCAACGACCTTAAACAAAGAAGAAGAAGCTCTAGCCCCATTACCCACTGATGGATATGAGGAAGTAAGACAAGCTCAACCCAAAACTCAAAGTGAGCTCATCGCACTTAGTCGCTATCGTGAAGCAATCCGCGATTACTATAACGACAATTACGCTGGCGCAATCACAGGTCTTCAAACAGCATTAACACTGAACCCTTCAAACGAAGAAGCCAGAGCCTTTTTAGAAAGAGCAGAGACTCAACTAAAAGCTCAAATAGAAGACCTTGTCTTTTATGCCGACAAAGCCTTTCGACTTATGCATTATAGACACGCAAAAGCACTCTCTGTAAAAGCATTGAATATTTTAACAGAGAGAACTCCAGGATATATTCGAAAAATTGCACAAGAGAATGATGGACTAGTCGATAACCGAGCTAACTCCTCTCAAGAAGACACGCTCTCTAAATTACCTTGCGAACAAACCCAATACGTAGATTTTTGTAAAAAAGCTAGCGAAATCCTGGACCGCAGTCGCTCAGCCCTAAAAGAGAAGGATGTACTAAAATGAACAAAATATTAGTACTGACTTACGACTCATCGGAAAGCATTCACCCATTAGACAAAGAAAAAATTGTTCTGGGTCGCGGTTCCGACTGCGACATCAAACTAGACAACGATGGAATTTCAAGACAACACGCTGCAATCACCTTTAGGTTTGACAGTATCTACGTTGAAAACCTTTCATCCTCAGGACAAATCCTTAAGGATGGAGAACCCATTGAGTATGTGCAGCTGGGAGAAGAAGAAGAAGTTGTGATTGGACCATACACCCTCTTCTGGGCTCAAAAAAGTAAATACAAAGGTCAGGAAGGTCTAGCCCCAAAAGAAGAATTTTCTCCTCAAGACAATAACGACTCTCAAGACTTAGCTCCTTCGAGTGAGGAAGAGGCTATGGGCATTGAGGCTGACGAAATCATAGAAGCCTCCAACGGCGAACAAGCCGAACAAGGTGAGCAAGATGTCGCTGTCGACTTTGCTATTCCTTCCATGGAAGATGAGCAAAACGAAGCTCAAGCCAATGTAGACTTTGCTCCTCTAGCCCCAGAAAACAACAATAAAACAGAATCAGGCGCCCCCAACAAGGGTGACCTGTCTGAATTGGGAGAATCCCCGACAAGCCTATTATCAATCGGCGGGCCCTACGCAGTGCTAAGCGTCCTCAAGGGGGAAGAAATTGGGCGAGAGATTCGCCTTGATCACGGAGTTCAATGGACCGTTGGTCGAGGTGCTGGCGCAGAGGCCCAAGTCAACAGCCCAAAGATTTCTAGATCACATTTTAGAATTCTAAAAATCTCGGGTGGCTATCGCGTTCAAGATTTAGGTTCCTCCAACGGAACTCGTCTCAACGGTGTCGCAATTAGCGATGCTCCACTCCAAGTTTTCGACACAATTAAAGCTGGTCCCGTAGAGCTTCAGTTTAAAGTCGTTGACCCGAAACACCTCCCCGCACAAGGTCTAGTTGCTATTGGGAATCACTCCCAATCATCAGGAGACGAAAGAACGGCTTTTGCGGCTCCAATGCCCTACCAACAAACAAACTACACATCAGGAGCAAGCGCTTCAGCCAAATCTTCACATCACGATGAGGAATTTGCTACTCCCAATGTCAACGCCTCTAAAGAAGAACCTTCCATTAACAAAATTCACCCTAAAGATAAAATAATTCTTTGGTGGAATGAACAGCCGAAACCAAGAAAATTGCTTTTAGTTACTGCTGCTATTATTCTTTTAGCGCTTGGTCTTTTACCGAGCGAGAAAAAAGAAGGTCCGCAACCAGCATCGACAACTACTCAAGCCACCCCCAATGCAGAACTCAATGCTGCAAACACCAATCAAATATCTCCGGAATTCAATTTAAAATCTGAAGATGAGAAAAAGCGAATTGAAGATCTATATGTTGAAGCTCATTCTGCACGCAAACGAAGAGACTGGAAGACTGCTTTTAATGCGGCTGCAGCAATTTTGGACCCTAAATCAGGGGTTAAAAAATACAAAGACACCGCTGAAATTTTAGATGAAGCACAAACATACTTAAACGAACAACAAGTAGGAACGCTTACAAAAAATATTTCGGTCCTAGAAGAAGCAAAATTGCGGTCAGAAGAAAAGGTTGATGTTCTTATCGAAAGCGGAGAAAAGGCAATTCAAGAAGGCCGATGGGAAGACGCCCAAGAAGCCTTCACAAAGGCCATGACTCTCGATCCAAACAACAAGCAAGCCAACAAAGGCTTCACCGCCGCATTTTCAAAAAACCCAGACGCCCTAGCAGATGAAGACATTCCAGAGGTTCCACAAACAGTAGATCCCTTTAAAGAAGCTCGTCTGAAAGAAGAAGAAGAAATCGAAGAGCTTCAAAAGCAGTATCAAGATGCAAAACTAGCTATTTTTGACGGAAACTACAGACAGTCTATTCCTACTCTAGACACCATCGAGAAAAAGCTAGAAGGAAAAATTGAAAGTTTCCAAGAAGACGGCACCAGCCGCCTTCCCGCCTCAGAAAGCGAAAAATATTCAACACAATCAAGGGCGCTTTTAAGTTTAGTTAAAGAAGCCAAAGACAGGGTTAACTCCGAATTTAGAATGGAGTATCAGGGACAAATGAGCGACGCAGAAGTTGCCATCAGCAACAAACAATACGTTCAAGCTCGCGAAATATACGACAACATTGTTCGCAGAGACCCCGCCTATCAAGAGCCCACCGAAGCAAGATCTAAGCTTTATGAACTCATTATTGCCGAAGCAAAAAATCAATATCACGAAGGCTTAGTCTATGAATCCGTGGGAGATTTAACAAGTGCCGTGACGAGCTTTAAAGAGACGTTATCTCTACTAAAAGACGTAGAAGAATACTCTGCAGAACAATACCGAAACAAAGCCCATGAAAAGCTGAAGGTGCTTAACTAATGATTCTAGGATTTCGAAGATATCAGCACTCAAAATGCCGGGGAATCAATATTTTCCTAATGAAAGCCTGGTCGCTACCCATCGATGAGGTTGGACTAGGGTGCTTTCATGCCTTCGACGCTAGCCTCAGTAAATTCGATGTAGATGGAGACGCCACAATGGTGACCTCCATCGATCAAACTGAAACCGATTTCAATGTGAGGAAACTGGAAACTGCCACCCTAACTGCACTTGGAACTATACCCCTCAGACAAAGAAAGCTAGGTTCTATGTGGACCTTACACTTCAGCGAAGGGAAACTGTTTCACAATCTTCCTTTGTGGGCCCATATTAACATTGAATCCAAAGATGGCGACTTCTTTGAAATCACAAATCACGGCGATGGCAAATGGAAAATATTAGAGACTAAGGATTCTGACATATGGCTCCACTTAAGCCTGTTTGGGAAAATGACAAAATTTGGCACTGCAACCGCCACTCAACCCCGATTTCTTAGATTGAGTTCGGCCCTTGAAGCCCAAAAGTATCTTGACTGTGAATCAAGCAGTCTTTCTCTTTATTTTGAAAGGCGAGTGGCCTAGGTGAGAGACGACAAACGCCGCCTACTGCTCTTGGCTTGTATTTTTTCTATTTTGCTCTTCGTGTATTTTTTTAATTTTAAATCCCCAAGATCCTCAAAGAACATAAATGATCAAAGCAATATAAATCCACAAAATATCGAGACAAAAAACCTAGCTTTTGAACCTTCCAAATCGGGTGTTGTCGACACCGAAGCCGACAAGCGAACTCCCTCCAACCTACCTAGTGGAGAATTACCAACCCCCAAAGGTCCTGAGGGGATTGAATGGAAGGTGGATTTCGCAGGAGCCGGGTTTGCCTCCTTCCAAGCCTTCAAGTCGGGACTTCGGGTTTGGCCTTATGAACTTAGATATGAAAAAATAAATTCAAAATGGGAGCTCCTAGAGGGGATATCCCCTCCTGCTGACTCTGGATCATTAAAATTTCCGAATTCACCTTCTTTGATTCAAGACGTTTCAGATAAACAACCTGAAATTGAAACCATTCAAGTTAAGGAAAAACTATGGTGGGTCGACTCTCAGAATTTATACAAGGCAATCGTTAAAACAGAGGTCCTATTACCCAGAAGAAAAAAAGAGTATTGGTATCTGGACGCAAATTCAGGTGAGGTTTTAAAAAAAGTAAGCAAAGCGCGCCACTAGTTAAAACTAGTCAACGATTGGATGTTGCTTTCCTGCATCTATTCGCTTTTTCAGCTCTTTTCCTACTTTAAAGAATGGCAATTTCTTTTCAGTCACTTTAACAGCACTACCCGTCTTAGGGTTTCTGCCAGTGTAACTCTTATAATTCTTTACATGCCACGATCCAAAACCGCGGATTTCAATTCTGTCCCCATTCACTAAAGATTCAAACATGGTGTCGAAAATGGTATTCACAACCGCTTCAACTTTTTTCTTGGTTAGATTTGATTTCTGTGTGAGCTTTTCAATAAGGTCAGACTTTGTCATAACTTACATATTGACCTAGGAAATCGAACAATGGAAGAGGATAGCCGTAAATTAATGCACCGCAACTTCAAACTTAAGTGTCAGAAACGCAAGAAACTCGCCTTGTTGCAGCGAGTAAGGAGGCTCAAGGCGCCCACCAGCCTCTTGTTGGTTGCTCTAAGCTGCCTTTCATTATCCGCTCGGGCGGGCTTTTCTGATTGGCTCAACGACAAACTCCCCTACAAGCTACCGACCGAAAAACTCAATTTCCAGAAAATCAAACCACAAGACATTCGCGTTGTTTACGATGGGGACGAACAGCCAATTTTGTACGAAGAAAGCAAGAAGAACCCGCTTGTCCAGTTTTATCGACCCCTAAAGAGCATTGATCCCAAGCTCGTTCAATTTGTCGTGCTCTTGGAGGATGCAAAATTCTTTCAGCACACAGGCCTTGACATGTCTGAGATCAAAAAAGCATTCAGCGACAACCTTTCTAAAGGAAAAGTAAAGCGTGGCGCTAGCACGATCTCTCAGCAACTCGTTAAAAACCTATTCCTAGATAAAGAGAAAAGTATGGTCAGAAAACTTTTTGAAATCCCCTGGGTAAAAAGAGTCGAAACAGATCTAAGCAAAGAGCAAATCTTAGACCTCTACCTAAACATTATAGAATGGGGTCCAGGCATCTATGGAGCTGAAGCTGCCTCTAGACACTACTTCGACAAAGGCTCTAACGACTTAAATTTATCCGAAGCACTCGCGCTTGCCTTGATTATTCCCAACCCTAAGCGCTTTGACCCCTACCTTGGATCAAAAAATCTAGATTTTATAGAAAAGAAGAAGAAGGCATTTGTTCAGCGATTGATTTCAGAAAATTTCATAGAACGAAACGACTCTTTTTTCATCTTATCTGAAAAGACCTCGCTCGCGCCCTTAAATCTAAGTAAACGTAAGTTTCCACTTCTTCATTCTGGGAAATACTTCCCAAACACTCTCAAAGAAAATAAAAAGAGTGACCTACTTTATAAGGCTCTAACCCACCTAGGCCCCTTTCCATTTAAGTCCTCTAGAAATAATACCTCACTTTCTAAAGAGCTATTTTCAACTCTATCGGACTACTATCCGGACTACATCGAGCCAAAGTCTGGCCAGACCTGGCTTCTTGTTAGGGCTAATCAAAAGGCATTCATCAAGTTACCTCCGGATGAAACCCCTATTGAAATAGAGGGAGCGAACTGGGAGTTAAAGACAGGCTTAACTTGGAAGGATTTAATAAATTGAGAGATCCCCTTATAACAAGGAGTCTCCCAGGACATCTCTGGGAAAATGTTCCACGCGAAATTATAGAGTTCGATCACGAACTTAGAGAAAACATTTTGCATTGGTCAAAGGATTACGCTCCTTCTTTTCTAAAATGGCTGATAGAAAGCCCCGTCTCTATTACAATATTTTTTATCGCGACCATTATGCTCTATCTAAGCAAGCAACGTCGTTTAAAGGTTTCATTTAACAAAAGTCTTGTTTTAAAGAAATTCTTCTTTATTACCCTCAGCCTAGGGGCTTCCGACCTAGTTTCTTACCGATTGAAAATTTGGATTGGAAGACTCAAACCCCACGTTGATTATTACAACCCAGAATTTCTCCCCGCACTTAGCTTACCCTCGAACCACGCCTTCAACACGAGCTGCTTGTTCTTTCTTCTGTTGCTAACAAGCAACAAGCCCCTCAACAAAACTTTCTTTGCAGGGCTCGCGCTGATTTCAATTTTTATAGGTGTTTCAAGGGTGTCTCTTGGGCAACACTATCCACTCGATGTTGTAGCTGGATGGCTTTTGGGCTCTATTTTTGCAACTCTCGCAGTAAAGATAGAGACCCTCTTCACTGCTTACCAGCATGCGCAAGCTGAAAGAATTTCGCATAGTAAATAGAGCGCCACACATCTCGATACGTTTGGCGCTTCAAAAAGAGCAAAGGCTCCTTCCACCCTTTCCAAGGTGCTTCGCCAGCGTCTACCGTATCGGCAAAATCCTTATAGGCCTTTTCCCATTCCTCTGGCAGATCTAAAGACTGCCCAATCTCCGTAAAGGGAGACACTTCTGGAGTTCTAGAATAGACTTGATCCAACACGATCATCTTCTCAATGTGAGTTTCCCTCAAATACACAGAAGGAACATGTAAAATCTCCGACACGGCCGCATTTAAATCCTTTGAATGATCGCGATCCTTCAGCTTCGGATTTGCCTTTTCAAAAAGAGCTATCAATTTAGAGGCTCTCACATCTTCAAACTCAACCTTCTTCTGCTGCAAAATTCTAGCCTTCTCTAGGTCGGTAAGAGTGTTGTCATCGCGAATCAGCTTTCTAGAGGCCAAGTAATCGGACATATCCACACAATCTAGTAATTCTTGGTGAGTTGCTTCATCTAAGTCGACTAAGTTTTTCTCAAAAATTTTCTCGAGCAACTTTTCTTTTAGCCTTAGATAAACCAAACTCCGACTCATGCCTATGGCATTCTTATACTGTTCTAAAGATCCGGAAACTTTCTCATCCCAAAGAAAGTCTGCATCAACTGGCCGTCCGGCAAAGTCATCAATAGCTCTGGCTGCAATAATGTTGCCCGTGACGTCTTCGTGCACATAGAAGATTGCATTTTCACGCCCCTTTGGATTGCCCGTCTCCCAATAATCTCCAACCCAAACACCGACTTCTAAACCATTGTGCCCAGGTGGGTAATTCACATGAAACTCGTCCGTACTGAACATGGTAACAATTTTCTTTAAGCTATTTGTGTATTCATGTGTGAAAATATTATTTCTAAGAAACGGAAGCAAATCCACCATGCGATCTAAAAAGACGAATACGTCTTTAGGCTCAAGATCTTTGTATTGGGCTTCAAAAAAGTCAGTATTCTGAATCAATCGCCCGCGAAGGTCTGGATCTTCTTCTGTTCCTAAATTTACTTCTGTATAATATTTGGACTTCCTCTGAGCAGCAGAAAATGTCTCCGGCTTGTCTTCCACCATATCCAACGACTGCATGATCTTAATTTGCTCGTGATGAGAATAAACGGTCACAACAAAGTCTTTGCCTGCAATCCTCCTGTTGCTGTTAGCGAGTCGGAACAAATCTGCCATGACATCATCAATGTGACTTTGATCTTTTTTATCAGCAAAGAAATGTCCTCTTTCAACAATCTTCCCATTAGGAGACTCAATAGCCCACCCAATCAGATAAATACCACCTCTTATCTGAGGCTCAGTAATGTCTTCAAAGTCTACATGAAGACGCCACTTCTTGCGCCCACGCGCATCCAAGAGAGGATTGGCATAATCTTGAACAACTATTTTTCTTTTTTCAGCCTTCGCTCGGGAACGAGCAACGTAACGTCGCAAGCGATCCGGATCAATTCCAGTTTCGGCAGCTGCCTGGAAGAATTCAACTGAATTGATTTCCAACTTAGCCAACAGATCCGTATCACCATACCCAAGTTCAGCCAAACGCCCTCGTTCGAAAGAATTAGGTGGCATCGGAACCATCCATAAACTTTTTCTCTTATCGAGCAATTCCTTGATGAAGGAAATATAAGGAGAACGACTGGAATAGGTGCTTCGCTCAGGCTCTAAACTCTTGGCCACATCATAGGAGTCAAAGATTTCAACAATCTCTTGAGTAGCTCGCTCCAAATGAGGAATATGCACTCGAGGATTCACTCGAGAGAATGGAGCAATCTGCTTTTGAACTTGTTTGCGCACCTTCTGCATAGGCTTGTTGTAAATGAGTGCCTCAGGAGAAACCTGCCCCTGGATAGGCTCCAGGGCCCATGACGCAAAGGAAGCTGCGAAGATGTCCCAACTTTCAATGTCTTGATGGCCCCTCACTATGATTGGAATATAAACAGGAAAATTAGTCTTACCGCTATTCTTTACAACTCTCTTCAACAACGGAACCACTGTAACCACTCCGTTTCGAATCAGAACTGCATCACGAATATATTCTGGACGTTCAGATAGAATCAAGCGTTGTGTAGCCTCGTAACCCTTAGCGAGGTTTCCAGTTGGATACGAAGGTCTCACGGCACCTCTTGCCTCTGGCATATCTTCTAAAATAGCCTCAACCGCAAGAGAAGCGCTGTTGATCAAACGTTGTAAGCCAGGCGACGCCCCCTCTTTTACAACCGTATCAGCGATCCGCCACAGAAGAGCCAAAAACGGGTCTTTCGTAGAAAGAAAGAATGTTGAAAGCGGCATGAGCACTCGGCTCTTTGCATCTGGCGAACTCAAAGAATCCGCACGCTCCAATAACTCTTTTTCACAAGACTCTGCACTGCGCTCTAAATCCAAGCTTGCAAAGACGGGGGAACTAAGAACAGAGCTTAAAACAAAACAACTAAAGATCTTTGCAATCTCTTTCATTCCCCAACCTCTAACAATCTATAAATTTCCATCGGATGGAAACCTTCCGTTACATTGAGGAAAAACTCACAATGTTCTCCCATATTCTGTTCAATAACTTTATCAACTCGGGTGCGAGCGGGAGGAAGGTCGGCAACAGGCTCTGGACCATGATTGGCTAGATCGATTTTCTTTGCCAGAGAAACAAAGTTTCTAATTTGTTTCTTCATATCTGCCTCTGAATATTCTGGCGGATATCGACCGACAATCCAACGATACCTAAGATCCACTAGAAAAGCCTTTGTTTTACCTTGAGTGTGATCAGCAAAACGCAGCAAAAGATCAAAATCCGCCCAGCTAAAGTCTGCGCTCAACAACTCGTTTGTATTAATCCACTTCAAAATGCTCTGAATATTCTTTCCGTAACTAGAGATAGCTTTCATAGCTAAAATCGGCTTAAAAATAAGAGCAAAGGATTCTTTGCTCTTTGCTTCGCCAGACAGAAAATCTGACAGTCTTCGAAAATACTCTTCATTAGCTTCAGCAAGCTTGGCTATTTGTCCCGAGAAAGCTTCGCCCAAAGCCCGAACCAGCCAAACATCGGACAATCTATACAAGCGCTTCTCTTCTTCTTGTTTAATTCCCTCTTGAAACTCTTTCATGGTTGCCCATGCTTTAGGATCTCGAGACTCTAAGACAAGATAAAGATCTGAATTTCCTCGACCTGCGTTAGTCGAGCTATTGCCCGAACCGGCAACAATTGTACTCACTTCATCGCCATGATCATCTATATAACGATAGCCAGCCGTCTTAGCGTGCATCTTATCGGCTTTGCGCGGTGGCACCACCAGAGAAGGAATGCCATGGTAGCTATAGGCAGAATCTCGCCAATCAAAGCCTTCAGGATATTTAGGCGAATTTAGTATTCCACGACCCGAAAGAGTTTCGGAAATGCTAATTTCCTCAGAAAAAAATAAATCATCTAAGGCTGACTCTTTTATTGTTGAGAAACTCCCATCAACTACGACATATAAATCCTCAAGCGTGCCCTCTTCTATAGCCCTAGAAATCAACTTTCTCAGAAAACGGGCCTTCTTGTGGTGCGTGAAAACGAATTGGGTCTCTAAAACCTCCAACAACTTCATCGCCGGGTTGCGCATGTATAGAGAAAGAATTCGATTTAATGGGTCTTCGGTAGGCCGATCCGCACGGGGAGGCCCCTCTGAATAAAAGGCCTGCAAGGTGCTGCCATCGGAGAAAATCACTCTAGACAAGCGTTTTTCATGAACAGGTAGCTCGTCAAAATGCTTTCCTTGTTTAAAACCCTCGATCAATTCAAAGATTGGCTCCACCAACGCCCCAATGAAGGTTTCATTTTCTTGCGCTCTAACCTCTACATTAAACTGAACATGGCCACGACTATTCCCTGCTCGCTCTGCCTTTTGAGGTTCTGCGAAATACTGCTCAATATTCTCATCAGTGGGTTTGATACGGCCCCTTGGGTCCATTCCTGCGTCTGTGAAGTTCGACGAGCCAACACGCAGGTAAACGGGCGCATTCCATTTTTTACTAGACTTGCTGGGAGAGAACTGAAGCATCAAAGCCTTAATGTGCTGCAAGCGAGGGAAACGATGGTCATCATCCACGGGAACGACCTCTTCGGGGCTAGTCAGCAACTCTAAGCGCTTATGTTTCTTTTGCAGTTTTTCTAATTCTGACCAAAACCGTAGTCCCAACCGCTTCTCGTGATTATAGGCGTCCATATCGGCTTGATCGACCTTGCCATCCTTACCTTTAGAGGA
>JAACVK010000100.1 GCA_009991595.1 bacterium | reverse complement strand
CAAAGAGCTACGCTCTTTGACTGACAGACGCGTAGCGTCTTCATACCCTGTGGCGTAAGCCCAGGGTTCTTGATTTTCTACCAGTGTGAATGAACAATTTTTCACCGCAGGCGAAAGACCAAATGAACTTTGAATTTTTGAAATAATTCCACATACCACTTTTCGAAATGATATGCGCGTTCAATGAAACCTAGCTTCGATGCTCCGCCTTGGTTTGTAACCGTGAACACCCCTGCTTCTATGAAGATGCCGTCACCCGAATTGGAAACTGAGCTGAATGGGAACATTAGATATTCTTGCGAAGCACTATCGCCATGCTGCAGGATGAACTGTGCCGCCGATTCTGGAGGTGCAGGCATTGCTTCAAACTCCTTTGCCCTTTCGAGGACAGCATTAATATGGAAATTGAAAAATGTAACTGATACCTTAACGAGATTGATGGTTCTGCGAAGACCAGATACTGAAAATCGTTCATTGGATCCCCGATACACGACACTGTACTTGGGCTGAAGAACTGGCCAAGCATCGTGGCTGATGCGGTGGCCATCAAGATGTAATTCTTTGATGAGTGCAGAACCTGTGTTCGCATTCGTCCCAATTTCAATAGTTTTCCAAATTTCAGGTTTCATATATTTCTTTCTCTATTATTTTTGTCGAAGAACATTCTGTTTCATCCTTTCGGAATCTTCAGCCGCGACACACATCGCGAGACAGAGAGGGCTTGTGGATAACCCTCAACCGATTGTTATTTTACCGTGACCCATTTAAAGTAGGTCGTCTTATCCTCTTGAACTTCCTTGTATCCCTCAGCTTTGAACTGCTGTTGGCCGAGAAAGACTAACAGGTTATAGGTTAGGAATCGAGCCTTCAACCCCGGATACGATGGTGAGATCATGTTTTCTTCCTTGACCTCAATCTCAGAAGTGAATAGGGGTTCACCATAGACTCCCAGCTCTTCCTTGAGTGCTCGTCTGACCGCACCGCGAATGTCGTTCTCATTACGCTTGAGTTTTTCGGCGACGCTCCAAACTTGGTTCCGACTCCGTTCTCGTCCATCAGTGAACACTTGCTTATCTTCGATGAGCTTGTATCGCTTTCTCCCATCTTGTTCATCCTCGTAAAGATCGTAAAAGACCTGGATGGAGAGGAATGCAGTGTGGCGAATGAGTTTACCGTTGGCTTCAGATTTAAGTACTGTTTCTCCTGCTTCAATCTCACTCAGCAGATGTTTGAGTGTTTTCGCTTGATCCTTGCCCCATTCGGTAGTAGAGACACCCTTGCCTTCAAGAAGGATTTTCAGTTCTGATTCGCTCATCATATCTCCTTTTGTTGATTGTTTTCAAAGATCTTCTGTTTCATCCTTTCGGAATCATCAGCCGAGGTGCACACCTCGAGACAGAGAGGGTTTTAGGATAACCCTCGAACCGTGGGCACTTAGTGCCATTCGTGACCAATTTCCATCGCTTCTTTCCGGTCATCGACTTCTCGATCCCACTGCTCACCCAGAGATAGATGTTCGTACCGTGAGGTATTTTCAGGTTTCTGAGGTTTTGACTTAGGAGATTGTCGTTTCTCTTTCTTTTCTTCTGATTGTTTGAACTTTGTTCTGTAATGTACAGTTATCAGTAGCTCACGGTGGATTGCAGTGGTGCATACCCCGACTATAACTACCTCTTCCTTTTGTATACTTCGCATCCATTTATTAGCCTATTCATTTACTATTGAGGCTAACTCTTCAGCTGAAGCACTGTACCCACTTGAAACGAATGTCTTGATCTTGTCTTGGAATAGTTTAGTCATATGGACGACCCTTTCATTTTTGTTTGTTAGTTTTGAAGATCTTACTCTTCCATGCATGAATCTTACGCTAACCCTTGTAATCTGCAACCGTATATAGTACAATTTGTACTATAAAGAACAGTTATCCATATAATATGGCTTGTAATCAATAGATTGTGCTATAATAAATGTGTACTAAATAATATACATAATATGGAAAAAGACCAGAAAATAAGAACTCTCCTGGAGAAGCTAGGTCTCACTGGCTCTGAAATAAACGTTTATATGTACTTGCTTGAGCGAGGTGTTTCAATGTCGGTTATGGATATAGCCAAGGGATTGGTTGCGCACAGGCCTATTATCTACAAAGCATTGAGCCTCCTCCTAGAAAAGGGCCTCGCTTCTTCTACTCTCAAGGGTAAGCGAAAGCAGTATGTCGCCGAATCTCCTGAAAAGTTGCGCAATATGGCAAATGAGGTCACTATCGATGTTGAAGAAACACTGCCTGATCTTGAGGATATTT
>JAACVK010000099.1 GCA_009991595.1 bacterium | reverse complement strand
ACAGGATAGAGACACACTCCATGAGAACTATTTTTAATCATGGCAGATGTCGAAATACAGCACTATCTTGACCAAAGCGGTGGTCAGCAAAATCGTACGACTAAATATCTCCAAAGGGATAACGAGTGGGCTCTTATCTATAACGGGATACTTGATAACGTTGGTGGGATAAATAAGCGTAACGGATATACTATTCTTGGTGCAGCTATGGGTTCTGCTGGTAGCATACTTGAGCTTGCACCATTTAACTATGGCGGAAGTACACAACGCCTGATAGCGTACCGTGACGATTTTTATATATGGAACGGCTCTACATGGGCAGCACAAAGCAATATTTGGTCTGGGGTAACCGATGTTCATAGTGAAACATATCTAGATGAGTTTTTTGCAGTCAACCTTGAAAAGGCTACCACTAACTACGATCCCGATGGTGGAGGTTGGACAACAACACGAAACGTAACGGGTGCACCTAAAGCCAAATATATTCAGTCATTCCAGGCGCGTCTGTTTCTTGGTCACTGCAAGATTGGATCAACATATCACCGATCTCGCATATACTATTCAACCCTTCCCGTATCTGGCGCGATAACCTGGGACACCACAGAGGGTACGGGTAATTATATTGATGTAAGAACAGACGATGGAGATTACATAATGGGACTTAGCGAGAGTGGCAACCGAATGCTAGTCTTCAAGCTGAATAGTCTACATCGCCTAAGCATAGACTCTGCTGGTAATCAAACACTTGTACAGGTACCAGATGCCCCAGGTACAAGTGCTCAGCGCTCAATTATCAACATAGCTGGTCGTACCTACTATTTTAATCCAACCTACGGGATATTGGAGTACGACGGTGCGTCTGCACGCCCAATCAGTCTCGCAGTACATGACTACATACGTGGTATTCAAGCACCAGAGAGTGTTGTTGCGTGGAGTGATGGGTTTGTATATTGGCTTTATGTAGGTGCCGTTACCCATCCCAATGATTCGGATCTTAATTTAACTAAAGGTATTATTTGTTACGATACGACTACAAATACCTATACCGTTGGTGAGGTTGCCAACGTAGTGACAGCAGCCGATTCGTGGTACAACTCCAATGAGGTGGAGACTTTCATTGGCGATAACGCGGGGCGAGTGCTCGAGTGGGATAGGTCTACTAAGTCTGATAACGGAACAGACATATCGCTTCGCGCAAGAACGAAGATATATTGGGATGCATCCCCAGCACTAGTTAAGCTATATGAAAAGGCGCTCATTTATGCAGATCCACAAGGCTCTTTGAAGGTTACATACCGAGTTGTTAATCGCCAAGGGTACGGAGATTGGCAGGAAATGAAGGGGCTTGACAATCTTATTGAGGAAATCAACATATCGCCACGGTACGGTGAGGGTAGGGGAATCCAGTTCGAGTTTTCAGAATCAAGCTCTAATAAAACGCCTGTAATAGAAGGCATCTCCTTGTTCTACAGCATAGTTGATTCACAGTATGGTAAATAATATGGATTACAGAGACTCGGGATTTGACAGATACCTATACCGAGACAGAAGTGCCACTATCAGGAAATCATCTGACGATGTGGAAGCTGAGTTTGAGGATGGTTCGATTATCAAGATTAAGGAAGCTTCTAGTACGACAACTTCCACGTCTACGAGTACGTCTACAACGACAAGTACTAGCACTTCGACAAGCACGACTACATCTACAACAACTTCTACCTCTACTAGCACTTCTACATCCAGTTCTACAACAACGTCGACAAGCACCACCACAAGCACTTCAACCAGCACGTCGACTACAACGAGTAGTTCAACAACAACATCGACGACAACATCAACTTCAACAAGTACCTCTACGACAACGACATAGTTGGGTGTTGTTTATATCTGTATTTGAATGTGGTACTCTAAATATTATAGAGGGGGTGATAGCAAATGTCTTTATCGGAAATGTTAATTAAGTTGATGGGAATAGTGCTCGCCATAGTAGGATTTGCACTCATTCTTTCAACCGTTGGTCTTAATATATTGGGCCTAACCCTGGCCCCATGGTACCTTGCATTGATGATTGGTATTGTATTTATGGGCGTAGGAATATATTTAGTTCGTGGTGGTAATATTACGCTGTAGTTGCAGTTGTAATAGTTTTACGAAAAGTCCTAGTTATTATATGATGATCTAAGATGGCGAAATACCTAGGGGATGGAAAATTTCAAATAGAGGGTGGGGATAACCTTTGGAATATAGCACAATCTACCCTTGGCAGTGGTGGTCGCTGGGGTGAAATTACGGGATTCAGTGGTGACCCACGTTCACT
>JAACVK010000103.1 GCA_009991595.1 bacterium | reverse complement strand
ATCCGACAACACTCATGCCCATAAAAAGCTTTCCATCACTGACCTCATTCGCTTCTCCAGTAATGTGGCGACTGTCAATCTGCAGAAGAAGATGGGTTTTGCCAAAGTAGAAGACACCTATAGAAAAATAGGCTTCTTTGAAAAGACGGGAATTGAGATTCAGGGCGAGTCACGCGGGATCTATAGTTCTCCTTCGTCGAGCCAAAAGCTTGAGCGTGCTACCATTAGCTATGGGCATGGAATCGCAGTAACTCCGATTCAGATTTTAAAGGCATATTCTGTATTTGCTAATCAGGGGTTTCGTGTACAGCCCAAGATTTTTAAATCTCATGAAAATTATAATTCTCAGGAGTCTATGAGAATTTTTTCACAGCGCACAATCGATCAAATGCAAAAAATTCTTAAAGCTGTTGTGGAGGAAGGCGGTACCGGGGTGCTTGCAAAGATTCAGGGTTACCAATCTGCTGGCAAGACAGGAACATCTCTTAAGGCGAGGCAGGACGGCAAAGGGTATGTTGCCGGCGCTTATCAATCCTCTTTTGCGGGGTATTTCCCAGCGGAAAATCCAGAAATTGTCGCCTACGTGATGGTGGATAACCCGAGAATCAATGGAAAATATGCTTCCCAAGTTGCGGCGCCATTGTTTGCTGAAATGACAGAGGCTTATCTTTCTATTGTTCATGGTCTACGTGGAGACACCATTGCCAAAGAAAACTTCTATCGACGCAAAAGCCAGGACAAAGAAAGCTGGAGCATTGACTCTTTACCTATAATGAAGGGAATGAACCTAGTGCATGCCCTAAAGTCTCTTGAAGGGCTGCCAGTTAGGGTTGAGGTAGAGGGACAAGGGCTGATCGTAGATGGTCAGGACATCCGCGCTACATCAAAAAGTGGTGAGCCGGACACAGTCCGTTTGAGGGTGAGATGATGCATTTTGAAAAGTTCCCCAGGATAAAATGCGAAGACGGGAGTTTTCTCATTTGGGATTCGAGACAAGATGCTGGTGATTCTGAGACAATTGTTTTGCTAGATAGATGGTTAGAAAAAAAAGAGATTGCAGAAGAGCTCCTAGTGAGACCGGGTGCTAAGCGGGTAGTGGCATCACGGGAATGGGAAGATTTTCTTAGTGCTTCAGAAATAAAAATACAGATTGTAAAAAATGCCTCAGCTTTTATGGGGCAATGTACTTCGAAGTTTTATAATGAACCCTCGAAGAAAATGCATATCATTGGCATTACGGGAACTAATGGGAAAAGTAGTATTGCTGAGATTCTCGGGCAATGCTTCTTGAAAAGTGGATCAAAGGTTTTGGTTCTCGGCACGTTAGGCGCAAGATTGTTTGATCCTACTCATTCCTTCTTGGAGGCCAAGGAGACCGTTGATATGGGCTTCACGACGCCTGAGGGGCCTGCATTTCATTCTTTACTTAATCAAGCAGCAAGTGAAGGAGTGGAGTATGTGGTTGCTGAAGTCAGCAGTCATGCCTTGGTCCTAGGTAGGGTTAGCGGAATTGAATTTGATCAGGCAATTTTTTCCAATTTATCTCAAGATCATTTGGATTTTCATCGGACGATGGAATCTTATGCCGAGGCCAAGGCGAAGCTTTTTAATGACTATCTTGCCACCTCTAGTAAGAAGGAAAAATTTGCCATTCTTGGTCTGGCCAATGACAACTCAAAAAAAGTTAGGTCTTGTTTGAGTCCTACCAATGCATACGACTTAAAGTTTGTTGAAGAATCAGATATTGTGGTTGAAAAGCAAAGTTCGAAAGAGATGAAATTTGAATACAAAGGAGTGTCTTTTACCACTCCTCTGATTGGAGAATTTAATGCTTGGAATCTTTCTTTAGCATGTGAGGCCTTAAGGAATCTGGAGTTTGGTGATAAGAAGATCGTGGAATGTTTCTCTGAGTTGAGACCTATTGTGGGGAGGCTAGAGCGATGCGCCGAGAATGTCTTCGTAGATTTTGCTCATACCCCAGATGCCTTACGTTCCGTCCTCATGACATTGAGAAAGTTGTTGCATCCAGGTGGAAAAATCATCTGTGTCTTCGGCTGTGGTGGAGATCGTGACAAGCAAAAGCGGCCACTTATGGGCGCGATAGCGAATAAGTTTTCAGATGTCATCTATGTTACGAGCGATAATCCGCGTTCCGAAGATCCAACGGTCATTGCTGACGAGATCCTCTTGGGGGTTCAGGGTGCAGGTCCTGAAAAAGTTCTTGTTGAGTTGGATAGACGAGTTGCTATCGAACGGGCCATAGAATCAAAGAACAAAAATGACATTTTGCTAGTTGCCGGCAAGGGGCACGAAAGCTACCAGATTATCGGAGACGCCGTTAAGCCGTTCTCCGACCAGCAAGTCATCAAAGATTTTCTGAAAAATTCTGAGTGAGTATTTAGATGCATGTGGTTTTTAGACATTCTAAGCCTCTTCCTGTTCTGAAGTATGGTGGTATAGAACGACTGCTGTTTTGGATGATGAAGGATCTCGTGAAGCTTGGGTGTCGAGTTACTCTGATTGGGCATCCCGGCTCCAAGGTTGGCGAAATTGGTGTTGAACTAATACCAGAGAATAAGGGCCCTTGGCAGGACCTTGTCCCTGGGGGCGCCGACATCATTCAGCTTTTCTATCCCACCCACGAAAATCTACCGAAACCAACAATCTTCTATATCTGTGGCAATGCCAAGCCCGGTGAGGTTCTGCCCTTGAACACCGTGTTTGCGTCTGAGTCTCATGCTCGCAATCATTCATCAAAGTGCTTCGTGCATCATGGTGTCGACTTCGATTCCTACCCGACAGGACAGCTTGTAAATAGTGATCGTTGGAAAAAGTTTGCTTTTCTAGCTAAGGCTTCATGGAAAATTAAAAATCTTGATTCATGCATCAGAGCCGTAAAAGTAGCCAAGGCTGAATTATATATTGGAGGTGGGCGAGGGTGGTCTTTCTCTAGGAATATCCATTGGCTTGGGATGCTCGATGATGCTGAGCAAATGAAATTGTTTCAAAAGACAGATGCCTTTCTCTGGCCAGTACGTTGGCCAGAGCCTTTTGGTTTGGCGCCAGTTGTGGCCATGTCGTATGGGTTGCCGGTGCTTGCGTCTCAGCATGGGTCTTCTCGAGAGCTGGTTGATGATCCGGGAGTAGGGCTAGTTTGTGAGTCGTTTAGTAAATTTGTCGAGGCGATCCAGTCAAAACCTGATTTCTATTCGTCCAAACAGATCCAGGAATATGCGAGAGAAAAATTTAAACTTCGTCATATGACAAACAAATTTCTGGACCTCTACAAAAGAGTGGTCGCGGGTGAATCTCTCAATGCCGCTCAGCCTTTGTCTTCCTTCCGAGAACCAAGTGATAAGGTCTTGTTGCCATTCTAATATTATTACACTGTGCGCGCTTAAGTGTTGCAAGATCGTGTTTAGTAGCTTTTCTAAGTCATTTTAAATATTTAGATTCATTACTCAGGACAAGGGGAGTGCTACTCCCCTCTTGCAGGCTGGCGCCAGCAATTCACCCCATAGTCCTTCGACTGAATCTAAATATTTAAAATGACTTAGAAAGGCCCCTGAGACCAGATACGCCCTTACAACACTTAAGCGCGCACAGTGTATTATTAAGTTTTGGTTAAGAAATCGGATGTTGGATGGAAGAATACCTGGAAGCCTCCCCTGATTGATGTTTCTTAACTTAATCCAAACTTTAATTGTTGGGTGTTTGTGCCGACTTATAATATAGAATGATGATTCACTGGCCAAAGCCAAGACTGGGGCGTGCCCTGAATACACTTACATGTATAGGTGTTGTCTTGCTTTGCGGTGGGCTTAGTTCCTGTAAGCAGTCTGATGTTGCACAAAAATTTCGAGCGGGGGCTGGGCAACAGGAGGGATTAAATAGTTCTAGTTTACTCCTATTTGATCGCTCGCCTTTGGAAGCCTATTCCGGTCAAAAGATTTTGGCCTCACAAGCACTAGATAAAATCGTATCCAAAACGCCACACGTCTTCAGAAATATATCTGACATCAAAGCAGCTCTTCGAAGCGATACTTTGATTGTTGAGAAGAATCATTTAGACCCATACGCGCCAAGCTTTTTTAATTGGGCTGGAAAAAGTATTCAATGGACGAACAATACGAACTACAAAGCATTTTTTGCTTATTTCTATGCTTCGAAGGCCATTGACTATTTAGATGAACGTATTAACGATCTTCGAGGCCCCTTTATCGCGGACAATCAAATTGCATGGCGTGAGCCGATCCTTACCGGAGCGACGTTTGTTGCACCTAACATATTTCCCCTTTATTTGTCTGTAGATAACAATGAGACTCCTGAGGGAGCGGAATCTCTATCAACGAACACCAATTACTGCTCTGTCTTTAACTTAAATTTTCTTAGTGATGGTGGATTTGCGTGTTTGGGGTGGCAGAGTTTTACGGAGCTTTCTGAAGCTGCGAGGGAGTCTGCTTTTGAGGAGCCAAATGCTTTTCTAGCGAAGAAGATTTCTTTCTATGAGGATGCGGACTTCTCAGAATTCAATCCAGTTGATGATGGGGATATCGTTGCGCACGAGATATTCCATGCTCTTCAAGATGCTATCGTGCCAGATGTTTTGGGCGGTGAGTCTGGAATCAACGTTCAAATGGATGCTATTTTCGAGGGCAGCGCAGATTTTTTTGTGGGCGCCTTGTTTCGAGATACTTCAGTCATGAATTATTCGTCTTTTCACCTCTATGAAGTTTTGACTGATGTTTTTGTGGGAACTTTAGATGGGAAGACCCGTGATATAGATAACACTCTTGTTTTCCCAAGCGCTTATTTGGAAAGGTCACATGACATTGGTCGTGTCTTTTCGGGTGCTTTGTACGATTTGGTGTGGACGGCGTCGGGCAATACTTTGCGAGTGTTTTCAGCTGAGGATACCTGCCCATTAGGGTCCAAAGACGACTCCGACTGTGAAGTTGAAATGGCTTCGCTCTCTACTGCGGAAGCATTCGATTCCGTGATGAATCTATTGATCGTAAGCTTCGTGAAACTTGGAGAAGATCCAGATCGAGAAGATGTGACCTTCTCTAAGTTTGGAGAGTTGATGCTTGAAACATGTGGAGAAATGTCGACTTGGTGTAACCAGGACGACGCCATTAAGGTTCTTCAGGGTCGTGGTTTGCAGACGGTTCACAAGTGGCTTGATGCCGATCCTCGTTTAGCAAATTTTGGGGACAACCCTGCGACCAAGGGGATCGTATTGCCTGATACTCTAGGTTGGGCTCCTTTTATGCCAGGTGGTACAACAGCTTTTGCGAATGATGATGGATTTGTAGATCGCTGTGAAGCAATTTATGTGTTTCCAAACATAACAAACTCGTCAAATACTATGGCTCTTGGCGGTACGGCTACTCCCACTCAGATTGCAGAGTGGAATGCGACGGCTGCAAAGTTTCGGGGAACACCGATCTACGAAATTGAGTACCGAATGAGTGGGACTCCTTCGGCACCAACTGGCTTTGATAACTTTGAACATCCGACCTTAGGGTTCATTGAAGGCTTTGCGGGAGTGGACAATGCTGATCCGAAGGGCATCCCGATGCTGGCGCCTGGGGAAAGTATTATGGCCCTAGCGACGCTTCAGACGAGTCGACTTTTCGGTGTCTATAAAAATGCAGAATTTGATAAGCCCCAGTCGGCGAAGTCGGCGAGTGGGCCGTCAGAGCGCTTTAAGTTGAGGAGTCCGATTGGTTGGTTGTTTACAGCTGGGACTGCTGTGGGGGGCACAATGGCTTTGTCTTTCACGGTGAAGTACAAGGCCTACGATGCGGATTATCTTGATGAGAGGTCTACATTCACTGACTCTGATGACGGTGTATTGACGAATATCTATCAGACCCTTGAGGTCGACAATACTGGCACATCCTTCTGTCAGTAGTCATTTTACCTATATTCATCAAAACTTAACTCGAACTAAAGCCCAAATTTTATCATTCTATTAAGAGGGATAAAAGCTAAAGGTTCTTCGCGAGAAGGCCGATAGGCAATGAGAGAAAGGAAGGGCTCATTATTATGCGCACTCGTGAATTAAAAAACTCAAAAAAAGGTCAAACTTCTGTGGAGTATATCCTTATTCTAGCTTTGCTTGTAGGTGTTATCGCTTTATTCGGCGGACAATTCAAAGACAGAATCAAGGGAGTTGTTGGAAGTTTGTTTAATAACGTAGATTCTGGAATTAGCGACCTCAGCAAGTAGCGGTAGTCTGCGAGCTTTATAAGTCGTGCCTTGACTATGGCCCTGAAAGCCTAAGAAGCGGTAGAGCTAGGAAGAGTTATGACTTGTAGAAAACGTACTAGAAAAAATGAGAGAAAAGGCCAGGCCCTTCTAGAGTATGTACTCTTGATGGCGGGCCTTTCTGTCGTTGCGGCTGCGTTTGTCTCCTTCATGGGGGGGCTGGTTTTTAAAAATGGATTTGAAAATCTGCCGGCAAAAGTCAATCCGTGTTTGTCTCATCAGACAAATGGCGGCGGAGGTGGGGGATGCAATTGAAAAAAAATCAATCCATTCAATCTGCATCCGAACTTGGCTTGGCTAAAGACAAGAACAAAAAAGGACAGACCGCTGTCGAATTTATCCTTTTGATTGCCTTGGTCGCAGGCATCATGACTTTCGTGACTCCGATTCTGGATGAAAGGATCACTGGCGTGATCTCACAGATTGTAGACAGTGTGAATACCGTTGGGTGGACCGGAGGTTATGAGCCTAGTAGCGCGGAGCAACCTTTAAACGCCCACTATGACGGATCTGAAGCACAAATGCAGAGGTATTAGTTTATCGTGAAAACGACTCAGGATAAAAAGCGAAATTCTAAGAGTGGCCAAGGGGTCGTAGAATTCGCGTTTGTGTCGTTTATCTTTTTGAATCTATTCTTTCTGACCTTAAATGGGATTCTTGCCTTTAGCGTTCATCAATATATTTCGTTTGCGACTTTTATGGCGGCAAGGGCTTATCAGGCCTCAGACTCTACTCCAGCTTTACAGGCTGCCAATGCCAGGGCTACTTTGGAGGGATATTTTGCCATCCCAGGTATAAAAAAAGAAATGGCCCGTGTGAATAGGATCGAAATTCCACTTGCGAATTCTCCAACGAGATATGGATATGGAGTTCCTGAGCCGGGAGCTCAGATAAAAGTTGTTTTTCAAGTACCGTTATTTCAGTTCCCATTAGGTCCAGCAAGTCGAGATTTCGGCTGGATACAGATGGAGAGTGTAAGTTTTCTAGGTAGAGAACCTACTGTTCAAGAGTGTGGAACGTTTTTTCAAACGATGTGGACGTTTTATGGGGGAGGGGGTGACACATGGAAAGGCATGGACGACAACAATTGCTAGCTATAGACGGGCACTCTTCTCAGAAAGGGCAAGCCTTGGTGGAACTACTTCCTGCTATCGTCTTATTCTTTACGATCATCATTGCCGCATTTTCTTATTTTAAAGTCATGCGTTCCGCCGTCTTTCGCCAAGAAGTGGTGCGCAATATGGCTTTTGCGGCCATTGGTAACATGGGGAGCATGACATCCCCGCCTGACCAACTTGGTAATGCCATTGGCGGCAGCCCACAGGATACAAATCCTGGCATGAAGGGATTGGGCGGAGAGAGGTTTCTTGCGCGTAGCCGTCAACAATTTATTGGTAGGGATACTCAGTGCTTCAAGGTCTACCCTCGCGAAGCACAGAGAAATATCAAGACTTTACTGCCGTCATTCTTTCAGGATCGTACGCCTGAGGTTAGTTTTGTAACTTATGCCGTAGTGCAGCGTCTAGCCTCTGGAAGCTGCAACTAAATCGTTAAGATTTCAATAATTTCGTCCGATAAAGAAACTGGAGAGATACCTAAATATGAACCAGTCGAAAGCTTTTTTAATTAGTTTTATAGCCGCCGCCGTAGCGATGGTTTTGGTTTTTGTTTACATTGACGACGTCAAAGACAAGATTAAGGCAACCTACGGAACAGAAGTTGTTGTTGTTGTTGCCAAACAAGACATCAATGAACTCGAAGAAATTCAAACAGAAATGCTAGAGACGGCCGTTGTTCCTAAGAACTTCGCGCAGCCTGATTCTCATGGAGACATCAAAACTTTTGAAGGTTCTGTTGCGGGCGCACCTATCAAGGCTGGTGAGCAGGTTCTATTGACGAAGGTTCTTTTAAAGGGAGCCTACACGGGGATCTCTTCACAGGTTGCGATTCACCACAGAGCTATTTCTATTCCGGTTAACAACGTCACGGGTGTGACAAAGCTTTTAAAACCAGGCGATCGAGTAGATATCATATCCAATGTTCAATATGCTACGCCTGATGGAGTGAAAAGTGAGGTGAAGACCTTACTTCAGAACGTCCACGTATTAGCTGTTGGCGAGCAGATTCAGAACAACATTCCAGAGAGATTTGAGAAAGATCCTGTTTCGGGGAATAAGCGCGTTGTGAATTTGCGAGGAGATACTCAATTCAACACGGTAACAATCGAGGTCACACCACTAGACGCCCAAAAAACAATTTTTATTATCGAATCGGGAGCGCAGTTATTTTTAACATTGCGAAATCCGGTAGACCGTTTGGTTTCTTCAGTACCTACAACAACAGTTGATGAGGTGCTTGGAGATAACTCTCGTAAAGCGGCACTCGAAGCCGCCAAAAATAGAATTCCTGCGGCGGCGCCTGTACCTAGACCTACTGTTGTTAAGCCGAAACCGTCTTCAGCGTTTGGTAAGGGAGGCATTCCAATTGCAAACTAAATATTTCGTGAAACCTTTGTGGTTAGTTATATTTTTGTTTTTTGGTAGCCGTCTGGCTATGGCTCAAATAGGCACTGCCGAAGACCCTGTTATTATCGACGGACAGAACAATGATATTTTGGGCGGAATCGCGAATACAACCCTGGACAGACTTACGAGAGAAAAGATCAAAAAAGGAGTGCTTCGTCCGTTGAACGGAACAGAAGACTTATTCCTAACACCTGGAACCGAGACGATCATTGACGTGACGGAATATGGGCCAACTTGTTTGACGGCTTATCCCGGCGGCATCATTGGTTCTCCAGATGCACCAAGAAAGCCTGGCGACCCGCCAAGCGCCCGAACGATTAAAGCAGGAAACCAGTTAGGCTCGGCTCAGCTTGTGGTGACTAGAGATCCAACAGGTAAAGGTCGCTGTACTGAAGAGAGTGGAGAACTTCTAAAAGTATTTCGCTTCACGGTAACAACGGCTGATATTTTTAAAGCCTTACAGGAATTAGATGCACTCATTGGTGAAGTGGAAGGACTTGTGATTCGAGTCGTTGGAGACCGAGTTGTCTTGGACGGAAAAATAATAGTTCCTTCCGAGCTTGAGCGCCTACAAACAGTTGTGAAGAATTTTAATGCGGGGAAGGACGACAAAGCCAAGATTCCTATCTTGTCTCTCTATGAGATGTCCCCAATTTCTTACAAATTAATCGCTGACAAAATGGAAGAAGAGATTGCCGGGGGCCCTGATAGACCCAGAGACATTACGGTAAGAGCTTTGAATGGTCGATTTTTTCTTGAAGGTTCGGTCGACCAAAGATCAGATAGACAAAGAGCTTTGAAAGTTTGCCGTGCTTACCTGCAAAAAGAACTCATTCCAAATGCGGATGGTGTCTTGAGGCCTGCCAAAGTAGATCAGTCAGACGACCCGACGGCTTTAAAAATGTGTAATAACTCCATTTGGATTCGGCAGGGACAACCTACGGAGCCAGATCCCGTCATGTCAATTCGTGCCGATTTTGTGACTTTAAACAAAAGTTATTTAAAAGAGTTCGAATTCTATTGGAGGCCAACATTGGCTGCAGAGGGAAGTCTAAACTACACCTCGGATGCTGGTCGGTTTACTTCAGGCTTTTTGGGAACCGTTAGAAGGTTGTTCCCAGTGTTGAAGACGGCGGCGACTCATGGTTACGGACGTGTTTTGAAATCAGCTACGGTCATTTTGGTCGACAAGCCAGATGCTACAGGAAATAATATTCCAAATGCTGTCATTAGTGAAGTCTTCTCGGTTCCCTATGTGAGCGGAGAACGTGAGGATGGAACTGCAATCTTCGCAACTTCAGAGATTCGAACTTCCGTTAATATCAAAGCAAAGACAGTGCCGGGATCTGACAAGATCGAAATGGCGGTCATTGCGGAGCAAACACAAAGCCTTGGAAGTAGTTCCGGTGTTCCACAAACTCTTACCAATTCAGTCGATACTAAATTGGTTGTCACAAACGGTGAAAGCGCCGCGCTTGGTGGAATGATCGGAGATTCTCGCAACGTGGCTTACGATAGATCACCAGGTTCTGATCAAGAAGGGAACTTTGAGGTTTTTGGTCTAGGCAGAGGGCACTCTTTGCAAGATCAGAAGAGTCAGTTTTTGGTCTTTATCACTCCTATAAAAATGAAAAATCCCGGACAAGGGACAACAGAGCTTAAACGAAAATTTAGGTTGAGGAAATAATTATGAATCAGCCGAATCCATCTCAGCCAAATAGTGCCAGACCCCCACAAGTGGCATCATCTCCTCTGGGGTTTGTCATCGCAGTAGTTGGAGGCAAGGGGGGGATCGGAAAGTCAGTGTTCTCCGCCAACTTGGCTGTGGCTATGGCCCTGGACTCTAAACGTGGTCCTTTGATTTTGGATTGTGATGTCAATTCCACAGGCGATATCAATTTGATTCTTGGAGTTAGGCAGCCCAATGGCTTTGGTGACCCGATGATGGAGGGCAAGGTTCCAGATTCAAAAAGACTAAAAGCCCTGGTGAGTCCTGTAAATACGGGGAATCCTCAGGCTCCTTTGTTTGCTATGCAAATGCTTGCGAATCAAGAGTCTCTGGCCAATATGGACCCAGAGAAAATCGATATGGCTTTCAACCTGATTCGAAAAACTTTCCCAGTCACGATTGTCGATTGTGGAAATACACTAACCGATTCAACGATGAAGATCTTAGATCATGCGACGTTGATCTTGGTGCCCACCAATCCTGAGATTTTGGTGCTGAACCAAACGCGAAAGCTTCTCGAGAAAATTCAAAGCAATTTATTTCCAACTGAAATAACAAAAATCGTAGTAAACCGAGTTCCAAACAACAGTCTCTACAACCCAAAATTTATTGAGCAGAGTTTGAAGAGACAAATTCTCGGAGTGATTCCAGAAGACCCTGCGAGTGCTTCAGCAGCGCTTGCCAAAGGTGCTCCGTATATTTTGATGGCGCCAAACTCACCAGCATCGAAGGCGATTATGACTTTGAGTCGCTTTATTGTGGATAGGCGAGTGCTTGAGCAACTCTCGACAGCTCAAAAGCCAGAAAGACAAAAGGCTCCCGAAGTGGCGGCGGGCGCCGATGGAAATGTCATACCTATTAGCAAAGATGCGGGCAAAGGGGTTGCGGACCCTAGAAGTGCCTTTAAATTGAGGGTCCATGCTCAGCTTGTTGAGAAAATGGATCTAAAGAAGGAAGAGCTTGACCGTAACCTTTCTGAAGAAAAGAAACTTGAATTGCGTGGCAAAGCGCAATCTATTGTTGCTGAGGTTTTGAACTCTGAGCAACATCCCTGGAAATCTAGAGAAGAAAGTGCCAAGTTGATGAAAGAGATTCTGGATGAAGCCTTAGCTCTAGGGCCTTTGGAAGACTATCTGGCGGATAAAGAAATCTCTGAGATCATGGTCTGCCGCGCTGATCTAACTTACATCGAGAAAAACGGCAGAATTCAAAAAGCCAAAACAAACTTTTCTAGTAACGTCCAACTAAGACAGGTCATTGAGCGAATTGTGAACCCTATCGGCCGGCGTATTGATGAGAAAAGTCCATATGTGGATGCTCGTCTTGCGGATGGATCTCGTGTTCATGCTATTATTCCTCCACTTGCGATTGATGGGCCGATGCTTACCATTCGTAAATTCCCAAGTAAGCGACTTGGACCTGAAGATCTTGTTAAATTTGGTTCGATGACTCCGGAGATGGCAGCTTTCTTGAGGGCAGCCGTGGAAACCCACGCAAATATTTTGATTAGTGGTGGTACCGGCTCTGGTAAGACGACTTTGCTAAATGTGATGTCGA
>JAACVK010000020.1 GCA_009991595.1 bacterium | reverse complement strand
TTGGCGGTTGGGGTCTTTTTTTCCGCCAGGGAGGTATTGCTTCAAATCCATGGCTTTGAATTTGTTTTTGAAATCATCGATCGAGGCGTATCCGCTAAAGCCGCCGCCTCCGCTGATGGCTGAGGGGTCGCTGCTTGATGAGGATCCTCCGCCGCTTCTTAAGCCTTGAAGGATGTCTGTTCGGGCTCCGCTGGCTTCTCCGGCGGCGGCCCCACCGTCATCTCCTCCAAAGCCAGAGCCTCCTCCGCCCCCACCGCCGGGCATGCTGCCTCCGCCATTGGGGATGGATCGCCCTTGAGCTGCCACGGGCTGAACTCTATTGAACTGGGTGGTTTGAGGGAGTCCGTCTGTATTGGCCGTATTGAAGTTGTCTAGCGAAACTCCGTCGCCACCTGTTTTGTCGATGGGAGTCCCAGGATCTCCAAAGTTATCGACAGCACCTCCGCAGCCAGGAAGAGTTGGGTTGATCTCACAATCATCTTGAAGAGCTGCCGTTTGCGCTGATGGCTCTTCTTGCTGGCCACCCATTCCGGCAAGACCTGAAAGGGCGTCGCCGAGGCCTCCGCCGCCGCCTTCTTCGGATTTGTCTGATTTTTCTTTGTCTTTGCTGGTGTCGTCTTTAGCGGTGTTTTCTTCTGGGGTGGCGGCTGTGTCGGCAGGTGGATCAGCGTTCGGATCCTTTGGATCGGTGGAACTCGCCAATTCTTCTGCCTTCCTCTGACAATCATTTGATCTTAATGCTGCGGCATATGCATCTGCAGCTCCAGAACTCATCTCTTTGGCAAGGTCCTCACCTCTTTTACATGAATCCTTTATCATTCCAGGTAACTCAGTTCGAATAAGATAGTCGATTCTGGATATTTCACTCGATGAACAGGCTCCAGAACTACTGCATTGAGCGAAACGATCCTCCCATTTTTTCTTTATATTCGAACATTTTTCTGTGCAAAACGTATGCGAACTCGTGCACTTTCCAAAGGAGCTCGTATTAGAATTTTTTGCCCTCAGAGATGCATTTTTCAGCTGTTCACAGTATCTTCTTATTCCCGCCTTATCCCCATTTAGTGGCTTTTGGGGTAGAGGTTCTTTAATAGATCCACAAATATTAAGAGCATTCTGTCCAGCTGAATAACATTCTCTCTTATCAGCTTCTAAGCTCGACAACGAAGTGCCTGCGCTCGCCTCAATAGTGCTGGATCCTGAATCTTCAGTGATTCCCTCAATCTCAGAAAGCTCATTGCTGCCGGCCTGCCCAGGTTGAAGGTAGGAGCATTGCGAGTTCGCCATTCGATTAGATATCGTTACTGTAGCAAACCTATCGCAATACACGTCCACTGGAATTCCTAGCTTTTCGCACTCGCCGTGAATCTTATCTGGGTAAAGAAGGCAAGTCTCTTTTCCAAATACAAGATTCTGCCCAGAATAGCCTAGCAAACACTTATCGAGGATCTCCTTTGCCTGAATTGAACAGTCGTAACTTTCAGCAAGTCCAGCATTCAAAAAAAGAAAGCAATGAGCATAGATAATCCACCTCAACTTAAACTTTCCTCCCTTTTCTGCGATCCCAACCATCTACTCTAATCTTTTAAAAATACCCCATAAAATTGAAACTGAAGACTAATTCATCATATTTTCTCATTTTGATGCGTTTTTTATAGACTCTCTAAAGCCATCCGAAATGGGGACCAACCTTGTTGTATTAAAAGATGGGTCAGCCTCTTGATAATCAACGTCAGGCACCCAGTAAACTAGGCCCGCCAAACACTTGCCCTTTAGAACAGCTGACCCCGAATTTCCGGGGTTGGTGTCGCAGTCTGTGGCAATGCCCTCGTATGAAGAACCTATGACTTTGCAGCTTTGTTTCAACCGCATCGAATCGATAGTTTTATTTCTTTTACTATCTACAGAACTAACGACCTGTATCTGATCGTTTAGGCCAAGGTTAGAATCATCGCAAATTTTGATCGGAGTGACGTCTATTTCTCTTGCAATCTTTAAAACTGCCCAATCTTTGGACTTTTCAAGAGACTGAGATGGACACTTTGTACCAAAATCCCCCGGTCCTACAAATGCCACTCTCTTAGCTCCGCCCCCGGTCGTATCCAAGACTCCACAGTCCGAAATCTTATATTTCAGTTTGCAATCATCATCATAGAAAAGGTGAGAATTTGTAGAAATCACATTTTTATACTCGGTAATTTGGGATGATCCAACCAAAGAATACTTTCCGTTCTTCTGCTTACAAACGACCTTCACTGAGTATTCAGTTTCCCAGGTTCGATCTTCCACGCGGTCATCCGTGGTTCCAATTATCCCAACCTTTTCTACTAATTCCGAGTAGTGCTCTACAACTGGCTTCTGATACTTTATCTGAGAATTTGAGGGTCGACAGTCTTGTTTGCTTTGAGAGACCGGCCGAACAAATGCATCCGCCGAGAGACTTGTGAGTATCGCTGCCATAATAGGAAGGTATGAAACTGCGCGGGGAATGTGGTCATGCCATTCTATCATCCAAATCAAAACTCAATCCTCAAACCCGCATTCGGATCAAACCCATTCTCAAAATCGCGGTCTCTGGCGGCGGCTGAGGCGAAGAAGATTCTTCCCTCAACATAAATGAATGTCCCTTGGACGCCGTTTTCTTCGAAGCCGGTTCGAGAGGCTTCGGGGTCGAGCCAGTCGATGCTGAAGGAGACTCCGGCGGTGGCATAGGGGGCGACTTGGGTGTTGCCGCCGTAGGCGTCGGTGCCGCCATCTTTGTTTTCTTCGAAGACAATCGTATAGGCGCCGCCGGCCACATAGGGGACGATGTATGGGTTTTTAAATATTCCATCCAGTGACAACACGGCGCCGAGGCGGATTGGGTAAAGTTTAAGAGTGCTTGAGAGAGATTCAATGTCCGATTTATTTTCGTACATTCCTACGCCAAGTTCTGCACCGAGGCTTCCAAAGCTAAAATTTCTTTTGAAGATGTATTGCACTTCGATCAAGGGCAGGTCGGACTCGAACCCATAAGCATCTTCAAAGCTTAAGGCCGAATACTCCGAAGCGTAATCAACAGGAGTGTAAGTGGAGTATCCGACGGAGAACTGGCTGCTCCATTTGCCCCTTCGCTCGGTGTAGGGAACCAATTCGTAGCGACTTTCGGATTTGGTGTACTCAAAGTAAGAGGGCTCCACTTCAACCAAACCATCTGGATTAACGGGGATTTGGGACTCTTTATCCGAATTCTGGGCAGCAAAAGCGAATTGTGAAATGAGAGCAAAAGCCACAATAGAAGACGAAATTCTGGTTAAGAATTTAAAGTAGGCACACATAGATTTAAGTATATCTAAACTGATGGCGTTGCTTAGGCCAGTATTGGAATTGGGTGGATTCTCTGGCCTTAGGACGGGAGGAGGCGTCCAACTTAGTTACTGGCTATTGGCAGCTCGAATTTCACTCGAGCGCCATTTGACCAGTTTTCAATAATCAGCCTTCCTCCAAGAGATTCTAAAAGATTCTTTGCATGCCAAAGCCCTAGACCAGAGCCCTCTGGTTTACCAAGAGACTTGCCCTTACCAGGTCCTGTCTCCAACAGCTCTTCAGGAAAGCCCGGCCCAGAATCTTGAAAGTCGATTGTTAGAGTTGTTGAACTGGACCTGAACACCACCGTGATCATTTCGCCATGGCTCACATAAATCGCGTTATCTAGCACATTTGAAACAGCTCTTTTGAATTCTTTTTTGTCTAGCGTGACTTCGCTGCTAAACTTTCCGACCAAAATATTCCTATATTTTTTTTCAAGAACGATTTCATTTACGATGTCACTTGGAGCGATCCTTTCTAATACCATCTGCGAATTTTCGGGAAGTTGGGATAGGTCATTAAAAATCTCTTCAGTCCGTGAGAGAGCATTCTTTAGAAAATTCTTGAAGTTTTCGTTGAGTCCTGGGAATTCAATGGCGGTCTTTAGCGCGGTAATGGGTGAAGCCACGTCATGCTTAACCTGCCTCGTTTGGTTCCAAAGCCAATCTCTTTCCGCTTCCTTTAACCTTAGTTTTTCTTCAATGACAGAGCGTCTATATGTAACTAAAAGAAAGCTTATCACTAGGGCCCCACTCCCTAAAAGTCTAAGCACCCATAAAGAAAGTCGAAAGAATCGATCATTTGGAGATCTAAAGGCGATGGTCCAACTCTTTCCATTAATGCTTTCCGTTTCGATGATATTGCTGGAACCCTGCAGACTCCATCGAGCGACCTTGCAAGATGGATTCTTCGACCGATCAAAGTATACGCCAGAATTTTTTGTAACCATTCGTACACAGTCGATAATGCCAAGCTTTTCGAGATCGACTAAGCTTCGAGTGAGCTCAAAGGGATCAGCCAAGGCGTTTTCTCTCATTGCGTTTTTCACGATCTCTGTCGTTCGCAAAGAGTTTCCGTTTTGAAGATAGAGAAAGAGTCCCTGCAGAAAGATGTTGTATAGGATAAGAATAAAAATCAGGCTGAAAAAAATTCGCTTACTAAATCGCAAATCTTTTAACTCCACCTAAATGCCAGCTTTTGTGATCTTCACAGATGGCTCGAAATAGATAAGAATTCGCACTGTTTGTCGGAGCCTCGGCTAAAATTTTTAACTTTGCGGGTAACCAAGCCTCTTCTTTGCAGCTAGATATCATTGCATCGGCAACTCTTGCATTCTCCGAAAAGTAAAGGAGACGGCGTTCGGGTAGATCCATGGTTGCTTCTTCTCTTTTAGACAAAGATTGTGCGGCTCGCAAATGACGAAAGGCCTCTCCCGACGCATGAGAGAAGGGATGGCCCTCAACAATCCATGCTTCTGAACCAGGAAAAATGCCACCGTCTTTATATCCCAATACAATTCTGACTTCGATTTTAGAAAATTCAGAGGGCACGTCTTGCAACTTCACTGATTTCTTAAAGAATCGGATTTTATCAAAGGGTTGTCTCAAATATTTAACAAATGGGGATTTCGGTGACTCAGCCACCTCTTCAAGGACCTTCTGATTCTCTATCCACTCTGTCCACACCCATCTCTCTACAGCTTCACAGATAGCTCTGGTCTGTGCTCCATCCCGAGTGAACCCGTAGGCAAAGCCGCAACCTGTTGCATATTCGGGAAAGCCAAAGTCTGCTTTATCCGGAGATCCTGACAGATCTCGGACGAGTGATCTTTCAAGGGCTTCCGATGCAGCAATTTTAATAGCAGCTTCTCTTTCGGAGGACATCCCTCCTCCAAGGACAAATCCTTTTAAATCAAAGACAACGGCTTCATAACCAATGGGACTTCTATTTTCGTCTAGCATTTCACCGACTTCAATGCGGGAAAATCCGAGGAGGTTTTCTTTTAAGTGATTTATAAGATTCAATCCTTAACCCTCTTGAGCATCTCGAATCGAGGCACCCCGAGTGTAGGAGCGACTTTGTCTTGTAAGCTTTTGTGGATCGACCACTTGAGTCCACTGTGATAAATGGGGAGAACCGCCGCATCTTCAGCAAGAATTTTATTAAAGGCCACCTCAAATCCTGATTGATCAAGATCATTCGAGTCAAAGCCTTCAACTAACTGACACAACCTCTTTGATGGATCGGGAAACGAAATTCCAAGTTTTGAGCAAAACATCATTTCGATCACCCATTTTTGAACGCTTCCTCCAATGCTGACTCCAACGACTCGAACGTCAAATTTGTCATTTGAGGTGTAGGTTGTCATCCAATCTGGATCTGATCGATCGAGTTTGATAAAATCGATTTCATTCTGATCAAGACCCATCGCTTGGGACATCATCTCTCGAATATCTGCTTCAAGGGCTGGATTCATTGCGTCCTTGAGCAGAATTTTTGGACGGCATTTAATCTCGAGCGGAAGAATTTCATTAGCTGCAACCGGGGGATCACCTGGAAATTCAGGATAGAAAAAGTCAGAATATCTTACATCTGCAGAAGATTTCTCGCGTTTTATCCGAGTCAAATTTTTTGCGAAAGTTTCTCGAGCTCTAGGGTCCTTAAAAATTCCCTCCGTCGGAGAGAGAGAGGCTGCAATGATCAATTCCGGTACACCACCCATTGTGAGAACATCCGGATCTTTGGGCACTGACTCTTCGTGAAGTGAGAGCACAATTCCTTTGTTGGCTTTTACATAATCGATAATCTCTTCGGAGGAAATTTGATTGATTTCGACAATTTGTGCACTTCCAGACTCTTCCGAAAACCATCCTTTTCGAAAGGTTAAAACCACTTGTCCTTTATCAGCATTGAAGTCCTTAACCTGATAGGCTCCAGAGCTAATGATCCGAGAAGAGTCGATCCACTGGTCCTTAACGTAATTGCCTTCTGGATAGAATCCAAAGTAAGGCATACTCAAATATTCCAACAAGCCCGTCTTGACCGGTGACGTAAAGAGAAAGGTTATCTTATCAGCTGTAGTTTCAATGCCCTTGATCGAGTTTCCACCCTCAACAAAGTCGTCAAAGCCCACCAACTTACTGAAGACGGGGACAAATCCGCGCTTCTCTCGATACATTTTCAAACTTCGCTCTAAGGACTTCTTAAAAGCCGACGGAGAGATGACACTGTTGTCCTCAGAAAGGAGATTTTTTCTCAGTTCAAATGTCCACTTTTTCTTGCTTGGGTCGATGTCCCAGCTTTTTGCAAGATAGGGCTCTTGCTTTCCAGACCGCCCCTCTTGAACCAATGTGCCTACGAGTTGCTCCATGTGAGCAAGATTTAGGATATTGTCCGAATCAAGAGGATCTGTTGAAATTTTTCGCGCGTGACCGGCGAATGCAAAGTAGAGCTTAGTCTCTTGATTCATCTCGTTTTCAATCTCTAAATCCCTACTTGAGAGAAACCCAGTTGATTGCTGAATCAGCCAAATGCATGGCAGGCTTATCAATAACAACGTCACTAGCACTAGGTACGTGTACTTTTTCAAGTTCGGTTCTCCGTGCAGAAAGGCCATCCGACAACGGAGACCAGAAGATATTTTTTAAGGTTAATTTAAGTAAGGCTGTCTGTAGCTTGCTTCTGTTGCTCGGCAAATCGGGATTTGTCGTTACCTCTCCATTTGAAGTTTCAATAAGGTCAGTGACGATCTTTTGAGGAATCAAAAAAGATGAGGCGGACAGAAGACTTGTAAGAATGACTTTAAATAATTTCACTTTCCCTCCCAGGTTGAGAGAGATCTATTGCATTTTTCGTTTGAGGTAAATCCCTCTCGAAAATTTTTCAATCCAAATTCATTTCTCGTAATTCGTCAAGTTACTGATTTTACTATGTAATTTTACGCTATATCGCTTTTGATACGATTCCTATTCGCAGACTTTCCTTAGTTTCTTCCTCTTCTTCATAGGATTGGAGATCAATGATTTAAAATTCGAGTTCGGTTTCCATCAGTCCGACTAAGATTCAATGGCACAAAAGTGATATGAGCTGATAACTGGCTTAGCTCTGCGCTCGAAAGCTCCTCAGTTTTGAAGATTGTGTGTTCGTCGCATTGGACGCCGGTTGATATTTAAGTAGGGCGCAATTTTAATTGCGCGTCTCCTAACGATATTGCAGTCTTTATTTATCTCTAAAATTGGAGCTCTTAAAGCAATGCCTTCCGCTCGAACTCTAAATTATGTGCTCAACCGTCCACGGACGGACGTCACTCTCGATTTATTTGAAGCAGAAAGGTACGCAGCTGCTGTAGTCGTTCAGTCACTTGTTGGGACTCTCGTCTATTATTCTAATAAAGGCGAGTACGAACCCAGGCTGGCTGAAAGCTGGGAGAGAACTTCTCCGATGTCATGGAAGATCACTTTAAAAAAGGGTCTAAATTGTGAGAATGGTGAAGAAATCACTCCACGCTCCTTCGCTGCGAGTCTCGGCCGAATGATTTGGTCCATTTCTCAAAGAAATCCGATCCCCGTCCTTAGAAAGCTTAAAGGATACGACGAGTTCATAAGGGAAGAGGAAGAAGGTTTGAAGGGCCTTTCGTTTGATGAGGCTCATTTGTACTTTGAATTTGAGACTCCGGTAAGAAGCGGCTTTTTGGAAGTCCTGTCTTTCTCACCATTTGGATATATCTCCACAGAAAACCTGACTGAGGATTTTAAAGCCTGGAAGAATCCTTCTAAATTTATCTCTTCTGGCCCCTACCAATTGGACCTTTTTGAGATGGGCAAAAGAATCGCTCTAAAGAGAAATCCAAAATGGACCCTTCCCTTCGAAGAAAGCGCTCCCGATCAGATTGAGTTTACATTCGAGATCCCTAAAGATCGGCAAACAGGCCACTGGATTGTGGATTCGGCTCTGGGAGATTTAAGGCCTCCCACCTGGTTGAAGTCTTTCAACTTGGTTCCTGAGTATTTGAATGCAATTTTGCTTGGGAACCTGTCCAAGGGATATTTTAGTCGGGCTGAAAATCGGTCTGCATTTAAAGAGCACATCGATCAGGCTCGGTTGAACTTGCCAAAGAATTTTGGCTCCCACTTTAGGTCGAATTCGTTTTACCTCAAACTCGAAGAGACCAATAAGCCCGCGAAGGCCATTTTGAAGAGGCCCACTAAGAATTCAACACCTTTGATTATTGAGGGAAGACCTCCTGCCAATGGAACCTCTCGCTTCTATGCGTGGCAGGTCCTTAAGTCGGCTTTGGAGAGGGCTCATCTTTCTTACGAATTCAATGACAATGAAAGTTCTTTTGAGCAGATTTCCAACCAAAGCTTTGATCTTCGAATGGGATCCACTTCAATCGGCCACGGTGTTGAGCCCTGGGGTATCGAGATTATCTTTTGCTCTGATCTTGGGATAAAGCTTCCTGATCCTTCAAAGAGAATAGCATCGCTCGTAAATCAATTTGAGAATGGTGAGATGGATTTGGAAGAGTTCAAAAAGATCTTTTTTAACCAAATTAGAGAGGACTCGGCGATCCTTCCCGTCTCCCACTTTGGAGTCCAGCTTTTTCTTTCTGATTCTATTTATAGAAAATCGCTAAGCCCTCGTCTCAGCATCATTCGCTTTGATCAGCTTGGACTGGTTGAAATTGGTTTCAATGATGGGAATAAAATTGAAGGTTGACAGGCTCATAGTCATCCATCCTTATAATTTTTTTATAAACCCTCAAGCTTCGCCGGGCTCCTTGATCTCAATCAGTTTAAAGAGTTGGCACAATCTGTCTTCATATTTCATGTCTCCCATACTGAGTCTTACAATCTTGTGGAGGATCATTGGAACAAAAGACTTAAACATGGGAATGATCCAGCCAGAATCTTCGAACTCCTGAATGATCTTTGCATATTTAATAAGACGTCTTTTGGGATCTCGAATCTGATTGGCCAAAACAGCCCTCGTCATAAGGTCATCAGATGAAATTTTAAAATGAGGAATAAGATCACTCTTTAGACCGTAAATGAACCCATAGGGATCAGGAAAGTTTCCAATGTAGCCAAATGGAAAGAGATCAATCTCACCGGCCTCCCAAGTTTTCTGGAATTCTGTAGCCCTTCCTATATGGACCTTTATAGTTGGCAAAACAGACTCTATTTTTGCCTTAAAGGATCGACACCAACTCGGATCCCAAAAATTGTCATCAATAAGGATATTAAAGTCTCTTTCGCCGAAGAGATGGCCCCATCTCGAGGCAAAGAGATCCGCAGAAATCTCCTCAACTTTGCGGTCATAGTAAAACTCCGGCAAGAGCCCCTCCGGCAGGAGAGAAGATCTTGGTGTTTGATAGGACAGTTCATTTGTGCAATAAGCCGTTACGGCCTGAATGAGGAGCCCTAAGTCCCTCCTCATTTTTGGAATCTCGCGAAGAGCATTGGTCCTTTCATTGAGGACAAATGCATTGATCGAAAAACTCTCTGATTTTAGGACTGTGTAGTCCTTAAGAATCTGGTTTTCTATTTCCAGCTCTTCAACTTTCTCTGGGCTAAGCCCCAGAACAAGATGAACCATTCTAGATTTTAATGTTTCTTTTATTTCTGAAAGATCAATCGTCCACCTAACTTCTATCTCAGTGGGAAGGTGCTTAGATTTTTTAGCTTCCTGACGACGTTTCATGGTTAATACATTGGAGCTTTCATTCCATCTTACATAAAATTCTCCGGATCCATCGAGCGATTGATTTCGCTTGAGAATTCCACTTTTTTGAATTGCGAATCCAGGCATGCTCAAGATATTCAATAGATGAGGACTTGGATGGGAAAGCTCAATTTGAACTGTTTTTTCATCCAAAGCGACGAGACCAGATGGAATTTGGCCAGATTCTTTTATATCAGAGTAGCCGAGGACAATGTCTTTAAGATACTGGTCGACGATCGAGTTGATCTCTGGCCACCCATGCATTGATAAGCTCTCAATAACATCGATAGCAAGAACTTCGGAGCCATCACTAAATTTAGCTTCCGGTTTGAGCCTCAGCTGGTAGATCTTTCCCTCTTCAAAGACTTTCCATGTTTCTACGAGGCCACCGGTGAAATTTCCCTGATCATTGCGCCTAAAGAGGGTTTGATAAACACTATGGGTCACCATATAGTCGAGATAGCTCCGCGCGGAGGCTGGATTCAATTTCGGAGAAGTTGCCCGATAGACCAAGACTAACATTGAAGCTTCTTTGGAATCGCTCATTCTTTTTTTAATCCTATCCATTGAAACTCAATTGGAGGGAGACTCGTGTTGAGCTGCGAAAACTCATATTTATCTTTTTTGTACCAAACTCCAGCTCCCAAATGGGCTATGGGCCAAATGATCGCCTGATCCCATAGCAGTTCATTGACTCTTTGCACGTCAAAGGATTCGTTTTCAAGCTCCTGCTCAATTTGACCATCAAGGTCTGGAAGTTGAATTCCCTCCTTCGATTTGAACATAAATCGAATGTCCCTGTGCGGAGATTCTATCTTTAATCCTGTTCCCCTCGGCTCAATGTCCACTGTTCGCGCGCCCGATTGGCGTTCGTCTCTTTGGATCGGCGGTACGATCTCTAAATCTAGTTCAGCATAGTTTGCCATCATAGAGAGGGCATGATTGTAGGACTTTCCAAAGTCTTTGCTTAACGTCTTTGGATTGGACTCAGGGGCTTGAGTTGCAATGATTTTTTTCTGGTCAATGTGACCGTTTATCTTTTGAGCGGGATTCTTCTCGGGCTCGGTGACTCCTCGAATTGATTTTGGAAAGAAGGAGCTCGTCACCTCTATGCCTTCCGCTTTTAACCCTTGATAAAAGAGAGATCTCAAACATCTTCGACTGTCGATGTCATGAAACACAGAGGTTTTATTTCTCCATGAGTCACATCGAGCATAGAGGATCTTTGACTTTGTTCCCCCTCCGTACACATGGGTTTGCCGGAGATCTTCTGCATTCTCCATCCCACCAAGAAGATCTGAATGAATAGGTGTCTCTTGGTTTCGATGCCAAAAAAATTCAACTTCCTCAAGAGGATTTTGATGTCTTACCTTTGGAAGAAAATCTTGGCGAAGAGCGATTGTTAGTGAATCATTCGTCCAATCTTTCAGTCGATAAAAGCTCGAGCTGATCGTTCTTTTTTTGACTTTCCACTCTCCGGAGGTCTCCTCGTACATATTAGGATGAACAATTCCATATTGACCAAAGCTAACGGCTTCCAAAAAATCTTCAACGGGACGAACAAATTTAAAGAGAACTTTATTTTCTTTTGAATGAATCCCTTCAAAGGTTTGACTGGCGTTTTTCAGTTGATTCCAACCTTTAAGTCGGGAGAGCGTCCCATCCTGTGAATGCCTTTGTCTCAATAAAAAGGCCATTCTTGTCATAGAACGAACGATCGCCTTAGCATCTATGGCTGATCCGTCTTCAAAGACGATGTTGGGACGCACACTAAATTCCCATACTTTAAAGTCCGACGAGGTCTTCCAATCCTGAGCAATCACACCAACTATATGGCTTTTTTTGTACTGAGAGACCAAATTCCCATGGACCGAGGAAAAGATCGTGTGATGAACAAAAGCATCGTAGTCCAATGGGTCCGCGGATGAGGGTTCATCGGAGAGAAAATATCGATGTGGGGAAGAGGCTTCGTTTGGAATCACCATTTGATGCTACCAGAACTTGATGTCCTTTGTCCTCAGCTCTCTTAGGTCAAGTCCTTGGGCCTTTGGCCAGATGGAGCTGGACTCGCCAAGCACTTGTAAGGGTGGCAAACTTGAAGATCAATGGGAAATTTGAGAAGGCCTGGGGGCCTGTTCTTAGTAGGATTGGCGACTCTGGCTTTAACTTCTTGCAGTCTTTTTTCTGAAAAGGCTGAGAGAAGGGTGCGAGTTGAACTCTCTAAGACTCAATCCGTTCAGGGCCGCGAAAG
>JAACVK010000081.1:1040-2507 GCA_009991595.1 bacterium | reverse complement strand
CGGGGGGGGCCCAGGCTTGCCCCCCCCGCCGTAGAAGGGCACCTTTCTCCTTCCCAAGCCCGATGGCTTTTAGCCAGCGGGCTGCCTTCCCCTCGTCACCTGCCTGTTTTACGGGAAAGCGGGCGAAGCCTGCTAAAGGAGATGGCTTGACAAGTGGAGTGATAACGGAGTAAACTCGTGATATAAGGAGGGAAAAATGGCTAAGGTCTTAATGCCGCTGTTAGGGACTGTAGCAAGGGGTCAAATTGGAAAGGTGATGGTTTATTTTCCCTGGAAAGGGATAAATGCTGTTCGTAGCTATGTAGTGCCTGCCAATCCAAATACCGCTGGGCAGCAAGGTGTTAGAGGTTGGTTTAAGGATGCTGTTTTGCAGTGGCGGTCGCTGGGGTTCACTGCTTTAGATAGGTCATCGTATAATGCTTGGGCATTGCTTGATGCCAGGTCTTTATCAGGATTCAATGAATATATGTCGGGGAATATGAAGGTGCGAAGCACCGGTAAGACCTACTCTTATCCGTATAATTTGAGGCTAACGAGTGATAACGTCGGGCAACTGTCTATCAAGGTGAAGGCAAAGGATGATGTGTCTGATTATACTGTGACGGCATACTACGATACGAAGCAGGGCGGAACCCTTGGCAGTATTAATCTTCCCTGGAATGCTCCGTCATTGGAATATTTCGACCAGCCGAGTGGATTAGTATCAGGGGCAATTTACTGGGTGAGGGTGAAGATGGTGAAGGCAAACTTTGAGGGGTGGATAGGGGATATTAGCTGTAAGGTGCTTTAGCACTTAACTTGATAGAAGAGTATCACAACTGCACGCTAGGGGGAAGACGGGCGAGAAAGTGGAACTTACTAAGCGTCAAAAAAGGCTATATAGTCGTGTTTTAAGTGGAATCCATCGGCCCGGGGCTACCCGTTTGATGACGCTGACGAGTAGCCCCGATTCCCCCACGGATATCCATCGCAGCTTCCGCAGTCTCAAGGAAAGGATACGCCGTAGATTTGGCTTTGAATATATTGCTGTAGTTGAAACTACCACTAGCGGGCTTTTACACTTACATATTCTCTACCGGGGCGACTATATTCCGCAGGCTTGGCTATCAAACAACTGGCAGGCTATCCATAGAGCGTCAGTAGTCTGGATAAGCAAAGTGAAGATAAAACGGGGAGTCGCTGGTTATTTGATGAAGTATCTAGGTAAGGGGATGGTGGGTCGATGGTGGAGCTCTTGGGGATGGATTTATAGAGGTTGGCGAATCGTTTGGAAATGGCTAGTTGCGAAACATTGGGAATGCTGGAAATGGCACCTGCCCCGGTCGTTGTATGACCTGTGGAATCGCCATTTAGAAGGGATGAAGGTATGGCTCGGGGATGTGTTCTTGAACCCTCCGCTAGTGAAGAGGAAAGGCTAGCTATCGCGAAACGGTTGACTGAGGAATTTGCCTCCTGTCCAATTCTCGT
>JAACVK010000081.1:0-902 GCA_009991595.1 bacterium | reverse complement strand
CAAATACTTACCATTGCCGGCGGAACCCATCCCACCATCCAACCTCAAGAAGTATTAAAAGACAATAATATTGATTTCATCATCAAAGGCGAAGGTGAGATATCAATAATTAACCTAATTGAAGCCTTAATCAACAAAACTGATTTAAGCAAAATCGACAATCTCGGCTATAAAAATAAACAAAATGAAATTATAATAAACAAAAGAAGTCTGCCTATCCAGGATCTCAGTAATTTACCGCTTCCTGCCAGACACCTCCTCCCCATGGACGTCTATTTTCAAGCTGCCAAAAAAGGTCGCGTTATCGAATCAATGTTATCTTTTTGCAACAAGAGAACCAGTATTTTTACATCAAGAGGCTGTCCATTTAATTGTACTTTTTGCAGTGTCCACTTAACCATGACACGTATGTGGCGACCCAGAACTCCTCAAAATGTCATAAAAGAAATAAAGCATTGTGTAAATAAATACCAAATTAAATATTTCGATATTCTCGATGATAATTTTACTCTCGACCCAAATCGTGCCAAAGAAATTTGTCGTTTAATTATCAAAAATAAAATTAAAATAGAGTGGTCAACTCCAAACGGCATCCGAGCCGACAGGGTCGATGAAGAATTAATTATATTAATGAAAAAAGCTGGATGTGTCCAAGTAAAAGTTGCTCCTGAATCCGGCAGCAAAACCGTCTTAAAAAATATTATTAAAAAAAATCTTGACTTAAAAATGGTCGAAAAAACAGTCTCTTTATGTAAAAAACACAAACCCTCAGTCGAAGCCTTTTTTGTTATCGGTTTTCCCCAAGAAACTATTAAAGATATCAATAAAACTATCAGCTTTGCCAAAAAACTTCGTCGTCTTGGATGTGATTATTGCTACTTTTTTACTGCCACCCCCTATTT
>JAACVK010000022.1 GCA_009991595.1 bacterium | reverse complement strand
TGATTCTTTGAACAAATCAATAATTACAGAGAAAACTCTAAGTGCCTACTTGTCTGTTTTAGCTTTACCCACTCTCAATCGGGATCAACCAGAGTTTTTAGGACACTACGAATCGAGTGAAAACATCTTTTGGATTAACTGCTCTCATTGCTTTAGTCCCCTGTTTCAAACAACAAGACACTCTCCTGGACGCACCTACATTAACGTCGCCGCCCTAAGCACCCCACTAGATAGAAAGCCAGACTCTCATGTAAGCGTAGAAGAAAAAGTTTCTTGGATCGAAATCAACGACGGTCTTCCACAGTTCAAGGAAAAGTCGTCGTCATTGTAAAGGTAAACGGTGCAAACATATTTAAAGTAAAACATCCTTGAGGGCATTACTCATTACGCATCAGAGAGGCCAGAAAAACTATTTAACGCGATTCTTTTTTTCTACTAAAATTTCATCTAAAGATGAGAAAACTCCGTCACTTGCTTTCTCCATTATTTCAGCACCCTCTAAAATCAAATCTATATTCTCTTCAACATCTTCTAAGTAATCAAAAATAACCTTTGTTCCATTGTGAACTTCAGCGTGGGAACCTTCTAAACAGTTATAACTAGACAAAGCCGAAAAATGGCTTTTCCCGGCGCCTTCATAATACCATTTTCCGAGGCGACAATTGTGATGATCTACAAATTTGAAAGCAGGCTTACTCTCTATCACTGAAAGATAGGTGTTGACCTTCCAAATGACATGATCCAGCTTCGCAAGACTCATAAAAATCTCATCGTTGGTGGAAGAAATACTTGTTAGAGACACCTTATTTTTTTCAACCGAAACATTAATAGCGGAATCTAAGGATTGTATAAGTTCATCAATCTGAGACACGTTGTGCTGGGACTTACCCGCAGAAACTTGTAAATCACTTGAAACTTTCTCAAAACTAGAGGTTTGTAACTCAATATGAGCTAACAGTTCAGAAGTTCTCTTTGCCAGCCTTTGAACTTCTTCGGCCACAACAGCAAAACCTCTACCAGCATCTCCCGCCCTCGCCGCTTCGACAGATGCATTAAAAGACAAAAGCTTACTTTGAAAAGCAATCTCTGAGATTCCTGCAATTGCTTTTAAAATCTTTTTCGACCCTTCATCAATAGTAATTGCATGCGCACTAGTCTGATCCACATTTTCTTTTAGAGAGGAAACACCCTTTAAAACAACTTTGGACTCAGAAAGAATCTCATCAAATGCAGCGCTGACCTCTCCTAACTTAGCAAGCGCCGTTGTGTTCGAACCAACGGAATCTGCTAAATTCTTTTGAATAGCTGTTAAGCCTTCTCGTAGTCGATAATTTTCTTTTTCAAGGAGGGCATTCTTTTTTGTCAAGAAAGCTACTCTTCTGTTCATAGCCTCTAAATCTTCAGCTCGGCTCTCTACCTCTAGAGAAGAGACTAATTTCAATGGCCTTTCGTTAATCTCGCTGTTGGCTGTTGGGGAAGTTCCCGAATCGAACCATTTTTTAAACAAACTACTTCGCATTTTACTTTATCGGAAAAACCTTAGATTTAATTTAGAGCTTGCGTAAGGCCCACCTAAACCGCTGAAAATAATAACATCTAACGACAAGCCTTTCTAAGAAAGTCTAAATCTAAAGGATGGCCTACACACTCTTAAATATTTTCGCCAGTTCCATATTGCTGTGGGGCATTTTGATAGTAACGATTAGCCTCTGGAAGCCAAGATCTTAGGTTTTCTTTTCGTCGACCACTCGCGGGGTGGGTCGAAAGAAACTCGGGAGGGGCTTTACCACCGGCTGCGCCCATTCGCTCCCAAACCTTGGGAGCTTCGGCGGGGTCGTATCCTGCTTTTGCCATGTATATTTGTCCCACTTGATCGGCTTCGGTTTCATCCGATCTAGAGAATTTTCTATCAAAGAAGGTTACGGCAAAAGCCCCTGCTACCCCACCAATGGCTGAAAGCATTTTACATTTCTGAGTTTTGCAAAGTAACTGCCCACCTACGATGGCGGCAAGTCCAATGCCCATACCCACCATTTGTCCTCGCACCGCCCGCGCATAACGTTGCTTACCGTGTTTTTTGGTCGCGTGGGCTACTTCGTGCCCCATAACAGCGGCCAAAGCTCCTTCAGTTTTTAGAATAGGGAGAATTCCGGTATAAACAGCCATTTTTCCACCCGGCATACACCACGCATTGGGTTCGTCTTTTTCGATCAGAATAACTTCCCAGTTAAAGTTCTCACCACTTGCCTTGGCAACTCTAAAAGCCACGCGCTCTACCATTTTTGTAAGGCGTTTGTTTTTTGAAATCTTTTCTTTTTTCTTGATATCCTCGTATGCTTTAACTGCGACAGAGTTAATTTCGTCATCGGTGGGCTCAGACAAACCCATTTTTTGACCAACCTTGGTGCTACAAGAAGTAAGAAGGACAAGGCTCATCAATATTACGCTCAGTTTGAATTTCATATTTATATACTAAAACTTAAGTGGGAAAATTCAAGTAGCACTCAGTGCGTTAAAGGCTAAAAAATTACGAAGCTTTTTTTGCCGAGCTCGATGCTGGCAGTTTCTTTAACTGTTCTTTGTTTTTCATTTGTCCTGCGCGAAGTTTTAATACCTGCTCACGAACCGCTTTAGAATACTTCAATTCGTCTGCTCTTTCGGAATACTTCTTTATACTAATCGCCCACTCTACGACTTCTGCTTTCTTACCAGAACTAATCAGAAAGTCGTGCAAAGTATGTTGGAGCTTTAAATGTCTTCCTGCACTGTATTTCCAAAAAAGCGCCAGGGTATGGCAATCAAAATGGTAGAACCAATCTTTCAATAAACTTTGTGGAATAACCTCTAAATCCTCTAGGGACCAATAAAGTCTTCGAATCTGACTTCTAAATTTAACATCATACTGGCTTGCTTTTGCCAGCGTGGAGTATTCATCGTCCATAGTCACGTTATCTAGATTTTCTACAAAGTTTTTAGCACGTTCCTCAACCAAGACTTCTCTGTTTTTGTATTGGGTTCTTGAGAGGTTAGCAGATGCAGGCCTTAACAAGCTCAAAAGTAATTGAGCTCCTTCAACATCATCTAGTTCACCATATTCCAGGTCGGATAAATCTACCCTTGTGCTCAATTCATTTACTAACGATCGAAATTCGCCAACCAAAAGAATATCAGACAACACACTTAATGCACTTAAGTCGTTTAGACGTAAAACCTCAGCTGCCAAACTGCTTGTCTTCATGGAGCGCAATCTCTTAATTCCGTCGGCTGAAACAACATCTTCCCACCGATTTTTCGACAAAATTTCTTCCATACATAGATCATCAACAACGGAGGATATTAGCCTAACTAATTTTGGGAAGTCCTCATGATCGCGATGAGCTTTCTTGAAGACTCTCTTCTGCTTGTGAAGCAATTTAAACAAACTCTTTGATTGAATCTGGTTTAAATATTTAAACAAATGTTTGAAGAGACTCAAGCTCTCTAAGCTTTGTGCCTGCAGAACTTTTTTCAAAAGAGCAGGCTTTGCGTCTAAAAAAGAAAGAAACTTTTGTTTAGCTAACTCAAAGTTGTCCTGCTCCCAGCTCTCCAAGGCCTGATTGTAAACTTGTTGTGGCATTGCCACTGTCATATTCGGAGAAAACTGAATAGTTGGATGAACATGGATCTCAGGCTTGAACTCTATTTTGGGATCAAGATGAATTTCAGCCTTAAATTCCAATGTCGGCTCATCTGGCAGTCTATATGTTTGCATCTGTTTCTGGGTTGAAAGCTCAGCGCTCTGCTCTTTAACAAAATCGCCCTTTAAGCCACTCATTGATTCCGCCAACTTTGACAGAGCCCCCTTGAGAATCCAAGCAAAGAAAACTATGCCTACAACCAGAAGCAAGGCACTCAAGAAAACAAAAGCTCCGGTGCTTAAAAACGAAGAACTGTTTTCTTGTTCAGTTGCCTGTTCAGAAAAATTAGAAGCATCCATTCGAGACGCAGCCAACTTGATTGGCTTTTCTGCAAAAGTTACGTGAAGCGGGTATTGTCCATAACTCTCCTTTAGCAAACCTGTTATCTGACGACGAGCCTCGTTTGAAGCGTTGTTATTAAAAATGACTTTAACTCGAATGGAATCAATAGTTTCATTGGATTCGTTTAATGCTTCGCCCAAATAGGGTGGAGCATAGGTCAAAGGAAAATCTCTTAACTGCTCTTTCTTTTTTTCAGAAAAGACTAAATCTACGGAAACTCCCACTAAATTGAGACCGAATTCACTTCGCTCAAGGCTCCATACAATTTCAGATTTAACCTTTTCTTCGATTTGAATTTTCTTGTCATGGCTAAGCGCAAATGAGCTTTGCGAAAGCATCAAGGCTGAAAACAGGGTAATCAAACGAAAATTCATTTAACACCCTCCATCGCAGCCAAAGAGCGCTTAACGGCAATGTCCGAAGGAGCAAGAAGACTTGCTTGTTTCATAAACTCTTTGGCTTGAGAACTTTCGCCTTGAGCTCGTCTAAGATCAGAGGCCAAAACAAAGGTTGCGGCTACTTTGGGAAAGGCCTTAAGAAGCAACTCTACAGCGCCTTCTGCCTTCTTAAGATCACCCCGCGCAATCAGACCTTGAGCACTTAAAAACAAAACCAGACTTTGATGGAAGTCGTCAGGATTCATGCGCTCATAAATGTAATGATTTTTTTCGACAGTTGCTTTTGAAACAACTGTATCTGATTCAAAATAGAGCGGCTGAGAGTTCTTAAGACTCGGTTCAACGATTGATATTTCGGAACCTTCGGTAACAAGAGGCTTTTTCGAAGAACAAGAAGCAAGAATTGCCAGCCCCAAAAAAGTCCATCCATAGATTGCCATACATCTTACTCGTCGGATGCTTTTGGCTACAGGTTAAGACTAATCCAGCAATAAACAAATTCTTGACGCTAGCAATGATCTAAAAAGTTAGGCCCGCTCGCCTAACAACCGGGTTTGCCTCAAATTCCTTTTGAAGCGCCCCAACTTGATCGCCTTCTGGAGGCCTTAACCATTTTTCGTCAACTCCTTGACAGCTCACTGGAACCTCAAAACCAAAGACAGGGTGTTTTACTGTCTTTGATTGATCAAGTGACTTATTTTGAATCGCCTTAAGCAGGGCGCGACTGACAGATAAGGGGAAACGATCTCCCTTGCCATAGCCACCGTTGGCCCAACCCGTGTTAAGAAGCCAAAACGAAGCCCCGGACTTTGCAGCCTTTTGAGCTAACATTCTTGCATATTCCATCGGCGCTCGCGGCATGAAAGGAGCTCCAAAACATGTGCTAAAAACTGCTTTAGGCTCTTTCACACCAAGCTCCGTTCCGGCTACTTTAGCGGTGTATCCAGACACAAAGTGATAAATCGCCTGCTCGGGGCTTAGTTTCGCAACCGCAGGCAAAGCACCAAAGGCATCGGCTGTTAAAAAAACAATCGAAGTTGGCTCAGAGGCAACTTTGTCAACGTTATAAATACTAGACAAAAATTCTAGCGGATACGAACCACGAGTGTTTTCGGTAATCGTATCGTTGTCATAATCAACACAACCTGTTCTAGGATCGACAACCACGTTTTCTTCAATAGCTCCGTATTGATTTACAGCTTTATAGATTTCTGGCTCACTTTTTTCAGAAAGGCGGATTAACTTTGCGTAGCATCCTCCCTCCAAGTTTGAAATTCCACGGTCAGTCCAAATAATTTCATCGTCACCAATCAAAGCGCGTTCAGGGTCAGCCGAAAGTGTGGTTTTACCCGTTCCAGACAAACCGAATAGAACACAAGAGTTAGACCCATCGGGCATGCAATTTGCCGAAGCATGCATAGGAAGAATTCCCATAGCGGGGAAAAGAAAGTTAGCCATCGTGAATGCGGATTTTTTAATTTCTCCAGCATACTCGGTTCCACAAATAGCTATTTTTCTATTAACGAAGTCTAAAACAACCAACGCCTTTTGCTCGACATTGATGCCAAGTTGTTGAGGCGAGGTAAATGGAGCGTGAAAAATTTCAATTTCGCTCCCTTCTGGTAGTTTTGCCAATCCTCTATCGCGTCTAAACATATTCAACGCAAAAAGCGTGTGCCATGCCGAAACAGAGTGCAAGCGTAGAGAAAATGCGCCCAAGAAACCACTAAAGTTATATTTTCTTTGAGTTGAAACATGATCGGCGACCTTCTTAATCACTTCCGAAACAAGCTGAGGTTCCATGGGCTGGTTGTTAGCCCCCCAATCCACATCATTAGAAATCTCGGGATGATTTGCAATGAAACGGTTCTCAGGAGCTCGCCCAGTATACCTACCGGTCTCGGCAATCAATGCGCCTGAATCGGACAATCTTACGTTTTGGGTTTTTAGAGCCTCTTCAACAAGCTCTTGTCTAGAAAGGGTCATACGACCTCCTTGGTAATTTTCACAGACCTACATAAAAACAAGGCTTGGCTGAGTTGGCAACTAAGCCCAAGAACTTTGAGTTCTTTTTAAAAAAAACCATAAGACATTAATAATAAAAGACCTTTTTGCCCATCTTTTTGGCGCTCCGTTGCACCCAAGACCCTTTAGAATAGAAACTATGAAAAGATTGGCATTAAAAGCAGCCCTTGTCCTAACGGCAACCAGCCAGCCGGGCAATGCCTTGGGGCTTGATTTAACAAAAGAGCTTCCCGTTGAACTCAACTTTCAACATTTAAACGAAAAATATGAAAAGACGGTATTCCTCGAATTTGATCAGAAATCTTCCTTCGACAATGATCACGGAATTAAATTTGAAGTAACGCCTCGTAAACTCTACCGGGATAAAATTGACGGACACCGCACCGTCGTTCTTGAATTGAAAATCACCGACGAAAAAAGACAAGAAGAAAAGAAGTTGATTGCAACTCCAACCGTCTCTCTCGAAAGAGGCGGAAGTGCCACAATTCAAGAAGGGGCGCAGAACTCAAAAGCCCATTATAGCCTCTCAGTAACTTCTCTTAGATGAACTATTCTACATAGCTAGAAAAGTATTTTATATCCGCTGCTATTTGGGTCTGAAAATGTCTCAGTCCCTTATTCGAATTTTGAAGGTCTGCCGCCACTTTTAAAGCCTGTAACTGAAGAAGAGTGTTTTTAGCCATCCAAGACAACACAAGATTAAAGGTCTCTTCTTTCTTTTTGTAAGGAAAGCTAGGTTTATTCACTTCTTCCCAAAGCGCCACCGCTTTTTTGCGCTCATCATCAAGATTGTTTGAAGCATAGAGCTTTTCTTTCAAGCTTTTAAACCAAAGATCATAGGTTTTAAAAGTAGGTGCTTTTGCTAATGAGTCTCGAACAATTTGGTCGCTAATTTTCAACTCTTGTAGTGTTGAAACTCGCCTTTTAATCTCGGTAGCTTGAAGGTCTTTGAAAAAAGCGTCTGCTTTAGCCAACTCTGCCTTACAACGCTTATTCCCACAACGGCTCAAATAATTTCCTAGTTTCCAAAACAACTCGTGTGAGTCGGTAAAGCTCAACTCAAAAAGACTGTGGTATTTCAACATAGCTGAATAATTTTCAACTTCATCCAACAACCATTGAACCAAACGAAGCTGTTGGAATACTAGTTTATCTAAGTCGGTTCTTTTATCACCTTTTTCAAACATGCTATCGCCAAGGGCGACTCTCAAACTTTTAAAACGATAATCCTTATAGTGGGCCGGTGCAGCGGTTTCTTGAAAATGATGAATAAACTCATGAACAATAGAGTAGCGAGGGGTATCTTGCCTCAAAAACATCATAGGGGTGTTGTCCTTAGTTAGGGTCGAAAACTTAGAAAGGTATTGAGCATTAAAGGGCTCTTTGTGAAAATCACTAGGAAAGGCTTCAGGGCCAACACACTTATGACTTTTTATACTTTGAACAAAATTATCTCGCTTACTACAAAGCACTTTTACGACAACACCCGATGACTCAACAAAATCGATAAGCTCATCTGCACTCATTTGTGCCATCTTCTTTATTAAAGCCACGTCGATTGCTGCACCAGAGGCTAATATTAGTTTTCCGTTTTCAACCTTGTAGGTCTCCCACTCCGGCGGAAGTTTCTGCAATTTCGCATCAATATCAGTGAGCAACTTTTCATAACCCTTTGGATCAATATCAATGGGGACTCCAGCGCTTAATGAGAGGTTCAAAAAAATAGAGAAAATTAAAAGCCAATGTCTTTGCATACACCCGTTATTCTATCGCTTCTTTCTAGATGCCACAGAGACGTTATGAGAGGCAAAGTTGACGCGATATCGCCAAGCGTCATTTCCTTGAAGCCCTTTGCATATCAAGCTTCATCACCTATAGTGGGCAACGTAAAAACCTAAGGAGGAATTTAATATGTCATTCGAACTTCCAAAACTACCCTATGGATACAAAGACCTTGAGCCTCATATTGACGCTCAAACTATGGAGATTCATCACAACAAACACCACAACGGCTATGTTACTAATTTGAACAATGCCATTAAAGGAACCCCTTTTGAGGGAAAAAGCATTGAAGAGATTGTTTCCCACGCTAAAGAGCTTCCTCCTGCAGTAAGAAACAATGGTGGCGGCCACTATAATCATTCTCTTTTCTGGAGTGTTATGAAGCCAGGCGGTGGCGGCGCTCCCACCGGCGATGTTGCCACAGCAATCAACGCTGCTTTCGGGTCCTTTGATGCCTTTAAAGAAAAATTTAGCGCTGCAGCTGCAACTCGATTTGGTTCGGGCTGGGCTTGGCTTTGTGCAAGCGAAGGCAAATTGAACGTTTGCTCAACACCTAACCAAGACAACCCACTAATGAAGGGCTTGGTGGAATGTGCTGGCACTCCAATTTTAGGTCTAGATGTATGGGAACATGCCTACTATCTAAAATACCAAAACAAGCGTCCTGACTATGTAAGCGCTTGGTGGAATGTCATTAACTGGGATGAAGTTAATAAGCGATTAAAAGCTGTTAAATAAAACCATCTTTAAAATAAAAAAAGCCCAGCTTTCTCCTGTGAGAAAGCTGGGCTTTTTTTATTTTAATTTTCTATTTGTTTTCCGTAAATATCTTTGTCGCGCTCAACAATTGCTTCCAAAAGTTTTGAAACAATCTTTTGAGCCTTAAAGTCCAAGCTTAGTTCGTCCGCCTTCTCTATAAGAGCAAAAAACTCGGATGGATTCAAACCGCCTCCAACTAGCACCTCTAAAAGACTAACTAGATCTCTTTTTTCCTGCTCAGAGCGGAAAGCGTCTTTCCAAACTTCTTTAACAACAAATTTGGCTTCCTTCTCGATCTTGTCCCTTTCTCTTGAATAATGAGCCCCACTAGCCACTTGCTCTGGCGAATAACTATTGTGAGCAAACGAAGTAAAAGATACAAAAACAAAAAGCGTCGCGAAAAATGCGTGTTTCATAGGCTCTATTTTAACAGATCTCCATCCAGCACAGTTAAAATACTTATGGTTACTAAACCGGAATCACACCATGAACACGCGGAAAATATTCCAATTGTTTGGAAGAATACAAATCAAAACGCTTCACCAATTCAATTCGTAGTAACTTGGGTTCCACAATTTGGTCGACCACAAGCTCTGAAGCAAGCTTCTGTAGATCCACGTCTTTTTCGTATTCTGCTTTCTTTTCTGCAATGAACTTCTTTCGTTCCTCAGGGTCTGAGATTTGCTGAATCTTATTGAAGTAAACGGCATTCACAGCAGGGTCTGGTCCCATCACAGCAATCTTCGCTGTTGGCAATGCTAGTGTGCAATCAGGGTCAAATCCGGGGCCACACATTGCATACAGACCAGCTCCATAAGCTTTTCTAACAACCACACAAACCTTGGGCACAGTTGCCTGAGAAATGGCATAAACCATCTTGGCTCCATGACGAATAATTCCGGCCTTTTCAACTTGAGACCCAATCATAAATCCAGGAACATCCGACAAAAACAAAAGTGGAATTCTAAACGCATTACACAAAAAGACAAAGCGAGCTGCCTTGTCAGCAGAATCGACAAACAAAACCCCACCTTTCATACGCGGCTGATTGGCAACGATACCAATGGTTCGGCCATCAATTCGAGCAAAGCCGGTAAGAAGTTCTCGTGCGAAAAGCTTTTTCATTTCAAAAAAACTGCCCTCATCCACAAGGCCCTCAATCACTTTCATCATGTCATAGGCTTGAGAATCATTTTCGGGGAGAATCTCATCGATCTTCAAATCCATAGCTGGAGGAAGAACCTTGTGCTCTGGAGGAGCAACATCAAAGCATTGCGGGAAATAGTCCAAATACCTTCGCCCTAAAGCTAAAGCTTCTTCTTCATTTTGAGCTAAAACATCTCCGACGCCGCTCACAGAGCAATGCATTTGAGCGCCGCCCATCTGCTCCAAGGTTACCTTTTCGCCAATCACAGACTCTGCCATACGAGGGCTTCCCAAATACATAGACGCATTGCCCTTCACCATAATAACAACGTCACAAAAAGCAGGAACATAAGCTCCGCCGGCCGCACTTGGTCCAAAGAGAATGCAAATTTGTGGAACAAACCCACTCATGCGGCACTGAAGATTAAACATCTTTCCTGCGCCACGTCGACCTGGAAACATTTCAACCTGATCGGTGATTCGAGCGCCAGCCGAGTCCATAAGATAATAAACAGGCAAGCGAAGTTTGCCGGCTTGTTCTTGAAGCCGAATCATTTTTTCAACAGTGCGCTTACCCCAAGATCCAGCCTTAACAGTTGAATCACTAGCAAGAACTGCAACATTGCGACCTTTAACCTTTGCAAAGCCCGTTACAACGCCATCGGCCGGAAGAGACGAATCCTCACAGTTGGCAAATTGCGCTTCTTCTACAAAGGAGTCTTTATCAACAAGTAAATCGATTCGATCGCGAGCAAAAAACTTACCGACCTCTTTATTTTTATCGTGATACTTCTGATCTCCGCCTTTTTTAATCTCGCTTGAAAGTTTGTTCCAAGAAGCTATCGTTTCCTTTGTTCCCATTATCAAATTCCTTTTCTTACTTTCCTTTAAAGTTAGGAGAGCGTTTCTCTGAAAAAGCTCGTAGAGCTTCGTGCCTATCTTCTGTCTTTAATGTCTTCAAGTAGCACTCACGCTCCCAATCCAGAGCTTCCTCTATAGAAAGAGTTTGCGCATAGCTAATGGCTTCTTTTGCCGCCCGCAAAGCAATCGGGCCTGTTTTAGAGATTTCTGTGGCCACAGCTCGCGCCTGCTCTAAGGCGTCGTCTCCGACATAGCTGAAAAGCGCAAAGTCTTTGCAAGATGCCTTCACCCGTCGGGCGGTAAAAATTAATTCCTTGGCTTTGGCTGCACCCAACAATCTCGCGAGTCTTTGCGTCCCGCCCGCACCAGGTATGATGGCAAGCATTGTTTCAGTTAGGCCATATTCAACATTCGGACCTGCAAAACGTAAATCACAACACAAGGCCATCTCTAACCCACCACCAAACGCAACACCTTCCAACACGGCCAGTGTTGGTAAAGGAAACTTTTCAATAGCGCTCATCAAAGAACGCAAAGAATCTAAAGCAACAATAACTTCATCATCGCTCATGCTGATTCTCTCAGTTAAATCAGCCCCCGCACAAAAGGCCTTGGAGCTAGCCGAACGAATAACAAGAGATTGCCATTTATCGCCTTTGGAATCGCTCTCTAAAGATTTAAAAAGCGAAGTAAGCTCCTCAATCATCTTCATAGATAGGGCATTGTGCTTATCAACACGATTCAAAACAACTTCAACATGAGTATCCCGTTTTTCAACTAGAACAAGAGACATTTTCGCCCTCCAAACTTCGTAGAACTTTTGAAAACAGTTTTCGGCCCAAACAACTTTCAACAAGAAAGCCCGCCTTAGCCAACTTCTTTAAATCAACCCCTGTTGAGATGAGAGTATTCTCAAAAAGATACACAAGGTCCTCCGTTGCTAAATTTCCAGAGGCACCGGGCGCATATGGACAGCCGCCTAAGCCGGCAACTGATGAATCGAACTCTGTGATTCCTAGCTGAGCCCCCTCCCAAACGTTAGCTAGCGCAAGACCGCGAGTGTCGTGCATGTGAAGTGAAAACAAAGAGGCAGGATGCTTTTTTAACAATGTCTCCACTAATTTTTTTGTTTTCAGTGGCGTTGCATGGCCGGTTGTGTCACTCAATGCGATTTTTTTAAAACCTAAATCCACTAGCTGAGTAACGCTCTCTGAAACAGAGTCCATTGAAACCTCTCCCTCGTATGGGCAATGCACAATAGTAGAAAGATAGGCTCGGGATTGAACTTTACTCTTATCAATTTCAACTTTTAGTTGCTTTAACTCCTTTAGGAGTTTTGTCTTGTCTCGATTCACGTTTTTTTGTGCAAAGGTTTCAGAGCAGGAATAAAAAACGCTTGCGCCATCAAGCCCCAGAGGAATTGCGGTCAACAAACCTTTTAAGTTTGGAATAAAGGCCCACAAACTAGCCTTATTGTCGGAAGTCTTTAAAAGCTCTTTTGCCTTCTGCAAAAGCTCAGGCGTATCTGCCAATTGTGCAATTCTATCGGAACGAACGAAGGAGCCAATTTCTATGTTCTTAAGACCTGCTTCTAAAAGATTTTGAAAGAGTCGAATTTTCTCATCCAAAGAAAACGTTCTTTTTTCACTTTGAAGCCCATCCCTAAGACCTACTTCAAATATTTGAGCACTGGGAATCATCTAGCCCTTTCTATTCAAGAGTAAGAAGGACCTGTCCCTCCTGAACAAAATCATCAATTTTAACTTTGATCTCTTTAACGGTTCCTTCTTCAGTGGAGGGAACCATCATTTCCATTTTCATACTTTCCAAAATTATTACATCTTGATCTAACGCAACTTTATCACCAGGGTTGACCAAAATTTTCCAAACAGTTCCTGTCATATTAGAGGTTACATCAGCCATCTTCTACCACCCGCCGCCAACATCAAATCGATAGGCCGCCGTTATAAAAACAGACCACAAGTCATCCGTTGAATCAAAAACCCAATGATAGCGAGTTTGCATTCCAACCACGAAACTATCCGTTAAAGCAAAGTCACCGGTGGCTCCTAAATTTAGCCCAAACTTAGTGGAGATTTCAGGAAAACCATAAAAACCCGCGCCGCCAATTAAACCCAACTTAAACTCAGAGTAATCAACTGGATAAACCACCAAAGCCGGACTCACATACCAAAGGTCGTTTCCAGAAACCGTTCCATATGCACCATCTGCCTGGAAAGAAATCCAATCATAAGGATTTACATCGATTAAAGCGCCAAAACCGATAGAAGAGCTGTCGTTGCTGCCGAATCCACCAATCTGTCCGCCTATTTTGACTTGTTGAGCCTGAGAGGAAAGCCCGAAAGCTATTGAAAGAACTAGCATTAATCTACGCAAATTCGTCATCCCTCCTTCGTAGAACCTAAACAAACAATTGTCGATAAATTACAACGCTTTGTTGTATATAGAAGAAGTGTTATTACCAAAGATACCAAGCTTTCTGAGTAAACTGCTTTTTAGAAGTTTTGAAACCGAAGAAAGCTTCGTCAATCAAGTCGCTCAGCTTCGCGACTTTGCCCCCGACCGCCCGATTGCCTTTGTGTTGTTCGATGCTGGATTTATTGAGTTTTCGGCAGTGCGTCTTTTTTTTCGAGAGCGTTTCGGGAACACCTTCCAACTCAACATGGGATTAGGCATTTCCCGATTTTGGCTCGATTTTTTCTCTCAAAACCTCTCTCGAGTTGCCACAGCGTTTCATCTTCTTCCAAGGCGTAATTCCCACGTAAAACTATGTTCTGAAGAATTAAAAAAGGGAAATCCAATCTTCATTAACTTCAAACTTAATTCCTTCAATAGTTATGACCAAACGCCTAAAGGTGAAAAGTATCTTACATACCTCCGACAGGAACATCCGAAGCTTTTAGTTGTTCCTGTCGTTTTCGTTTGGAGGCGGGCCGGACGCTACCGAGAAGAAACTCCAAAAGACATTCACACTTGGTTTCTACGAGCAATCAGCGCCCCTCTATCTATTCCCTGGTATTTCCTTTTAGGAGACCCCTACAAACCAAGAGGCTTAAGAAAGCTCATCTTAATGATTCGAGGCTACTCAAAAAGCATGTTGCGCCTTGCGGATGTAATAGAAGCCTCTGAGTCCGAGCCTCGAAAGATTCGTCGACAAAGCTACCTTTCCATTCAAACAGAAAAACGTATTCTTCTAGGTCCTACTTATAAATCCACAAGCCTTCTTGAAGAACAAATTTTACGGAATACCTCTTTCCAAACTTTTGTGCGTTCACTCGCTGCCGAAGAAGAAAAAAGTGAGAAAGCCACACTTAAGCGAGCAACAAAATTACTCCACGAAATGGCCGCCAAATACAGCTACTTCATCACGGAGATAGCGAGCTGGATGCTAGGGCGCCTTTTTAAAACGATTTACAAAGGAGTGACCTACAAAAGTCAACAGATAGAAGCCCTCAGAGAGGACTCTCGGCAGGGCTCGATAATTTTTGTCCCAAACCACCGAAGCTACTTCGACTTCCTTCTACTGAGCTACTTGCTCTACAAAGAACAATTCATGGCACCGCACGTGATTGCAGGGATCAACTTAAACTTCTGGCCTGTTGGCTCTTTCTTAAAACGTGGGGGAGCTATATTTATTCGCAGAAGCTTTAAGGGGGACAAACTCTATACGGAAATTCTTCGTCGTTATGTGAACTCGCTTCTGAATGGAAGAATTCCTTTTGAATTTTTTATAGAAGGTGGAAGGTCGCGAACGGGAAAACTAGCGCCTCCTCGTTATGGCATTCTGAAAATGGTTTTTGAAGCCTACCTTAAGAAAGAGCTCAAGGAAGATGTTCGCATTGTCCCCGTGTCTATTACCTATGACAAAGTTACAGAGGGAACGGCTCACAAACGAGAGCTCGAAGGAGAGAAGAAACAAAAAGAAAGCGTAGCGAACTTAATTCGCTCTAGTAGTTTTGTTTTTAAAAGCTTTGGGCACGTTCACCTAAGATTTGCAAAGAGCATTCCTTTAAAAGACTGGACTCGAGATGTCGCCAGAGTTGAAAAGGTAGAAGAATTGGACGCTCGCTTCGGCGTCCAAAAATTGGCCTTCGAAATCTGTCACCGAATTAACGAAAGCATTCCCATTACAGCGCTGGGATTAGTTTGCGCCGTTCTAACAGCAAAGCCAGGTGCTGCAATGGCTGAAACCGAACTGATTGCTTGGCTCGAGCGCATAAAAAAGGATGTTGAAATTTTAGGGTCTCCTCTCACCGAAGAAATGGATAAAGATTTCATTGCGTCTTCAAGGAGATCTCTCGCCAAGCTTCTCGAAGAAGGTGTCGCCGAAAGCTACGAGCTTCAAGATGGAAGTAAAGGAATCAGAATTCCCGACAAGAATAGAGTTCAGGCTCTTTACTACAAGAACAATGTGATTCATTGTTTCACACTACCCGCCATTGTTGGACTTGCAGGCTTTATCGATAAAAGTCGAATTCTTCGATTACGCGACTTTTTAGAGTTTGAATTCTTCTTTTCCGAAAAGGAAGAGTTCTTTGATCGAATTAAAGACCTAAACGAGAATCTTTGCTTTTCGTTTTACAGCCACCTTATAGACGACATTTTAGAAACCATAGAAACAGCCTTGCTCTTGCTCAAGAAGAATCCAAAAAACTCATGGGACGAAAAAGAATGGATCAATCAACTCATGAAATTTGGCAAGCAACGGCAGCTGGAGTCTTCTCTTTTGAGACCAGAATCCATTAACACCCAAGGCTTTAAGGCTTTTATAAATTTGGCCCAAGTCGAAGGGTGGATGAAAATGGGCGCAGACAAAGCCCATACTCAAATACAAATAGACGACCCGAACGCAGTAGAGGCTGCTCTTGAAGACTTAAGTTACTATCGTCAGCAAGTTCAAGATTGGGACAAAGTTAAAGCTGCTCACTTGAAATAATATTCGACGCAATCAACAGTTTCCCCTCTAATGACTCTTTATTGTAACTGCGTCAAATTTCAGTGCACAGAAGTATTAAGGCCTTCCCTCAAAGTAAAAAAACTTTCAACGCCTCTACTAACCACTGCTGAGTGAAACCCGCCAAAGTTTTGATTTTTCGTCGAGCTAATATTCTTAATTAATCTCATAGGTCTTCCGAAAAAACTAAAGAACAGGAGGCCTAAATATGTTTTTTTCAATCAACAAACTGCTACTTGCCGCTTTCGCTTTCTCAACTAGCTTTGCCTTTTCAATGGGATCCAAACCACCAGCCAACTCTGAACAGGGAAGATGGGAGAAGATGGTGAGAGATAACGGAGGGAAAGTTGTCAACCCCTCTAACTATTCTAATTCTGGAAATGGTTTCCGAGACTTTATGCGAGATTCAAAAGTTACCCGTTTTTCAGCTTTAGAAATAATTGAACCCTACAACAAGTCTGCCGCTAGAGCATGTGGTCTAACGCAACTCCTTCCGAGCCAAAGCTCATGGGTTAGAGGCGCTGCACTTGCTCTTTGGGCGCAAAAGATTGCTAGTGTTGCAGGTGCAACCCCTTATATTAGAAACTGGTATCGTCCAACCTGCTACAACTCCAGGGTAGGTGGAGCTAGCTCTAGTGATCACATCACAGCCCGCGCTATTGATATGGACTTTCCGAGTCAAAGCAGCCGAAGAAAAGCACAAAACTGGCTATGCAGCTTTTGGAAGTCTTCACTCAATATGCAAATCGGTCTAGGAGGAGACTCCATCCACCTTGGAGCAGAGTCCCCTCACGGTAAGCGTAATTGGTATTACGCTAGCTATGGCGATTCTGATAAAGGCAGAACCTGCTTCGACAACTAAGATTGCCGACAAACGCTCTTTGGACTAGGCTTCATTCCAAGAAGAATGAAGCCTACCCAAAAGCAATTGCGCTTAAAGAACTCACTTGAGTCCTTATATCTTAAATACAACAAGAGAGAATATCTCAACTGGGACCCTCTCGGATTATTAGACGCTAGCCTTTGCCCGTTCGACTTTGAAATTGTTTCTCTTTTGGCCGCAGGGCTTGCCTACGGAAGAGTCGAGCAGAGCAGAAAATCGCTTACTCTTCTTTTACAAAGGCTTGGCGCCTTAGGCGTTCAAGAAAATGGCTCTGGCCTTCGAAAATTTTTAGAAAAAGATTTTGATAAACGGAAGTTAAACTCTGTCGTTAAAGGATGGAAACACAGACTCAACACCCATTTTGATATTGTTGAGCTTTTTGGAAACCTCCATTCAATTTTTCAATCAAACAAAAGTATCGCTGAACTCTTTCAAAGAAAATTTGATTCTAACCCCAAGCTTCATCTTGAAAACTTTTGTGAAGCTTTAGCGCCTATGACAAAAAGCAAGAACCCTGGAACAGGGGCCAGTTGGTTTGCGGCCTCACCAGCACGAGGCAGTTCTTGTAAACGTTTTTTGCTATGGTTAAAGTGGATGATTCGAAAAGATGAAATTGATACCGGGCTTTGGCAATCTGAGGAGCTATTGAACCCTCAACTTCCCAGACCTTGTGTTTCTAGACTCTTTATCCCAGTCGACACTCATCTCTACAAATGGGCAATAAAGAATGGTGCGACCAAGAGAAAGAATATCTCTTGGAAAATGTCTGAAGAATTGACTGCTTTTTTGTTAAAGATCTGTCCCGAAGACCCTGTTCGATACGACTTTGCCATTTGCCATCAAGGGATAATGGAGTTTAGAAAGCTTGATTAACAAGCTTTTCTTATTTGCACGGAGAGAAATTATGGTCATCGCTGTGTTTCTTATTAAACCCTTCTAAAGAGTCACTGAGAGCGTTTAGGTGTGTTTCAATCACAGTTGAACGGAGTGTTTTTCTATCGACCAAGTTCTCTGCACTCCCTATACATTCGAAGTCACGTCCATAAATATCAACTAGAGAGTCTGCAGACTGAATAGCTTGCTTAAAGAGCGAGCAAACGACCTCTCGCTCTTCGGAGCTCCCAAACATCACTGTATTTGTATATAGAAAATCAGCTGTTCTGTAGTGCAACTCATAGCGAACGGAACAATTTCGAGATTTAGCTTTTTGAGGGGCAGCAGAAACCGAAAAGGTGAAAAGAGAAACCATAAGGAACATAAGACCAAGTGTTATTTTCGTCGAATTCATAAGCGCATGTATGAGTGCAATGTTAATGCCAGGGTAAGGGCGCTCTAAAGGTCTGAAAATACGTAGGCTAGTGAACGATGTGAAGCTCTAACAACGAAATTTGTCAGACAGTGTCTAAATTGCGAAAATCTGAGTGCTTTAAAAGTAAACAGATAGACTGACGTTGTGTAAGCTCTCGCCAACACCATCAACAAGCCCTTCAAAGGCGTAGTTTGCTTCAAACTTATCCGCTCTCACCCCCACACCACCGGTCACCCAGCGCTGATTCCAGGGACGAGCATCACGATAGCCACCTCGAAAAGAAAAACTATCAAGTCTGTATTCTCCGCCAACACCCCAAGTAAAACGACTTGAACTAAGCAAACTAAACTGGGAGTCCAAAGCAGGCTTTTCGATGAAGCTCATTTCTGCACTCACCGTAAGCTTCTTCATGGTCGTTTGCGACACTCCGATGTGGATAGACCTAGGGTGAAGCCCTTTGTCATCATCGAAAATATTCACGATACTAGCTCCGATGCGCAAATCACCCTGCAGCTTAATTAAAGCTCCAATGTCGCCATTTAAATTGCTTTCATTGCTAACAACGACAGAGCTTTGTCTTCTTGCCCACTTAACCCCTGCACCAACACCAATCGCGTCGGATGCTTTTCCAAAAAAAGAAAGGCCCACACGATCCTCGGTTCGTCTAAAATCACCAGCGGAGGAATTACTTATGTCGCCCTTTTTGGTGTCTCTGCGGTTGTAATACAAACCTCCACCAATAAAGCTGCTTTTGTTGTCAACCAGAGAGGCGGTCAGTGTTCGGGCTGAGCCTAGATAGCCTAGGCCTAAAACGTAATCTTCATCGAAGGCTGCGGCTCCAGGGTTCACTATTAGAGTAGAGTAGCCTCCTGCTCTAGTAACAGCTGTAGAACCCATAGCTTTGGTATCAGAGCCTAGCTGGCCCATGGGATCGGGTAAGATTTCACGAGCTTTTACAATTTTTGTCAGAAATGGAGCCGTGGAAAGGCTTAGTGCCAAAATGTAACGTCTTGCATTTATTAAATTAATCTTGCTCATCACTCACCTCTGTCTAGAATCTATACAATACCTCAAAAATCACACGCTGCCGATAAGTATCGATTATTTCTAGGTTCCGCAAATACAGGCACTTAAGCCTTTGGCACGCCTCATGCAATCTATCTAATAAGAAAGTAATTTTAGGAGCTTATATGAGAAATACAATTTTAGCAGTGGCGGTTTTAGCCTTAAGCATAACTGGACATAGCCAAACACGATCTAGCTTTGGAGTTAACCTTGGGGTTGGCTACAACAGTTCAAATGGGGCCTACGGCTCTGGATCTGGCTACGGAGTTAACCTTGGAATGTCCTATGGCCAAGGTAACGGCTTCATTGGAGCTCCCTCTATGCCTTACGGTGCCGGCTTTAATAGCCTATACGGTATAGGCTCAGCTTGTGGATATTACGGTGGTGGAATTACTGGCGGCGGTGGCTATGGCCCCGGAATTCCCGGCATGGGACCTGGCCCCGTTGGTCCCATTGGTCCAAGACCTCTACCAATACCCCCTCCTTTTGCGGCACGACCTCCGATTGCCGCACCTCGACCTCCAATGCCACATCCTCCTGCTTACCCAAGACCGATGCCATTTCCATCTGGACCTTGCATACCTTGCGGTGGCGCTCTTGCTAACGGCGGAATAGGCGGTGGATACTACGCTCCTCCTCCTGCCATGTATGGATATGCCGGAATGGGCAACGGTGGCGGCTACGGTAACGCCGGAGTAAACATCAATCTTGGTGGAAGCTCATTAGGTGGCAATGGACAGTTAATCGCAGCATTAGGCATGGGCCTTTCTGCACAAACAACCAACGTGTTCCCTGTTCAGGCTTGCCGAAACACAGTTGTAAGAACGACACCTCAGCCAACTCCTGTATTTTTAGGTGGTCAGCGCACAACAAATTTGGATCCAAGAACTGGACATAATCCGTTTATAAACTAGTCCCCTAAGAACTTTCCTCCCCCTCCCCCCCCAATGGGAAGTTCTACGCAGCGCCTCTTCCTTCCCCCGGAAGAGGCGTTTTTTTTGTTATGATATAACTCTCATATGCAAAAGCTCATCCTAATGACTTTCATCCAAGCCTTCTTCCTCAGCAATGTTTTTGCCTTTGTGCCTGATACAGGGCAAATTGCGCGCTTCCAGCCACAAATGAGAAAAATTAGAAGACAAGCCTTTCTAGCGAAGGGCCTGTTCAACATATCTGGGACAAAACTTCCCTATGAACTACGATGGTATGGACCAAGGAGCTATGAAGTCAGGGTGCTCAACGTTCCCTCAAGTTTTGTTTCAATGACGGGAACAGCCACTGGAACTTGGAAAATGCTTCGCAATGATGACCAATGCGTAATTCTTGCTGGTGGAAGCCGCTTTGTCTGCCCTCCAGCAAAATTTTGGGCCGAACTCGAACTTATGGGTGACCCTGTTTCGGCCCCTGCATCTCTGGTGAATGCAGGGTTTTACGACAGAAACGATGCCATCTACAGAGAAACAAATTCTCGCGAACCACAACCTGAAACCGCTTCTCGTAGAGTGACTCTTGAGATTGGTCGCAATGGCTTAACCCCCTCTGCCGTATTACAAATCAAGGGACCTGCCTTTAGAACGAAAGAAGATGGTGAGGGCTTGCCTCTAATTCAATTTGACCAAAGCTTTCTTGCTCCTTTATTGGCTAAATTTGAGCATGACTCATCTCCTGTTAAACTTGAAGCTACTTCCGATTTACACATTCGCAGAAGGTATCCACGCTTTCAGCCCATTGTGAGCAAAAAACTACGTTACTACAAGGAAAGCACTCTAAGGGCCGAGCTCAACCGAAGCGTTGATGAAAAAACAAAGTCATCTGAAGTCGGTAAAATGCAATTCGGCTCAGGGCTAACAAGTCTAGAGAATCTACGCGGGGGATTAAGTCGCAATGGAGAAAATCTACTTGATTTCTTAGTGATAACCCACTGAAGTGCCTCCAATGTTGTTTGCTCGTGTGGCCATTCCAATTCCAATCTACCCACACGACATGCTTTTTGATTACGTTGTCCCAGCAGAACTCCACGAAAGCATTCGAGAAGGCTCGTTAGTCGATCTAAAGTTTCGCGGGAAAAAGACTTGGGGTGTTGTTTGGTCCCTTTCAGACAAAACCGACATTGATATAAAAAAGTTAAAAATGTTGGATGCCATTAAAATTGAGCAACCTGTTATTTCTCCAAACAGAAAGTTATTTTTAGAAAAACTTTCCCAAGAATACTTCTACCCCTTGGGAGAGGTCTGCGAAGCGGCCCTCCCTGCCGCCATCCGAAAGGGAACTGATCGCACCTTAAAAAAGAAAAGAGAAGAAAAGCGGCCTCGAGAAAGTGACGTGGCTCTTGCCTTAAACTCCGAACAACAAAGTGCCTATGAAAATATTTTAAAGTCTGATCAAAACAAGCACTTACTTTGGGGTGTAACAGGCTCCGGGAAGACCGAAGTCTATCTTCATTTGATTGAAGAAGCACTAAAGCAAAATAAAACAGCCCTCATTCTAGTTCCTGAAATTGCCCTTACCCCTTTGCTTTGTTCACGATTTGAACGACGTTTCCCAAAAGAAGTGGCCGTTTTCCATAGTGCTCAAAAACCAACTGCTCTACGAAAAAGCTGGCTCGATATTTTTGAAGGCAAAAAAAGAATTGCTTTGGGACCAAGAAGCGCACTTTTTGCTCCACTAGAGAACCTTGGCTTTATCATAGTCGACGAAGAACACGACTCTTCCTACAAGCAAGAAGAACGCCTACGATACAACACTAAAACCTGTGTCGAAGAGCTTTCTAAACTCTATAACGCAAAAGTAGTTTTAGGTTCCGCAACACCTTCTCTAGAGGCTCACCACAGCGTAAAGGCTGAAAAGTGTGTTGTTCACCTTTTAGAAAAACGAGCCGTGACCGACGCAGCTCTTCCTGAACTCAACATCGTTGATTTAAAAACTTTTCAAGCTCAAAAAAACTTAAACCCCTCTGAGGCCCCTCCAACCGATAACGATCAAGAATTTAGCAAGCCGATTTCCAAAGAAACCTTCTTCATCAGCCCTCCTCTTGAAGAAGCACTTTTTGACAACTTAAAGATGGGCAAACAAAGCATTCTCTTTTTAAACAGGCGCGGTCTTGGCAGCTACATCTTGTGCAAAAGTTGCGGAGAGCAACCAGAATGTCCTAGTTGCCAAATTAAGCTCACTCCGCACAACACAAAACTTCTTTGCCACTACTGCGGATTTGAAACTCCCACTCCTAAAAATTGCCAAAGCTGTAGCGCTACCGATAGCTACACTTCTATGGGCATCGGAACTCAAGCCATTGAAAAAGCCCTCGACACTTTGTTCCCTAAAGCAAGAGTCTTAAGACTTGATAGGGATTCAGCCACAAAGGCTGGAGAATTAGAAAGAATCATCGAACAGTTTGCATGCGGTGAAGCGGACATTCTGATAGGAACACAGATGGTCGCCAAAGGTCACGACTTCCCTAACGTTACACTCGTTGGAGTGCTATTAGCAGAAATGGGCCTAAGTGTTCCGGACTTCAGAGCGCAAGAACGCACTTTGCAGTTACTTCTTCAAGTTTCAGGTCGTGCGGGAAGAGCCAAAGAACCCGGACAAGTCTTTATTCAAACGTTTTCTCCAGATCATCCTGTCTTTACCTTTCTTCAGAGGCAAAAAACGCTCAAAGATCTCGAAGAGTTTATGGACAATGAAATGGAAACTCGTGCACTACTAAATTATCCACCAGAAGCCTCTCTAGTAATGTTGCGTTTTGATGGCTTGCAAGAAGACGAGGTTGCTCAAGCCGCAGAGACCGTTGGTCTTGCTCTTATGCGCGCCAGCTCTCAAGGCTTTACCGTATTGGGACCAACCCCATCACCTATTTTTAAAGTTAGAAATCGTTACCGCTATCAAATTCTTTTAAAAACTAAAAACAACGTGCTTCTCACCCACGCTCTTCACTGGGTCTTCAACACCTGGCAAACTCAAAGACTAGAGCGCAAATACAGAACTCGTCTAATCGTCGACGTTGACCCCATGCAAATGCTTTAAGAATTCTTGGGCTCGTGACCGTCAGCGCCGATTGAATTTTTAGGATGTCCTTCCCAAAACCAACCTTCTTTTTTCGCCAATTCATTGCGCTCAGGATGCATAGGGTAGAAGCACGTTGTTTTCTTTTTTAAAACTTTCTCCAACCACCAACAAACGAACGGCTGATTGAGAGTTGTTGACAAAGCAATGAGCAATACCTGTGCCTGCAGGAAAACCAACTCCATCTCCTGGGCTTAAATCATAAAGCTTTCGATCAATCCAAGCTTGAGGATTTCCCTCGATAACGTAAACAAACTCTTCCTCTAAGCTCTCCGCATGTGGCCAAGAGGTTCTTCTCCCTGGTGGAAGCAATTCATGGTGAATACCAAGACGCTGAAGGCCAAAGCTTTTTCCAAAAGCTGAGCCAATGCTCAGCAGTTCTTTACTGTTTGGATAAGTGGCGGTGTCTTTATCTTGAATTTCTGAATAATGTTTTATGAATTCGGGACGCTTCATTCTATCGAACGCTTTGACTTGCAATCAATGGCTCTTCTAGCTTTGCTCGTTGCTTAAAGGCCAAAGCCGCAGCTCCGAGCACACCACTATTGCCACGCAACTTTCCAGACACAATTTTTAAGTCCGCCAAAGAGCTAGGAAAAGCTTGGCCAACCAGTCTTTCAGTAATCATTGGAATTAATGGCCCCCCACCTGTTGAAAAGGCGCCACCGCCCATAACGATCATTTCAGGCTCTAATAGATTTATCAAAGAGCCCAAGCCTATCGAAAAATCTTGGGCAACTTCTTCAAGACATTTAGAGGCATCTTGATTCCCTGCTTCGTGAGCCCAAAAAAGTTCTGGAACAGTTGTTTTCTTGTTTAAAGCTTTTGCTGCACGTCGCTCAATGGCCGTTGCAGAACAATATTGCTCAAAGCAACCGGTTCTACCGCAATTACACTTTATTCCACCTGGGTATAAACAGAGGTGACCAATTTCGGCCGCTCCATCGGACTTTCCGTGAATCATTTTATCTTTTGAAAAAATTCCTCCACCAATTCCAGTTCCAATCGTCAGCATGAAAAATTCTTTAACTCCGCGAGCCACGCCAAACATGTGTTCGCCATGAGCCGCGCAGTTGCCATCGTTATCTAAGCTAACAGGAATTCCACACATGTCTTCGACTCGTTGGCCAAGCGGGTAGTTTTCAAATCCTGGTAAATTAGGAGTTTGAAAAATCATTTTTCGTTTTCTTGATAAAGGACCGGGGCTTCCAATTCCGATACCAACAATCTCACAAGTATTAGCAGCTTGAGCCACTAGCTGTTGAACAAGATCAGCAATTTTGTTGGCAACGTGTTCAGGGCCCTTTTCAGCGCAAGTTTCTTCGTGCAGGCGAGGCCCCATTTTTCCGTCATCATCGGCTAAAACAGCTCGGATGTTGGTTCCCCCGAGATCGACCCCCACTGCGCATTTTTTCATAAATCCCCTCTGTTCTAACAAGAGTCTGTTAAGAAAAACAAGTTAAGGAGGCATTTTTCTTAAAAAAATTAAGCCCTTAAGGCTTCATAAAAGCTTTATTATGCGCCGCGTCTTATTGAGTTATACTTATAATTATGAGGGGTTATCTGGCCAAATCAATACACTATCCGGGACACTATTTCTGGGCATTGATCCTGCTACTAGCGGGCCAAAGCGGCTTTGCCCAATCCAACGGTTTCGACAAAACCTCTGAGGGTGTTGATGAAGATGCTGCCGAAGTTAAAGGGATGAGCGCCGACGAAGTTAAAGCTCTCGAACAACTCGATGCCGATGTTGCCCGACAAGCCAACGAATTCAGAAAAGGGCGCGAATCTTCGGGGATAGGCGGGGCAGGGCGCTTTAGTAATATTTTAGAAATGCACGATGACTACGCCGGAACAACCTACCACGCAGGTCCGGCCAACGGACTAGAGGGGCGACTTGATAAGGTAGCCACTGGTGGGAACAACGGATCAGAAACAGAAAGACAGAAGGCTATTGCTGACAACACCGGCTTTGGCGACCAAGAAAGCAATGGATGTAAAGACGGTTTTCAAGTTCAGAAGGGTCCCAACGGACAATCTATTAAATGTATGAACCTATCTCCCGTTCTTGTCGATAAGGGAGCTGCCCACGGTGCTAATATGATTGATACAGATAAAGATGGCACTCCAGATACAATCAACACTCACAGAGCTTACGAGTTAACTGACGACGCTAAAAAAGAATCAGAAAAGGCCGGCGCTGACTACGCAACTCAAGTTATCAGTGATGCAACCTTAAAGGAATTCAGTCAAGACTCCCAACAAGCAGCACAAGCGGTTGGTGTAAACAGAAGCATTAGCGAACAAGACGGTGGAGTCTTTGTTACAACGACTCAAAACGGAGAACAAGTCACCATTCAACAGTCGCCGAACATAGATTTGCTCCGCTCAGAATACTCTTGGCTTGAACAGCAAAAAAGAGATTATGCTGATCGCGCATGGAAAACACTCAGAGCAGCTAGACTCGCTGGCGTTAGAACACAAGAGTTTGGTGGCCGTGATGAAACCACTGAGTTTAACTCTCTCGTTTCAAACTCTATGGGAGACAAAGATCAAGATCAGAAACTCGCTGAACGAATTGCGGAGAAATCTCTTTTGGCTAATGAACAATTCTGTATTGATGACAATGGCAAACCAACACTGGCTCCTTTTGACCCTGCGACTAAGCAGTATAGCCCATGCCCCTCATCCGGAAGCACGGCGCCTGATCCGAACGCATTTGAAAACAATCTTAGAAATTTAGCTTCCAGCCGAGGCGTCACCGACAATACTGTAGAGAGCTTAATGAAGAGCGCTGGCTTTCGGAAAAAGAGAGCATCAAATGGTGAGGAACTAGATGATTGGGACACAACAGCAACAACGACTGTAACCTCTATCGATCTGGATCAATTAAAAGCTGTAGTGCCTACAAATCAAATTTCCCAGCTCTATGATGAAGCACGACAGGTTGCTCAACAAAGAAACGATAAATACGATCAAGAGCTTGCTGAGGACACACAAAAAATTATTCCCTGCCTTGAACGAGATAAATGGTGCTACGGAAGAACAAAAACATTCAGAAGAGCCCCAGACCCTGATGACCCGAGTAAACCCGTTCTATATGGTGAAGTTCAAGGCGATCCTGGTGCAGCGTTCGACGACACTAGAGAATACGTCTATTCCTCTTATGCGCGCGCCTTACGCGCTCCGCTTGCCGAACAGAAACGTCTTATGCAAAACTTAGACTTTGGACCGGGATCTGACGCCAACACTGGATCGAAAGTTTGGGCTGACTATGAACAGCAATGGCAAGCCTCTATGGATGCCTACAATGCCTTTGCAGACAAAATGGCTGACTACTCCAAAAACGGCAAAGCCTATGGTGCAAATGGATTGGTTAATTTAAACACTCAAAATCAATATGACCGATCAAAATGGGATGCCTCTAGATTAACTCAAATGGAACTCTTTGGTCGTGACCCAAGGCGCGATGCAACCTTCACCGCTGGAACGGGAGAAGGTAATGGTAGTTACAATGGAAGCATTGCCTTCAATCCAAACAATCTTCAAAACCCAGGCTCTAGTGATAGAGGGTCTAGTGGAGCAGCGCCTACCAGCACTGGAGCTGCAAACACAGCTCCCCCTCGTCCACCGGCTTTAAATCAACAGTTTAATCTAAACTAGATTTCTGCCCTGGACTCACGCCTGCAAGTTTCAAAAGCTGCTCTCGATTTTCTATGAAAATCTTTCTACCCTCTAAACGAAGCCATCCTTCAGAGGCAAACTCAGACAAAACTCGAATGGCTGTTTCTGTAGCGGTTCCCGCCCAATCGGCAATTTCTTTACGCGTCCAATTATGATTGGGAAATCTACCAACCAAAAAAAGCACTGACTCTGCCACTCTTTGAAAGGCATTCTTTTCGTGATCCAAAAGACGCTTTTGAGCACGCTTAACATCATGAACTATTTTGGTAAGCAAAGACCGGGCGAATTCTGGGTGCTTAGAAATTAACTCTTCTAACGCTTCACTAGGAATAAAACAAAGTTCACTATCTTCGCTTGCCGAGGCAGTTGAGTTTTGGTGCCCGCCATTGAAAACAGATGTGTAGCCAACGAAATCGCCGGGGGAAGAGATGTTTAAAATTCTACTCTCACCCAAGGCTCCCTCCACTTCGGTTTTAATCAGGCCTTTGCCCACACAATATAAGCCTGTGGCAAGGTCGCCAACTCTAAATAAAATTTCTCCTTTAGCAACTGAAACAGCGCTCTTGCCCTTATCAAGAATAGCGAGAGCTTCCTCATTCAAACCACCAAGCGCGCTGGCATGTCGAGTCTCGCAATCACGACAGTCTTTTGGAGTGCAGGAACCAGAATTTTTAGACGTGGCCATTCTCCCTTTAAACTAGACAAATATGGCCCCTTTGTCATTTTTTTAGAACCTTTGAGCCCTTTTAAGCCTTGGCGGCTCTTCTATTATAGAAGGTAATGGCCAACAAAAACAAAACCGAGGGCATCCAGGCCGAGACAGCCGGATGAATCTTTGATTGCTCACCTAAGTTAATGGCCCAACTAAATATAATCCAATAAACAAAGCACACAACTACCGCTAATAAAATGTCCCAAATGGGACTACCTCCTCGGTTGAACTTCAACGCCTTAGGCAGCGCCAACAAAACAAAGACAAACGAGATGAGCATAAAACTTAAACGTTTATGAAAAGTTGCCTCCCATTCTGCGGTATTTATTCCTAATTTTTTATATTTTTTTATATTTTGGGCGAGTTGAATTTGAGTCATCGTATCTGCATTAAACTCAAACTGTCTTAGGTTCTTGGGCCCCTCAATCAATCGTGAACTTCTTCTTTTAAACTTTTGCATCACCGGCACATCAAGCCTCTTGTCGGTCAAGGTGATAACACCCTCTTCAAGGTTCCAGTATCCATCCAAACCGGGATTTTCATCACTTAAATCTCGCCAAACGGCTCGTTGCGCATACAAGGTTTGAGCTACATGAAAATCATCATCAAACGTATAAAGCGTCACGTCATAGAGTTCGCTTTTATCAAGATCAAAAAATCCTACATTGTAGAGAATGTCTTGGTTCCGATACCAAATTTTTTCTTGTCGAAACTGCGAAAATCGCGAAGGTCGATGAAATACATCTTCATCAAGAATTGTATAATGAGCCCGCAATCCAACTGGTGCTAAATAGGTTGCTACGAAAAAGTAGGGAGCGCTGGCCAAAATAATTGCAAAAAACAGAGGGAAGATAATTGAGCGTCTTCTATGCCCCATTGCCTGGAGAGCTACGACCTCCAAATGGCGATTCATTGCACCCAATACGATCAAACAACTAATAAGCACTGCAGCAGGAAAAACTAGCTGCAGATAAACAGGAATCTTAGCTCCATAAAGTTTAAACACGATGAGCGCTGGAGCTGGAGTTCTAAAGACTTGAGTGAGCCATTCCATTATAAAAAATAGAAAACTTAGCCCAAACCAAACGGGAAATAGAATTTTGAGAAGCTCCTCAACGATATACTTAGATAAAATTCCCAACCGAAACACTATCTGCTATTGTAGCTGAAAATGGCTGATAAAAACCCTTCCAGCAACACGAATCCTATCAAAAATCTTGGCTCTTTTTTCAAGCGGCTTTTATTCGGAAAGAAGAAGGAAAGCTCGAGTAGCTTTTACTGGCTTTTAGCCCTAATTTTGTTTGTTCGTTGGGCCGTCGTGGAGCCTTTCAAGATTCCATCTGGTTCCATGAAGCCGACCTTATTAATTGGCGATCATCTTTTTGTTTCTAAATCCGGATATGACATCCGTATTCCCTTCACGAAAAAGAGTCTCCTTAAAGTCTCCGACCCCAAGAGAGGCGACGTAATCGTGTTTCGCTTCCCAGGGCCAGGACCAATGCATGGCGCTTTTTATATTAAACGAATCATAGGAGTGCCTGGCGATGTGATTGAAGTTCGCGGAGGAGTGCCTTTTTTAAACGACAAAGCCTATGAACAAATTCCTGTCGCAAAAGAATACATTGAGAAGATTCCAGCCTTTGATTTTTGGGATGGAAACTATGTTTTAAAGGAAAAGATTCCTGGGGCTAGATACGAAGAACACCTCATGCAACGCTACGGAAGGGCTCTCGGTTATCTCGCAGAAGGAAAGGCCGGCTTGGAGGCTCAACTCGGCAAACCCTGTGCTCCTTTTCAATCAGACAACCTCAGCGATGAGCTAAAGTTCTATAAAATCAACCACATCTGCTCTTTTACGGTGCCTGATGGAAATTATTTTGTGATGGGTGACAATAGAGATGATAGCCAAGATGGCCGTTTCTTCGGTTTTGTGGAAAGACCTGAAATTATGGGAAGAGCCATCGGGATATGGCTAAGCGTGCCTCTGGAAGGCTGGCAAATGCAAAGGCCCTTCTTCGAAGCCACCTACCATTTCATCGTTTCCATATTTAAGACTCCTTTCGACAAAGAACGGGTTGCAAGAATAGGCACAGCGATTAAATAGAACTGTCATGGCAGTATTAGAAATTGTTAAACACCCTGATACAGTTCTTCGTCAGAAAAGTGACGCCGTTACTGACTTTGATAAAGAACTAAAAAAGACTGTGGAGAACATGGTCCAAACAATGCGTGATGCCAAAGGCATAGGTTTAGCAGCAGTTCAGGTGGCCATTACCAAACGAATACTTGTTCTAGATGTTGCCAATATCGAAGCCCAAGGTGATGACGAAGAAAATGAAGATAAAATTCTGGAAGAAGCCGAAGTTTACATTAACCCGGAAATCTTGAGCAAAGCCGGTGAAACCGAATACGAAGAAGGCTGCCTTAGCATTCCTGGTGTATATGGAATGGTTGATCGCGCAGCAGAGATCACCATTCGATACCAAGATGAAACAGGTGACGAATACGAAATGGAAGCAGACGGACTTCGCGCCATTGCTCTTCAACATGAAATCGACCATCTCAACGGCGTCCTTTTTATAGATCACCTTCCTGCAATGCAGAGATCCTTGATATTGGCCAAATACAACAAACTTCAAAAAGAGGAGTAATCTTCGCCCGTGCGAATAATTTTTTTTGGCACTCCAGATTTTGCAATCCCCTCAGCAGAAGCTTGCCACCAGGCAGCTGAGCTCTTGGCCGTTGTAAGCCAGCCCGACAAGGCTCGGGGGCGAAAACAACAAGTTTCTCCTTCTCCAGTAAAACAATGGGCGTTGGATCAAAACATTCGGGTCTTCTCTCCTCGTTCGATCAAAAAACCTCTTTGTGAAGATTATTCAACTCTTATGGATTTTATTAACGAAGAAAAGCCAGATCTGTTTGTGGTAACAGCCTACGGCAGAATTTTCCCAGAAGAGCTTCTAAAACTTGCTCGCTTTGGTGCTGTGAATGTTCACGCTAGCCTTCTTCCTCGCTGGAGAGGGGCAGCCCCCATACAACGTTCCATTGAAGCCGGAGATCTAAAAACCGGTGTGAGCTTACAAAAGATGGTCTTGGAGCTAGATGCTGGAGATGTTGTCTCAGAAATTAAAACCGATATTCGCACAGGCGAAGGAGCCGTCGAATTATCCTCTAGACTCTCTAAAATGGGCAAAGAGCTTCTAATTCCATTTTTAAAAGACCTAAAATTACGTCAGAAAATTGACGGAACGCCCCAAAATTCTACCAAAGTTACCTTCGCCGAAAAGATCGATAAAGAGGAAGGAAACTTTTCCTCGACCTGGAAGGCTTCAGAATTTATAAATAGAACTCGGGCTTTCAACGCCTGGCCCAATGTTCGCGCGTGCGTATTTAACGCAGCAACACTTCTTAAAAACCCACCTTTTGTAATTTTCCTAGAGGCCCAGCAGTCGGAACACAAAGATTCCAATGTTCGCGCGGGCGAAATTGTTTTATTTGAAAAAAAATGTCTTTTAAAATGTTCTGATAAATTTGCTCAAATTTTGAAAATCAAAATTCCCGGAAAAGGCCCAATCGACGCATTTTCTTATTTTAAAAATCTCAGCACAAATGCTGGACACCAGGCTCTAAGAATCGATAATCTCTAAAACCGATATGCCAAAGATTTACCCATCAATTTTATCTGCCGATTTTGGAAAACTTTCTGAAGAAATTAGAAATGTGGAGAAATCGGGAGCGGACGGAATCCACGTCGATGTGATGGATGGGCACTTTGTTCCTAATTTGACGCTTGGCGCACCCATCGTAAAATGCATCAGAAAAGACGTAAAAACCGTGATGGATTGTCACCTTATGGTCTCCAATCCCGATGAACGCGTCGAAGAATTCGCAAAAGCTGGCGCCGACATCATCACAGTTCACATAGAAACCTGCAATCACCTTCAAAAAACACTCAAATCTATACGTGATTTAGGCTGTAAAGCAGGTGTTTCCCTCAATCCACACACCCCTTTTGAGGGAATAAAATGGGTTTTAGATGAGTTAGACATGGTGCTCTGCATGACCGTCAACCCCGGCTTCGGAGGCCAATCCCTGATTCCCGCCGCTCTAGAAAAGACAGCTCAGCTCAACTCTTGGCTTAAAGAAGTGGGGAAACGAGATCAGATTTCCATTCAGATTGATGGGGGAGTGAACGCCAAAACAGCCCCTCTTGCGGCCAAGGCTGGAGTCGATATTCTCGTCGCAGGATCAGCTGTTTTTAATCAAAAAGACTACAAAGCCGCCATGGATGCTCTTCGCTAAGTCCTTTTTAGTAATCTAGATCTTCCCATTCGAGTTCACCCATTTTCATCCAAAGAATTTTTTTATCTTTAGCGCGAACTCGAACGCTAAAAGGAAGCGAGTGAACGTGTAAGTGGCTCAATAAATGTTCATCAAAATCAAAGAATGAATTGAAACGGATTCGCTCTGAAATCAGCCATGCCATAACCTCTCGTCTGGTTTTCTCTGCCAAACCGCCATCGTAATTAATCAACAATACGTCCGTTCCCTTTTTTGAAAGCATGGGGAGGGCGCGCTCCAGAAGGGGTAATTCTCGCAAACAGGGCTCACACCAAGTTGCCCAGAAGCTAATCAAAACTTCCTTTGATTGAATTTCCTCTACAAGAGCATGAGTTGAGACCTTATCTCCTTGCGGATCATAAAGTTCATAGTTGGGAAATTCAGTGTCTAAGAAACTAAGGTGGGCCGCTTTTTCTGGAAAAATTAAAGATTGAAATCCAAAAACAATTACGCCGACTAAACTAATAGCACCTAGACCAATTATCCACTTTCGACTTCCTTCGGAATGGATAAGTCGTTTCCATTCTCCTGAATCTCTTGTCGAATCTTGGTTTTCTCCCACAAATAAACCCCACCTTTATTAAAGCGCATTAAGTCTTCAATGCTACTAATCTTGGAGTCTAGCAAAGCTTCTGCTCTCCTCCAAGGATCAATGGGACTTGTTGGATCTAGACAAAAAATTCCTGCCTCAAACTGTTTAAATATCACTGCATCATCTTCTTCTATGGATAAGTCGCTTAAAAATAAAAGAGGCTGACACCCGTCTGGCCGAACTAACACTTGATAGGCTTGCGGCTGTTGCTCAACGTTGAAGAATAAAATTCGCTTTGTTTTCTTAATAGGAAAGAACTCCAAGCTACCCTTGTTGATTCGAATTCGATCGTAGCCTCTTAAAATATTAAATCTATAATTATAAAAGCCTTCGCTTAGAAAACGCGTTGCATCTGATTCCACGCAATAGATGGGAGTCTGGGTTCTAGCCGCCCATTCACAGGCAATAACAAACTGTTGATCCGTCATCTTCCTTGGAAACATTACGAATTTGGCCTGTTGGTAACTGTTAAGGTTGGCTTCCTTTGGGTCTAAGGCAATCTTCCCGAATTGCGGAAGTGAAAAGAGTAAATTTCTGTTATCATTACTATCAGGGTCCATATACATGTTTCATTTTAGCTCGCTAAAGAAAAATAGTATCGGAAATTGTGCCAAAAAGAAGTCGACTTTGGGACAGGCCGCTGTCGAATATATTTTGGTTGTTGTGGTCACCGCATCAATCTTTGCCACCTTGTTTTACGCAATAAGACGTAACCTATTTGAACTTTGGGTGTGTTATTTAGGTCCTAAAATTCAATCTCCAGGGGGCTGTGGTGTAAGTATAAATGACTGCTGGGACGCTCTTGGTGGCGGGCCAGGGGTAGATGCTCAAAGAAATATCTGTAGTAAGTAGCGATTTAAAATGCTCCCGCCAACAAAGCCTTGACTCGTCTCTTCCAAACTTTGATCAATTGATTTGCTTCTGCTCTTCTTAAATTTGGCGAAAAGGTTTTCTCCACTACTCCGTGCCCTGCAAGATCTTCAATCTTACACAAACCAGCCCCATAAGCTGCAATATAGGCCGCACCTCGCACCGTAGTTTCTACATCAACGGGTCTTTGTAAAACAACGCTTAGAACGTCACTCTGATATTGCATCATCAAGTCATTCTTCGAAGCCCCACCATCAACGCGTATGATTCTAATCTTTGAGCCAGAATCTTTAGCAAGTGCCGAGAAGGCTTCTGCCACACTAAGAGAAATTCCTTCCAAACAAGCTCGGGCAATATGTGCTTTATTGGTTGCTCTAGTAAGACCACCAATGAGTCCGCGAGCTTCAGGCCTCCAATAAGGAGAACCTAAACCAGTAAGCGCTGGAATAAAAAACACACCCTCAGAAGAGTCTACACTTTTTGCAAGCTCTTCAATCTCGGCACTATCTTTAAACAGATTTAGATTGTCTCTTAAGAACTGAACCGCGGCTCCGGCTATAAAGATACTCGATTCAACCGCGTAGGTGGTTTTTCCAGACAAAGTCCAGGCAATCGTGCTTACGCCTTCTTTACTTTTACGGCACTGATGTCCAGTATTAACCAACATAAAGGCACCGGTTCCATAGGTAATTTTTGCTTGAGACTTTCTAAAACAAGCTTGACCAAAAAGTGCCGCCTGTTGATCTCCTAAAATTCCGTGAACAGGAATTCCGTCTGGCAAAAAGCTTAATCCTGAAGTCTTGGCAAACATCGCGTTTGAATCTTTAACTTCAGGGAGAATTTGTCTTGGAATTTTTAAAACCTTAAGTGCAAAATCACTCCAAGCTCCTTTATGAATATCAAAAAATAGTGTTCGCGAAGCATTGCTCGCATCGGTTGCATGAGCAGAGCCTGAGCTTAGCCTCCAAAGCAAAAACGTATCAATGTTTCCAAAAGCAATTTTTCCACTTTTTGCTCGAGCTAAAATTTCACTGTTTTCTCTCAATAAATAGGATAACTTTGTTCCAGAAAAATATGGGGAGATCTTCAAACCTGTAATCTTCGCAATTTTTTTTCCATCTCTCGACTTTCCTAGCGTGTTACAAATTTCTTGGCTTCGGCTACATTGCCAAACAACCGCATTACATAATGGTTTGCCCGTGCTTCTCTCCCAAAGCCCAAACGTTTCTCTCTGATTAGTGATGCCAATGGCTGAAATATTCTCAACACTAAAACCTGATTTAGACGCCTCTTCAATCGCCTGCCTAATGGAGGCCTCAACACTGCTCCAAACTTCTTCTAGATCATGCTCAACCCATCCGGGTTTCGGGTAATATTGCTTAAAGGCACATTGCCCACGCCCAACGACCTCGAATTTGGAGTTGTAGATAAAGGCTCGACTAGATGTTGTCCCTTGATCTATAGCCAATACATAGCTGCTCATAACTTAGTTAAAGCGTAAACCGCCGATTAAGACAAGTGGGCTTAAGGCATTAATAATATGAGTAATTTTTGGAGATTCGGATTAGACAGAGTATTAAAGGCGGTCAATGACCCCTCCGTTTCCAGAGAAGAACTTGCTTTTCGAATCATGCCCCGATGGCTGCTCGAATCCTTAAGGAGTTACTTTCAAGTAAAAAGTTTTGATGTAGAAAACATCCCTCTTCAAGGACCTGCAATCATCATAGCCAATCATTCTGGCTTTGCAGGCTTTGACGCCCTTATGCTGGCCAATGAGATAAGAAGAGAGACTTCTCGAAAGCCAAAAATTCTCACTCACAAAATGTGGTTCAAAGGCGATTTGCTCAGGAAACTTTCTACAGAGTTTGGTTTTGTTGAAGCCAGTTTAGACAAAGCAGAAAAAGTTATAAACGAGGGAAACCTTTTGTTATTTTTCCCCGAGGGGGAGGATGGAAACTTTAAACCCTCTTCTAAGAAGTATCAACTACAAGAGTTTAAGCGCGGCTTCTTAAGGTTAGCCCTCAAAACGGGTGCTCCAATTTTCCCGGCCATCGTTATCGGGGCCGAAGAAACCAGCATTAACCTTACAAAACTTTCAACAAAGAAACTTTTGGGAATACCGGTTCCACTACCCTTAAACTTAATACCTATTCCAGTTGATTGGAGTCTTCGATTTTTTCCCGAATACAAAATAGATGATTATTCTAAGGATGACATTTCAAACAGCGAACGCCTGAGACCTTTAGCCAAAACCATTCGTCACTATATGCAAAAAAAAATTCTGACAGAAATTAAGAAGCATCGAGATTTGAGTCTCGATGAGGTTAACTTTGACGAACAAGATCTACCTTAAAACAAATTCGCGCTTAACTGAGTCCATCAACGACAGAACAAAAGACTCTTAGGCCAAAAGTAGCGATAACCAAAAGAAAAAACTTAAAGATGTCTGACAATACTTTTGCAACTTGCGAGTAGATCTTTCGGCCTTTAATTAAAACATCTTCAATAGAAAGCTTTAGCTGCCTTGTTTGAAGGGCTATCTGTTTCTCTATAACGGCAGTCATTAACTGCCATTTTCGCATATCTGCGGGGTGAATGATATCTACTTTTCTAAGTTCTAAAAAGTTATTCATCTTATTTCATAAACTCCGCACTCAAACGCTTTGAAACCGTAGAAGGTAGGGCGGAACTAATTCCTACCGTCATTTTGTTCATCATTCCCGCGATGACTTTATCTTGACGTGCAACCATCGCCTCTAAACCAATTGTTGCAACCTCAGAACTTGTCATCATGGTGCTATCAACTAAGCGATTCGTTTTATGGCCAGCGGTTTCAAAAAAAGCAGTTTTGGTCGCCCCTGGGCAAAGCGCCGTTGAAGAAACGCCCGTGCCTTCAAGCTCCCAATTGATTGCTTGTGAGAAACTCAAAACAAAAGCCTTCGTTGCTGCGTAAACTGAATACCCCTGCAAGGGCATAAAACCAGCAACAGATGCTGTTTGTAAAATATAGCCATCAGATTTTTCGAGCATTTGTTTTGCAAAGAGGTGCGTGAGCTTAACCAAGGTGTTCACATTTAAATTGATCATCTCTGCACTTGGGTTCAAATCTTGTTTTAAAAAGTGACCGTGCAAGCCAACCCCTGCATTGTTTAAAAGAATAGTTACGTTTTTTTCTTTGGAGAAATCATAAACTGTTTTAGCAGATTTTGTTTTGCTAAGATCTACGACAAGAACATCAACCTCTACTTTGAAGTCGCTTACCAATTCTTTTTTCAATTCATTAAGCTTCTCTTCGCTTCGAGCAACTAAAATTAGATTGGCTCCTGCTTCCGCCAATTGTTTGGCGAAATCAACACCCAAACCACTAGAGGCCCCTGTAACGAGCGCGGTTCTCCCTGAAATTTTATCCCTAGTAATCTTCTTTAAACGAAACTTAGATAAAGCCATATCAAACTCTCCTCTGGGTTTTCCCAATTGCCATAGCTAATCTAGGGCAGGGAGCTCTCAACTAGCAAGTGAGAGTATGGTCAGCTTTCTTGGTTATGTGTCAGATACAAACAAGCGGTAGTACAAAGGCCTCGTTCAAAAATCCACATATATAGAGGCCGCTTAGCGTCGAATGCTTGCTTTTCTAGTGACTGGCTTCTTGGCGGGCCATAGCTCGCTGAAGTTTTAACTCGGTTTTTCTAAACGCCGAGTCATCAAGACCGCCCTCTTGAAGCTTCGCTTTTGCACTAGCTTCAGCAGCCTGAGCTCGAGTTAGGTCAATCTTGTCACTTAACTCGGCCACATCTGCAAGGACGGTGATATTTTCATCAAACACTTCAAGCCACCCAAAGCTCATAGCTGCTACAGACCATTTCTCACCCTGTCTCCACTTAAGAACACCGGTCTCAAGTTCAGTCAAAAAGTTGGCGTGATGTGGAAAAACATCAAGCGTGCCCTCAACTCCAGGAGTAAAAACTTCATCAACTTCAATGTTTTCCACCAGCTTCTTAAGGGGGGTTAAAACGGTCAGTTTCATTATGCTAAGTTCTTCGCTTTCTCTACAGCTTCTTCAATCGTGCCAACATACAAAAAGGCTTGCTCGGGTAATTCGTCATGTTTGCCATCAAGAATTTCTTTAAACCCTCGAACAGTGTCGCCAATCTCTACATACTTTCCAGGAAAGCCTGTGAACTGCTCGGCAACGAAGAAGGGTTGCGACATAAATCGTTGAATTTTACGTGCGCGAGTTACAGTTTGCTTATCCTCATCGCTCAATTCATCCATACCTAAGATGGCAATGATATCTTGCAACTCTTTGTATCTTTGCAGGATTTGCTGAACATCTCGAGCAACTTTGTAGTGTTCTTCACCAACAACTTCTGGGGACAGAATTCTTGAAGTTGAGGCCAAAGGATCCACCGCGGGGTAAATTCCTAGCTCTGCAATTGGACGAGACAAGTTTGTGGTCGCATCCAAGTGACTAAAAGTTGTCGCAGGAGCTGGATCTGTATAATCATCGGCAGGAACGTAAACGGCCTGAACCGATGTGATAGAGCCTTTGTTCGTAGAAGTGATTCGTTCTTGAAGAGCACCCATTTCAGTTCCCAACGTTGGTTGATAACCTACCGCTGAAGGAATACGTCCTAATAGGGCAGAAACCTCTGATCCAGCTTGAGTAAATCGGAAGATGTTATCGATGAACAATAGAACGTCTTGGTTTTCTTCGTCACGGAAATATTCCGCAATCGACAATCCAGTTAAGGCAACTCGAGCTCGAGCTCCAGGGGGTTCATTCATCTGACCAAAAACTAGGGCTGCTTTTTCAATAACCCCTGATTCACTCATTTCTAAGTAAAGGTCATTTCCTTCTCGAGTTCTTTCGCCGACACCCGCAAACACAGAGTAACCGCCATGCTCAGTTGCTACGTTACGAATGAGTTCCTGAATAAGAACCGTTTTACCAACACCAGCACCACCGAAGAGACCAATCTTTCCACCCTTTGAATACGGTGCCAAAAGATCGACGACTTTAATTCCTGTCCAAAGAGGCTCAGCAGATGTGCTTTGGTCTTTAAAGGCAGGAACTTCTCGGTGAATTGAGTAAGTTTTTTCATGCTTTACAGGACCTTTTTGATCTATCGGGTCGCCTGTCACGTTTAAAATTCGCCCTAAAACGCCTTCGCCAACTGGCACTTGAATAGGGTGGCCGGTATTTACAACATCTTGCCCGCGGATAATTCCATCTGTGGTATCCATGGCAATACATCGAACACGGTTGTCGCCTAAATGCTGTGCAACCTCTAAAACAAGGGCGGCAGAATCTTCGCCCTCTTGTTCGTAACGAGTTTTAAGTGCTGTGTAAATTTTTGGAAGTTCAGAAGACTGAAACTCCACGTCCACAACTGGACCTAATACCTGTGAAACTTTTCCAATATCTGATGGATTAGCTGTTCCCATTGCCATTCACTCCTTTTAGCCGTTCAGTGCCTCAGCACCGCTTACTATTTCTGTTAATTCTGTCGTAATTGAGGCTTGTCTTAGCCTATTTGCCTGTAAAGTTAATTTGCCGATCATGTCGGAAGCGTTTCGAGTTGCGTTGTCCATTGAGGTCATCCGAGATCCAAATTCACTGGCAAGACTGTCTGCAAAACATCGAAACAATTGAGTTTGCACTTGGGCCGGTAAAAGCCTTTGCAAAAGTTCTTTTGTGCCGGGTTTATACAAAAAAGGAAGAGCGTCGTCTTCTTTTTGCTCGTCTTTAGCTCCCGAAGTTTGTGTCAATTCATTGGCATTAATAGCCATTGGAAGAATTACTCTGTGTGTTTGATTTTGCGTTAATGCCGAAACAAATTCTGTATAAACAATTTCAACACGATCAAACTTTCCTGATTTAAAATCCTCAATCATTTGATCAGCAACTTCGTTCGATTTGATTCTACTAAAACTTCCCTGCCAAAACTCTTGATACCAATGACCTTTTGCTTCTCTTTTGCGAAAGTTGCTAAAGCTTTTTTGTCCTACAAAAAAGAGCTCAGGGGGCTGGTCAGTTTCTTGACGAATTTCCTGATATCTCTTCCAAGCATATTTAAACGCATTGGTGTTATAGGCGCCGCATAGTCCTTTATCAGAACTAACAACTACAAGTGCAACCTTGGGGTTTTCTCCCGTAGCTTTTCTTAGCAAGGGGTGAAGGCTCAACAAAAAGTGTTCAGCATCTTCAGTTTTCATTCCTTCGGTTTTTGATGCAAGATCTTGCATCAACCTTCCACTTAGTTGATCAATTTTTTCAGCAAACGGTCGTGCGTTGGTGATCAAATCTTGAGCTCGTCGGAGCTTTGCTGCAGAAACCATTTTCATGGCTTTAGTGATTTGCTGAGTGCTCTTTACACTCGAAATCCTTCTGCGAATATCCTTAACTGATGCCACTTACGCTCTTTCCTTCCTTTTCCAACTAGCTATCAGTTGAAAATTGTTTGCCGAAAGTTTCAAGCAATGAAACAAGTTCCGATTGAAGGTCCTTGTCTAAAGCTTTCTTTTCAGACAGTTTTTTAGAGAAGTCAGATCCTTGACTCTGAATGAACGCTAAAAGTTGCTCTTCAAAGTCCTTCACTTTGTTTACCGGAACTGTATCAAGGTAACCTTGTGTTACAGCAAAGATAACGATGATTTGGTTCTCAACATCCATCGGAGAATATTGTCCCTGCTTAAGAATTTCTTGAAGTCGAATCCCTCGATCAAGCTGTCTCTTCGTTGCTGGATCCAAGTCAGAACCGAATGCAGCAAAGGCCGCCAATTCTCTAAATTGAGCGAGCTCCAAACGAAGTGGTCCGGCTACTTTTTTCATTGCCTTAACCTGAGCATTACCACCCACACGAGAAACAGATAGACCTGCGTTCACCGCAGGACGAATTCCCGAATAAAACAAATCGCTTTCCAAGAATATCTGACCATCCGTAATAGAGATTACGTTAGTAGGAATATACGCTGAAACGTCACCGGCTTGAGTTTCAATAATTGGAAGGGCCGTCAAAGAACCGCCACCTTCTTCGTCACTCATTTTTGCTGCACGCTCCAATAAACGGGAATGAATATAGAATACGTCTCCAGGAAACGCTTCACGCCCCGGAGGTCTTCTTAACAACAATGAAAGCTGACGATAGGCTTGAGCTTGTTTTGTTAAGTCATCATAAACAATAAGAGCATGCTTACCATTGTCGCGATACCACTCACCAATTGCAGCCCCAGTGTAAGGAGCAATAAACTGAAGTGGCGCTGCTTCAGATGCACCGGCCATAACAACCGTTGTATATTCTAAAGCTCCTGCGCTACGTAGTTTTTCAACAACCAAAGCAACCGTTGATTGCTTTTGACCAATGGCAACGTAAACACAAAAGACTCCTTTGCCCTTTTGGTTAATAATCGTATCAACCGCTACCGCTGTTTTTCCAGTTTGACGGTCACCGATGATCAATTCACGTTGACCACGGCCAACTGGGATAAGAGCATCAATAATTTTAATTCCAGTTTGAAGAGGCTCAGTTACCGGCTGTCTTTTGATAATGCCTGGCGCTTTTGTTTCAACAACTCGGGTTTCGGTTGTTTGAATTGGGCCTTTACCATCAATAGCAATACCAATCGCGTTGACCACTCTTCCGGCCATTGCTTCACCGACAGGAATCTGAAGGATCTTACCTGTTCTTTTGACGGTATCCCCTTCACGAATATCAGTATCTTTACCGAAAATCGCTACACCCACGTTACCTTCTTCAAGGTTTAGAGCTAAGCCTTTGAGTCCGCCTGACATTTCAAGCATTTCACCACTCATACAGTTATCAAGACCATGAACACGGGCAACACCGTCACCAACACTAATAATGGTGCCGGTTTCGCTTTGTTCCACGCGGGTTTCATAATCACCAATTTGTTTCTTGATGAGTGCGCTGATTTCTTCTGCTCGAATTTGTTGCATCAGTTAACTACTCCTTTTTTCCTATGCCTCTGCGTGCAGAAGCTCTTGTTTCAATTCGTTCAAATTTGACTTCAACGAAGCGTCAATACTTCGTCCATCTACATTAACAATGAGGCCCGCCACCAACGCTTCGTTGATGGTCACTTCCAAGTTCACCTTTACATCTAGAGCGGCTTCAAGAACTTGAGTGATCTTCTCTTTTTGAGCTTGGCTCAACTCATAGGCCGTTTGGACATGGGCCTCTTTGGTCTTTCTTGAGTTCAAATAAAGCTGTCTAAACTCTTCGTTCACTTCAGCCAATAACGAGAAACGATCCTTCTCCGCCAATAGCTTTAAAAAGTTGATCATTTCTTTAGAAAAGGAAAGCTTTTCAAATATTTCGGAGAAAACCTTCAACTTCTCGTCAGAAGTGAAAATCGGGCTCTTAGCTAGATTCTTTAATTTCAAATCTTCTTCAATTAATGCGTTGAGCTCTTCCAAGTTTTTTGAAAACTCATCGGCACTTCCGTTTTTAACAGTCGACCAAAGAGCTTTTGCATAACGCTTTGCAATCAATTTTGAATTAGACATGAAAAACCCTCGAAGCCTCTCTTACAAATTTATCCACCAATTGAGAATGAAGTTTTTTAGTGAGGTCTCCGCCAGATTTTTTATCAGCATTCAAAGACTCCATAGTTTTTGCCAACGAAGCTTCGACAATATCTTGGCGCAATTTGTTTTGATAAGAAGTCACTTCTGACTTGGCGGCTAATTTAGCATCGGCCAAAATTCTTTCGGCCGTTTTCTCAGCCTCTGAAATTAACTTTTCACTCAACTTACGACCTTCATGCTCGACCTTTGAAATCAAAGCCTGCTTTTCATCATCGATATTTTTAATTTTTTCTCGAGCCTGCTGAATTTCAACTTGAAGTGCAGACAGCTGCTCCTTGGTTTCGATAAGTTTTTGTTTAATTCCGCTTCTTCTGCTTTCAAGCGCGCCCTTTATTGCAGTTTTGCCGAAAAAATAGACAATTCCAACAATCACAGTGACGTGAGCTAACGTATACCATTCCTTAACAGACCAAGCTGCGGCTTCGTGTCCAACTGACATTTGATTAAGCCTCCGTCCTTGGCGCTGTTTTTGAAGATATTCCTGGCGCCGAAGAAACTGAAATTCGTTCAATTATTAGTTGAACAAAGGCATCAATTTCACCGCCAAGTTTTTGTTCCTCTACACCAAGTTGTTTTTGTAGATCGTCTCTCAAAGATCCAATCTGTTTTGCACTGTTATTACGAGCTTCGTTAAGTAGATTTCTTTGCTTTTCTACGGCCGAGGATTTTAAGTCTGAAAAGCGTTTGCTTGCCTCGCCTTGTGCGATTTTGATTTGTTGATTCAATTCAACTTTAATGGTTTGGAGTTCGGCTTGAATGTTTTTGATTTCCTTTTCTCTGCCCGCCATTCTTTTGTCGCGCTCGATAAGCGTGTTGGAAAGAGGCTTCAAACTTATGAAATAGTTAATGAGAAAAAATCCAAAAAACACCGCCATCATTAAGAAAAACGTTGAATCTAGACCTAGCTGTTCGACCATTGTGGAGAGCATATCGGCCGCTATATGAGCATCGCAGACCTTTACTGGTCAACCAAAAATTCAATCTTTTAGCGAGAACTCTTGAAGGAAAGTGCCTGCGCCATTAGCTCTCTAACATCTGGGTTTTGCCGTCAAAAAGACCGCCCTCTTCGATTTTAAAAACAGGGGCGCTAACAGCCCCTTTAACATGTCCAGTGGATTGTATTTCGACCCGAGACAAAGCAACGATATCTCCCTCAAGATGTCCGCCAACGACCACAGTGTCAGCTTCAATCTTGGCTTTGACCCTAGAATCTGGGCCCAGGATTAACGTATCTCTTGTAAGAATTTCACCAGTAAAAGTGCCATCAATTCGTACGACACCCTCAAAAACCAACCGGCCTTGAAATTCACATCCACGGCCGATAAGCGCCGTTATCTCTCCTGGAGCGAGTTCGACGGCTTTATAATCAATATCCTTGCTCACGAATTGGTTTTCCTCAAATCATGGACCAAGCGATTAAAAGAATCTTGGCCAGCATAAAAGATTTCGATCGTTCCTTTTCTTTCACTTCCGCGAATCTGAACCTTCGTTCCAAAAACCTGCCGCAACTCATCTTCGATGGCCAACAAATGGGCGCTCTTTTGATAGCTTTTCGCGTCGGAATTTTGGGGACTAGAAACACTTTGAGACACAGTTTTTTGGGTATTTTCAAGGCGGGTTCGGGCTTCAACGTCTCTGACGCTCAAGTTTTCGCTTAAGATTCTCTGGGCAAACTTCGAAATTTCTTCATCATTTTCTAGCGCCAATAAAGCACGGCCATGCCCTTCGGTTAGTCGCCCAGCCGAGATCAATTCTTTGACGTCTTCCGGTAATTTCAAAAGTCTCAAGGTGTTTGCCAAGGCAACTCTGGAAATTCCAAGTTTTTGAGAAAGCTGTTCTTGAGTTAAAGAATGGTCGCTAAGAACTTTTCCATACGCTCGAGCAAGTTCAATGGCAGAAAGTTCTTCACGCTGAATATTTTCGATCAAACTTGCTAAGTCGTTACTTTGTTTCGTGTGTGACTCTTCACGAATAATTGCCGGAACCTCAGTGAGTCCTGCAATTTTAGAAGCTCGAAAACGACGTTCTCCAGCTATAATTTGATAGCTTTTTTCGCCCATTTTTCTAAGCAAAATAGGCTGAATTAATCCCTGTTCTTTTATACTATCAGCCAACTCTTGCAACTTTGCCTCGTTAAAGACTTGTCGTGGTTGTTCAGAATTTGCAGATATCTCTTTCAGAGATATCTTGAGCATTCCAGATTTATCGACCTGGTCTTTAGCATTATCAACTTGCTGAGCTTCCTCTGCTTCGTCGGCACTATCCCCCAAAAGAGCGGCCAAACCGCGCCCTAAGGCACGCTTATCACCTGGTTTTTTATTAAAATTGCTTGGGTCGCTTGAAACTTCCATTAAAACTCCTAATTATATCAAATAGTTGGCTCTTTTTTGCCCAGTCTGTCGACCGGATCTGGCGGCAAAAAAGCCTGTTTCTGAGAGGGTTGCATTCTCAACCCCTGACTTCTAAGAATAAATTCCTTGGCTACTTCTATATAAGACCGAGCCCCCATGCAGTTTGGATCATAGATCACGCCGGGAATTCCGTGAGATGTGCTTTCAGCGAGTCTAACTCTTCTTGGAATAACGTTGTGATAGAGGCGATCCCCAACAAACTGCTTTATTTCATGATAAACCTGCTTGGAAAGGTTCGACCGAGAGTCAAACATTGTTAGCAAGATTCCATCTTCTTCTAACTTAGGATTCAAGCCTCGTTTAACCAGTTTAGCCGTTTGAAGAATGTTGGCTAAGCCCTGCATAGCAAAGAACTCACTTTGCATAGGTATCAGGTAGGAATCGCTAGCGGAAAGAGCATTAATCGTAAGCAAACCAAGAGAAGGCGGGCAATCGATTAAAGCAAAGTCAAAATTATCGAGATGCTCAGTAAAAGACTCCTTAAGTTTAAACTCTCTTGCTTTAACATCAACCAACTCTACTTCGGCACCAGCAAGATTGTTGTCTGAGGGAATCACATAGAGGTTTTTCACACTAGTCTCGCAGACATTTTCAACTAGCTTATTCTGGCCAACCAATGCGTGATAAACATTTTTACTTTCAATCAAGCTTGGATCAATATCAAGACCAGAGCTGAGATTCCCCTGAGGATCTAAATCTATTAAAAGAACCTTTTTCCCCATGAGGGCTAAGGCACCACCTAGATTTATTGTTGTAGTAGTCTTTCCAACCCCACCTTTTTGATTAATTACTGAGCATACCTTCATTAGATAGGTTTTAGTCTAGATCTTTGCCCTTTGGGAAGTAACTTATTATAAAAAAAGAGATATAATGAGTCACTGCGAAAGTCTGAAGCCTCATATAGGGGCAAAAGAGCGTCCGCCGGTGAGAATGCTCGTGAAACAAGGGTAAAATTGGGGTCAATCCTAGCAATTGTTTCACGTGGAACACCTTCAAAACGCCTATCGTCTACAAAAAGCCTTCCATTCAAGCCCTCAAGGGAACTTAATGCCAAGAAGAGAAAACTCGAACTCTTGGGGTCAGGCTCAATGCAGTAAGCCTTTCCTGTCGTGGACATACTTAACCAGGCCATTGCCATCCACCCGGCCCCTGCTCCTACATCAACAACTAGAGAGCCATCGACTATCTCGGGAGTGTTCTTTAGAGCCTCTCGGGCCTGAGAAAACAATTCGCATGGATCTAATCCACCGATTATATTGTGTTTTTTGCTCCACGTGCGAACAAGAGCCAAATAGGCTTCTGCATCAAATTGTTTCATGTGAAACAATTCCACCCTTACGGCCAACCAATTTAGCGATGTTTAACACTGCGGTAGGAGTAACTCCGCTAATCTGGGTCAACTCCCATACGTTCTTAGGCCGAATGGCTTTATATTTCTCTAAAACCTCCATTGAGAGACTAGCAATATTGTCTAGCTCAATGGAGGTATCTAACTCCCAGTCCTTTATCCTTTGCAGCTCGGCAATCTCAGCCTCGATACGCCCAAGATAGCCGGAGTATTTCGCCTCAATCTCTATTTGCTCCAAAGCACGCGTGCTGGAAGGCTCATATTCAATGCTTAACTCTTCCCAATTAACCTCAGGGCGTTTCAGGTATTCCTCTAAAGTAATTACCCGGTCAACACTAAGTCTAATCTTTTTCCCTCTTAAAACACTTCTTCCCTCATTAACTTCGAGAGTCTTTTGTTCGAATGCGCGAATCTGTTCGCTCGAGAGAAGCCCTAGAGATTTTCCCAGGTCCAATAGTCTCAAGTCAGCATTGTCTTCTCGCAAGTGCATTCTATACTCTGATCGAGATGTAAATAAACGATAAGGCTCTTCACTACCTTTGGTAGTAAGGTCATCTACTAAGGTTTCAATGTAACTGCGGGATCGATCCGGGCGAACAAAATCCTCTCCCAATAAAAAACAAGAAGCATTAATTCCAGCCCATAGACCCTGAGCCGCCGCCTCCTCATAACCAGATGTTCTATTTACTTGACCTGCTAGAAAGAGCCCTTGAGCGAACTGTGACATAAGCCCAAAATTCAATTGGGTGGGGTCGATAGAGTCATATTCAACAGCATACCCTGGGCGCAGAAGCTCAACACTCTCTAACCCATTGATACTACGAAGGTATTCCAGCTGAACATCGGCAGGAAGCGATGTGCTCATCCCGTTTGGGTAAATAAAAGGAGTACTGAGCCCCTCTGGTTCAATAAAAATTTGATGTCTTTCACGATCAGGGAAACGTTTAACTTTGTCTTCTATACTCGGACAATAGCGAGGACCTATCCCCTGAATGTCGCCCGAAAAAAGCGGGCTCTTATCCATGTTCGCGCGAATAATTTCGTGTGTTCGCTCATTGGTATAGGTCATGTAACAACACACCTGAGGCAAAGTGCTGTTTGAACTTTTCCATGAGAAAAATCTTCGTTCTGAATCTCCCCATTGCTTTTGAAGCTTAGAAAACTCAATTGTTCGCGCATCCAATCGCGCGGGCGTTCCGGTCTTCAAACGTTTTGTTCGATGACCTAAAAACTTAATGGAATCAGAGAGCGTATTGGAAGCCTTGTCTCCGAAACGGCCACCGACACTTTTCTCAAAACCACAAAACATCAACCCCTTCATAAAGGTCCCACTAGTAACCAAAGCGGCCCTACACTTAAGAATTGTTTGGTCCCCCAAGCGAACTCCGGTAATGCGAACCTGGCCTGAAACGCTTTCAGTCATGAGTTCTGTCGCCTCTGCCTCAACAATTCGAACAAACTCCATAGAGCGAACCTCTTGAATCATTGAAGCCGAGTAAAAATCTTTATCGCATTGAACTCTGGTTGAGCGAACAGAAGGGCCCTTTCGCATGTTTAAGCGTTTAGCCTGTATAGCAGCCCTATCTGCGGTAAATCCCATAAGACCCCCCAAAGCATCGATCTCATAGACAAGGTGACCTTTAGCAACACCACCAATGGCAGGGTTACAGCTCATAGCGCCAATCTTTTGGGCATCGAGAGTGACGAGAGCTGTTTGAAGCCCGCGGGAGTTCAAGGCCCTTAAGGCCTCAATTCCAGCATGCCCAGCACCTATAACCACCGCGTCAAAATCAACCATTGTCTAGCTCTTAGCAAACCCCAGGGAGAAGTATCAATCATTGATTTCAATCGCTCGAGCGAAAAAAACTCAAAAGATTGATCTTCTCCAAGCAAAACATTAAAAATGCGAAATGTCGGCATTTAGCTATTATGGACACAAAGGAACCGTCTCAGACCCAAAGGCATTCTACAGCGAAGAAAACTACGTTATTTGCAGAGGGGCAATGGACCAACAGCAAGTAACCGACCAAGAAATTGAACGCGGCCAATACGAGTTATATGCCCCCGCGCTGAAGAAGGGCGACATATTTTTTTGGGGCTCAAGAGTTATTCACGGCTCAATCGCCGGCACCAACAACAACCTACGAAGACGCTCTATAGCGGCACACTTTGTTCCAGAGGGAATGAAGGCGGGTAATCTCGAAACTGAGTTTCAACTAATTTATAAAAAAGAAAAGGGTCTTACCTACAACTTCCAGGATTTAGATCGCCAGAGAACAAGACGCTTTGGAAGGCGTTTTGTTGACTATTGGTTTTAAGCTTATTTTCCTAAACAAAATTGGCTAAAAATCTGCGCTATGTATTCTTCGCCTAGATCACGACCGGTGCAAAGTTTAATCAAGCGTTCAGTTTCTTGAAGTTCACTGGCAACCATTTCTAGCGGCTCTTCGTCTTTAAGAAACAAAATAGATCGCTCGATATGAACAGCAGCTTCTTTTAAATGTCTAAACTGCCTAGAACTCAAGATTGAATCTTGATCGAAATTAACTCGTTGAAGTTTGTTTCCAATTTTTTCATAAAGAAAGTCTTTAATGGGCTGGGTGTCTTTATGGGTAAAGTCAAAAGCTCCCAAAGAAACTTCATTGTTAGAGTCTGCATGAGAAAAAACTTCTATAACTGGAATCTGAAAATTCTTGAGTAAACTTTGAGAATATGTCTCACTATTCTGTCCGGCCTTCTTTACCCAAACAAGAACTTCAGCTTTTTCAATCACGGATAGTCCTTGTTGAATCCCCAAGCCTTCAAGACGATCGTGACCTTCAGTCGAAAGCAATTCTCTTAAACCAGCCGTATCGACCAACTTTGCTTTAAAAAAAGATGTCTTAAAATCTACTTCTACATAATCTCTAGTCGTTCCTTCTATGTCAGAAACTAAACTGCGGTCATTGCCGCAAAGAATATTGAACAGCGTAGACTTACCAACATTGGTTTCGCCAACAATGGCTACCCTTGGGAAGTTTATACTCTTAGCGAAGTTTTCATAGAAGTTAAGATACTCTTGAGCCTCAATATTTAGCGAGTTTAGGATATTCAAAGCCGCTTCCACATCATGGGACTGCTCCTCTTCGGCTTCAGGAAAATCAATCGCTGATTCAATTCTACCGCGAGCAACAAACACCTTTTGTTCAAACTTTTCTAAATTCTCTAAAGCTCGATTCTCTTCACCACTAGAAAAACCAAGCATCCTTGATGCAGCACGCGCATCAATACTTTCGCTCGCCAAACCTTCATTTAATCGCTCAGCTTCATCGAGTGTCATCTTATTGTTCAGATAGGCTCGGAAAGAAAACTCTCCTGGAAGAGCGGCTTGAGCTCCAAGTTTTTCACATTCGGTGATAATAGAACGAACAAAACTTCTAATGCCGTGGCAATGAATTTCTATAACGTCCTCGCCTGTAAAGGATTTAGGGCCCTCAAAATACAAAACAAGAGCTTGGTCTAAATTTGCTACTTTTCTATAACTTGCCATTCTAGGCAAAGGCAGAGAACCACCAACCATTGGTGCGAAGCTTTTTAAATCTTTTCCAGAAATTCTAAGAACGCAAATAGGGCCTCCACTTGCTGTTGCTTCCGCAACAATGGGGGCCCCATTTCGTTTAAAGTAATCTAAGCTCTTTAAAAGAGTTTGCTTTTCACTCATTTAATCTTCTTGAGGGTCGAAACGATCTTCTCCTGGTGCAAGTCTATTTCCAATATTGTCGTCGATTACTCGTTCTTTTTTAATAGGTGCTGCGACGTTACCGTTTACTTCGGGCTTATTGTCAGACACACCAAATGGATCATTCACAAAACTAAACCCTCCGCTTGAGTGGTTTGGCTGAACATCGCTTGGAAAGTTAACTCGCTCTTGCTTTTCTCTTCTTGGTCCGTTGTTACGTCCGCCACGGCCACCTCTATTATTATTGTTACGATCGCCACCGCCCCGAGGGCCACGGTCATTTCGAGGGCCACGATCATTGCGTGGTCCATCCTCTCGTTTTTGTCTGTGCTTAGAGTCAGCAACAAGCTTCACTCTAATTCGTTTAAAGGTTCCTTTACCAATACTTTCACTGGTGACTTCACCAAGGTCAGCTAGGTGTGTGTGAATAACTTTTCTTTCAGATGGGCTCAACGCTGGAAGGTAGGATGGCTTGCCGCCAGCATCAATTACCTTTTGCCGAGCGCGTTCGGCCATATCTTTTAGATTAACAATTTTCTTTTCTCGGAAACCATCAGAGTCAAAAGTTACTCTAAAGTTTTTCACGTCTTTTTCGTCTTCCAAGGCAGCATTTGCAACTCCTGCCTGACGCCTTAAAATCCTCATACTAATATGAGATAGCGCTTCAAGCATATTTGAATTCTTAGTTAAAAACTCTTCAGCTTCCTCACCAACGATTTCAAAATGGGCGAGGACATCATCACGGTCCTCTGGCTTAAATTCGATGTCGTAGCCGATCAACGCTGGAAGTTCCTCTAAAAAGCCATCTAAAGTAGCTCCCTTAACTTCCTTTTGAGATTTAATACCAAATAGATTGAGGGCAGATTTTACAATTCTTGACATATATTTATGCTCCTTCTTGAACAGTTTGAAGATTAGTTTGTGATCGTCGGAACAAGAACTGCTGGAACGTACCTAAAAAACTACTTACAACAAGATACAGACATAGTCCCGACGGCCAGTCTTTAGCCATAAAACCAAAGACAAAATACATAACGAACATTACTTTTTTCATGTCCGGCATTCCCGGTTGATTCATTGTTGGCTGTGGAGTGAATTTCATCATCAACAGCAAAGAAGCCGTCCAAAGGATCGGCAAAACGTAAAACGGATCTTTATAGGATAAATCTTCAATCCACCAAACAAATGGGGCCTGGTAAAGATCAATAGCATTTGAGAGCGACCCATAAAGGCCAATAAATATAGGCATTTGAAGTAAAAGAGGCATGCAGGAACCCATTGGGTTCACCTTTTCAGTTTTATAGAGGCCCATCATTTCTCTATTCAACTGCTCCATTTGCGCTCGATCTTTGCCATATTTCTTCCTTAAAGCTTCGATTTTGGGCTGAATATCCTTCATTTTTTGCCCAGATTCGAAAACTTTTCTATTTAATGGCCAAAAGACTAGGCGAACTAAAACGGTTAGAGCAATAATAGACCAGCCAAAATTCTTAAACAAAAGGTTAAGTTCTTCTAAGCACCAAAGCATAAAGCGGCCCACTGCCGAAAACCAACCCATTTCCACAGCGTCTACTAGGTCTTTGCGAATACTCTTCAAAACAGAAATGTCTTTTGTGCCGATATAAAGATCAGACTCAAAAACCATGGTTTGCTCGCCCAAATCAACAAGCGGATATTGATATGCAATTCTAAAACGCCTTTGGCCTTCAGCGACAGCCTCTCCATCAATGGGAGTAACTGCTAGGTCTGGATTAAACTTACCCTTAGGTAAAACAATCGTCGTAAAATATTTATCGCCCCAAGAAGACCAATCTAATTTTCCTTTGAAAACTTTTGTCTCAAAAACTTTATCGCCCTGTAAATCATCTGTTTCTCCATCTAACTTAAAATCTAAAATTTTGAAATCAAAACGATTGCCTTCGCCTAATCGGGCGACTTGCTGCCAAAATACGGTCCCTTCAAAAGACTTGATTCCAGAAAGAGAAAGAGACGACGAATAAACGCCTTCCTGTTCGGAAGCCTGTTGATACTGAAGGGAGCAGGTGATGCCTTCGAAACGGCCACTAAAAGTTAAATTACCTTTATAGTTTAGACTGCTTAAACACTTCTGAACGGCTGGGTTGGTAGAACTCCAAGACAAACCATCTTTTAAAATCTCAACGGGGATCTTTTCTGCAGTTCCTCGTTGAAAATAATCATTAAATGTAGCGTTGACCAATGTTCCGTTAGACATAAGTCGGACTTGTCTCTTTGAGCCGAGAGACAAGGTTTCTACTTCTTTCAATTCATTAATTTCGTTTGTAACAACATTCATTGAAACATTGTCAGAAGAAGCTTCTGCTTTGGTTGTTTCATTTTGAATTGCGCTAAGGTTATTCGTTGTATCTGATTTCTGTTCAACAGCTTTCTCGGTTTGTTTTTGAGCTGCAAGCTTTTGATTATACGGTCGCAATATAAAAAGATCATAAGCAATCAATAAAGCAATCAAAGCAATAATTATAGACCAGTTTCTTTTCATCGGTGAGAACCTCTCATTTGTGGAGCATCGTCAAAGTATTTAGTAGATGGAAACAATGGGTTACAACGCAACAGTCTCCAAGTAATTAAAAAAACCGCAAAAATAAAATTCGTATTTTTCATACAATCTTTTGCATAAACAGAACACGTAGGATGAAAACGACAGCTGTGCGTTTGATTGCCCGAGATGGCAATCAAAAACGGTAAGACAAAAACCTTATAAAATAAATGTAATCCGTCTAAAACTAATTGCTTAAATTTGCCTGCTCTAAAACTCGATTCCAATACTGTGGAGTAACTGGATTTTGAATTTTGTGCTGGCGTAATAGTCGTATCCATAGACCTTTACCTTCTGGAAGAGAACCTAGGTAGGTCTTCAAAGAATGTTTCAAGATTCTCTTCAATCGATTTCTTTTTACTGAGTTGCCACAGGTTCTTGGGATAGAAACAATGAGAGGTCTCATATGACGGTGCTGGCTACCAAACTCAATTGGGCAAACCACTACACCGCTTTTCCTAACTCCCCGACCCGTAGGTCGAAAGCGCCTGTATTCATTCATTTAAACTACTCGAGTCTTAGAAGAAACGCTTACAGTAAGCCTCTTGCGACCTTTTCGACGTCGGGCGCTAAGCACCTTTCGTCCGCCTGGACTGGCCATTCTTTTTAGGAAGCCATGCTCACGTTTTCTTTTTGAACGACTCGGTTGATATGTGCGTTTCATATAGGCTAAGGGTTATTCCACAACTAGTGGATGCTTTTCAACAAAGAACTCAAAGGTTAGGAAAATAATGACAGAAATGTTCAATTCGCTACAAGATAGCCTCGAAAGCCCTTCAGAAAAGCTCGTCAAAACGGTATCTGGAGAAGTTCTCACTCCTAAATACTCCTTTGAAAATTTTGTTGTAGGCAAAAGCAATCAGTTTGCACACGCCTCTGCTATGGCGGTTGCCAATAAATTAGGTGTTTACAACCCACTTTTCATTGTCGGGAAAACCGGTTTAGGAAAAACTCATCTGCAAAAAGCTATTGGATATCGGCTACTTAGCGTAGACCCTGCAAAAAGAGTCTGTTACGTCTCAACTCAACACTTTATTGAAGAAGTAATTTCAGCCTTAAGGGACGTTAAACTAACGGAATTAAAGGAAAAATATCAAAATGGTGTGGATATTTTATTGATGGATGACATTCAATTTTTATCCCGAGCTCACTCAACTCAAGACCAGTTTTTCAATGTTTTCAACGCGTTATTTGATTCAGGCAAACAAATTGTCGTCACTTCAGACCGATATCCAAAAGAAATTGCCGATGTTCATGATCGAATCATTTCACGATTTGAATGGGGAATGGTGGCTGACATTGAATCTCCTGAACTTGAAACTAGAGTGGCCATTCTAAAATCTAGAGCTGAAGCAGACAATATTCCTTTGTCAGATGAAGTCGCCTACCTAATAGGTAACTATGTTAAAGCGAACGTGCGCGAACTTGAAGGTTGCCTCACTAAACTTGCTGCACATGCCGCCATCTATAATGTAGAGATAACCTCTGATTTAGTTAAAAAAGTTCTCAAATCCTACATCAGCGAAAACCGACGAATCGTTAACATCGACAATATCATTGCGGTTGTAGCCCAGTATTACTCACTTAAAGCATCAGATTTAAAAGGTTCTTCTAGAAAAGCCCCTGTAGCCAAAGCCAGACAGGTCGTTATGTCTTTAGCCCGCGAGCTTTCAAACATGAGTTGTAGTGCAATAGGGCAGGCGCTTGGTAACAGACACCATACAACGATTCTACACGGCACTGAATTTATCTCTAATCTTCAAGAAAAAGACTCCGTTTTTAAGAATCAGCTTGGTCAAATTCGCTCGCAATTGATGGACAACCTGTGAATAACTAATGAATAGTTTTGTGGATAACTTGGGGATAATGAATGAATTGCACTATTCACCTTGTTATCCAATTTGCCTATCCACAGAGTTATCCACAGATATTAATGTTTGTTTTCAGTTACTTAAGTCCCTCTATTCAATATATCCGGCAAGACAACTATAATTAACAACAACTATTAATATTTATAGTAATGTAGCCACTAAGCTTGTAATATCGTGAGCAAATGCCCAATTTGGATGGTCAAAGATGGAAATAAATGTAGATAAAAAGGAGCTTCTAAAAGGATTAGAGAAAACTCTTAGTGTTGTCGAAAGACGAAACACTATGCCTTCCCTGAATCATGCATTGTTGGATGTAAAAGAAGAAGTTCTACAAATATCAGCAACAGATCTAGAAATTTTTGTCAGTGCAAATGTTTCATGTAGAACTCTTCAAGATGGAAGAATCGCAATCCCTGCCAAAAATTTGTTCGATATCATTAAAGAGTCTGATGACGAAAAAGATTTGTTCATCAAAGTTATTGATGCCAATCGTGTAGAAATCAGATCAGGAAAAAGTGTTTTTAAACTTTTAGGACTACCTGCTGATAATTTCCCTCATTTTAAAACTTCGCCAAAAGGTCAACTTAGCACCGGTAAGTTGAATACGAAGATGTTCTTAAGGCTTCTTCAGCAAACTGAACATTGTATCTGCACTGAAGAGTATCGTTACGCTTTGACAGGTATCTATTTTGAATCAGATGTTGGTGAGGATGGTAAAAAAGTTCTTAAAACAACGTCAACAGATGGTCATCGATTAGCTCTTATGGAATTACCACATGAAGAAATCGGAGATCTCGATTTGAAGAAGGGGCTCATCATCCCTAAAAAGGGTGCTGTAGAGTTAAGAAAGCTTTTAGAAAGCTGTGATGATGAAGAATTTGAACTTACTTGTGATGAAAACTTAATTAGAGCAAATGTCTCTGGTAACAAACTTTGGATCAGACCTATTGATAGTGAATACCCAGATTGTAAAAGAGTAATTCCAAAGGCTTTGCCAAGTCGTTTGTATGCAAACCGAAAAGAACTTCTTATTGGTTTAAGAAGAATGGCACTTTTAGTTTCTGACCGTTCAATGGTTGTAACTTTTGATTTTAAAAAAGATAGCGTTATGCTGTCAACAAACAATCCTGATTTAGGCGAAGCTAAAGATGAAATTTCAGCTCGCTTTGAGGGTGAAGAAGTTAAAACAGGCTTCAATGTAAGATTTTTCATTGAAGCTCTTAACAATCTTCACGGTGAGGAAGTTGAAATTGAACTGGGTGAAAAACTTCAACCCGCCTTGTTGAAGAGTAGTGAAGATCCAGGATATAGAATTGTTGTTATGCCAATGAGACTTTAAGTCTTGATGGAAAACCGGTGAAAATCACCCGAGTACAAATTAGGTCTTTTCGAAACATAAAAGAATCTTCCTATATTCCAAATGATGAATTAAATGGCTTTTGGGGTGAAAACGGTCAGGGTAAAACCAACTATTTAGAAGCTCTTTATGCGAGTTTTCGCTTAAAGAGCTTTCGACCTTATTGTTCAAAGAGTGACTGGTTTCCAAGTAATGATGAACAAATTGAAAACTCTAAAATTCAAATCGATTTAATCGACAGTAGAGGTTTAGAAATTCAGCTTTTGTTGATAAGTGATGAACAAAAGCGCTGGAAACTTTTTTATAATGGAAAAAAGGCCAGTATTGCTCGTATTCGTGAGTTGATACCCATTATTGTCTTTTCTCCAGATGACCATTCGTTGATAAGAGGCGGCCCGGAGGGACGCCGAGAGTTTATAGATGAGTTATTCACGGATGTAGCTCCAGGTTATGGCGAAGTCCTTTCACGTTATCAACGGACCATTAAACAGCGTAATGAGCTTCTGAAGCGATTGAGACGTGAAGAAATCTACGAAAGCGATGAATTGATCAACTGGACAAGGGTTTGTGCTCGAGAAGGCGCTGAGCTTTGTCGTCTACGTGAAGAACTTTGGCCTGAGTTTAAACAATCTTTCCTAAAAATTAGTCATGAAATATTGGGAGAGCGCTTAAAAGATATCCACATATCTTTCCACAATGACGTATTTGAAAAAATGGGGGCTCATAACGAATCTATGATCTTTTCAGCTTTAATGGATGAAAAGATGAAGGATATTGCAACAGGATGGACCCATCGAGGCCCGCACAGAGATGATTTTTTGATATCTATTGCAGAAGATTCTTTGGCAAAAACTCATGCTTCCCAATCACAAGCTAGATTGCTCGCTTTGGCGCTAAAATGGACTCATGCAGAGTTCCTAAGAAGGCAAAGAGATGAGCCAGGAATATTCCTTATTGATGACCTTTCGAGTGAGCTTGATGCGGTGCACAGAGATCAGCTTTTCTCTAGAATTATCAAGCACTCAGGACAGCTATTTCTTTCTGGTACAGAGCATAGTTTAGTCGACTTAAAAGACTTTTCGGACTACACCTATTGGGAGGTCCAAAAGGGCCGTATACAGCAATTAAAACATGGAAAATACTCAAGGATCTCAACCACCCAACGATGCTTATGACTCCTCCCAGATTAAGGTTTTGGAGGGGCTCGACGCTGTCCGAAAGCGTCCTGGAATGTACATTGGCGATACAGGTAATCGCGGTCTTCATCACTTAGTCCAAGAGGTCATCGATAACTCTGTTGATGAAGCTCTTGCTGGATATTGTAATGAAATCTTCGTAACTATTCACGTCGATAACTCTGTCACGGTTGAAGACAACGGTCGAGGTATTCCAACCGACATCCATCCTGAATCTGGAATGTCAGGTGCTGAGCTTGTTCTTACGAAATTGCATGCTGGTGGAAAGTTTGATGGCAAAGCCTACAAAGTTTCTGGTGGTCTACACGGCGTTGGCATTAGTTGTGTAAATGCTCTTTCTGAGTGGCTTAAAATTAAAATCAAAAAAGATGGAAAAATTCACGCAATGCAATTTGCGCGAGGTGTTCCAAAAGCGCCACTTGCTCAAACTGGACAAACCGAAGATCGTGGAACAACCGTTACTTTTAAGCCAGATCCAGAAATATTTGAAACAACCGAATATAATTACGAAACACTTACATCGCGATTTAGAGAATTAGCTTTTCTAAACCCGAAGTTGAAAATTCATATTACTGATGAAAGAAATGATAAAAAAGCGGAGTTCTATTACGCCGATGGTATCAAGTCTTTTATTGCGCATTTGAATAAATCCAAAAAGCCGATTCATGAAGATGTAATTTATCTTGAGGGTGAAGTTGATGGGCAAATGCTTGAGTTGGCCATGCAGTGGAATGATGGCTACAAAGAAACAGTTTTTAGTTTTGCTAACAACATTAACACCATTGAAGGTGGAACCCATTTTCAAGGTTTCAGAACAGCACTCACAAGAGTGGTTAATAAATTTGCTGAGCATTATAAATTAACTAAAGATTTAAAAGGAACTCTCGAAGGTGATGATTGTCGAGAAGGATTGGCCGCAGTCATTAGTGTTAAGCTCCCGGAACCTCAATTTGAAGGCCAGACAAAAACCAAGCTTGGCAACTCAAACATAAGAAGACTTGTAGAAACAGTTACCTTTGAGAGAATCAGTTCTTATTTTGAAGAAAACCCTGCTCAAGCTAAACGCATTATTGGAAAAGCTTTAGATGGGGCACGAGCTCGTATTGCCGCTAAAAAAGCGCGTGAATTAACACGTCGAAAAACAGCTCTAGATTTTTCAGGACTTCCTGGAAAGATGGCCGATTGTCAGGAAAAAGATCCTGCGCTTTGCGAACTATATCTAGTTGAGGGTGATTCAGCGGGTGGTTCGGCTAAGCAAGCACGTGAACGAAAGAATCAAGCAATTTTGCCGCTAAAGGGTAAAATCCTAAACGTTGAAAAAGCGCGTCTTGATAAGATGCTCAATAGTGAAGAAATTAGAACCTTAATCACGGCTCTTGGGACGGGAGTATCTAGTTCTGGGACAGGTTTTGATCTTTCGAAGCTTCGTTATCATAAAATTGTTTTAATGACAGATGCCGATGTTGATGGTGCTCACATTAGAACGCTATTGCTAACTTTCTTTTACAGAAAAATGCCTGAAATAATTGAGCGTGGGCACTTATACATTGCTCAACCACCTCTTTATAAAGTTAAAAAAGGTAAAACAGAGTTTTATGTGAAAGATGATAAAGCTCTTCAATCCTATTTGATTGAAGAGTCTTTAGAAAAATCTCAATTGGTGAATCAAAATGGTTCTTCTTTGTCTTCTGAGGACTCGAAAAGAATTCTTTTTCAAATGCAAAAATTTCAAAAAGTTTTTGATGTTCTTTCAAGAAAAGCTGATCCAAGGATTTTGAAAGCTCTTTTCTTAGATGGGCATCTTTCTAATGAAGAATTGCTGTTGAGTAGAGAAACTTTAGAAGAAATTGCTCAAAAGGTTTCTAAAAAAGTCCCAGAAATTAGTTTTGAAATTAAAGAAGATGGCGAAGACTCTAATGTCTTCAAGCTTATCTTTATGTCTCGAATACAAGGGGCAAGATATCAAACTGAAATTAAAAACACCTTTATGGAAAATCCAGATACTGAAGAAGCATTAAGACTTCTTAGTTTTGTTCAAGAGCTAGGTGGACGACCTTTCAATCTTAAAACTGATGATGTTTTAGAAGAATACAATGACCCGAAAGAGTTGCTCAATTTCGTTTTGGAACGAGGCAAAGAAAAAATGTATATTCAGCGCTATAAGGGTTTGGGTGAAATGAACCCAGAGCAACTTTGGGAAACAACCATGGACCCGAAGAAACGAACCCTCTTGAAGGTTGGCGTAGACGATGCGGCTGCTGCTGATGAGATTTTTTCAATCTTGATGGGCGATGATGTTGAATCGCGCAGAAACTTTATTGAAACCAATGCTCTTAAGGTTAGAAACCTAGATATTTAAGGCGTTTGACTTATGGAAGAAAATAAAAACGACCACATTAAAGTAATTAAACTCGAAGAAGAAATGCAAGGAGCATACTTAGAGTATGCCATGTCGGTTATTGCCGGCCGAGCTCTTCCAGATGTTCGAGATGGTTTAAAACCTGTTCATAGAAGAATTCTTTTTGCTATGAATGAGCTTGGCAATACTTACGATAAAAAATACTTAAAGTCTGCCCGTGTTGTGGGTGACGTTATTGGTAAATACCATCCGCATGGTGACTCTGCTGTTTACAATGCCATGGTTCGAATGGCACAAGATTTCTCACAACGCTATCCTATAATCGATGGTCAAGGTAACTTTGGCTCTATAGACGGCGATAGTGCGGCCGCTATGAGATACACAGAGTGTAGAATGTCTCGTCTAGGTGGAAACATTCTTACGGACATTGAAAAAGATACTGTTAGTTTTATTCCAAACTATGATGGAAGCATGTCAGAGCCTAGGGTTCTGCCTACTCGTATTCCTAACCTTTTAGTGAATGGATCGAGCGGTATAGCAGTGGGGATGTCTACGAACATCCCTCCACACAACATTTCAGAAATTCTAAAGGGCTGTATTGCTGTTGTTGATAACCCTGAAATTGATCTTGAAGAATTAATGAAAATTATTCCAGGGCCAGATCTTCCTACATCAGGAATTATTTCCAATGTAGGTGGAATTAAAAATGCTTATCGATACGGCCGAGGCTCTTTCGTGATGAAGGGGCGAGCTGAAGTTGAGGCTTGGGGCAAAGACCGAGAAGCGATTATTGTTACTGAGCTTCCATATCAGGTAAATAAAGCAAATTGGATTGAGTCTATAGCACACTATGTTCGCGATAAGGTGATTGAAGGAATTTCTGACCTTAGAGATGAATCGTCTCGAGATGATATTCGAGTCGTTATTGAACTAAAAAAAGGTGAACAAGCCCAAGTTGTTTTAAATACGCTTTATGCGAAGACTCAGTTAAAAACTAGCTTTGGAATTATTCTTCTGGCCATTGATAACGGAAGACCTAAGCTTTTTAACCTCAAGGAGTGTATACAGTCCTTTGTTGATCACAGAGCAGACGTAGTAACACGAAGAACGGTCTTTGAATTAAATAAAGCAAAAGCACGAGAACACATCTTATTAGGTTTAAAAATTGCTCTCGATAATATTGATGAAGTTGTAAATTTAATAAAGAAAGCTGATTCTGCTCAAGCAGCAAGAAGTGGCTTACAGAACCGTTTTGGAATGAGTGAAAAACAAGCACAAGCTGTGCTTGATATGAGGCTTCAAAAATTAACAGCTTTAGAAACGCAAAAACTTGTAGATGAACTTGAATCTATCATGAAGCAAATTGCAGGGCTTAATCTCATTTTGAGCAGCAACGAAGAGCTTTATAAAGTTATTAAAACAGAGTTGAACGAAGCCTTGGAAATTTACGGAGATGAAAGACGATCCGAAATTTCCTATGATGAAGAACGAGGTTATGACGTTGAAGACTTTGTTCGAGATGAACAAGTTGTTGTTACTGTATCTAAAGCTGGATATGTGAAACGTGGTTCTGTAGATGCCTATAAGGCGCAGGGTCGTGGAGGCAAGGGGATTCGTGGCGCTGCCACCGGTGCGGATGATGATTTTGTTAGCGATTTGTTTGTAGCCTCTACTCTTTCTTATTTGCTCTGCTTCACAAACACTGGAAAGCTTCATTGGTTGAAGGTTCACAGAATTCCTGAAATGAGCCGCACAGCTCGTGGACGTCCGATTGTTCAGTTCTTACAATTAGAGAAAGAAGAAAGAGTATTATCTATTCTTCCGGTTGCAGAGTTTTCTGAAGATAAATTTATTGTGATGGCAACTAAACAAGGCATAATTAAAAAGACTGACCTTATGGCTTTTAAAAATGTTCGAGCCAATGGAATCATTGCATTGAGCGTGGATGAGGGCGATGAGCTCATCGATGCAGCTCTTTGTGAGAGTAATGATGATGTGTTTTTAGCAACATGCAACGGTCAAAGCATTCGCTTTGCTGAGTCTGATGTTCGAGCTATGGGAAGAACCGCTCGCGGAGTCAAAGGAATTTCTCTTTCTAAAGAAGACCGAGTTGTTGATATGGCGATCATTCCCCACGCTAATGCTAGTGAAATCTCTTTATTGAGCATTTCAACGAAGGGATATGGAAAGAGAACTCCGTGTTCTGAGTATAGAAAACAAGGTCGTGGTGGTTCGGGAATCATTAATATTAAAGTAAGCGATAAAATTGGCGAGCTTGTCGGAGTTAAGAAAGTTAGAGCCATTGATGATGTTTTAATCATTAGTAACGTTGGTCAATTAATTAGAACGCCGGCTTCGAGCATTTCTGAAATTGGTAGAAATACCCAGGGTGTGCGTGTGATTCGTGTCTCTGAAGGCGAGCAGGTTAATGCGGTTGCCGTTGTGCAGGAAGTTGATGAAGTTGACGCTGAGGACAAAACTGTTCATTAAGAAAGTTTGCCTTTCTACGGCTCTTTTTCTTGTCTTCGGTTGTTCATTAAATGTTCCCGAAAAGCATTTTAAGCTAGGCGAGGAATATTTTTTGCAAGGGCAGTTTAAGCGTTCTGTTGAAGAGTATTCAAAAGTCATCGAAATAGAGCCAAAAAAGAGAATGGCGCTTACCGCCTTGGATCGAATTGCTGAAATACAACGGAACAAACTTAAAGATCCAGCAAATGCGATTGTGGCACTACGCCGAAAATTTAACTTGTCAAATGAAGCAGATTCTAAGATAGGCACCTTAAGGCTGATCGCTGACATATATAGAGAAGACTTAGAAGATCCTCGAAAAGCAGCTGAAGAATACCAAAAAATCTATAATGAGTTTGGCCTTGAGACCAATGATGCTGATCAAATTATTTTGAATTTTGCAGAAGTTCTTAAAGAGGCACAAATGTTTAGTTCAGCAGCTATTCGATACCAAGAGTTTTTAACTAAGTTTCCCGGACACAAGCTCGGACCAAGAGCAATGCTCAACATGGGAACAGCTTTGCTGTCTGCAGGAAATTTGGACAAGGCCCAACAAGAGTTAAAAAAAGTAAATGATCAGTTTAGCGGAAGAGCCGAATATGACTCTTTGGTAGCAGAGTCTCTCTTTGCCATGGGAAATCTTTTTGAAGAAAAAGATGATTTAGATAGAGCAATTGAACTATATAAACTCGCTAGCCAGGCTTATCCAAATCCGGCAGTTGTGGAGTTGAAGATTAAAGCATTAGAAAAAAGAAGGAAAGAAAGAAACTTATGACGCTTTCTTTAGAAAAATCTAAACAGGCTCATCAAAGAGCTCAAAAGGTTATTGTTGGCGGTGTGAATTCTCCCGTTCGAAGCTTTGCTAGAGTGGGTAGGACTCCTTTGTTGGCATCTCACGCAAGCGGTGCACATGTTTTTGATTTAGACGGAAATAAATACATCGACTTAGTTTTAAGCTATGGCCCTCATCTCTTTGGACATGCGCATCCCTTGATAGTGGAAAGAATTCATGAGGCTGCAAAAAAGGGGTTAGGTTTTGGGTTAACCACGGAAGTGGAAATTGAGTGGAGTGAGAGATTGCTAAAACACTTCCCAAATTTAGATCGTGTTCGAGCTATGAATTCAGGCACCGAGGCTTGTATGACAGCTATACGTCTAGCTCGAGGATATACGAAAAAAGAAGTTATTCTGAAGTTCTCGGGACACTACCATGGTCATGTTGACTGGTTGATGGTGGACTCTGGCTCTGGCATTGCCACACTTTCGAACGAGTTGAATCCTGACTCAGATGGTTTACCTAAATCTGTGGCAGAGAGTGTAAGAGTTCTACCCTTTAATAGTGAGATTTTACTTGAAGAGTTTTTTAAAGAAGAGGGCGACAATTTAGCTGGTGTGATTTTGGAGCCTGTTATGGGAAACATGGGTGTTATCCCAGCTAAAGTTGAATGGCTTGATAGACTGAGAAAGCTGTGCACGGCCCATAAAGCGGTTCTTATTTTAGATGAAGTTATGAGTGGCTTTCGAGCTTCCTCAACCTCTGCACAGGGGCTCTACAATATTAAGCCAGACTTGTGCTGTTTGGGAAAAGTTGTGGGAGGTGGAATGCCTGTTTCCGCCTTAGCTGGGACTCAAGAGATAATGGAGTGTCTTGCGCCCATGGGAAAAGTTTACCAAGCGGGAACTTTGTCGGGTAATCCAGTGGGAATTGCTGCCGGACTTGCCATGCTTGATTTGATAGAAAAGGAAGAACCATTTTCGCAGATGGAAGAATTAGGCTCTTGGACTCAATCGATTTTTGAATCTGCCATTGAAAAATACAAGATTGATGCCAACGTTATTCGAAGGGGATCCATGTTTAGCGTGTTTTTTAGAAAGCATAATCCAGAGAATGCTCGTGATGCGACGGATATAAACCATGAGCTGTTTTCTCGTTATTTCTGGGCAATGATAGAAGAGGGAATAATGATTCCTCCTTCATCTTACGAAGCTTATTTTTTGTCGACGGCTCATGGGGCGGCCTTAAAAAACGGTCTTGAGGGCAAAGTTGATCGTGTCTTTAAAAAAATCAGCTAAAGGAAAAAGAGGCGGGATGTTCTTGCTGGGGCTGGGCATGTCCCTTGGGCTAGAAATAGGTGTAGCCGCAGGTGGCGGCTGGTGGCTTGGGGCCATGTTGGATGATCATTTTGGATTCAAATCAATTTTTCGAATTTCTTTGATGTTCCTCTTTTTTTCAGTTTCAATCTTCCACGTTATAAAGGTCTTTGAAGGGATATCTTATGATGATGAGTGAAATATTCAGTTTTCAGCTAAACGATGTGGCCTTTGGTGTTGCCACAGGTCTGGTTTCGACCCTTGGATTAATGCTTGGCGTCAAGATGATTTTTAAGGCTCAAGCAGAGAGCAATAAGTCTAATTTTTTCATGCTTTTAGGTGTAATAGTCTTGGTTTTGCAATTTGCACTTGCCGGATATCTGGTGTTTCTAGCGGTTCCAACTTTGAAAGGCCCTCTTGGCTTTGGTGTGGGCTTAATGGGAACGATGTTGCTGGTCACAATTGCTAGTAAATTCTTTCCAAATCAAAGTTAATTTCTAGAAATTATCCTTTTACAAATCGAGCTCCTAGACGTTAGAAGAGTGCCTGAAATGGCAGCTGGTTTTAAGGTTTGGGACCTCTTAGGAAATGAAGATATTACGGCTCATCCGCACATTGCGGCTGCAGGGATTACCGCAGGCCTTCTCATTGTTGGAGGCGTTGCCTACCGAGCGGCTTCATCTCGCGGCGACGCTTCTAAAATGTCCGACAACGACTTAGTTCCAAGTGCAAACTTGGGTATAAAAAACCTTTTTGAGCTACCCGGCGAGTTTGTTCAGAACTTAGCTAAAGATATTATTGGAGATCACTATGCGGCTTATCTGCCGATGATGATTTTTGTTTTTCTTTGGACGCTTGTGAATAACTTAATGGGATCGTTGCCTGGGTTTGGCTCGGCCACCGATAATTTGAATTCAACACTTTCAATGGGTTTTTTCGTTTTTCTTTATTACAACTTTGTTGGTTTTAAAGCTCGAGGGTTTCAATATTTAGAGGATTACACAGGTCACCTTAGAGGAATTCTACTTCCAACCTTAGGGCTTGTTATGTTCCCCATTGAACTAGTTTCGAATATGGTTAGACCGATCACTTTAGGCTTCCGTCTAAGGTCAAATATTTATGCCGATCATACGGTTTACGGAATTGTTAACGATTTGTTTAAAGATCTTACCGGATTTTTGAACGAATCTTTAGGCGTGTTTGGAAGTATCATAGGCCACATTATTGCCAGTGTTGGTCCAGTTCCAGTTTTTATTTTGGGACTGTTGGTAGCGTTCATTCAGGCCTTTGTCTTTACAATGTTATCAATGATCTATGTGGGTATGGCAACCGCTCACGCAGACGACCATTAAACCTGGAGGTTATATATATGAAAAAATTAGCACTATTAACAACAGCACTTTTACCATCAGCCGCGTTTGCAGAAGAAGCTGTGGCAACTATGACGACATCTGGTTCTGAAGGAACTATTGCTTTGGCAAAAGCTCTTTGTATTGCATTGCCAGCTGCCATCGTAGGTTATTCTCAAAGTCGTGCAGCATCTGCAGCACTTGACGGAATCGGTAGAAACCCTGCTTCTGGCAAGCCTTTGTTTACGCCGTTGTTGTTAAGCTTGGCACTTATGGAGTCTTTGGTGCTTTTCGCTTTCGCAATTGCGTTCATGATCTAAATTAGTAGTTAGGTTTGGCTGCCTCTTTTTTTGAAGAGAGGCAGCCTTTTTTTATGCAAATTCAGATAATAGACAGAAATACAAAAGAACTTTTTCAAGAAAAGGTTTATGGAGCCCGATGGATTTCTGTTTTCTATGAAAACTTCTTATTGCGAGTCATTGTAAAAAATTACTGGATTCAAAAGATAGTTTCTAAGGTTTACGGTTTTTTACAAAAACAAAGTTTTTCAAAAAATAAAGTCGAGCCCTTTGTTAAAGCCTTTAAAATTTCAATGAATAAATTTGTCACACCCGCGGGTGGCTTTAAGAGCTTTGATGACTTTTTCATTCGAGAGTTAAAAGAAGAGTATCGTCTTTTCCCCCCAAAGCAGAACTCTCTTGGATCCCCCTGTGAAGCTAGACTATCTGTTTTTGAGATCAAGCAATCTCTGGCTCCTTTGGCCGTTAAAGGAAAGCAACTCTCTTTAAAAGAGCTAGTTGGAGATTCCGTAAAGATGAACAACTTTGAAGGCGGTCATGTCTGGGTTTTTAGACTTTGTCCCGTGGATTATCATCGTTTTCATTTTCCCGATGAAGGGGTTCTTCGCTCTCTTTCTCAACTGCCTGGACGACTGCATTCCGTGAATCCAATTTCATTGGAAAAAATTCCCAATGTGTTTTTAGAGAACGAAAGACAACTGTCCTCCTTAGAAACTAAGAACTTTTCTGAGATAATCTATTTAGAAGTGGGCGCTATTTGTGTCGGAGAGATTGAACAGTTTAAAAAAGTTGGAGAGAGCTTTGCGCGAGGAGAGCCGAAGGGCGCCTTCCATTTTGGTGGCTCTACTGTAATCATGCTCACCACGTCTGGAGTTATTCCCTCAGGCGATTTAATTGAAAACACGAACAAAGGTTTTGAAACTCTTGTTCGTGTTGGTGAAGAAATTGCAGCTAAAGATTAATTTGAGCTGCTTAAGAAAAGGCAAACACCCGCGGTCGTTTCCATTGGTGCAATATTAAAGCGTTGATTGTGGTATCGACCAACGTCTTCAAGAAGTCTGTTCAAGTTTACAGAAGAGCTAGAAGAAGTTGGATCTCCACAGAGCACTGCTGCTCCTTGTGTGTTTAAAGTGTCGGCAGCATATCGGGCAGAAGAAGCTACGGAAACCGTTTGCTTTGTCCCGTCCTTAGCAGAAGCCTTATTGGAAAAGTAGCCAGCGCCTACGGTGAGCACAGTTGTAATTGCAGAAAAATAGATTAACGTTTTTTTCATATAATCCTCCCAGAGCTTTTTTTAACACAAACAAGTGTATCAACCTAGTCGGTCAATTTACTCTTAGTGAGCGCGGCGCTTAAAATATTCGCGAATGGCTACGGCAGTGGGAGCGGTTAGGGTGGATTTAGCCATCTGTTTTGGCGTTCCTTCAAAAACAACTTCTCCACCGCCTTCACCAGCTTCAGGTCCCATGTCAACGAGATGATCTGCAGCTGCCATAACATCAAGATTATGTTCAATGACTAAGACAGTGTTACCTGCGTCGGTGAGGGTTTGAACCACGTGAAGAAGCTTCTTAATGTCTTCAAAATGAAGTCCAGTTGTTGGTTCATCTAAAACATAGAGAGTTTTTCCGGTGCTTCTTTTTGAAAGTTCTTTGGCAAGTTTTATTCGCTGGGCTTCACCGCCGGAGAGAGTGTGGGAAGGCTGTCCTAGCTTTATGTATCCCAAGCCAACGTTTAAAAGTGTACTGAGTTTAGCCTCTATTTTTGGATTCTTTTTAAAGTGTTCGTAAGCTTCCTCTACGCTCATGGAGAGAACATCGGCAATGCTCTTTCCAAGGTATCTAACCTCAAGAACTTCTCTTCGATACCGAGTCCCATTACAAACTTCGCAGTCGACGAAAACATCGGGAAGAAAATGCATCTCTAGTTTCTTTTTTCCAGCCCCTTCGCATCCATCACAACGGCCGCCTTTCACATTAAACGAAAAGGTTCCGGCTTTATAGCCCCTGATTTTGGAGTCAGGGGTGTCGGCAAAGACGTCTCTTAACAAACTAAAAAGTCCGGTATATGTAGAGGGATTACTTCTAGGAAGTCTTCCGATGGGTTTTTGATTTACGTGAACAATCTTATCAATTGATTGAAGGCCACTTAGTTTATCAAATGGAAGAGGATCACGAACAGAACGATAGAATTTTTGTACGATAGCTGCTTCAAGCGTGTCTCTAACTAGAGAAGATTTTCCTGACCCACTAACGCCTGTAAAAACACAAAAAGTACCCAGTGGAACTCTCAGCGAAACATTTTTAAGATTGTTTCCTCTACAGCCTGAAATCTCAATGAAATTTCCATTTCCGGTGCGACACTCTCTGTCTTCTGTGACAAGCTTTTCTCCGCGAAGATAAGCGGCGGTTTTAGAGTCTTTGTCCTTAATAAACTCAGAAGGAATTCCCTTCGTGATCACTTCTCCGCCGTGGATTCCAGCGCCGGGACCAATGTCGATTAAATAGTCGGAAGCCAGCATTGTCTCTTCGTCATGCTCTACAACAAGGACAGTGTTGCCCAAGTCGCGCAGTCTTTTCAAGCTACCGAGAAGTTTGCCATTATCTCTTGGATGTAAGCCAATACTTGGCTCGTCTAACACATATAAAACGCCGCTAAGTTGAGAGCCTAATTGAGTTGCAAGGCGAATTCTCTGTGCTTCTCCTCCAGATATGGTAGAGGTTCTTCTGTCTAGGGATAGATAACCAACTCCAACGTTATCTAAAAAGTGAAGTCTTGTTAACACTTCCTCCAGGATACGTTTCGTTACAGGGTTGTCGTCGGTTTTAAGTTTTTGCTTAAAGAGGAGGCTAAGGTCATTGGCCGTTAAACCGCTTAGTTCATAGATTGGCATTCCGCAGAACAAGACCCAAGCGGCTTCTTCTCGTAATCTCGATCCATTGCAGGTCGTGCAAGTGATAAAGTTTTCCTCTTCATCATCTAAGAATTCGATGTCGTCGCGACCCTTCCCCTTTTGAATTCGAGAAGTCTTTTTATGGGCTACCTCAAGAAATCCAACGCCTCGACATTTCTCGCACATTCCGTAGGGAGAGTTGAAGGAAAATAGTCTGGGCTCTAGTTCAGGAAAAGTTTTGTCTGAAGTTGAAGATGCAATTTTTCTAGAAAAGAATTTTTCCTCTTGAGTCTTTATATGAACGCAGCGAAGCCAGCCGTCAGCGAGTTTGTCTATGTGCCGGAAGGCTTCGGGCATTCTTTTTTCTAGATCTTCTGCTCCGGCGACAACTGTGTCGATTAGTAGGTCAATGTCGTGAAGTGCGTATCGTGAGAGGAGAATTGGATCGTGGAGACTTCGCATTTCTTTATCGATGAGAACCTTTGTGAATCCGGCTCTACGCCATTGTTCGAATTCTCTTAAGAACTCACCCTTTTTTCCTCGGACAACACTTCCATAGAGTTGAACCTTGTCACCAGCGGGCAGTGTTTTTAGGTAATCAAAAATTGATTGATCATCATGGGCGGTTAGGGTTTCTCCTGTATCAGGATCCTTTACTTCTCCGACGCGAGCATAAAGCAGCCGTAAAAAATCATATACCCCGGTAACCGTTCCTACTGTTGATCGAGGGTGACTAGAAATAGTTTTTTGTTCAATTGCTACCGCCGGCGATAAGCCGTCAACCATATCGACGTTAGGCCGGCTAAGTTGATCCAAAAACTGACGTGCGTAGGCGGAGAGGCTTTCCATGTAGCGACGTTGGCCTTCGGCAAATATCGTATCAAAAGCAAGGCTTGATTTGCCTGAGCCAGACGGACCCGTAATCACGACTAGCTTTTGAGTAGGAATATCAATAGAAACATTTTTTAAATTATGTTCCTTGGCGCCTCTAACTTTGATGGGGTCGTTTTCGTTATCTATCAAAGCGTTGGCACCACTAACGTCGCATCAATGGAATGAATGATTTCTGCAAAAGTATCTCGGACCTTCTTTAAGTTTTCTTTTGAGTCAGCTTCAAATCGCATTACGACCACCGGCTGAGTGTTGGAGGCTCTCATGAGACCCCACCCGTTGAAAAGCTTAATTCGAGCACCGTCGATGTCTAAAACATCTTTTGGATACCTTTCTTTTGCAATCTTAATAAAGGCATCTACTACACCAAACTTTTTATCGTCGGGACAGTCGACTCGAAGTTCAGGAGTGTTTATCACCTCGGGGAGGGTGGAAAGGAATTGGTCGAGAGTTTCTGGAGTGTTGTTTAAAATTCCTTCAAGCAGTCTAGCCCCTGAGTAAATGGCGTCATCGAAACCAAAATATCTATGTGAGAAAAAGATGTGTCCCGACATTTCGCCAGCTAGTTCTGCCTTAGTCTCTTTGAGTTTAGCTTTGATGAGACTGTGCCCGGTTTTCCAAATAATAGGTTTGGCACCCATTCTCTGAAGCTCGTTGAATAAAACTTGGCTACTTTTAACCTCCGAAATGATTGTTGGATGGGGACAATCTTTAATAATTTCACGAGCAAAATACAGAACAAGGTGATCTCCGTATAGAACCTGGCCGGTTGCAGTCACTGCTCCAATACGATCGCCATCTCCGTCGTAAGCTATTCCAAGATCGGCTCCAACCTCTTTAACTTTTGATATCAAATGAGCTAAGTTTTCGGCAACGGTGGGGTCTGGATGGTGGTTTGGGAAAGTGGAGTCAAAATCGCAAAAGAGCGGAGTAACCTTAGCTCCGATGGCTTCGTAAGACTTGATGGCAAGAGGTCCGGCGGCGCCATTTCCTGCATCAACAACTACGTGAAGTCTGCCTTCGAGGTTTCGAATGTTTTCTTTCAGGTAGTTCACGTATAAATCTTCGTGATCTCTAAGCTCTAATTTTTTATCAAAAGAAGTTGGCGCAGAGCTAAGATATTTTTTAGTGAGCGCTTCAAGGGCTGTTATCTCATCGCCGTAGATTGTCTTTCCCGCTAAAACCATTTTAAAGCCATTGTACTCGGCGGGGTTGTGGCTACCGGTGATCATTATCCCCGAAGAGCTTTCAAAATCACTTGGGTTTTTGTGACAAAGAAAATAAAGCATAGGGGTTGGGCCAGGGGTAAGTGCTCGGGTCTTGATTCCACCAGCTTCGAGTCCCAGTATTAATGCTTGGCTTAGGCGAGGAGATGACTCGCGAACATCTTGTCCGATAAACACACCTTTTTCACCTAATTCGGTGAGCTTTTCGGCTAGAGCACGCCCTAAAGACCAAATGATTTCGCTTTTAAGGTCAATGTCAGCAACGCCGCGAATGTCGTATTGTCGAAAAATGCTCATTTATTCACCACCACTCTGATTTCTTTTTTTCTTCTTTCAAGCCAAGACCCAAAAAGATCGTCTAAATCTGCACCTTGCTTACGTCGAATAAGCTCTTCTTTCATAGCTTGGAATTGTTCTTCGTTTCCTTTCCGCATTCCTTCAACAAAAAGAACATGGGCAGTATCCTTTAAGACTATGGGGCCGACGGCATCACCTGTCTTTGAGTTTTTGAGAGCTTTTTGAAAGCTAGGGTTTAAGGAGTCCGCATTAACCCACCCGAGTTCTTGAATGCCATAGTCATTTGAAAGCTGAGCGAGGGTCTTTTTTCTCCCAGAAAAGTTGTTAGCTTCTTCTTGCATTATTTTTGATACTTTGGGGGAGTTCTTGAGCGCCCAAAGCTGTAATTTCCACTCTGCTTTTGCCAGACGATTAAAGTCAGCGCGAAGTTCGGCGTCAGACACATTTGTTGTGGAGCTTCTAATCTCTCTTTCAAAAATAGCTTTTTTCTCAAGTTGGAGTCGAATATTTTTTCTGTAGGAGTCAAAGGCAATCCCTTCGCGCTTCAGGCTGGACCTTAGTTGATCCACGCTGAGTTTGTTTTGAGTCGCAATGGATTGAATTTGTTTTTGTATATCTGATTCTCGAATGCTGGCATTGAGCTCTTCTAAACTATGTCGAACAACTGCTTCGGTGATAAGCATTTCGACGATTAAGTCTTGGGTGATTTTTTTTCCACCAACACCATAAAAATTAGCGATGTTCGGGTTTTTCTTAAAAAGATTTTCAAGGTCTTGGGCTTCAGACAAAAGAACGGGAGAGTTGCCTACAATAGCAACGATCCGATCTAGCGTCTTGGCACTAAGGCCGAATGAAAAGAACAAGAATAGTGGGGCAAAAATAAGCTTTTTAGCGGACATCTTTAGGAAAATAGCCCATTTGAGCCCGCTCTTGTAGTCCTAAAGCAGGCTTTCGTTAATCTTGACGGTGCTGGCGTTCTTTAGGCCTTCAAAATAAGCATCGTAAATGGATTTACCCCGCTTTTCTTTGATCGATCGCACCACAAAGTTTTTGTAGACTTTGTCGATGTCTTTATATTCTCGAATGCCTTGAAGCTGAATGATGTGGTAGCCGTAGGGAGTTTCGACAACATCAGAGATCTCACCTGGCTTTTTAAGGGCTAGGGCTGCCTCATAGAACTCTTCAAGCAGCTTATGGCGAGCGCCCCAATCAACATCCCCACCAGTTTTAGCGCTAGGGCCTTCGGAGTATTCTTTTGCTAATTCGCTGAATTTAGAAGGATTCTCTTTTGCTCGCTTCATAAGTCCTTCGGCCGTCTTTTTTAACTCAGCGCGGCTTTTTTCGGTCATGTCTGGGCGTGTCAAGAGCACGATGTGCTTGGTTCTAACAAGAGGGCTTTCTTTGTAAAAGGAAAGAACCTCTGATTCAGAAACTCTTAGTTTATCAATTTCTGGCTGAACTTTTCGGCGAACGAGTTCCTGATAGAGCAAAATGTCGATTTGATCTTTCACACCAGGATCTTGGTCGAGTCGCATTTTGCGAGCTTCTTGCGTAGCTAGTTCAAAATAGACAATGTTGTTTAATACTTCTTCTTTAGAGGGTTTCTCGCCGGGGCTTAAGTTTGAATTCTGTTCATAGCGATTCTTGAACTCACCTACTGTTAAGGTTCTGTTGCCAATACGAGCCAAAACATCACTGTTTTTTTGCGCTTGAGCTAAAAAACTACACAAAGCTCCGGTTAATATTAAAAAATGATTTCGTACTTTAAACATGAGGCCTCCTTAAGCAGGTCTTTCCATTCTAAACGACATATTTATTCACACCAGCTTTCAATTTGAGAGAGGGCAGCTTCAACGCCGCGCAGTAGTTTTTTAGGCTCGCTCACTGCTCCAACATTTAAAAGCGCAAGCCTTCCATCTGGGTAAAGGTGAAAGTGCTTTGGAAATTTTCTTATCTGCTCTACCAATTTAATTGGTTTTACAGGAGTGCTTGAGTCGAAGCTGAGTAAAAGCCCCGACTTACCACTGCTGAGTGTTCTTACCATAAGACGTCTCAAAACACATTTGAGCTCCATTGCAATCAATAAGTTCTTCACGCTTTCGGGCGCAGAGCCAAACCGGTCTTCAATCTCTTGTTCTATCTCGTGAACTTCGGACTCACTTCTCACGGATGAAAGCCGTCTATAAAACAAGAGTCTTAAATTCACCTCGTGTATGTAATCCTCTGGAATAGTCATATCGATGGGGATGTTGATTTCGGGGTCAATGCTTTCGTCAAGGTGTTCACCCTTTACTTCAGAAACGCATTCTTGAAGGATTTCATTAAAGGTTTCAAAACCTAGAGCTGACATTTGTCCACTTTGGCTTCTGCCGAGTAGGTCACCCGAGCCTCGAAGGTCAAGGTCGTGAGAGGCGATATGAAAACCTGAGCCTAGTTCTTGATAAGACTCTAGAACAGAAAGTCGCTCTTCTGCATCTCTTGTGATGCGCGCTTGTTCAGGAATGAGTAAATATGCAAAAGCTCTTTTGTCTGAACGACCCACGCGCCCTCTCATTTGATAAAGCTGTGCTAAGCCGAACATGTCGGCTCTATCTATAATCAAGGTGTTTGCATTGGGAACATCTAAACCCGATTCAATGATTGATGTGGTGATGAGAATTTGTGTTTTTCCTTCGTAGAAGGCTAACATTCTTTCTTCTAATTGTTTCTCGTTCATTTGCCCGTGCACATAAGTAATTGTGTACTTCGGAAACAATTCCTTAAGCTCATTGTAGACTTTTTCAATGTCTTTAACGCGATTATGGACAAAGAAAACTTGCCCATCGCGGCTAATTTCTCGCGTAACGGCATCTACGATAAGGGCTTTCTTTTTACGCGCAACGTGGGTGCGCACACTAAGTCTGCTTTGAGGTGGCGTTGCAATTATAGACATGTCTCGAATTCCCGACATAGCCATGTTCATTGTTCGAGGGATTGGAGTTGCCGTCATTGTAAGCACGTGAACATTGGCTTTTAGACGTTTAACTTTTTCTTTGTGGGTAACGCCAAAGCGTTGCTCTTCATCGACGACTAGTAAACCGAGCCTTTTAAATTTGATGTCGCTAGAGAGCACTCTATGAGTTCCGATAATTACATTCAAAGAACCATTTTCGAGACCTTCTCGGGCTTTTTTAGAATCCTCTTTGCTTGTAAATCGAGAGAGAAGAGCCACTTTAAAACCAAAGGAACCCAACCTGTCGGCAAAGCTCTTGTAATGTTGTGCTGCAAGAAGGGTTGTGGGTACGAGAACACAGGCTTGAAAACCTGCGCTGATTGCTGAAAAGGTAGCTCTTATTGCAACTTCAGTTTTACCATATCCAACATCCCCACAGATAAGTCTATCCATTGGGGAGGGTCCCTTAAGATCTTTAATGGATTCTTCAATGGCTTGAAGTTGATCTTGAGTCTCTGTGAAGGGAAAGCTTGCTGCAAAGGTTTCTATTTTCTGTTTGTCGGCGTCTATTATAGGAGCTTTTGCTAATTTTCTCTTTGCATAAAGGTCGAGTAGCTCTCCCGCAATCGAGCGAAGTTCCTTCTTGGCTTTCTTCTTTTTCTGTTCCCAGCTTCTCGTACTGAGACGGTCTAGATTTACCTTCTCACCGCCTGCGTATTTTTGAATAAGAGAGAGTCTTATGACGGGCAGAAAAACTTTTCCGTCCGAGTATTCCAGCTCGATAAATTCTGAAACCACACCATTGAGGCTCATTGTCTTTAGACCAAGATATTTTGCAATCCCGTGGTCTTTGTGAACGACATGCGAGCCTGCCTTAAGTCCGAGGAAAGACGTGTTTGTGTTTATCTCGCTAATTCTTTTTGCTGAGCTAATTTGTCTCGAGGCTAAGTGCTTCTTTTTGGTTCCAAGTATTTGCTCGTCATTTAGAAAGTTAAAAGAAGTAGATTCATCGCGAAATGGGGCGGCCATAGTTCCAAGTAAGCAAGAGAATCGCTTTTCAGAGCTTATAGCTTCTTTAAGGGATGAGAAAAGATTTAGTTCAAGGCCGTAATGCCCAAGTAAAAACTTGAGTCTCTCGTAATCAGAAGAGGTAGAGAGAAATATAAAAAACCTACCATTGCTCTCGGCCTTAAGTATTTCTGCTACGTTTTTTAGTGGGTTTTCATTTGAGTCAGATCGAGAGTTGGCTAGTTTCGAAATCAGCGAATCCATTGTGGAGATTTGACCAAGCCCTCCGTCAAGATGCTTTTCGTAAGTGAACGTTAGTAGGTCTTTAGATTCTTCTAGAATATTTAGAGACTCATCTTCTAAAAAGAAGAAAGCCTTGGGTGGTATCCATTCTCCTTCAATGTAAGCTGTCTCAAAGTCTCTTGTTTGTAGGTTTTTTGCCTTTTGAGTGGCCACGAAGGATTGAGGGGGCTCGCAGAGGTGTATGGAGTTAGCTTGAGCGAAAATAATTTCCCAGGGGTCCTCGTTAAAAAACTCTTTAGATATAATAGACGACCAGTAGTCAATAGATGGGAAAAAAGATCGAAGCTCAATTCTTTCTAGCAGTTCATTTCTACTCGACCTTTCCCATGCCTCTTCGTCAACGATTCCTCTGATTTGGCTTTTAACTAATGTTCGTTTGGCGTCGTCTACAGGAAAAATGAATTCTCTTGCGGGTGGGATGAAAAGGCTTTCAGCTACAGAGTCTCGACGTTGCGAATCTGGGAAGAAACTATGTATGGATTCAACTTCATCACCAAAAAGCTCTATTCGCATAGGTCTTTCGTTTAATGGCGTGAAAACGTCGATTATTGAGCCCCGCATTGCATATTGAAAGGGCTTCTCAACAAGCTCGGTGTTCTCATATCCAAGGTTAAGAAGTTTTGCGGCAAGATCAGTGCAGCTTAACGTGTCGTTTATTTTTAAAAAATGAGAACACTTATCCCAAAATGGAAGACTGGGAGTTTTTTGACAAAGAGCCTCAGCACAAAGAATATAGACCCCTGGGGTTTTAAGTTTGATGCCAGAAAAAAAGCTGATGCGTTCAATCCGACGCCTTTCACTTACTCCTCTATTTCTTAATAAATCGGTTTCCATTTCAGGAAAAACGAAGCACGGAAGCTCAACGGCAAAGGAGTTTAAATTATCTTGAATGTCATAAGCCCAAGAAAGATTGGGAACGACTACGAGGTTGATGCCTGGACTGAAGTTTTCAAACAATCTCCAGCTAGTGGCAGAGGTATTTATAAGGCCTTTTAACGCTTTCAAGGTTTAGCTTACCGCCACTCATCTAATTGTGGTCTTGAAAGAAGTTCGTCAATTCCAGTTGCTAGATCTTTTCCTTGGTGAACAATTTTAAAAACCTCAGCGCAAATGGGAAGATCAATTTTTTTAGAGAGAGCAAGTTCATGGATCGCTTTGGCCGTCGGAATTCCTTCAATAGTTGAGGCAATTGCTTCAATTGCTTTTTGCGGCGAAAGGCCTTGGCCTAGGTGGTATCCAAACAGGCGGTTTCTGGATTGTGGACCGGTGCAGGTCAAAACGAGGTCGCCCATTCCAGAGAAACCTCGAAAAGTAAGGGCCTTGGCTCCAAGTTTTCCCCCGAGCCGCGTCATTTCTCCAAGCCCTAGATTGATGATGGCAGCCTTGGTGTTCATTCCCAAGCCGAGTCCTTCAACAATTCCGGCGGCTATTGCAACGACATTTTTTGCTGCTCCGCCGAGCTGAACACCTGTTAAATCCGTTGTTCCGTAAACTCTAAAAAAGCGGGTTCCAAGTACTTCTTGGAGCCTCTTTATAGTGCTTCTTTTTTTTGCCGCAAGGGTTAGGCATGTGGGGTGACCTGCGATGATTTCTTTGGCAAATCCTGGCCCGGATAGCATGGAAAAATGATGCTTCCAAAAGTGTGTTCCAAGCCTTGTTTTGACGCGCTGATCAAATAGGCAAAGGTGCTTTAAGTCCAATCCCTTAGCTGTATTTACAAAATCCTTGTTGGCAAAGTCCGGTAGAAGCTTAAGTTGGTCGAGTATTTCATTCAGACAAGAGCTTGGGCAGCAGTAGACAAGGGTGCTCGATTTGCGCACTAGTTCTTCAAGATTGATAGTTGCTTCTGGGGGAGTGCCTTTGAAGCGGGCCTCTCCCATATATTGGGTGTTTCTACTGTGATTATTGATCTCAGCGACAAGCTCATTTGAGCGAGCCCAAAAACAAACATTGCGACCCGCCGCAGCAAAAGCGTGCCCTAGGGCTGACCCAAAAGCTCCTGCACCAATGATTCCAATTATTTCTTTCATGTCAGTTGGTTGTCACCTTATCAGTCTGTGATAAAAATAGTCGATAACATGCTCCAAGAGTTTGCAAACGCCTTATCTTTTATTGTTTTAGCTGCAGTTTTGCCTGTGGGAATTTTGTTTGTATCAAAATTTCTAAGGCCTAGTTATCCCTATTCGGGAAAGCTAGCCACCTATGAATGTGGAGAAGACCCTGTTGGCTCAGCGTTTGTAATGTTCAACAATCGCTTTTACTTGGTTGCGATTGTCTTTCTCGTTTTTGATGTTGAAGTTGCATTGCTTTTTCCGATAATGAGGCTTTTTAGAGAAGCTGCAATTAACGGTGGAGCATTGCCAATATTTTTATTGGCCTTTGGCTTTTTGTTTGTTCTTTTGGTCGGTCTTATCTACGAGTGGAAAAAAGGAGATATAGATTGGGTGAGAGATGCAATTGAAAGAAAGCAGGCTTTGAGAGAAGATGCGGCCTTTAAACATCGATTTGAAAATGTAAAGGATTCCTAAAGAAGTGAGCCTTGCCGAGTTTTTAAGTGGTCTGAACGATTTTATACCTCCAAACGTGCCCTTTTTCGTTTTTTCAATTGCCGCTGCGGTGATTGTGATTCTTGGGTTCGCAATGCCTATTGGTGGGATTTGTACTTATATTGAAAGAAAGGTTGCGGCCGACTTTCAAGAGAGAATTGGCCCCAACCGGGTAGGCCCTTTCGGGATACTTCAATTCTTTGCTGATGGAATCAAAATGTTTCTTAAGGAAGATACTGCAACTAAAAATGCAGACATGTTTATCTACAACCTTGCTCCGGGCTTAGTGACTGCCGGAGCCTTGGGCGCTTTTGCTGCTATTCCTTTTTCGAAATACGTTATCGGTGCCGACTTAGATATTGGAATTTTTTATGTCATGGCGCTCGCCTCCTTGGTTTCTCTGGGGATTTTGTTGGGTGCATGGTCGTCAGAAAATAAATGGTCTTTGTTGGGTGGAATGCGTGGAGCTGCACAGATTGTCTCTTATGAAATTCCGCTTGGGATCGCTCTATTAAGTGTGGTTGTTGTTTCTGGGCAGATGAGCATGATCAAAATTGTCGACGGCCAAGCTTGGCTGGGTTCGGGTAGTTTTTGGTACATTTTCCATAACCCGTTTTTGTTTCTAAACTTCTTTGTCTATTTTGTAGCCGCCTTGGCGGAATGTAATAGAACGCCTTTTGATTTGCCTGAAGCCGAGTCAGAACTTGTTTCTGGGTTTAATACTGAGTTTAGTGGAATGCGTTTTGGTTTATATGCTTTGGCTGAATTTGCAGATGTAATTATGTTCGCGTGTGTTGCCGCGGCTATTTTCTTGGGCGGTTGGCATCTCCCTTTCGTAAACATAGAAAACATTCATTTGGGCTGGTCTCTTGCTGGTAAAAGTCTTGATCCTCTTATTCAAACGTTGTTTATGATCTTGATCTTTCTAGGCAAAGCTTCGGTCATTGTTTTTGTGGTGATGTGGTTGCGTTGGACGCTTCCGCGATTGCGAGTGGATCAGCTAATGGATCTTTGTTGGAAATACCTAATTCCAATAGCCTTCTTTAATTTGGTCGGAGCTTCTCTGTGGGTTTGGATATTTAAAGGACAAAGTATGATTGAGCTGATCAGCGGAATGATGGGTGCTGGATGAGTTTTCTAGATTTTTTTGTTGTATTTTGCTTTTTAGGTGGCGTTGTTTGTTCGGCTGTCGTGGCGCTTCATCCAAACATTCTTTATGCGGCTGTTGCCTTGATTGGGTCGTTGCTTGCGGTGGCTGGTGTATATGCTTCGCTAGGTGCTGACTTCTTGGCGGCTGCTCAGCTGATCATTTATGTTGGCGGCGTTATTGTTGTGATCTTATTTGCGGTGATGATGTCGGAGAGTATCTATAAAAGACGTTTCTTGGATGGGGTAAAGAAGATGTTTTTACCAACCATTTTATCGATCGCTCTCATGTTGGGAATGTTTAAGTTACTTGTTTCCACAAATTGGGGTGAATTGCGTATACCAAATTACGAAAACACAACAATTCGTATTGGTCAGGCTTTAACTGGGCCCTATGCTTTGATTTTTGAATATGTTGCGATTGTTCTTTTGTTCGGTCTTATTGGCGCCATTGTTGTAGCCAGGCCAAATATTCTCAAAAAGGATCAAGATGGGGGTAATTCATAGTTATGTTTGCGGGAATTGCTCATAATTTGACAATTTATTTGGCAATGTCGACTGTGTTCTTTGTTTTTGGGTTATTTACTATTTTAACCCGAAGAAACGCAGTCGGAGTTTTTATGGGTGTTGAGCTGGTTCTTAACGCCGCTGCTATTAACTTCGTTGCTTTTTATGCCCTCAAGGCTGACTCTGCTCAAAGCTCACCATGGTTAGATGGACAGATCTTTAGTCTCTTTATAATAGTCTTGGCTGCAATTGAGGCCGCGGTTGCCTTGGCAATCGTGTTGCGTGTGTTTGGCGCTAAGAAAAACATTGATCCAGATCAAGTTATGGAGCTGCGAGGATGATGGCTAACGACTCTTTGATAACACTTGCCCTTTTGATTCCGGCGTTTCCCTTGGTGGCTTATTTGATCCAGGCGTTTGTTGGAAAAAGACTCCCTAGAATGGGTGACTGGGTTAGTGTTTCTGCGATTTTTGTCTCTTTTATATGTGCCTCAATTATTTTTGCTAATATGTGGAGCAATTTTGATCCAAATTGGGTTGTTACGGCTCATTGGACATGGCTGGACTCTGGAACAGCAGCTCACCCTTTTAAATTAGAGCTAGGTGTTCGTTTGGATAATTTGGCCGCCGTGATGCTTTTCATGGTAACCCTCTGCGCCACTTTGATTCATTTGTTCTCAACCGGTTACATGCGCGATTATGATGGAAAAGAGTCGGACGGATATAGATACGCTTCTTTTTTTGCCTTTTTGTCTTTGTTCACCTCAGCCATGTTGGCTCTGGTTATTTCTGACAACTTGTTTACGCTCTTTATGTTTTGGGAAGTCATGGGACTTTGTTCCTACTTGTTGATCGGCTTTTATCGACACAAGCCCTCAGCTGCAAATGCTTCTATTAAAGCCTTTATGACCACTCGAATTGGAGACACTCTCTTATTCATTGGTATGCTTGCGCTGTTCACTCAAATTGGATCATTCCGCTTTGATGATATTTATGCGGCAATCGAACAAGGAGCCTTCGGTGGAGAAACCTTAGGTTTTGCGACAGCAACCTTTATTGGTTTCCTTATTTTTTGTGGAACGGTTGGAAAGTCTGCTCAGTTCCCACTTCAAGTTTGGCTTCCTGATGCGATGGAAGGACCAACTCCCGTTTCTGCGTTGATTCATGCTGCAACGATGGTGGCTGCCGGTGTTTATTTGATCATTAGAACCTTCCCCTTGCTTGAGCTTGGTGGAGTTCTTCCTTTAATTGCTTATGTGGGCGCTTTCACTTCTTTGTTTGCCGCTATATTGGCCATAAAGCAGTTTGATATTAAAAAAGTGTTGGCTTACTCCACTCTTTCTCAGTTGGGGTACATGGTTTTGGCCGTCGGAGTGGGCGCGTATACCGCTTCTTTCATGCACTTGATTACGCATGCAATTTTTAAGGCTTGTTTGTTTATGGCTTCTGGAGCTGTGATCTATGCCATGCATCACGAACAAGATATGCGCAAAATGGGCGATTTGAGAAAAAGATTGCCTATTACCTACAAGGCGATGCTTGTAGCAACGCTGGCCATCTCTGGAGTTCCGCTCTTTAGTGGCTTTGTTTCTAAGGACGCTATTTTGGTGAGTGCGCTTGCTTACGGTGGTTTCGAACATCCAGAGCATATGTTTCTTCCGATTGCTGGCTTTTTAACGGCCGGCTTGACTGCCTTTTATATGTTCCGCTTGATGTTTATGACCTTCTTCGGCGAGGCTGGAGATAAAAAACATGTTGAACATGCCCATGAAGTTCCGTGGAATATGTGGCTACCGTTGGTTGTTTTGGCTGGACTTTCTTTGTCTGTTTTATTCTCGGGATCTGTCACGGGCGGCCTTTTGGGGCACGGAGACTTTGTTCTTGGTGGTGGAAACGAATGGTTTGTTAAGTTGATCAAAGCTCCAGTGGTTAAGGTTGATGAGCACTTCGAGCATTTGCTTCACCAGGCGCATCTTCCTGGCATGATCGCTTCTGTGGTTCTAGCAACTCTGGGGATTGTTTTCAGCTGGCTTGTGTATAAGTCCAAAACTATTCCGGCTGAAAAGCTTGCAAAGCTTTGGCCAAATTTTGTTCATAAGGCTATCGATAATCTTTATTATTTCGATTGGCTCTATAAAGATGTCTTTATAAAAAGAGTGTTTCTTCCTTTCTCAAGGTTGATGGCTCGTTTTGACGATCTGATCATTGATCGAATTTTGGTTGATGGCTGGAAAGACGTGAATGCCGTAGTGAAAACGTTCATCGGCAAATTTGATGACACTGTAATAGATGAAGTGTTGGTAGATGGTGTAGGTGGAAGCGTTCCTCAGTATTTGGGCGCCTCCTTAAGAACATTACAAAATGGAAAGATTCAAAGGTATTTGATGGTGGCCGCGGTGGCTCTTCTCACAATTTATCTATTGATAGGGGTACTTTGAGAAATGACTGAACATATTCTTAGTTGGATTATTTTTTTCCCGTTGCTTGGTTTTTTTGGGCTACTTTTTGTGCCCTCAAAGCAGGAGAACTTAATTAAGTGGATATCGGTAGCGGTTACCCTGGTTCCCTTCGTTTTGGCTTTAAACTTACTTGGTCAGTTTGATTCTGGACTCAGTGAAGCCCAATTTATTGAGCAAGCTATTTGGATACCAAGCATAAACGTTGAATATCATCTTGGAGTCGACGGGATAAGCATCTTGATGATTCTTTTGGGCACAATGCTCAGCTTTTTGTGTATGTTTGCCAGCTGGAATGTGAAGAAATTTGTAAAAGGCTATTTTATGATGTTTCTTCTTTTGCATGTGGGAATGTTGGGTGTTTTTTGCGCCTTAGATTTCTTCTTGTTCTATGTTTTCTGGGAGCTAATGCTTCTTCCTATGTATTTTCTTGTCGGAATTTGGGGTGGAGAGAAAAAAGAATACGCTGCTATTAAATTTTTTCTCTACACGCTTTTTGGCTCGGTCTTGATGCTTGTCGGAATGCTCGCTCTGTATTTTTACAGCCGAGATCCTTCTGGCAATCACTTAGCGACTTTTAATCTTATTAGTTTAGCTAGCCAGGACTGGTCTGGTTATACGGTTCATATCTTTGGAACTGATCTACCATTTGATAAAACGGTTTGGTGGCTACTCTTTTTTGGATTCGCCGTGAAGGTGCCAATCTTTCCCTTTCACACTTGGCTTCCTTGGGCTCACGTTCAAGCTCCCACCGCGGTTTCTGTTATTCTAGCCGGTGTTTTATTAAAGATGGGGGTGTATGGGTTTTTGAGAGTTAACTACCAACTCTTTCCACAAGCCACTCAAGCTTTTTCATACATCTTAGTTGTTTTAGGTATTATAAATATTATCTACGGGGCCTTCTGTGCGATGGCCCAAACCGATTTGAAAAAACTGGTTGCCTACTCTTCGGTGAGCCACATGGGTTATTGCATCTTAGGAATGGCCGTTTTTACGCCTGAAGGGATGCAGGGCGCGGTTCTACAAATGTTCAATCACGGGCTGTCTTCTGCAATGATGTTTATGTTAGTGGGGGTTTTATACGATCGTCTTCATCATCGTTACATTGAGCACAATGGTGAACTAGGTTTTGGCGGAATTGCTCAAAGAGCGCCCGTTATCACGGCCGTTTGGACCTTGGCTGTCTTTGCCAGTCTTGGGCTTCCTACTTTAAATGGATTTGTCTCTGAGGCATTGGTTTTTCTAGGGGCATTCCCGGTCTATAGAACTGAGACAATTATTGCGGCATTGGGAATTGTTTTAACCGCCGCATATTTGTTGTGGATGGTTCAACGAGTTTTCTTGGGACCATGGACAACAAAAGAAAAAGACATGACCACAGGGCAATTGGTTCCAGCGGAAGGCTTGGCACCAATGAGGGCTAATGAATGGGCCGTGTTGGCTCCATTGGCTTTGTTGTGTGTTTGGATTGGTGTTTATCCAAGTCCTTTTATTACTTTAATGAAGACTTCTTTAAACTTCTTAGTGGAGACGCTCAATTGATATGAGATCACTGTTTCTTGTTAGCCCCCATATGTTGCTTTGTTTGGGGGCGATCATTGTTCTTGTTGGCGGGCTTTGGATTCGAAACAAGATGTTTGCGGTTGTTTCTTCAATAGTGACATTGCTCGGAGCTGGTGTTTTACTTGCCACGATGGTTGGGCATCCCGCTCAAGACGCATTTAACGGATTGATCGTATTTGATTCGCTAGGACTGTTCTTTGCCATTTTTTCGGTGATAGTTGTTTTGTTTGGTGTTCTTTTGAGCATGGAATCAAAAGAGATATATGCTGATCGACGTCCCGAGTATTTTTCCATTTTGTTGGCTCTTTGCACAGGGCTTATGTTCATGGGTGTATCAAATCACTTCTTGATGCTGTATTTGTCGATTGAAACGGTTTCTATTTTGAGCTTTACGTTGGCGGGATTTCGAAGAGAAAGAACGGCTTCCGTGGAAGCCTCTATGAAATACGTGGTTTATGGTGCTATGGCTTCAGCTCTTATGGTTTTTGGAATGAGCTTAGTTTATGGGGCCACCGGCCACATGGACTTGATCTCTTTAAGAGAGTTTTTCTCTTCCACAGCCACTTCTGATTTGCCAAACGTTCTTTGGGCAGGAGTCATCCTAATGTTTGCTGGAATTGGATATAAAGTTTCAGCCGCGCCCATGCACATGTGGACTCCGGATGTTTATGAAGGTGCTCCAACCCCAGTAACCGCACTATTTTCAGTGGCTCCTAAGGCCGCTGGATTTGCGTTGCTAATGAGGTTTTTCATTACTGGCTTTAGTTTGCCGGTCCAAGAGGGAGCTGCAGCAGTTGCTCAAATGGGCAGTGCTTCCGCTATATCGTTTTATACCGTTGGCCCAGTTGCCTGGACTAAACTTTTAATGATTTCGTCTGTCTTCACTATGTTCATGGGGAACCTGGCTGCTTTAGGTCAGTTTTCAGTCAAAAGAATTTTAGCTTACTCAAGCATCGCTCACGCGGGTTACATCTTGATGGGGGCGACGACTCAAAGTTTTGAAGGGCTTACGGCGATCATTTTCTATCTGGTTGTCTATTGTTTCATGAATTTTGGAGCTTTTTGGGTTACCTCTAAGGTCGAAGATTGCTTTGGCGGAGACGGCATAAGCGAGTTTCGTGGGCTGGGCTCAAGAAAGCCCATTCACGCAGCTTGTATGGCCATCTTTTTGTTTTCCTTGGTGGGGCTTCCTCCCTTTGCGGGCTTTATAGGAAAAGTGTATTTGTTCTCGGCGGTTTTGGCGCGTGAAATGTATGGCTTTGCTTTGATTGCAGCGCTTAATTCCGTGATCTCGCTTTTCTATTATGTGAAGATAATTCGAGCCATGTATTTAGATGAAGCCGAGGTCGCTATGCCTGAGGGTAAGACGAGTTTTGACTCTAGAGTATCTTTGGCCTTCATTGTATTGCTTGCCTTGCCAAACTTGGTTCTTGGAATTTACTGGGAGCCGGTTATGAAGGTGGCTAAGAACGCATTGAACTTTTTTGTTGGAATGTAGATTTAAGGAGTATGGATGACCGGCGCCGAAACTTTATTGCCATTGTTAGCCATGCTGGGCTTTGCTTCTTTGGTAGCTGGCGGCGCACTGTTTGTTGGAAGATTTCTTGGCCCTCGCAATCTTGAGGGTGTAAAAATTCAGCCCTACGAGTGTGGTGTGACGGTGTCTGGAAACGCTCGTGATAAAGTCAGCGTTAAATATTACTTGATCGCGATTTTGTTTCTTTTGTTTGATTTAGAAGTAGCCTTTCTTTTACCCCTTGCTATTGCCTGGGATGAAATGATTGCGCTTGGTTGGATTACAATGGGCCTCACGGGATTCTTTTTATTCTACTTTGTTTTGAGCTTATGGTTTGAATATCGTTCTGGCGCGCTTGAATGGGAGAAATCATGAGCTCGAAACCTGCTTGGCTTGTTGATGCAGAAGGCAAATTTAAAATTTTAGAGGCAAGAGAGAGCTCTTCTGGAGAATGGGAAGTGTATGTCGACTCAAGGGGAATTATACAGTTCCTTGCATACCTTCGAGGCTTAGAACAGAGTGCGTTTGTTCATTTGGCAGACTTAAGCGCTTACGATGATCATCCAAGTTCTCCACGCTTTAATGTTTTTTACGAGTTGATCTCTATGGATACTGCTAAACGCATGCGCGTGGTGGCTCGAGTTGAAAATGATACCAAGCCCGAGCTTCCTTCGGTTTACCAGTTATGGAAGGGTGCTTCCTGGCTGGAGCGAGAAGCTTACGATATGTATGGGATTATTTTTACAGGTCATCCTGATTTAAGAAGAATGCTTTTGCCCCCGTCTTTTAAGGGGCATCCTTTAAGAAAGGATTTTGTTGTCGACTATCGGCAGGAGTTTGAAGTTAGCAGTCAGGACGAACCTGTCTTTGACCCTTTTGGCTCTACAGTTGTTCAAGCCGAGGGAGATTTAAAATGAGTTACAAGTTTTCCCCTGCTCTCGAAAAGAAGTTTGAATGGTTAAAGTCTCGATATCCTGTTCAAGATGCGGTTTTAATTCCATTGCTTCACTTCGTTCAAAATGAAGTGGGGTATCTGTCCTTGGATGCGATGGAGCATGTCGCTGAGAAAATGAATATAAGCCCTGCTCGCGTTAAAGAAGTGGCCTCCTTTTATAGTCTGTTTCGTTTTGAAGCGGGTGGAAAATATGTTCTTCAGGTTTGCCATAATTTGACTTGCTACTTGAAGGGGAGTGACCAACTTTTAGAGTGGATGGAAAAAAACATGGAGCTCGATGATTCTGGAAACTCTAAAGACGGAGTGTTTCGTGTAGAGCGAGTTGAGTGTTTGGCGAGTTGCGGGACTGCCCCCGTGATTCAAGCCAACAACTGGGATTATTTTGAAGAGCTCAATCTAGAAAAGCTGCAGAAGATTGTAGAAGCTTTGCGCGCTGGTAAATGGGCATGTGCTTCTTATGAAGACAGGATTCAAGAGGGGAGTGTTGCGTGAGTCAGCGAATTTACGAAGCGCATCCCCTAGAGAACCGAGTTGTTATTGCTGGATACGGAGAGCCTAAGTCTTGGACGCTTGATGTTTTTGAAAAAAAATTGGGTGGCTACAAAGCTGCGCGAGGTGCTGTTAAAGCTGAGCCAGACTCCCTGATCACAACCGTGAAAGACGCTGGATTGCGTGGTTTGGGTGGCGCTGGATTTCCTGCCGGAGTAAAGTGGAGCTTTATTCCAAAGAACCCAACCAAGCCTGTTTATTTAGTTTGCAACGCCGACGAAGGCGAGCCAGGCACTTTTAAAGATCGACAAATTATGGAGCACCTTCCTCATCGCCTTATTGAAGGCATGATTTGTGCGGCTTCTGCGATTGGCTCTAAAACAGCGTATATTTATGTTCGTTATGAATTGCGATTAGCTCGTGAAAGATTAGAGCAAGCCATAGAAGAGGCTTACAAGGCTGGATACTTGGGCGAGAATATTTTTGGAAGCTCGAGAAGCTTGGACATTACAGTTCACCCTGGTGCAGGTGCTTATATTTGTGGTGAGGAAACCGGTTTGATCGAATCGCTTGAAGGTGATCGTGGACAACCTCGATTAAAGCCACCATTTCCTGCGATTAGCGGCTTGTTTGGTGGACCAACGATTGTAAACAATGTTGAGACCTTGGCTCATGTGCCTGGAATTTTGAATAACGGCCCAGAGTGGTTTGTAAAATTGGGGAATGGAACTCCTCGAGGGGCGGGCACTAAATTATTATGTGTGTCCGGTGATGTGAAGCGCCCAGGTTTTTATGAGATCCCACTTGGACTTCCTTTAAACTCACTTTTAAACGACATTTGTGGAGGCCCTCTAGAAGGTCGAAAGTTTAAGGCTTGTTACCCTGGTGGAAGTTCTTCACCTTTATTGAGGGCAGATGAGTTTGATACTCCTATGGACTTTGATTCTTTGGCCGCAAAAAAAACAATGATGGGAAGTGGTGCGGTCATTGTTATAGATGATTCACGTAGCATTCCCGAGATGGCAATGAGAACGGCACGTTTTTATGCGCATGAGTCCTGCGGACAATGCGTTCCTTGCCGAGAGGGAACCAAATGGGTTTCTAAGATGTTGAAGCGATTGACGATGGGTCAAGGCAGTTTTTCAGACATCGACAAGATTAAATCTGCCTGCAACAACATGGCTGGTAAGACCATTTGTGTTTTATCAGACGCTTGTGCGATGCCTGTTGTTTCTATGCTTGAAAAATTTCGGCCTGAGTTTGAGGCAATCGCGAAGCCTGATGACGAAGTTCAACCGGCGCTACCAAAGATTTCAGGTCAAATGGCCGCTTTGATGTCTTTGGTTAGAGAAAGGCAAACTCAAAAATGACCCCTCTTTTGTGGTCTTTGTTTTTAGTTCCTCTAGTTGGAGTTGCCGTATTGACCGGGGTCCCTGTTATCCTAATGGTCGAGCGAAGAGGCTCTGCTTGGTTGCAGAGGCGAACAGGCCCGAATCGAGTTGGGCCTTTCGGACTTCTTCAGCCTATGGCGGATGCCATTAAGATGGTTTTTAAAGAAGAAAACCAACCCGCTCGCGCTAGTAAATTTCTTTTTATCTTTGCACCAGTTTTAGCTATTCTACCTCCAATCGTTGGCTTTTCTATGATTCCCATAGCTCAACCATTTACAATTAACGGAGAGTCTTTTGCAGTTCAGATCGTGAAAAGCGATTTGAGCTTTCTTTTCCTTTTGGCAATAACAAGCCTTCACGTTTTCGCGGTGTTGATTGCGGGATGGGCCTCTAATAACAAATTTTCATTAATGGGGGCGCTTCGTGCGGGCTCTCAAATGATTAGCTATGAAGTTGCTATCGGACTTTGTTTGGTTTCCTTGGTTGTTAGCTACGGCACACTAAACTTGAGTGAAATAGTAACGTTACAAGGGGCTGGGTCTAGATTGGCCTTTTGGGGCTTTTTTATGCAGCCTTTGGTTTTTCTTATCATGTGGGTTTCAGTTTTTGCAGAATGCAATCGCCTTCCCTTCGATTTGCCAGAAGGAGAGACAGAGCTTGTGGCTGGTTATCATACAGAATATTCAGGGCTTAAGTTTGGCCTGTTTTTTCTGGGTGAGTATGCAGCGATGTATTTAGCCTCTGCACTTATGGCTACAGTGTTTTTGGGTGGATACAACATTCCCTTTGTTTCACCAGACCAGCTGGTTTCTTTCGTCGAAGGTTTAGGCCTTTACGGCGACCAAGCAACTTGGGTTGCGTCTGCTTTATCTGCTGTAAGCTTTGCTGCAAAAGTATTCTTTTTCATGTTTGTCTTTGTTTGGGTTCGTTGGACTCTTCCAAGGTTTCGATATGACCAACTAGTTGGTCTTGGCTGGAAAGTGCTACTACCGTTGGCAACTATAAATTTAATTGGGACCATGATCTTTAGCTTCCTACAAAAAGGAGCTTATTGATGAGCGAGGGTATAGTTGTAATGGGACAAGTTAATTTGTTCCAGGTGGTTGTGGGCATATTGGCCTTGGCCGCTGCTATTGGGGTTGTGCATTCTAAAAGCGCAGTGAGTTCTGCATTGTCCCTGATGGCGACACTCTTTTTAACTGCCTTTTTATATTTTGCAAAAGGAGCCTACTTTGCCGGTGTTGTTCAAGTACTTATCTATGCAGGAGCCATAGCAGTTTTGTTTGTTTTTATTGTCATGCTTTTGGATCTAAAGCCATCGCGTGTGGCTATTCCTGGGCAAAAGGGTGTTGCGTTACTAGCTTTTGCTGCAACGGCGATGTTTGTTGTTGTTGTCGCTCTTTTGGCTGTTCCCGGACTCTTTGAGCCGGGGCTTCAGGAAAGTAATTTGACTGCGCTTTCGGCAAAAGCAATTTCATATAATTTTGTAAGCACATATATGCTTCCATTTCAGGCCACCGGTTTTTTAATATTAGCGGCGATTGTAGGGGTAATCATGTTGGCGAAATCTGTGAGAAGCCCTTCAAATGAATCGCGAGGTGAGCCGTGATATCCCTTCCTGTTGGAGAACTTGAGTTTCATGTTTTTGTTTCAATTGCTCTATTTGCCATTGGAGCTTATGGGTTTCTTTGTAAAAGAAGTGGGCTCATTGCTCTTATGTGTTTAGAGCTAATGCTTAATGGTGTGAATTTGTTCTTGATGACCTTTTCTAAGCATCACTCCTCGCCTGATGGGGCCTCCTTGTTTTTGTTTATTGTTTTAGTGGCCGCAGCTGAGGCTGCAATTGCTTTGTCAATTTTTGTTATTCTTTCCCGACGTTTTGGCTCAGTTGTTTTAGATGATTACAGGAGACTGAAGGGATGATTTTTGAAGGATTGAGATGGATTTTACTGGCCCCTTTGCTTGGCGCCGTGCTCAACGGAGTGATTCTCCAAAATAAGAGTGCAAAGATCTCAGGCTTGGTTGCAACTTTGGCCAGTCTAGTTGCATTTGGGTTTAGTGTTGTAGCGTGTTCCCAGTTATCTGGACTGAATTCTGCGCCAGAGCAAAACTTTTTGATTGATCCACTTTTCACGTGGATGAGTAGTGGGCACGTCTATGTTCCTTTTAATTTAGAACTAACCTCTATTACCTCAGTTATGCTTTTGGTTATTACCGGCATTGGATCGTTGATTCATATTTATTCTATTTCTTATCTGTCAGAGGAAGAGAGCCCTTGGCGCTTTTTCTCATACTTGAATCTATTTCTTGCAGCAATGCTCGTGTTGGTGTTGGCCTCTAATTTGGCCGTTGTCTTTCTTGGATGGGAAGGAGTTGGCCTTTGTTCCTATCTGCTTATTGGCTACTGGTATAAGAAGCCTGAAAACACCGCCGCTGGCATGAAGGCCTTTATTACAAATCGAGTGGGCGACATAGGTTTTCTTATCGCACTGTTTGTTGCCTTTTCCTTTTTTCAAACTGGAGACATTAGTCGCTTGGCGGAAAGAGTTAATGATTATGCTTTTTTAAGCAGCGGGGTTCCTACCTGGGCTTGGTATACTTTTGCAGGCTCTTTGCTTTGGGCGGCAACCGCAAAGTCTGCTCAAATTCCTCTGTATATCTGGCTACCAGATGCAATGGCTGGCCCTACGCCCGTTTCTGCCTTAATCCACGCTGCAACAATGGTCACTTCAGGCATATTCCTTATCTGTAGAGTCTGGCCACTTTTTGCTATGAGTCCAGTGATTGTAGATGCTGCTTTTTGGATTGGAATGTCTACTGCTTGGCTTGCTGCTTTAATTGCTGTTAGCCAAACCGATGTGAAAAAAGTATTAGCGTATTCTACAGTCAGTCAGCTTGGCTTTATGTTTGTTGCTCTTGGGGCGGGCAGTCCAGCTGCCGCGTTTTTCCACGTTATAACTCATGCTTGTTTTAAGGCTCTTTTGTTTTTGGCGGCGGGATCTGTCATCCATGGTATGCATCACAAACAAGAGATGTCATTAATGGGTGGGTTAAAAGATAAAATGAAGATCACTCACGTTTGTTTTCTCATTGGAACTTTGGCCATTATTGGTTTCCCTTTGACGGCAGGCTTTTTTTCAAAGGACATGATCTTAGCGAAGGTTTTTGCTGCACAGGGTGTGTTTGGATACATTCTTTTGTTAGGCGCAGCTCTATTGACTGCCGCCTACATGTTTAGGGCCTACACGTTGTGCTTTTGGGGGGGCGCTCGAAGTGAGTATGCTCAAAAGGCTCATGAATCTGACCCACTAATGTATATGCCGCTTGTTGTCCTTGCTTTTCTTTCTCTTTTTATTGGCTGGTTAGAGTTGCCCGAGGTCTTTGGCCATTTCACAAAAATTACGGATTGGGTTCATTCCTCTTGGTATGGTGTAGGGGTTGGTGAGCAGGCTCACTTGTCACACCTAGCCGAGTGGTTGTTGATGCTAATTACTAGCGTACTGTCTTTAACCGTGGCTTATTATTCCTTTAAGATCTATCAAAGGAACCCGGAGTTTAAGATACTTCCGGAACCGCTTCACAAGTGGAGCACCAATAAGTTTTATGTAGATGAAGCTTTTGAATTGCTTTTAATTAAGCCGTCCATGAAAGCGGGAAGGTTTATCAATCGCATTTCAGACGAGACTACCTTTAATGGACTTGCCAATGGTTCGTTTCGTTTTACACGTTTAAGCGGACGGCTCTTGGCTTTGTTTCATACTGGCAGTGTTCAGACCTACGCTTGGCACTTTGTTTTTTGGTCTTCGTTAATTGTGGGAGCTATTTTCTTATGGACCCTATAAACACAGCTATGCTCATCTTTTGGCCAGCCATTTTCGCCTTTCTATTGTTTACTTTCAGAAAAAACAAAAAGGCGGCTCAATGGGCAAACATGGTTTTTCATTTGCCGTGGTTTTGGTTTTTGTATCAAAGCTGTTTGCTTTGGCGTTCAAGCACCGCTGACGGGATGTTCCCGATTGTTTTCAATTCTGATTTCTTTCCACTGCTTAAGTCTAATTTTGCTTTAGGGTTAGATGGTTTAAATTTACCGCTTATAGGCCTTAATGTGTTTTTAAGTTTTTGTTTGTCTTTATATGCACTAGGCAAAGAAAAACTTAGCTCATCTTATTTAGCCTTGTTTGCGCTTTTAAATGCAGCAAGCGTTGGGTCGTTGATGGCTGCTGATGCCTTTGTCTTTTATATCTTTTGGGAGGCCATGCTTATTCCAATGTTCTTTCTGATTGGAATTTGGGGCTCTAAGAACCGAGTTTATGCTGCGCTGAAGTTTTTTGCCTTCACCATGTTGGGCTCTTTGGCCATGTTGGCTGCCATTCTATATTTGTGGGTGCAGCCCGACATTCAAAGTATGGGCTGGCACTCGATTGCCCAGTTGGGCTTGTTGGGAGATGGATTGTGGTCTCCACGTTTTTGGGTTTTCTGCGGCTTTTTGATTGCTTTTTTGGTGAAGATTCCAGCTTGGCCTCTTCATGTTTGGCTTCCTGATGCGCACACGGAGGCTCCGACTGGCGCTTCTGTGATCTTGGCTGGCGTTTTATTAAAGCTTGGCGTCTACGGGATTGCTCGTTGGTGTTTGGCTTTGTTTCCTTCTATCGCCGTTTTGGATGTTGTTTCGTTTACGATGAAGGTTTTGGCTTTGGCCGGGATAATTTTAGGAAGTTACGGAGCTCTTAGGCAAACCGACATTAAGCGCACCATTGCTTACTCTTCCGTCGCCCATTTGGGTTTTATGCTTTTGGGTTTGTTTAGTTTTCAGTTGGCGGGATTTCAGGGCGCTATGTTTCAAAACATTGCCCATGGCTTGAGCACGGGCGCATTGTTTTTAATTTTTGGAATCATCTATGACCGCACCCACACTAGAGAGTTGTCTGACTACGGTGGATTGGGAATTGTTAACCCACGGCTTTCTATGCTTTTTGTTTTGAGCGTAATGGCCTCCATTGGACTTCCGGGCCTTCCTGGGTTTATTGGTGAATTTCTTATTTTGAACGGAACCTTTGTTTTATCACCATGGTTTGCTTTCTTTGCGTGTTTTGGAATTTTATTAGGAGCTGTTTATATGCTTCGAATTGTTCGCGGAATGATTTACGGAGAAACCTCCTCTGTCTTGAAAAGCCACCCGATAAAACTATCTTTTTCAGAGTGGGGTTCAATTATCCCGATGATTATAGCAATGATTGTTCTCGGCTTTTGGGGACAAGGTTTGATTGCCGTTACAGCTCGAGCTTCCGCTACAATAATCTATAACCTTCAAGGCGAGATATTGAGGTAATGAATGCCGATTGATTTTTTTGATTCGAGTATCTTTTATTTAGGGCCGGACGATTGGAAAAACCTTTCTCCTTTTATTCTGTTATTTGCAGGGATTGCTGTGCTTGTTGTTGCAGCTTCTATGAGAGCGAAAGACCTGGTTTTACGTACTTTGAGTTTTAGCTTTCTTTCTGGGGCGGCTGTATTATTTTTTGCTTCTTTGTTAAGCCAAGGACGTTTTTTCTTGGGGTCGTCAATGGAGCTCGGGCCCATGGAGAGGATAGTTGCTGGCGGAATTTGTTTGATTGCTGCCTTGAGCTCTCTCTATGTTCGAGGCCCCGATTACGCTCGACATTCTGAGTGGGGAGCTCTCTTGCTAATTTGTGTTTTGGGGATGTGTTTGTTGCCTACAGCTCGAAATTGGGTGGCATTTTTTGTTTATCTAGAGGTGCTATCAATTCCGGCTTATTTGTTAAGCGCATTGTATTCAAATCGAGAAAAAAGCTTAGAGGCTTCGATGAAGTATTTGATGATGGGGGCTTTTGTATCCTGTTTCTTTTTGCTCGGAATAAGTTTGTTCTTTGCTGTGAGTGGATCTTTCAAATTTGAAGCCATATCGGTTGCAATGACTGCCGCAGCTGGCCCCCAACAATTTCTGTGCTTTACGGCCGTTGCTCTTGTTTTTAGTTCATTAGCTTTTAAAGTTTCTCTGTTTCCTTTTCATTTCTGGGCGGCAGATGTTTATCAAGGAGCCCCAGCTCCCATTGCCTCTTTTTTGGCCGGAGCAACGAAGTTAAGTGTGTTCTCGTCGATTGTTTTGGCTTTCAGTGAATGTGGACTTTGGGACATTCCGGGAGTTTCATTATATGTAAAACTGTTAGGTGTCTTGAGCGTTGTTTTGGGCGCCGTCATGGCCCTTACCCAAAGCCGACTAAGGCGCATGTTGGCCTACTCTGGAGTTGTGAATGCTGGTTTTGTCGCATTAGTTTTGCCTAATGGTTTGAGCGTCCTACCAAGTGTTATCGGCTTTTTGTTGGTCTATGCGCTTAGTGTTTTGATCTGTTTTGCTGTTCATGAAATTGCATTGCTTCGATTGGGAAGAAGCATGGACGATGATTTAGAAATTAATTCTTTTGTGGAACTCAAGTCCAAGTTGAGCCCATTTTACCTAGTTTTGTTGGGATTTGCATTGTTATCATTGGCTGGAATTCCACCTCTTCCTGGGTTTTTCACAAAATATGTTTTGTTGTCGGTGCTTGCTAAAAATTCAGCATTTTTGCTGTTAGCAGTGGCATTGATTGGAACCTTTTTAGGGCTAGGCTTCTATTTAAGATCTCTAGTTCCAATGGCTTTATATCCAGCAATTGATTCAAAAAAAACAAATTCAGAGACTTCATCTTCGGGAGCTAGTTTGACGGCTATTGCGGCAACAGTGTTTTCGCTGCTTGTGTTGTTTGGATTTACTTACCTTCAAGGTTTAATCTCTAGTGCTGAGTTGATGGCTAGATGAGTGATGATGAAGGAAAAGTTCTTAGAATCAAAATGCCAAGCGGCAAAATCTATGGGCCGTATTCTCGCGCAGATGTATTGAAGTTTATTCGTCTAAAGAAAATTCAAGGCGAAGAGGAAATGCTTTCTCTAGAAGAAGGCCGTTGGAGAGTTGTAAGTAGCGATCCGGAGTTTTTTGATCAGATTCAGTCGACGATCGAAGATAGGACTGAAAAACGAAAAAAGACAGCCAGAACTGCAATGGATCAAGACACCAAGGTGGATCGTCTTGAAGATGCACTAGACGAAGATTCTGCCGAAGCAACTCGTGTTACAGGCGACGCTTCTTTAGTAACAAAGACGTTTATGCCTTTTAGTGAGGACATTGAACAATTGGAGGGTTCTTCGGTCGACAAATCAGGCTCAACTTCCTTTAGTGACGATAAGGATGAGAAGACCGAAGTTAGAGAAAACCCTTTAGCAGGGAAGAGTTCTTCTTCGAAGGGCAAGAGAAAAACTCGGGTTAAAGGGAGCCGCCCTTTAGTTTTTTCCTTGGTGGCTTTGGGCCTGTTAGGTCTCTTTCTACTTTTAGAAAGACCCAGAATAAAGGAGCTTGATGCCAAAGGTTTTTCAGTCACTGCCAATAGTCAGCTTCATTACTTCAATGCTCTGAATAGATTCGGCGCATTGGGAACTATAGATTTGAACCTACTTCCGGGAGAAGTTTCACCCGCAACGGGTTGGTCGTTGCCTTTGGGATTTGGCGCCCATGTGTGGATTCAAGATTTAGTTGCGATGGAAAAAGAAGAAGCTCTTTTTTCAAATAGCACATTTTGGGCAAGGCGAGTTTGGAATTTGTTTTGGGTTTCTGAAACAATCGGAGTGGCCGACAGGAAAAAAGCAGATGTTTTACGCGCCTATGGTGAAAAAATACTAGATCGGCTTAATGAAAAATCTCTTTTAGATGAAGAGCAAAGAGCGTTGCTTTCTGTGATACCGGTCTTTGCTCAGGGAAAATGGAGTGAAGCTCGCAAAATTTTGAGTCCTCTTGAGCAAGATCAATATGTTGCTTGGCTTTTAGATGAGATTAGCTTTATTGAGTTTATAGATAAGGGAAGAAACAAACCTGCACAGCTATACATTAAAGAATACGGGAACCCCTATTTAGATATTCAGTCTAAGCTTCGTAAAGAAATGTTAGAGGGAGCTCAGGAGTCTGAGGAATTGTTAGAACAGTTGGCAGAGTTTGACCCTCAATCATTTGTTGGAAACTTATCTGCTGCAGAATACTACTGGAGGGCGAGTGCGTCTGGAATACCTAAGGCTCAACAAGCTTTTCTGTCCTTGTTGTCGATAGCTTCTCTATACCCAATGGCCTTTCAGGCAGTTGCTTGGAAGGAATATTCTCAATTTCAAGGAATCTTTGGGCGAGATGATCCTCAGAAGAAAGCGCTCGAGAACTTTAAGTTGTTACTTTCTGGGGACGTTGGAGATTCAAAAGAATTTTGGGATTTGGAATCTGAAGGCTTAAGTGTTTCGAACATGAGTGGCCAAATCATTAAAAAGCTTGAACGTAAGGCCAGCAATCTTTTGGATATTGCTTTTCTTGAGAACCTATCTTTTGCTTTAGACGATCCTTCCGAGAGTTTGATCCACGTTATACATTACGGAATTTTTTATAATGATTGGCAGAGAGCCAGCAGAGATGCCAGTTTTATCTTACAAAGAGACCCTTCCAACGTAGAGGCATTAGGTTCGAAAATATGGATTGATTCAGCGAACTTTCGATTTGATGAGGCCTATCAGCTCCATGACAAAATGGTCCAGAATCCAAAAGCAAAAGGCGACTCCATTAAATATGAAGGAATTATTTTAACTTATGGGAGAGATTTCGATGCGGCGGTGTCTACACTTCAGCGATATAGAAAGAATGTTCCCAATGATGGTATGGGGCACTACTTTTTAGCCAAAGCGTTCTTTGAGGTTGAGAAGAACCATGATTGTGTGAAAGCCGCTAACTTAGGCCGCATTCATGGACGAGGCGCCATTCGTTTTCTTTCAGAGCTTTTGTATTATCGCTGTAGAATTTTGGCAAAACTTCCAATGAGTGAAGCCATTCGTGAGTTGGGTCGAGCGACTAAAGCCGATCCTCAAAACGTGTTTATTGCAAAAGAATATGTTTTTGCTCTTTATGAGGCTGGAAAAACACAAGAAGCCTTAGAAGTTGCCAAGGATTATGTTCGAAGAGTTCCTCATGCTTATCAATTGAAGGTCTTGCTTGGAAGCGTTTATGAGCGAATGGGCAAATGGGACGAGGCTTTGCTTTTTTACAATGATGCAAAAAAAGTTAGGCCCGGTGCTACAGAAGCCAGCGTGCGAATTGCAGATATGTTTTTTGCCAAGGAACGATACATTGAAGCCGCTCAAAACTACTTGTCGGCTGCTCGAAATGACCCCGACTATCCGGACTTGTATTTGAAGGTGGCTCGTTCCTACCGAAAGGGTGGGGATCGCTATAAGGCCCTTGAGTTTTATAAAAGAGAACTTGATTTGCGGCCAAGTGTTTTAAGGAACTTTCTTGAAGCTGCTGAATTTATGCTTGAAATTAATTTACCCCAGCAGGTGCCCGAGCTTTTTCAAAAGTATGAAGACACAATAAGTGGTGATCCTCGAGTGATGTTGCGTTTGTCACAGGCTTACTGGGCAATGCAAGACGTTGATAATGCTGAAAAAACCGCAAAGTTAGTCTTAGCTAAGAACAATAAAGTTGCTGAAGCCTATAGAATTCTAGGCCGCGTATATGACCGTATGGGACAATATGGACTGGCCAAGGATAATTTTGAGAAGTATCTTCACCTTTTTCCGCAAGCAGATGATGCGGCGGCAATACGGGCTCGATTAACTCAGCCTCCTTACTATAGGTAGAAATAGAGAGATGAAAAAATGTTAGATTGGCGATTGATAGTAAAAGATCCTAAAGGTTTTGTAGCTGCACTTGAAAAGAGAGGCTATTCACATGATGAAGCCTCTTCGGCCTGCCAGAAGGTTCTAGATCTTTCATTAGCGAGAGTTTCAAAGCAACAAGAAGCCGATTTGTTGAAGGCTAAGCGTAATCAGCTGTCTCAAAGTGTTGGCAGCTTAATGCGTGAAGGAAAAAAAGATCAAGCAGAAGCCGTAAAGCTTGAGGCCAAGACCATTGGTGAACAGATTAGCTCACTTGAGGCTGGGGTAACTGAGTCAGAAGCGTCTTTTAATTCTGCCATTGAAAGACTACCCAATTTAGCTCATGAAAGCGTTCCCGTTGGTAAAGGTGAAAAAGAAAATAAGTTTGTTAGGGGTTGGGGTGTTAAGCCTGAGTTTAAATTTAAGCCAAGATCTCACGATGAAATAGGTGAGCTTAGTGGGCAAATTGATTTTGATCGTGCGGCCAAAACTACGGGTGCTCGTTTTGTTTTTTTGCGCTCTGGTTTGGCGCAACTCGAGCGTGCTCTTGCAAACTTTATGATCGATTTGCATAGGACCAAAGGCTATCAGGAAATCGTTCCTCCATACATTGTCAATGCAGCCACCATGTATGGCATAGGCCAGTTTCCTAAGTTTTCAGAAGATGTTTATAAGCTAGAGGGGCAAGATCGTTATTTAATTCCGACCTCTGAAGTTCCGCTAACGAGTCTCTATGCAGGAGAAATGCTAGCTGAGGAAGATTTGCCTCAAAAATTTGTGGCTTTTTCTCCTTGTTTTAGAAGCGAGGCGGGCTCTTACGGAAAAGATACTAGGGGGCTGATTCGTCAGCATCAGTTTCATAAAGTTGAATTGGTTAAGTTGTGTAAGCCAGAAGACAGCTTAAATGAACTTGAAGCAATGCTATCGGATGCGGAAGATGTTTTACAAAAACTAAAAATTGCTTACCGGGTAATGCTTTTGAGCTCAGGGGATATGGGCAATAATGCACAAAAGACTTACGACATCGAAGTGTGGTTGCCTGGCTCCACTCATGAAGGTGCTGAGCGCGGTTGTTACAGAGAAATTTCCTCTTGTTCAGATTGCAGTGACTATCAAGCAAGAAGATCTAGCATTCGTTTTAAATCAACTGAATTTAAAGGAACCCGCTTTGTTCACACCTTAAACGGCTCTGGACTTGCGGTTGGTAGAACGCTTATTGCAGTGATTGAAAATTATCAAAACGAAGATGGAAGTGTTACGGTTCCTGAGGTGTTGAAGCCTTACATGGGTGGCCTCGAAGTTATTAAATGACTTTAGATTTAGCTCAGTTTACGGCTCCTATGAAGCGAGCCATTGAACTTGCAAAGCAAGCTGCAACTGAGGGCGAAGTGCCTGTGGCGGCTGTTTTGGTGGACGATCAAGGTGAGATAATTTTTGAAGCCTATAACAAAAAAGAACAGTTAAACGACCCTACCGGCCATGCGGAAATTTTGCTTTTAAAAGGAGCTTCTCAAAAGCTAGGCAAGTGGAGGTTGAGTGATTACACGGTTGTGAGCACGCTTGAGCCTTGTTTTATGTGCGCTGGGGCGCTTTCACATGCTCGGATAAAACGCTGTGTTTTCGGGGCCTTCGATCAAAAATTTGGAGCTATGGGCTCCTTGTATAACATTCCGGCCGATGAACGGCTGAATCATCGCTTTGAGGCCATTTCAGGTGTTTTAGAGCAAGAATGTCGACAACTCTTGGTGGATTTTTTCAAACAAAAGCGCTAAAAGCGTTTAAGCCAATGCACCCGTAGCTCAACTGGATAGAGCACCTGACTACGAATCAGGAGGTTATAGGTTCGATTCCTGTCGGGTGCGCCATTTTACTTCGGCTTTTCCTCCCTAACTTCGTTTTCAGTCGCTCATGTACCGCTTCGCTAATGTACACTTCGCTCCTTCAAGCCTCGTTAGGAAGAAAAATCCTTTGTAAAACCTGCTGCGCTAAATTTGCCCAAAGATGCCGCCACTTTTGGGCATGACACTGCGGCTTAGTTGTCTTGAAAAAATTCCTAATGTAAACTTTCGTTCATGTTTCTAAAGAATAAATTATTTTCATTACTCGTTGGCATAATGTTTTCTGCCCCTGCTTTTTCGTTGGACTTCAGCGTGGAGTTTGGTGGAGGAGTATCCTTTTGGGAAAACGTGAACTCTATGGATCTTGCTCTTATTGCAAAACCTCGAATCAGTGAAGAGTTTTGGGCGCAAGGTTCGGCTGAACTGAGCTATTTGGTTGAGGGAAAAAGTGGCGGAGATGTTACGGGAGCATCTGTAAATCTTTACACTGTTGGGGGTTCTTATGTTATCCCCTTTCACTCTGCATTCTTCCGCTTAGGTGCTTTGATGGGCTTGGCTCACTCAAACTTTAGTTTAGATGGAGCCAAAGTAAACTACAATGAATTTGTCGTTGGTCCACTTGTAGGTTTGGACATAGACTTGGCTGCTCATTGGACCTTTGGTGTTGAGCTTAGCTATCTGTCCTCTTTGAGTTTTTTGAGCGCAGACGATAGAGTTTATAGAACGAGGTTTGGCTTATCTACTGGCTATTTGTTCTAAAGCTATAAAGTGACGGAGTAACCCTTGCGAAACGGTGAGTCGTTAGTGTCGAGCTCGTTATCAATGGCAATTTTTAATCCCTAAATCTTAACGAGGGTCCATTTGTGGTCGATAGGTTCGACTTGGTAAAGTTCGCAGTTTTCTATGCGGGATTGCTCTATTCCGAGATAGGTGAATAGAGCATGAGCAAATGCGCCGTGGGAAACAAAGAGTAAGGTCTTGGTTGTGTTTTTAAGTTCATTCGAAATTGTATTTGTTACCCGCTCTTCAAAAGCTTCTCGGGTTTCACCGTTACTAGGATCTTCCGTGGTGTTGAAAGGGTTTGGGACATTTTCCCATGGAAGCTTTTCCCAATCTCCAACTCGCCACTCGCGCAGACCTTCAACGATAGACATGGGCGCTTTTAAAAGGGAGTTAAGGGTCTCAGCTGTTTGTTTGGCTCGTATCATCGGGCTACAGCGGATTTCTTCAATTTTTGGACTGAAACTTAGTAACTTACTCGCCAATTTCGAAGCTTGAGACAAGCCAAGTTCATTTAGGGGAAGGTCCCAGTCTCCACCACAGGTTAACCCATTTGCATTTGCGTCGGTTTGTCCGTGTCTTACATAGTAGAAGGGCTTGGTGGGTATCTGCTTCATGGTTTAACTGTTTCAATCTATAAAATTTGTTTGTTCAAATCAAAAGCTGCTTAAGTTTCTTGTTTGGGCAAAAGATTTTCTTATAATGCGTGAAAATCTAAAAAATAATCTTCGAAGAATTGATTGAAAAGCAAAGAGTGGGACAAGCAAGACACGCGTTCTTGAGCAGTAGAAAAATTGTGTAACAGGGTGGGTTGTAGAGCTTGCCAGAGCAACGGCTTTGCCACTGTAGATAAACTTTGGATTGAGTAGGTTGTGGTAGCGTTGAATGGTTTTGTTTTTAGCGTTTCGTGAAATAAGAAAAGAACGTTAGGACGCAGCGAGTCAACAGGCTGGTTTATTGGAAGCTTGGCTTCTCTAAGGAATATTATTTAGGAAAGCAGTGATTTCTTTTGCAACATGCTTTGGGTTATCACAGTGGACGTGGTGGTCGCCATCGACGGTGATGTGGGTTGTGTGCTTGGTGTGTTTTAATCTTCCGCCTAAAATTTTATAGCGAAAGTGGAAGTATTCGCCAGTTTTGGCTTCGATGAAAAGAGTAGGCACCTGAATGTTTTCTAAAAAGTTGATGACTTGGGCTTCGGTTAAGCGTGAAGGATTTTTGGCCATGTGGCGCGGGTCGCTTTTCCAACTATAGCCATTGGTGTCTTTTAAGAGACTTCTTTCCAGAATTAACCTGGCTGCCTCTTTGTTCATTGGGCTTGCTTTGAGTCTTTTGTTCAAAATCTCATCAAAGCTCTTATAGTAGTGGGTTTTTTGAGCGCTAAGTTTTTCTTGGCTTTTCAAAAACTGAGTGTATTTTTTGTGAGAAATTTCGGGGGGATTGCTGAGTGGCCCTAGTCCGTCGATCAGCACGGCCGCTTTAAGGTTTTGGGGTGGGCAGGAGGCGATGATGGTTGCAATCGCTGCGCCGAGTGAGTGTCCCATAATCACCAAGGGCTTATCTTCTAATTGTTTGCAAAGCCTTAGAGTATCGGTCACGTAATCTAAGAAGTGATAGCTGGAGCCTTCGGCTCTCCATTGAGAGCTGCCGTGACCTGCAAGATCTAAACTTATGAGTTCCCAGCCTTCGGGGAACTGCTTTGCTAGTGGAATAAAGCTGTTGGCATTATCGAGCCATCCATGAAGAGCAACGACTCTTCCTTTTGTGGCTTTGCCGGTTTTCCATCCTGTGATTTTCAAGCCGGGAATGCTGTAGTTACATTCGACTGGTTTCATCAGAGAGCAAATTTAATAAGAGCAAAGCCTGCAATTAAGAGTAGTAAAAAAGCAATGGAAAGGATTTCGAGATACTTGTCGATGAAAACCTTGATCTGCTTTCCGTAAACAAAAAACAAACCCGCCACTAAAAAGAACCTTCCAGCTCTTCCTACTAATGAAGCTAAAACAAAAGGGATGAAAGGGATGTTAAAAACACCACCGGTGATTGTGAATATCTTATAAGGGATGGGGGTAAAGCCAGCTGCAAACACGACCCAGAAATCAAATCTCTCGTAAAGAGCTTGAACCGATTCAAACTTGTGAAGATTAAACCCAGGAACATAATCAAAAAAGGCCTGGGCGATGGGGCTAAAGTTTTGAGTGCCCACTTCCCACCAAAGCATGTGACCAATGCCATAACCGGCCATTCCACCAAGAACCGAGCCCAAGGTGCAAACAAAAGCATATTTCAGCGACTTTTGGGGGGCTGAAACACACATGGCAACCAGCAGAACGTCGGGTGGGATTGGAAAAAAGGAGCTTTCCAAGAAAGCTAATATGAAAAGTATCCATACGGCTTGTGGTTTGAGGGCTTGAGCCTCCGTCCAGGCTTTGATTCGGTGAAGAAGACCGCGAAGGCCTGTGTAATTTTGAGGATTTACGACGTTTTCAGCGGTCATTTACACACTATAGAGGCCCCTAGAGAGGTTATAAACAAAGTAATTTGGCAGATTTTAATGCAGTGTGCTAGAAGGGGGCCATGTCCAAGGAATGGATCAAGTGCTTATTGTTTACGTTGTCAGTGTTATTGGCGCTGTCTGTATTCGCAGATGCCGAATCTGATTTTGAGTGTGTTTCCATTGGTCCAACGGCCTCGCAAATCGAGCTTAAGTTTAGTGCTGAGGAATATCTCACAGGTCTGAATTCGATTGGTGTCGAGGTTAAACTCAATTCCGAAATTGGGGCAAGTCCGTCCGTTTCTACCAAGCAATCATTTGGTGTTGAAAAGGCAGAAAATGAAATTCTTTGGGAAAGCGTAAATCGTGGACAAGACTATTGGATTGTTAACGAAAAAAATGGCTCTTCTGTTCGAAAGCGTCAGGTTGGAGCGAGTTTGAATACCTATCAGTTTTATTTACAGAATCCTTCTGCAGAAGCGGAGCGATTGATTATAGACTTGTCAACGTCATCTCCTGTAGGTGGAGGATCAAAAGTAGCTGGCGCCGCCGAAGTTTTTGTTCACAAGAAAGACGCGCGACACGCGACCTACTTGGGTCGCGTTCAGGTTGAGTGTCGCCCAAACTAGTTAAGGCTCGATTTCTAGTTTTCTTTTTGTCTTTGCGCCTAGATCACGAAGCCGCTCAGTTTGTCGTAAAAGATTTCCTTTCCCGTCTTTTAGTTTGGCCAGAGCTGCATCGTAATTTCCTTGTGCGTCGGTAATAGATTTTCCAACTCGTTCAAGGTCTGTGACAAAATTAGCAAACTTGTCGTAAAGACTTCCTGCGTGCTGCGCGATCTTAAGAGCATTTTGGTTTTGTCTTTCGTTCTTCCAAAGAGAAGAAACTGTTCTCAGGCAGGGCCATAGGGTAGAGGGGCCAACAATCATTATTTTCTTTTCCCATGCTCTTGAGAAGCCCTCTTTATTCTCTTTGATATAGGTTAAAAAAGCGGCTTCAATGGGCATGAACAAGAAGACAAAGTCAGGGGAGTTAACTCCCCTTGCAGAGGCGTAGTGTTTATCGGAAAGACCGCGGACGTGAGCGTCGACCGAAGTGAAAAATTCTTTCATGTAAAGCTGCTGTTGGTTTGGGTCGTCGCTGTTGCTCAAACGTTCAAAGGCAACGAGCGACACTTTACTATCAACAATTAAATGCTTGTCGTCTGGAAGATTAATGATGGCATCCGGACGAAGGGAGCGACCCTCTTCGCTGTTGATTTTCATTTCTTTGCCCTGAAGGATGTATTCCTCTCCTTCTCGAAGACCCGAGGAGATAAGGATTCTTTCTAAGATTATCTCACCCCAGTTTCCCTGAGTTTTGACGTCGCCCTTAAGGGCGCGGGTCAAGTTAGAGGCTTCAGCCGTCATCTTTTGATTGATTTCGGCAATTCTTTTAATTTCTTCTTTAAGAGCAAATCTCTCTCGGGATTCGTTGTCGTAAGTGCTTTGAACTTTCTTTTCGAATTCAAAAAGTTTTTCTTTTAAAGGTTTTAATATTGTCCCGAGTCCGTCTTCGTTTCTTTTTCGAAGTTTCTCCGTATTTTCATCGAGCATTTTATGTGAAAGATTTTGAAACTTTTCAAATAGGTCACTGGTGTTTTTCTCAAAGACGTCCTTTTGTTCGCTAAGACGCTTTTGAAGCTCTTCAGCGCGAGCGGTAGCTGCTGACTCTTGTTTTAATAGTTGTTCAAAGGCGAGCTTGTCTTTTTGAGCGTTCGAACGGGCTAAAAAAAAGCCACAAATTGCACCCGTCACTAGGGCTAAAAGTATAAAACTTATCCACATAACCATACACAATGGTCTAATTGAAAAAAATCATCCAGGCCAGTGCCTAGAATCAAGTTCAGGAAGTTGAAACATGAATAATTAGTGACTTAATGCACTTCGTATTTTTGAATGGGTCTTGCCTTGGGGGATGATGTAGATATCAATGCGGCGATTGCGGGCTCGTCCGGCTGGCGTCCTGTTATCAGCTACGGGCTTGGTTTCTCCAGCAGACATGGCCGTAAGCTTAGCGGGGTCGAAATAGTGGGCATCAATAAAATATCGAACCACGGTTGCGGATCTTATTGCTGATAGCTCCCAATTGGTCGGGTAGGAGGGGTTGTCGACTGGCAAGTCGTCCGTATGAGCTTCGATCATGAAATGAGCATCTAGAGGTTTAAGCACCTCGGCCATGCGTCGCAACAAGGGTTCTGCCTCAGGTTTTAATAAGACTGATCCTGGTGAGAACATGCTTTCCGCAGTGAGGGCAAATTGAATTCTGTCTGGAGTGACTTTGAAGTCTAGAATGTCGCTCTCGAATGGAGTCATCCAACTTTCTATGTCCTGGGCTAAAAGGTGAACGCGAGAGACTCCACCTTGTTTGATGGAATCTACAACGCCACCCTTTTTTTCTTGATTCATGAATTGTTCGCCAGCTTGCCCAGAGAAAAGACCTTGAAAGATTTTTTCCGCACCAAACTTATATTTTAAAGGGTCGTTAAAGTATTCTTCAACTTTCTTCTTGTCGGCATCGCTCATACCAACGATCCACATTACTAGAAAGAAGGCCATCATCGCTGTTACAAAGTCAGCATAGGCAACTTTCCACGCGCCACCATGGTGACCGTGTCCAGCTTTTTTGATCTTCTTAATGACGATTGATTGATCGTCGCTTCCTTCTTCAGCCATAAGTTAAGCCGCCTTCTTGTTGCCTACGTCTTTTAATTCTTCTTCTAATTCCTTAAAGGATGGACGTTCTGAAATAGGAATCGCCCTACGTGCAAATTCAACAGAAACTTGTGGTGGAAGCCCTCTACAATTAGAGAGAATTCCGGATTTAAACATTTTAAAATAATTTCCTTCGGATTCGAAGTAATGGTTTAATCGGGTTGCAATGGGGCCCACGATTCCGTAACCCAAAAAGATACCAAGAAAGGTTCCCACAAGGGCGGCGGCTACTTTGCCACCGACTACCTCTGGACCAGCAGAAATACTCATCATCGTTACAATTACCCCAAGAACCGCGGCCACAATTCCGATCGCCGGAAGGGCGTCTGCCATGCTTTGAATGGTCGCGGGGATGTGATGTTCTTCTTCGTGCATAACTTCTAAGTCAGCGGTGAGAAGGTCATCCATGTCATAGGGGGATGGTCCGCCTGAAATGAAAGTCCTCATGGAGTCACAAACAAATTCAATTAAGTGATGGTTGCCGAGAACGCCTGGGTAGTTGGTAAAGATCTTCGAGTTTCCTGGATCTTCAATATGAGTCTCAATCGCCTGAACTCCCTCTTTCTTTTGTGCTTGAAAAAGTTCATACATTAATTTGAGACCTTCTAGATAGGCAGCTTTACCAATATCTTTAATGGTGAGAGCTTTGATAGCGTATTTAAAGACACCACCAATGTATTTCATTGGAGTGGATATAATAAGAGCGGCAAGCGCAGCACCTATGATAACTACATATTCACCAGGGTGAGCAAACACACCAAAGGCATTTCCACCGCCACCGAGAACGAATCCGCCGAAAACGAATACAAAGAGTAGAATTAAACCAATTGCTCCCATACGTTAGTTTTATCGGCCAAGCTTCTGCCAAGCTTGAGATCTATTGATAATTTGTAACTTATAGGGCGAATTCACCGAATCTTAACGTAACTTTAACAACGTCAATTTGTTGACCTGATATTCTGAAGGTTAAGGTTATGGAGAAGGACTGTCGAAATATGCTCGTGAGGAAAAGGTTCTTCTTTGCTGTTTTTATTAATGCAATTTTACTACAAAGCTTGAACTCCTGGGCAATAGGTCCCGGTTATGGGCAGGCCCTACATCAATGGCATGAATCTCAAAGACAGGCTGTTTCTGAAGCTAATGCACGAGAGAAGAGCAGAAGTTTTTTAAATCACTGTCCTAAGGGTTTTGCCATGGCCCGCCCTGGCGATGCCGGTTGGGCTAAGCATTGGTTGTCTGGAACCGACCAGGCTTGCAGTATGGCTTTAGTCGGACGCCATGATGATAAAGAAACTAAATTCAGTAACAGTCGATTTAAGGATAATTCTGAGTTTGAAAAGCACCTGCAAGAATTAACGGGTTTCTCTCCTGGATCTGAAAGTTTTTTAATGGATTGCTTTCCCGACTGGCAACAGAGTGAGAAGGACACTCCTGAGCAGCTAACGAGCAAGCGCCTATTGATGGTTGATTACTATTATACAGTTTCTCGCTTGCAGTCTTGCGCAAACAAGGCGGTTGAGGGAATTGCCATGTTAGACCGTCGAATAAAAGATAGCGGTGCACTGCCCTTGGAGGGTATTGACGTTCGTCGTGGTGTTCTCCCGGGAGTTTTTGAAAAGAAGAGTTCTTTGGTCTCAGATAATGCCTGCAAAGCTGAAGGTGTGGACTTAGTTGCTAAAGACGCAAAGCATTTGCGAGGCGCTCTGCAGGCCATTGATGGAGAAGAAGACTATTTAAGAAATGTAACAGGACCAGAGGCTCAAAAAGAATTTGTTAGTGCGGCAATGCAACAAGGTGTTAGTCGCGAAGATGCAGAAGCTGTGTTTTTGGAAATGAAAATGTCAGAGTTTTCTATGGAGGGTGATTCTACTTATGCTCTTAAGGCGGGAGCCATAAAAGATTTGCCGCTTTCTTCTAAGACGGATTTATTTAAGAGTTTGTTCAGAGAAGGGCGAGATACTGACGAACAACTGAGGAAAGAGAACGGAACCTTTCAGTTTCGCGGCACTTACAACGGACCACTGCAGACCTACACTCAACATGATTTTAGCACCCTAAAGGGTTATGTGCATTTAGCGCCAGAGGCCAAGGACCTTGAGTCAGAAGATTTTCTCCAAAAATTGAAAATGAATTTGCGAGAAGATTATGCCGTTCGTAAAGAGGCTTTAACTTCAGAGTTGAATCAGTGCATGGAAGCAGCTGAGTGCGTTCAAGAAAATAGTAATAAAGAAAAGTGTCGCAAAAAAATATTGAAGGCTCTGGTTCATGCGCCGGAGTCTGACGAGCTTGCATTTGAGCAAAGACAATTTTTGGAGAGGCAGCAGCCGATGTTATTGGATGGTCATGGAAATGTGAAATTAGATAAAGAGGGTTATCCCCAGCCGGACAAAATGTCTCCCGAGTATTGGGGAGATGAAAAATTCGATAAATCTTTTGAAACAGTTAACCTCATCAATGCGACAACTTGTCGTGAAGGTTATAGCAGAACGGTCGATGAAGCAGACTTGCTTTTAAAAACCACTGCAATAGATATTGGAATTGCAGTAGGAACCATGGGATTGGGAACTCTTGCTACTGGGGTAAAAGTGGCCACACTTCCCAGACTCCTTGGATCGGCGGTCAATTTTGTTGGATGGACTGCGAAGTTGCCCTTTAAAGCGGTAAAAGGGGCTGCGGGAGCAACCAAGCTTGGAGCAAAATTGGTTTATCAGTTGGCAAAGGGGGGTGCTTCTTTGGCTTCAAAATCAGCTGAAGTAAGGCAAGTTCTATCTACTGGCACAAAGGTTGAGCGTCTAGCGAATTTACGTTCCCTGGTGAAGGCGTCGGCAGAAGTAAAGTCGCTTACGAGATTAGGAAACTATAGTCAGGACATAATCACCTCTGGTCTTCGAACTGGTGCAGGACGTTCTCGTGCTTTGGCTGGATACTATGCAACTCAAGTCGCTGATATAGGATGGGCGGGTTACTACATCGGAACTCAGGGAGCTCCCGAGTGTATTGAGAAACTTAATGCTCAAACCGAAGGCATGGAGATTGGGGCCGATGGCAAACCAGAGAACATGTGTGAGGCCGAGTGGGTTCATCAGCTATCTGTAATAGAGGGGTCCTATTTGTCTTGTTCTGTGAATGTAGGTATGGGGTTGGTGATGGCAGCTACCGCTAAACCTGTGTTGAATGAGCTGGGGGATGCTGTTCGTGGAAGAGGTTCATTTGCAAGAAGCGTGAGAGACGCAGGTGGGGATATGAAGATTTTCGCGAAAGAAAACCCTACTGAATACGTTAAACAAATAGCGGAAGAGGCGCGCCTTTGGCAGGTAAAAAACTTACGTAACTCTTGGCGAGGGTCTACGGCCGTTCGAGAAATCATTGCAAAGACTGGAAAAAACTCGGATGAGATAGAAGATTTGTTACAGGCTGGAGCAAAAGAATTTGTAGATGATGTGGTGAAAATGGTTGAGCACACAGGCAAGAGTATGGACAATGAGTTGATTGGGCAGTTGATGGTTTTTGCAAAAGAGAACCCTGCCTTAATCATGAAGGGGTCGAGTCGATATGGGAAAATGACTTCTCAACACGATCGAATCAAAACATTAGGCGACTGGAGTAAGACTTTAGATTCAGTTAGAGAGTTGAAAAAAGGCAAGGGTTTCAGTGAACGAGCTAGTTCCCCAGAGTTAAGAAAAGCAGTCAAACCCAATGAGGGGTTTAACACAGCCGTTGGAGAGCTTGCCTTGAACGGTAAGTTTGCTCGGCTTCAGAAGATTCGAGATACAGTGAACGAGATGACAACCAGTCATGAGGCTGCTCAAAAGTATTTGTCACGACTACTGTCTCAGATGCAGCTGTTAAAACAATCGGGAAAAGTTACGGCTGAGAGTGAAATTCAGGATTTACAAAGTAGAATTGGCTATTTAAGTGATTTTTTAGCAACCCAACAAAGCCCCAACACATTAAGCGCTAGGGCCATAAACCTTTATATGCAGGACTTCTCAGAACAGGTGCGCGACGGTTTGGCTCGAAATTACTTTTCTCAGGTTTATCCATAAATAGCTGAAATTGCGTCAAACAGGGCTCATTATTTCCTTTGTTTTTGCCGATAAAGGCTTATAATGAATTAATAACGCTTAGCGTTGAGGGAGAGGGGATGCTTTAAATGGAAAGCACATCTTTGATTAACTTTAGAAATTTTATAGCTGTAACTTCAGTTTTTTTGTCCGCTGCAAGCTTTTCTCAAACACGGCAAACTACGGAATTACTTGAAGGGGTTGCTAGAAGATTAGATGGCATTCACTCACGCTCTCTCCTTAAAGCTGTTAAAAAAACAGAAAAAGCCGGTGAGGCTGCTGCGCGTGCTTTAAAAACTAATGATGAAGTTGTTTCTGCCTTGAATTCAATGGTTCGAAATTCTCCAAGACAAATTGTTGCAGATTTGCCTGCCGCTTTTCTTAGCTCAGATAAGTTTGCCGATTTCATCGATCCTCAAATGTTTAGATTAATTAGTAACCGAATCTCTAGCAAACTGAAAGTAGCACCAGACCATCCTGCTGCCGTTCAAGTTTTGGGTGATTATCTCACTGCATTGTCACGAACGTCAAAGGCTGATGCTGATAGAGCCTTGGCTAGCAGTCTTCCAAAAATTCAAAGAGAGTTAGCGGTAGCTGTGACCGATGCAGAGAAAACTGGCTTGCTCACCCAAATTAAGAATCTTGGAGATGTGAAAGTGAAAGACTCTTCAGTCAGTGCGCAGAAAGTGTTTGATTCACTTTCTCCAGAGCAGCAATCACAGGTGATTGGTTGGTCGGCTCATTGGGACCGCATAGGATCTGGTAACATGAGGCTGCCACCTGAGAGTGGAGATAGCCAAGTAGATTTTCTTTTGTCTTCTTTGTTTAGGAATAGATTACAAAGAGGGACTCCACTTGAGGCTGTTGCAGATGCAAGTTCGGCAAATTCTGTTCGAGCACTTTCTGACGTAGCTCCTGTTGCAAGCAGAGCTTTCAATTCGGCCGATGCGCTAGGCGCAAAACATGGCCCTGCTATGGTTGAGTCGATTGAAAATATGATGAAGACGGGTCGTCTTTCTGCCGAAGAGGCAGATGATTTCATTAAGGCAGTAGGAAAAGAAAATAGTTCGTTGAGAGGGTTGGCGTCGAATAATCCTCTATTAGAAAACCCTGCAAGTCGTGAAAAGTTGATTGAGGCCTATACTAGCATGAGAAAAATTGATGCAGCTCATCCTGGATCATTGGGGTCGAATCCCTCTGCTCTTCTTAAAAGATTATCTAATTTTGATGACGAAGCCCTTGAAGGTGTAACCTCACTTTTAAGCAGGACAGCTGATCCTAAGAAGGCTCGAGATGTTTTAAATAGTTTACATAAAGGCGTCGAAGACGAAATTGCCGTTCTTACTTCTCAGATTGAAAAATTTAAAGCACAAGGCGGGCAACCGCTTGAGTCTGCGCAAAAGCGTTTAGATGATTTGAAGGTTCAAAGAAAAGATTTAGCTAATGCCATAGAGCAAGCCGGTGACGATGTTGCTGCGGTGGATTTGGCAATGTCTCATACTTTGAGGCGTGCGGGCTTTTCTGCTGAAGAGGCAAGCGATATGATTAGATGTTTAAGGCAGGCGGCTTAAACTCTAACGTAATCTACGTAACGATGATCAAAGGGCTCAGAGCAAATTTGCTCTGAGCTTTTTTTGTATTTGTCGAAATTCCATTTTGGAAAAAAGACATCGCCATCAAAGTCTTTGTCAATCCAGGTGATATTGAGTTCGTCGGCCAAGGGCAGAGCTTCTTTTAAGATTTGGGCGCCGCCGATGATGAAAGCTTTTTCTGCTTTCCTGTATTCGCATCGTTCAAAGGCTTTTGCGATGCTTGTGCATGTTGTGCATCCATCAATTTTTAAGTTTTTGTCTCGAGTGAGAACAATGTTGTCTCGCCCAGGGAGCGGCTTTCCAATGGAGTCATAAGTTTTTCGTCCCATAATAATGGGATGGCCCATTGTGAGCCTTTTAAAACGTTTTAAATCTTCGGGAAGATGCCAGGGAAGAGAGTTGTTTTTACCCATTACCCATTTTTCAGTTGTGAGGGCAATTAGTATATGAACTCTCATTTTAAAAATCTCCTTTAAACAGCAATAGGGGCTTTTATCCCCGGGTGTGGTTCGTAATCGATCAATTCAAAGTCTTCATACTTAAATTCAAAGATGTCTTTCACATTAGCGTTGATCTTCATTGTAGGTAGGGGGCCTGGTTTACGTGAAAGTTGAAGCTTTGTTTGCTCTAGGTGGTTTTTGTAAAGATGAGCGTCTCCAAACGTATGAACGAAATCACCGGGTTCAAGGTTACAAACCTGAGCGATCATCATAGTTAGAAGTGAATAGCTAACAATGTTAAAAGGCACGCCTAAAAACACGTCGGCACTTCGTTGATACAGTTGGCAAGAGAGTTTTCCTTCAGCCACATAAAATTGAAACAAGGTGTGGCAAGGAGGCAGAGCCATTTTTTCAACTTGAGCTACATTCCAGGCGCACACGATGTGTCTTCTAGAATCGGGATTGTTTTTAATTTGATCTACGACTTGGGCGATTTGGTCGTAGTGCTTTCCGTCGGCTCCCGGCCAATTGCGCCACTGATAGCCATAAACAGGTCCAAGATTGCCTTTGTTGTCGGCCCATTCGTCCCAAATGGTGACGCGGTTGTCGTGGAGGTATTTAATGTTGGTGTCGCCTTTTAAAAACCAAAGTAGCTCGTGAATAATGGAGCGAAAGTGGAGCTTCTTTGTAGTTACAGCTGGAAATCCTTGAGAGAGGTCAAAGCGCATTTGATGGCCAAAGATGCTTAGGGTTCCGGTGCCAGTGCGATCTTGCTTTTCAGTGCCCTCGTCTAAGATTCTAAGAAGTAAATCGTGATAAGCCTGCATGCTCTAAATTGTAGAAAAGTCTCTTCTCTTCTGCCAAGGCAAAAACGATCTAGGGAACGTTTAGGGGCGCGTTGTGTTAGACGCCTTTAACCTTGGTCTAGGTAGACGTAGTCGTCGTCTTGGCTGTAGCCGAGGAATTCGCCCCAGCGACCCCAGTTGATGAGCGTTTCAAACTGGTCTTCGGCTTTCTCGTTGGGGAGCCAGCTTTGAATCATTTTAAGTAGGTCATCACGACTAAGTCTCTCTTCTTCTTGAGATTCTAAAGCTTCTTTTACTTTTGCAAACAGTTCTATTTTTCTAAGCTGCTCTAAGAGAAGCTGCTTTTTGGTGTTCATCTCGGTTTCAATCATTTGCTTGCCAATGGGAGTCAAGATGACGTCTCGGCCTGGGGTGTCGATAAAGCCGAACATTTCTGCTGCTTTAATAGTCGTCAGCAAAGAATCGGTTTCGATGTTGAGCTCAGAGGCTAGGCTGTAAGATTTCTCTTCGCCACCATGGTCATCGATGACTTCTAAGAGGCCTAGGGTTTCAGATATTCCAGCGGCTGGAAGGGATTGTATTTCTTTATTGCTACTACTGTCGTGGTCCATTTTCTTAGTGTTTCAAGTGATTAGCTCGAATATTTCTCCTACATAGTGATCGAATTCTTTGCTCTTACGGTTGCGCGGCCGCTCTAGGGGAATCTTTACTTCCTTGACGACGTGGCCAGGACTTCCGTCCATTACAATCACGCGGTCTGCCATTTCCACGGCTTCTTCGATCTGGTGAGTTATCATAATCACTGTTGTTATTCGTAGATTAGGATCTTCCCAGATGTCCAGTATTTCTTCCCTTAGGTTTATGGCTGTTAATGGATCCAGCGAGCTAAAGGGCTCGTCCATCAGAAGAATTTCGGGTTCAATGGCCAAGGCTCGAGCAAAGCCCACTCGCTGCTTCATTCCCCCTGATAATTCGCGAGGATAGGCTTCTTCATGGCCATCTAAACCGACTTTATCAATGTAATGAGCGGCCTTCTTTTGAGCCTGAGCGTTTGAAAGCTCGCGGCTGAGTAGCCCTAGCTCAATATTCTCAAGAACGCTTAGCCACGGGAGCAGGCCGAAATTCTGGTAAACCATTGAACATTCTAGGTTTATTCCACCTAAGGCTTTCCCTCTAAAGGAGGTTTTCCCCGTGCTGGGTTTAAGCATTCCATTGATGATCTTTAATAAAGTGCTTTTCCCGCAGCCAGAAGGGCCAACAATGGCTACGAATTCTTCTTCGAAAAAATCTAGATTGATGTTCTCTAAGGCAATAAAGTTTCCGGCCTTTGTTTTAAAAGAGCGCCCAACATTTTCGACGCTTAGTATTTTTTCGAATTCGTTCATGTGGGCTCCTTTCTTAATCGTCCATTCTAAACTTTTTTTCAGCCCAGCTGTAGAGTGGCTGCCAAAACAGTTTGTTGATGGTCACTATCACAAACACCATAAAAAAGAGGGCGTAGGCAACTAAATTCCGGTCGCCTGACTCAAAGGTCGATTCCGAGATGATGGCACCAATTCCAAAGACTTTGTAGAGCTTGTCTCCAATTTTAATGTATTCGGCAATGATTAAGGCGTTCCAGCCACCACCTACGGCGGTAATAGAGCCAGTCACAAGGGCAGGGGCAATAGCAGGGAGGAAGATGTTTTTAAAATACTGAAGGCGGGTCAGGTCTAGAGCTTTGCCTAAGTCCTTAAGGTCGCTGCCGATGCTTTGAGCTCCACCAATAATATTAAAGAGTAAATACCATTGCATGCCGGTGACTAGCATGAGGGCGACAGCTAGTTCGGTTGTGTGAAAAAAGCGAAAACTTAGGACAGCAATCACCGGAAAAAAAGCTGTTGCAGGAATGGAGGCTAAAATTTGTGCGGTAGATTGAGCCCATCTCATATAACTTTGTCTTCTGTGGAGCCAAAAGCAAAGAGGAAGAATCCAGCTTAAACATAAAACGTAAGCCCCTAAAACTCTAAGGCTTGAATAAAAGATTGCAAGCAAGAGCGAGGCGGCCGTCATTGGGTGTGGTGTGGTTAGAACTTCAAAAATTTCTAGGCTTGACCAAACAAGAGCTGAGGCAATACCGGTCCAAAAAACAATCGAGATACAGGCATCCACCCATTTCCAAGTCTTACTTGTGTGAGTTTTCTCGGGTGAGTATTTGTCATCAAAACTGTCTTCAAGCTTTGTGAAGATCCAATCTACAGATTGGCCAAGCCAGTGTAATGGGGAGCAAATCCAGTGGTTTCTATAAAAAGATAGAACGTCTTCTGAGAGTTCAGAGGAGTTCTCTTCGTCTTGTGCGCCGAAATCAAAGCGATAGACAGAGGCAAGAGCTCCTAAAGGCCTCCAAATAAAAAAGTCCATCGCAATAATCACAGCAAAGAGTGCTCCTAAACCTTTGTAAAAAGTAAGCCAATCACTATTCTCGACGGCTCGAAACATGACCGACCCCAAGCCCGGAACTTCATAGTTGAGGGGTCCTAGGGCGATGATTTCGCAGGCCATTAAAAAATACCAACCATTGGCCCAACTAAGAGCTGCGTTGTCAACAATGCGAGGAAAAGCGGCGGGAAGGTAAAGTCTTCGAAACTTGGCGACAGGCCCTAGGGCCATGCTTTCGACAGCTTGTTTTGTGGATTCTGGGATATTTTTAATTCCGTCGTAAACGGCAAAAACTAAGTTCCAAGCTTGGCTAGTGAAGATTAAAAAAACCACAGCCATTTCCAGACCAACCTTTGCTGACCCTAGTTTCATAAACCAAAATATGGCAGTGGGGAAAAACCCTAAAAGAGGAACACTTTGTAAGATGTCTACAACAGGAAGAATTACTTTTGCTCTAGTTGTGCTGGTGGCTGCCAGAACGCCGAAGGTTAAGGCAAAAACTAGCGCAAAAACAAAAGCGCCAAGCATTCTTAAAAAAGAGTAAAAGATTTGTGATGCTAGTGAGTTTGCAAGGGGGTCTAGTTCAACAATAAAGGTGTCGACTTCAGGTGTTTGAGAGAGAGCAGCAAGCAAGGCGACGAGAATCAAGGCGATGGAATACCACTTGATTTGAATGTTTTTCCAGATAGGGCCCATCATGGGCACCTTATATAGGTCGCTTTAGCTAAAGTCACCTTTGATTTCGATCACCCAATCATAGTTATTGTGGTTGATTGTATAAAAGCCAGCCTCCATAGGAATCTCAATACCCTTGAAGCAGTTGTCTTTTAGAAAATTGCGCCACTCTATGCCACGATGGCGGTAGTCATCCCAAAGAACACACCAGCGCCATTTTCCGGGCATTAACATCATGAACCAATCCCCAATGGTGTCTCCAGCGACGAAGTAAGGTTCTTTCACATTGTTTCGTTCAAGAATAACTCGTTTGGTTTCTTCCCAAATGATTCCAGGGTCTTCAAAGCGCATCTGATAGATGCCGTCTAAAGTTTCTAGGGTTGTGGCCAAGACTCTGTTGGGTGGAATTCCAAGCTTGGCAGTAATGGCAGAAACGGTTGGGTGAGAGCTGCCACTTACAACCCAAGCGTTCTCTTTGACTCGCTCGGCAAGTTTTGCGACATGACGAGTGTAGCGAATGTGGCCCTCTTTTAAGGCAACTTCAAGAACTTCGGTCGCCACCTCCATAACCATTTTTGGAGAAAGGCCAGATTGAAGTTCAATCTCCCATTCGTAACATCCGGTAACGCCTTTTATTTTTGTTACATGATCGATGATGGCTTCAAACTCATCAAAAGGGATTTTTATACCCTTGTTTCCTTTTACCCAAGGTTCGGGAAGTAAGTCAGGGTTGGCCATTCCGTTTTTAACAAGCGACCAACCTGTAAAAGTTGAAATGTCGCTGTTGATAAGAGTGCCATCGCAATCGAAGACCCACACGGCATCTTTAGGTGCTTCGTTATAAACACGGTCCATAATTTCTTGCTCATCAACTTTTACAAACTTATTCATCTGTCCCTAGGGTAACGGCGCCAAGGCACTTTTTGAACGCTTTTATTGAATTTTTTCTAAAAAGTCTTCATTTCACAGTATTTGTGTTTGAAATCTCGACTTTAGCCTGCCATTTTCCCCGAAGATGAACGTCGTTGTGTTTTGGGCTCTTTTTCAAAAACTTCTGCCTTTGTATTTTTATGTTTTCTTAGGCTTTATTGCCGGACGTTTTTTGGGTGTTGGGAGAGAGTCCCTAGCTAAATTACTCTTATACCTCGTTGTCCCTTTGGTTTTCTTCTTGTCTATTTTGGATGCCGAGCTGACACCCGCTCGACTGGGCATGCCTTTTGTTTTTCTCTTGGCGGCCTCGATTATTTCTATTGGCTTTTACAACACTCTTGGAAGAAGGTGGAAAAGCCCAGATCGAAACATACTTTCTTTTATGGTTGGTTCTGGGAATACTGGGTATTTTGGCTTGCCAGCAATTATTGCTCTTTGGGGAATTGAGAGAGTTTCAAATGCGATCTTAGTTGTTTTTGGCTATGTGATTTTTGAATTTACGATTGGCTTTTATTTAACCGCTCGTGGGCATCACGGAGTGAAAGACTCCATTAAAAGAGTTTTAAAATTGCCAGCACTCTATGCCTTTTTCTTAGGTTGCGGATTGAACCTTTGGGGAGTTGAGCGCGGTGAATTTTTAACTTCTATTAACCAAACGCTCACAAGTGTTTATTCCGTTTTAGGCTTGATGGTCTTGGGATTGGGGGTAAGTCGCGCACGTTTTAATCATTTTGATTGGTCCTTTATATTAACGACCGTTCTTGTAAAATTTCTTGTGTGGCCGACTCTAATGGCTACGATGATTTTTTTTGATAGAAATTATTTTCATCTCTACGCACACGAAGACTATCAAGTCTTGATGTTAATGTCTTTAGTTCCCTTGGCAGCTAATGGAGTGGTCATTGCGACTGAGCTAAAGGCTCATCCCGAGAAGGCGGCAATTTGTATCTTGGCGACGACAATGATCGCATTGTTTTTGATTCCCGCCCTTGCTCCAATTCTTTTTTAAAATGGAGTTCTCTGCATTGACCAATTTTGGCAATGATTTCGGTTAAAAATACCTTTGGGCCTAGCGAATATTTGGTGATTGAATTCTCTTCTCGTAGAGGTTTATAATATGAAAAGTGGAAGAAATGACAAAAGAGCAATTTGCTGAGAAGGCAGGTTTTGACTTGAACCTTATTGAGAGAAATCTTCAGTTGACTCCTGAGCAAAGAATAGAAGAGCACCAATCAGCCCTTGATTTAGTTTGGCAGTTGGAAGAAGCGCGTTTGACGTTAAATGAAAAATCTTAACGATCTTCTATTTCATCTTATTAAATCTGAAATTGAATTTGTTGTGGTTGGAGGCTTTGCGGGAGTGTTGCATGGGTCCACATTGGTAACCCGTGATTTAGACCTTTGCACGATACTAACCTCCGAAAACATAGAAAAATTGCGAAAATCTTTAGCTGAGTTCAATCCCCGGCACAGAATGACTGTTAACAAGCTGTCTTTTCTGGAGGCGCCTCCAAAAGGACAACAAGTTAATAATTTGTATCTGGAGACGAGTTTGGGTGTCGTGGATTTTATTAGCTCGATTACAGGTGTTGGCGACTTTGAGAGAGTTTCAACGAAAGCGGATACGGTAAAACTCAACGGACAAAGTATTAAAGTCATAAATATAAGTGATTTAATAAGCGCTAAAGAAGCAATGGGTAGAGCCAAGGACCTTTTATCTGCTTCTGAGTTAAAGGCAATTCAAGCGAAAGTTGAAAAGAAAACTTAATAATAGTGTTTGAAAAGTGCCTTGGCGCCTAGCTATGCTGCGGGGGATGGCAAATTATTACATGGAGACCTTCCCCGTTGGTATGCTTCAGTGTAACTGCACGATTATTGTTCAAGAGGGCTCCAAGGCCGCTTTGGTGGTTGATCCTGGCGACGAGGCGCAATTAATTTCAAAAAAACTGCAAAGCCTTGGAGTGGGGGTGCACACTATTTGGCACACGCATGCGCATTTAGATCATGTGGGGGCCACTAAAAAACTTTACGAGCTTTTTGTAGAAGGCAACAAGGCATATGATCTTGCGCCACCAAAGATATATTTGCATAAAGAGGACTTGTGGCTTTACGACAATGTTTCATTACAGGCCCAGTTTTTAGGAATGAATTCCTTTGAAGTTCCTCAGTTAACTGGGTGGATTAAAGACGGGCAAACTTACGAAGGCTTTGATGGAGTGGAGTCGATTGTAACCCCTGGCCATACACCTGGTAGTTGTTGCTTGTGTGTGAATGGGCAAAGCGACATTAGTGCCCCCAAAAGTTATAGCGTTGGTAAGTGGGAGAAAATCCCACAAATACTTTTAACAGGAGACACGCTCTTTAGAAGAGGCATTGGGCGAACCGATTTGTGGGGCGGTGACTCTCAAAAGATTGAAAAGAGCATTAAAAACAAGCTCTACAAAAAATCACCCGAGGCGGTGGTTATTCCAGGGCACGGGCCACTTACTATCATCGAGCAAGAGATTGAAAAGAACCCCTTTGTTAGGGGTTAATAGAGACCTTTGCTAACGACGTTTACGGCATAAAGTTCGAATCTGTTTCGTGGCTTTTCTTTCAAAAACGTATCTCTTTTGGTTTTGCTCGGGAAATATACAAGCAGACAACCTCCGCCGCCTGCTCCACATGCTTTTCGTGCGGTGGCACCGTGCGATTTTGCAAAGGTCCAAGCGCGTTTAAGTGAAGGTGCGTTGACGGCTTCTCCTAAAAGTTTTCGAGAACTCCACTCTTTGTTGAGAAGACCTGGAAAATTTGAAATTTTGTCGTTTGCTAAAGATTCAGCCATCTCGGCAGACACTGTGTGAATTTTCTTTAAGTGGTCGCGGCAAGGATGGCCCCATTTGTGGAAGTTTGTAAAAAGCTCCCAGTTGTTAATTCCAGAATGGTGTCGTTCGCCGGTGTAGACAAGGGCTAAGCGTTCAGCGAGTTTTTTTGCAGTAGAAGCCTTAACTTTTTTTACACTTCTGTGATTGTAGGAAAGATTAAAGAGTAAGAGGCCGCCGAAGAGGGCGGGGACGTAATCTTGGTCTCCGGCAGGATGTTCAATCTCTACGGCTTCAAGATCGCGCACTTTTCGTTGCACGTCCCAAGGTTGAGTTCTTTCTGCTTTTTTTAGAAACAGTTTCTCAAATCCACTCCATAGCGCTACGCCTAAAACAGAGCTACCACCTAAGCCAGAGCCTGGAGGCGCTTTGCTTTTGCACTCTATTTTTAGGGTGCCGGTTGGTAGTTTTTTAAATGAGCTTTCAATAAATTCAACACAAAGACGGTTGATCCATCTGGTAGGCACTTTTGCGGTGTCTTTTTTCAGACTCTCTTTAATGGATTTTAGAGAGGTGTAGGCTTCATTCTCTTTTAAGTCGAAACTATTAATTTCAATATGAATGTTTCTTTGCTTTCTTGCTTCGAAGCTAATCTTTACTTCCGTAAAGATGTCGACCGCCATATGGCAGAGTGTATGACCACCGAAATACAGATAAAGTGGCCATAGGTCGATGGTCCCACCTGCTAAGTCAATCCTGCAGGGAGCTTTAATGCTAACGCTTTTTTTCATAATAGAAATCCAAGTATGTTTTTTAGATAAATAGCAGTGCCTTCTCCAATGAGAATCATCACACACATGGCGTAGAGAATACCTGTCGCCGATTGAGTGGAGCGCATTTTAACGGTTTGAAAGACTAACCCCGCCAAAATTAAGGGGGCCAGTGTTCCCCACAAAACCCGGGTTGCTAAAATGATGAGGCCATAGCTTCCCAATCCAAAGTAAAGGTCTCCGCTGAGTGTAAAGAGTCCTTCTGCCATATTGAGTTGCGAAAGCGTTTGAGAGTCTTGAAGGGCAAGTCCGAGCGGGCGTCCCATTGCGTCAACTGAATAGTTGTTAGGATGCGCTCCAATTTTAACAAAGAGTGTCCAGAGAATTTCGGCACTTTTTAATCCAATGGAAGTCATCATTAAGACGGTGACTCTTTTTAATTCTTTAATGTGGATGTTTGGAACGGTGAGAAACCAATGCCCTAGGAACTGTCCCATGAACACTGAACCCAGTAGGGCGCTTGAAAGTAAAAAGTTGATTTGTGCATCGAACCCTTGGGCTTTTAAAACAAAAGCTGGAGAGATTAGAACCAGTAGAAACCCTGGAATTCGCGCTAAGCGCCCTGAAAAAAAGCTATAGAGAGCAAGTCCAAGGGTTAGAGAGGCAAGGCTATAGTAAGCATTATTGAGGTCTGCACCTTGAAAGCCAGACTTAGCTAGCCAGATGGCCGCCGCAGCAGTCCCCAAACCTATGTAAAAGGCAATCCGGAGAAAGCGCTCGCTTGTTTCTTTTCGAGAAATCCAAAATAAAATGAGTGCTGAGCCCCATAAGAATCTCAGCAGCAATTCAAATCCGAGAACAGCCATGATAGCTTTAGGTATACAAAGCTTTAAGGAGCATCGCTATGTCTTTAACTATGGATTTTCGCTTTTTTTTCACAATCGCCTGTATCGTCATTTCTAGCGTTTTAGCTGGAAAAGCCTTTTATAGGCTTTGGCGCCTACTCAATTTAGGAAAGAAAGAGGCTTTGTTCTCTGATTTTCCAGAAAGATTGGCCGTTTTTACAAAAAACGTCTTAGGCCAGAGGAAGTTGTTTAAGGATTTTTGGCCAGGCTTACAGCACGCCACAATCTTTTGGGGCTTTCTTATTGTTACAATCGGGACTACAGAGCACATCATAGAGGGCTTGTTTCACGGTTTTAGCTTTTCTTTTTTAGGGCCTTTGTATAATGGGATCATTTTCGCTCAAGACATTGTTCACCCTTTGATTTTAGTAGCTGTTAGCTACGGCATGATTCGTCGGATGATCATTAAGCCGAAGAGGCTTGATTCTGGTTGGGACCATCAAAAAGACGCAATGCTTATTTTGGTGCTTACAGGGTTTTTGATGTTTGCCAACATGATTACTTTTGCCGGATATGTTCAGTCGGGGTCTATTTTTGGAATTCCTGAGTTTAGACCTGTGTCTGCTTGGATTGCCAATACTTTTCTTTCTGGGGTGAGTGCTCATGGAGCCGAACAGCTTGCCCATTGGGGCTGGGCTGCGCATTTGCTTACTGTGTTTTTCTTCTTGGTTTATATTCCCAATTCAAAACACCTTCACGTTGTAGCAGCTGGTCCAAACTTTCTATTTGCTCGTTTAGGGCACAAGGGGACTTTTGCTCCCATTAACTTTGAAGATGAAACTCAAGAATCATTTGGTGTTTCTAAAATCACTGATTTTACATGGAAAGATATTCTGGACACTTATAGTTGCACGGCCTGTGGACGTTGTAATGAGTTTTGTCCAACGGCAACAACAAGCAAGCCATTGCAGCCCATGAAATTGATTGAAGACATTAAACATCACTTGTTCACGGTTGGTGATGAGTTGTTAAAAAATCCCGATGCTGAGCCCAAACAAATGCTTATTGGTGAAGAGAGCGGAATTACTCACGACACATTGTGGGCTTGCACCACTTGCAGAGCCTGTGTTGAGGCTTGTCCTGTTGGAATTGAGCACGTCGACAAGATTGTTGATATGAGAAGAAATTTAGTCATGATGGAGTCCGCAATGCCAGCTGAATTGCAATCAACCATGAAGAATTGGGAAAACAACTCGAATCCATGGGGGATTGCTGGTGATGCTCGTGATGAATGGTGTAAGGACTTAAATGTTCCTCGAGTAGCTGATAAGCCAGATGCAGAATATCTTTTTTATGTCGGCTGTGCAGGTAGCTTTAATGATCGCAATAAAAAGATATCTACCTCTCTAGTTAAAATTCTTCAAAAGGCGGGAGTTGATTTTGCGATTCTTGGAAAAGAAGAGCTTTGCAATGGCGAAACTGCAAGAAGAGCGGGCAACGAATATTTGGCCAAAATGATGGTGGATGCCAACATTGAAGTCTTAAAAAGGCACAACATTCGAAAGGTGATCACCACCTGTCCGCATTGCTTTAACACTCTTAAAAATGAATATCCTGACTTTGGTTATACAGCTGAAAAGGTTATTCACCATACAGAGCTTATACAGCACCTTATTGAAGAAGGTAAAATTAGCATGAACAATTCGGGTGGAGAGCAAACCATTGCATATCATGACTCTTGTTACCTTGGTCGTTACAACGAAGTTTATGAAGAGCCTCGTAAAACTATCGACTCTATTCCTGGGGTGAAGCGCGTTGAGATGGCTCGAAATAAGGAAAAGGGCCTTTGTTGTGGGGCCGGTGGTGCGCGTATGTGGATGGAAGAAACCATTGGAAAGCGCATCAACGTAGAGCGAGTAGAGGAAGCTTTAGAAACAAAGCCCGATGTGATTGCAGCAGGCTGTCCCTTTTGTCAGGTGATGCTAGACGACGGTGTTACCGAAAAAGGCCAAGCTGATAAAGTCGCCGTTAAAGACATTGCAGAAATCGTAGCTGACAGAATTTAGTGTGAAAAGGTAGCGGATGGACGTGAAAAGTAAACGGATACGTTTTAGATGAAAAAAGTATTAGTGACGGGAGCAAGTGCTGGAATAGGTAGGGCAACTGCTAAATTGTTTGCTGAAAGAGGTTATCAAGTTTTGGCGGTGGCTCGAAGAATAGAAAAGTTAGAATCCTTAAGGGCTGAACGCTCAAGTGTTGAGATCGCATCTGTCGATTTGAGTTCCGAGACTGCTATTGAGGCTTTCTATGAGACTCATAAGGATTGGCTTAAAAACGTGGATGTTTTAGTAAATAATGCAGGACTAGCTTTGGGACGGGAGTCTTTTCAGGAATATCTTTGGTCTGATGTTGAAAAGATGTTTCAGACAAATGTAATGGGTCTTCTTTCTCTAATCAGAAAGATAGTTCCCAATATGATTGCTCAAAAGCGTGGACACTTAATCAATATTGGCTCTGTAGCTGGAGATGTTGGTTACAAAGGTGGAACGGTTTACTGCGCCACTAAAGCTGCGGTTCACATGATTGCTGAATCGCTACGTTTTGATTTGGGTGGAACAAACGTTCGTGTGAGCAACATTGCGCCTGGAAGAGTGGAAACAGATTTTTCTGTAGTTCGTTTTAAAGGCGATAAGGAAGCTGCAGACAAAGTCTACGAAGGTTATCGTCCCTTAAAGTCTGAGGATTTGGCCAATACAATATTGTGGATTGCCGAGCAGCCCGAACATGTGAACATTCAGAACGTTACGATCTTGGGAACCGACCAGCCGAGCGCAACAACTTTAGATCCGTTTAAAGGCTGATTTTATATCCAGTCAAAGACGAAGGGAGAGTGGTTGGGATTATCCTCGCTGTCGTCGGATTCAAAGCCACCAGTGTTGCCTTCAAGATCAATGTTCAATACAGCTGGAATTTTTCCTGACGCCATATCGCGAAACTTAAGAGTGAAGCTGTAGTTGAAATTACCCTCAATATTTTGGCGCGATAGCACTGTGTTTGAGCCTATTATTATTTTTTTGGAAAATTTTCGCTTCAATGGTTCTAAGTTTGCGATGGAATACGAGTGAAATTCGAGAGGGTTTTCACCCTCGTCTCCGCGCATTTGGTAAATGTCTATTGAATGTTCTTTAGTTCGATAGATGGATAGATTGAAAAAATGCTTGTTTGTTTTTTGCACTCTTCTCAAGATAAGGCGAGAACTAAGGACAGGGTCTGCGCCCCTAAAGTCATCGCCAAATTCTACGGCTAAGTCTCTTACCAATGTTGCAAAGATTTTTTCGTCGTATTCGCCTTCGTTGCCATCTCCTAAAATAGTTGGAAGCAACGTAGGGTTTTCAATGCAAAATTGCTCGATTGTGGCTATTCCGGGTAGTGGGCTGCTGTCTAATCCTTGAACCTTTACGATGGATTGGTTGCAAAGCGGATCTGCTTCGTCACATTTGATGTGTAAGACATAGGGCTTGTTTTCTTCTTCTTTGATTTCATAGTTTTTGGTGTCTTCGTCAAAGTTTGCCTTAAAGCTAAGGGTTTCAATCGACCCGTCGTTATTTTTAAGTGAAGCTGTAGCGTTGAAGTCGTTGTTGAGGCCTTCTCTGCCCACTTGAATTCCATTAATCTGCTTGGCAAGTGCTTCAGACTCTTCGGAGGCGGTGTCGGTTTTAGAGCAAGCTAATGCAAGAGTTAGGAGCAGAAGTGACGTTGATTTTTTCATCATAGTATATCCTCCATCTTAAACCCTTTGAAGGCCGCATTAACAGCGCGACCTTCTGAGTTTTGGTCCGAGACTTTTTCACGAAGACTGAGTGCGGCACGAGCAAGTTCTGGATCGTTTAAATTTTTTGTGGCTTCTAAAGCTGTCGCTACAAATTGTTCTAAGTCACGGCTGCTTCTAAAGCTAATGGATCGAATTGTATGTAGTTGTAGCATCTCATTGATCAGGTTTTTCCCTGCAGCATTTTTTTGAGAGGCTAATGCTACTGCGGCATTCCATTGAACCTCTTTGTTTTCATCACTTAGCAGGGATTTTACCTTTGTTTGATACTCGGGATAGTGAACCAAAAAGCTCGTGGCAATTTTCTTGTATGAGAGCTCTTTGTGATTGAGCCAAGTTGCTACTAGTTCAAGATGCTTATCAGTAATTTGATCTTTGTTTTCATTGAGAGCTTCAATAAAACCCCAGGCCGAATAAAAGCGAATGTCTTCATCTGGGTCGGCTAAGTTTTGTTGAAAGACTTTAATGGCTCTGACGTCTTTTAGTTGGGCTAAGGTTAGAATCAAGTAGCGCCTTAAGCGGGCATCTTCCGGAAATTCTTCAAGGAGTGAGCCGAGGCTTGAAAATAACTTATCCTTCTCGGCAGGCTCCAAGGACGTTTTTTCAGAATGAATCTCTCTCTGGAGGTCTTGAGCAAAAGAGTAGGCGGCTTGGTAACGGGCTCCAGCCGATTTCCCATCCCGAATTTCTTGGACTCGATTGACTAGCGAGCTTTTTACTTCCGTCTTTTTGTTGAGGCCCCCCAAGAGGGTCCAACTGACCCAACCCATAAAAACGATAGCTGGAATGATGAAAAACCAGAACATATGGGAGGCTGCTTGAGGCTTTTGAGGGTCTTTATATTTTGTCATTTTTGAGAAACCGTCCATTTACTAACTCTCGTACTAAAATTCCGGACTTAGGTCGACAACGCATGGGGTTATGCCCAAGGCTTGGGCGGGAGGCCGTTCTTAATCTTAACTTAACACAATTTATGCCTATTAAAACAATGGCTTACGCTAACAGATCTGCCGAATTTGGCACTTAAATTGCAGCCATAAGCAAGGGTTGAGGGTTATGGTGAAATTTAAATATTTAGTTAAGCTTAAACTGCGAAATTCCTTGGTTATTTCGCCTGCCTTGTTTGCTTGTTTTTCATTGATGGCCCAGGACGGTGCGGGTTTAGATAACACCGATTACGAGGCTGGCCGCTTTATCGTGAAAATCAAAAAAGGCGAGTCTAGCAACCCTTTTACCAATAAAATCATTCGAGATGCTAACTTGGAGTATCTTGCCGAAGAGTTAGAAGATATTCAAATGCCCTCTAGAGAGCTTCCTAATTTAGGTATTGTTTTGGCCGAGGGGGATAGCTACGAAGTGGGCGATGCGCTTACTGAACATCCTCTTGTTGAGTATTACGAGTTGGAAAGAAGGTGGGATATGTCCTCGCTTGATGGGATTGATATTCCCTCCGACCTGAGTATTTCTCCCTGGTTGCAGGATGTGTTGGGTTTTTCGACAGCGCGTCCAGATCCGGCACAGCCTAAGGCTGGTGGCTCTGCGGTAATTGTTGCTGTGATCGACACCGGCCTAACTGTTACGCATCCTTACATTACTTCTGCATTGGCCATCAATTCAGCGGAAACTGCAAATGGGGTTGATGATGATTCCAATGGATACGTTGATGATATCTATGGGGCTAATGTTTTTAATCGGAATGGGAGCATTGCCGAGGGTGGAACAGATCATGGCTCACACGTAGCAGGGATCATTAAAACAATTCGAGATCAAGCCATTGAAGATTACCCTGAGGCTAAGCGCATACAGGTCTTACCAATTCGCTTCATAGACAATCGTGGCTATGGAACAACGACAGGAGCCGTGTTGGCGATGGAATACGCAGCCATGCGCGGCGCTCGTGTTGTAAATGCAAGCTGGGGATCTCTGGGCTCTTCTTCTTTCTCTCAGGCTTTGTATGACTCAATGGTAGAACTGTATAACCGCGACATCATTATGTTTGCGGCGGCTGGAAATGCGGTAGGCGGCCGAGTTAATAACAATGACGTCACTCCCTATTTTCCCGCCTCCTTTAATATTCCAGCTCTATTGAGTGTTGGCTCTCTTACTCCAGTTTATAGTGCAAACGTTTTTCAGAGACTTGAGTTTTCAACTTTCTCAAACTTTGGGGCAGGAACCGTTCAGGTTGCAGCCCCTGGTAGCTTTCAAGAATCACAATACTTCGACTATGGAATCTTAAGCATGAACGCAAATTTTAGTTCGCAGTTCGACTATTTTACAAAGAAAAAAGGAACTTCAATGGCGACGCCCGTAGTTGCCGGGATTGCAGCAGTCATTCGTGGCATCAATCCCTCTCTTACGAATTACGAAGTAAGAAATTTGATTATGAACAATTCAGTTCGCCATAGCGCCATGAATAAGGTGGCGGCCCGAGGCTATGTCCACGCTATGAATTCCTTTGCAGCTGCTGATTCGGCTACTAGCACTGGAAATCGACCTGGAGTTAGTTTGCCTCTTTACTATGCAACTTCTGATGACAATGGTGCGGCTCAGTTAAACCGTGCGTCTGCTTCTAGCGATGGTGGAGGCGGAGGCGGCGGTGGCGGTGGTGGCTGCGGAATGATTGAAGATGTTTCGAAAAATGGAGACCTCAAAGGTGGTCCATTTGGTGGGAATTCAGTGTTTTTGGTGGCTTTTGGCTACTTGTTTTCATTCTGGGCGCGGCGTTTTAGGGTAAGACTTCGCAGGTTTAGACATATCTGAAAAGCATTTTGCAAAGCTTGATTCGATAAGTATATAAACGTCCGCAATTGCCGTGGTTGATGATTTAATAAACCAGTTTAGTGGTCCTGTTTTGGCTTTGGTTGGCCCGTTTCTATTCCTTCTTTTGTGTGCATTTGGTTTTCCTATGCCCGAAGACATCATCTTGATTGTCGCGGGTTTGTTGGGCGAGAAGTATGGATACCCGTTTTTACTTGTGGCCTCTATCACTTACACCGGGATTGTTTTGGGCGATTCTTGTATCTTCTGGATGGGGACAAAAATTGGTCGGCGCCTCATTCAAACTAAGTTCGGCTCGATTATATTAAAAGAGAAAACTTTAAAAAAAGCGGAGTCTGCTATTTTCCGGTATGGATCTTGGGTCATTTTTGGTGCACGGTTTCTTCCGGGTTTAAGAACAGCCGTGTTTTTTAGCTCAGGAACTTTGAAATTTCCTTTTTGGAAGTTTCTTTTAATGGACGGCTTGGCGGCCCTGGTTTCGGCCCCTCTTTTTGTATTTGTTGGAAAGACCGCTTGGCATCTTTATCAAAAGAATACTTCAGCTCTAGATGATTTAGTTGTTCAGGTTAAAGAATACTTTTTAGTGGGGGTTGCTGGAGCCTTTGTTGTGGCGGGCTTGATTTATTTGTTGCTTCGTTTTTTAAAGAAGGTGCGACAATCATGATGTTGCTTCTTTTGATTTTTTCTTTGTTTTCCTGGAGTGGTTTTTCTTTAACCGTTCTTAGCTATTCGTCCTTTTTGGGGGAAGGTAGTTTGGGCGAAAGTATCAAGAGGGGGTTTGAAGAGAAGCATCCAGGGGTGAAATTAGAGTTTGTTAGTTCGAAGGAGCTTTCAGGACTTTTTGGTTACTTGAAGTCACCGCGTTCAAAAAACGTTGATGTTGTTATTGGTTTGGGAGAGGCAGGCCATGCGGCCGCTCTAGAGATGAACATTATTGATGAAGGGAGAGTTTTTGAGCGCGGACCTTTTGCCATCGTTGTTAATACTGAGATGATTGCCACAAAGGACTTTCCTCAAAGTTGGGCTGACTTGGCTAAAGTTTTAAAGAACAAGTTACTTCTTCCTGACCCTCGTTTTAGCAGTGCTGGTGAAGGTTGGATTAGAGCCATTTATGAACACCAATTGATCAGTCCGGTTGACTCTCAAAAGCTTGTGAAAACAGTCTATCCTTCCTGGTCTGCCGCATATTCTGCCTTCACAAAAGGGCAGGCTCCTGCAGTTTGGAGCTATTTAAGTAGTGAAGCTTATCACTTATGCCATGATGAAAAAAAGTTTAAGGCCATTCCTCTTAAGGAGGGGTATCCTGAGCAAAGAGAGTTTGTTGCTAAGTTAAAAAGATCGAAGGATGCGAACGCACAAGTGTTTGTTGATTATGTGTTGAGCGCCGAGGTTCAAAGCAAGCTTCCAAGGCTAAATTGGATGTTCCCCGCGGATTCTGAAACTAAATTGCCCAACTGCTTCAACGGTTTAACTCAGGTAAAGAGTTTAAAAGCGTCGGAGCTTCGTCTGGATTTTTTTCAAAAGTGGACTGATAGCTGGAGTCTTCTCTAGGTGCAAAATCTGGCGTCCCGAGTGTCGCTAGGTTTTATTGCTAGCGCTTTTGTTTTGTTTTTTCTTTTCCCGGGCGCTCAAGCTCTTTTGAATTTGTTTAGCGACGCGAA
>JAACVK010000102.1 GCA_009991595.1 bacterium | reverse complement strand
GTATTTAGTGTAATCATTTATGAAAAAATCATGTAAAAAACATTGCACTGCGTGCAATGAAACAAACGATTTAAAAAAACGAAGTGCAATCTTGACGAGCATTCCTGGTTCAAAAGATTGGATCAAACGTGCTGCAGCGCGCGCCATGATGCGTGGCGTTGGATACAAAGATGAAGATTTTGAAAAGCCGCTCGTTTGTGTTGCTTCTCCGTACTCTGATGTATCTCCATGCAATGCGCATATTGATCAGCTGGCAAAGGTGGCTGAAGAATTTATCACTCAGTTGGGCGGAAGGCCATATATGTTTGGGACTCCGGTGATCACCGATGGAGAAACCATGGGAACAGAAGGAATGAAATATTCACTCGTTTCAAGAGAATGGATCGCCGATTCAATCGAGATGATGAGTGAGGCTTATGCAGCAGATGGTACGATTGCCTTATCGGGTTGTGACAAAACAATCCCTGCATCTCTTATGCCCCTTGCGAGAAACAATTCAATTGGAATCACGTTGTATGGGGGGACTATTTTATCTGGGTCGCACAAAGGAAAGGATCTGAATATCGTATCCGTATTTGAAGCAATTGGAGCGCTGAGTGCGGGCAAAATAACTACGGAAGAATTTCATGAAATTGAGTGTAAGTCGTGTCCGTGCGCCGGAGCATGTGGCGGAATGTACACAGCAAATACGATGGCATCTGCTCTTGAAGCGCTTGGTATGTCAGTCCCCGGGAGTGCGTCTCATCCTGCAATGGGGAGAGATGGGCATGTATCAAATACAAAAATTGATGACGTTAAGCGCACCGCCGATGCTTTGTTTGGATTGATGAAAAAGGGAATTCGAACGCGTGATATTTTGACACGAGAAGCATTTGAGAATGCGATTGTTGTCGTTCAGGCACTTGGTGGATCGACAAATGCAGTATTACACTTGCTCGCAATCGCACATGAAGCGGATATTCCATTGAGTATCGATGATTTTGAAACAATTGGGAAAAACGTCCCACTCATTGGAAACTTTAGTCCTTCAGGAGATTATATGATGGAGCATTTGGATGAAATTGGGGGGATCCCAATGGCGATGAAGATGCTTATTTCTGCGGGGCTGATTCATGGGGATTGTATGACCGTGACTGGAAAAACGATTGCTGAAAATGTGAAAGATGCACCTGACAGACCAACTGACCAGGACGTAATTTTTTCAATTGAAAAACCCCTTGCGCCTGCCGGAAAACATATCATTATAATGAAAGGAGCTCTTGCAGAAGAAGGTTCAGTAATGAAACTTTCTGGAAAAATGCTCAAACAGCACAAAGGACCTGCGCGCGTATTTGAATGTGAAGATGATGCAATGACTGCTATTCTTGACGGAAAAATTCATCATGGAGATGTTATGATCATTCGACACGAAGGTCCAAAAGGGGGTCCAGGCATGCGAGAGATGCTCTCACCATCTTCAGCGCTCGTAGGGGCAGGGCTTGGCAAAGATGTTGCGCTCGTAACTGATGGAAGATTCTCAGGTGGTACTCATGGCATAATGATTGGGCACGTGGCTCCTGAGGCAGTTGAAGGGGGTACAATCGGCATTGTGCAAGAAGGAGACATCATTGATATCAACGTGGAGAAGCGGGAAATCAATATTGAGGTTGACAAGCAAATTCTTGATGAAAGAAGGAAAAAATATAAAGCTCCCGATTCGCCATATATTCGTGGAGTGTTAGCGAAATATCGAACGCTTGTTGGCAGTGCATCAAAAGGTGCGGTTACAAGCTAGGACATTGTCATTCCCGTGAAAACGGGAATCCAGACTGGATCCCCGCGTTCCCTCCAGAGGCGGGAAGGCGCGAGGATGACAGTATAATTATTAATTATTTATAACTATATGAAATATATTCAATCAGACAAGGCGCCAAAAGTGGTTGGACCCTATTCTCAAGCCATTGAAGCAAATGGTCTTGTTTTTTGTTCAGGACAAATTGGCATTGACCCAGATGCAGGAACATTAGTCGAGGGAATTGAAAATCAAACAAAACAGGTACTGGATAATTTGAAACATGTTTTAGAAGAAGCTGGATCAGGTTTGGAAAAAGTTGTGAAATCAACCGTGTATCTTTCTGATATTAGTGATTATTCAAAAATGAATGAAATTTATAGTCAGTATTTTACTGATCATAAGCCAGCTCGTGCCGCCTTTGCTGTTGCAGCATTGCCACTCAAAGCTTTAATCGAGATTGAAATGGTGGCGGTAAAGTAGAATTGTAGGTTGTTGCTAATTGTCATCCCGACCAAGCGTAGCGCATGGAGGGATCTCTTTTTCAAAACAAGGGATTCCTCGACTTCGTTACACTTCGCTCGGAATGACATACATTAATAATTAATATACTTAAATATGACAAAAATGAATTTTGGTGGAGTCGAAGAAACCGTCGTAACCCGTGAGGAATTTCCGCTTGAAAAAGCTCAAGAGGTTTTGAAAAACGAAACGGTTGCAGTA
>JAACVK010000101.1 GCA_009991595.1 bacterium | reverse complement strand
AAAAGATCTCCTGCCTGAGCTTGATGACCCGAGAAGAGTCTTCGTGCAAAATAACCAAAAAGCCGCTGTTCGTATCTCTTATAGAGAAAGACGAAAGCATGGCTATCGCCACTAACTGCGTAAGCATTCATAAGCTTTTCGTCGGACTCCTCGCCTGTAATTTTCATTCATCTATCTTCAAGTACGAAGATCCCCCTAAAGTGTGACAAAATTCTTTGTCACACTTTTCCTTGTCGCCCGTAATAGGGGTATGAGTCGCCACTTGAAACCGACATTAAGCCTCCATTGTCCATTTAGAATCCTAGCAATCCCTCTTTGTTTTGTGCTACAGAATAACGCATTTTCTCAAGAAAATCTTGTACTTGATTACGTGATTGAGGAGGTAAGGCGAAACAATCCAGAGCTTCAGTCGTACCGATCACAAGAGAGGGCCGAGACAGCCAATATTGGAACTGAGGTTTATCTTCCACCCCCAACTCTCACTTTTGGCAGTATGGGTGAGCAAAATCCATTTTCCATGAAAATGGAAGAATCCATCGGCATAACTCAGATGATTCCATTCCCCAGTAAAGCGTTTAGAAAGCGCGAAGCCCTGAAGGCGCAAGCGGAGGTCGCAAGGGCTGCGACCTCCGCTGTAGCTAGGCAGCTTCTAGCAGAATCAAAGAAAACGTTTTTTGATTACTGGAGATTTACCCAGACAGAAGAGCTACTCAAAGAAAATCTGGACATTCTACAGGAACACGTAAAAAGAATACGCTCGGCGCCTTTCCGAAATCAGCTCATGCAAGCACATCTACTCAGTGTGCAGTCAGACGAAGATTTAGCTCAGAACGAGCTGTACGCCACAGAACAAGAGATTAAAACAATAAAAGCAACACTGAATGCCTTAATGGGTAGAGATCCCAGTCTTCCGCTTGCTCGTCCCACCTATCAGAATCTATCCCCACTTCCTGTGGCTCCCTCAAAAGAAAAAATCGATCAACTCGTTGCCTCACATCCAAGTGCAAGACAGAGATTCTTCAAACAAAAATCTATGGAGTCAGCGCTTTCCGCATCCAGGTCGGACTACTTGCCTGATCTCATGGTTGGATACCGCTACAACAAGCGACACGATAATACTCCCAATAATCACGAACTCATGCTCGGGATTACGATGCCCTTTGCATTTCCCTGGCAGGTAAATGCTCGCGTGGAGACAGCCCGCCATAGGGCAGAAGCCGCACGTCATTTAAATTCAAAAGAAATTTATGATCTCAAACTTCAAGTTTTAAAGAGCTACTCTCAATTGACAAGCTTTCACTCGCAGCTTCTCCAACTTGAAAAAAAGATTTTACCTCAAGCTCAAAAGAGACAACACATTGCACACGGAATCGCGCCCACCGACTTTGAGTCCCTTATGGAGCACAGAGATGCTCTTGAGTCTTACGTGGACCTAAAGCTTAAGCATACTGAATTGCGGGCAAATTATGAAAAAGCCTTGGTGGACTACCAAACGCTTTTTGAGTCGGAGGAACAATGAAAACATCTAGACGCTATCTTTTGCCAGGATTGTTAGGGATCCCTTTGATGACACTCGTTATGTCCTCTTGCTCGAAAGAAAATGAAGGCTCGGAGCACAAAATTGATGACTCAAAATCAGCCGCGCACTCACACCAGAGCGCTGAGGAATATTATACATGCCCCATGCATCCAGAGGTTAAACTCCACAAAGCAGGGGATTGTCCCATTTGCCACATGCCTCTTGTGAAAAAGACGCGAGCAAAGACTATTGAAATTACAGACAACATTCCTCAAAAGTCTTCGGAAGACGCGAAATCTTCCAAAATTAAATTCTATAGAAACCCCATGAATCCTGCCATCACTTCAAAGGTTCCGATGAAAGATGAAATGGGAATGGACTATATTCCGGTTTTTGAAAATGAGAAGCAAGACAACACTTCAGATGTTGCTCATCGCTCTCAAGTTGAACTCAATGATGTTCAAGCAAGGCTTGCAAGTATCAACGAGGTAAAAGTAATTAGGCAGACACTTCAAAAAAGCTTCAGCGTTGCGGGACGCTTTCTAGGCGGGACGCAAATAAGCCTTCAAGTTCTGGAAGCCGATTTACCCTTTATTAAAGTTGGCCAAAAAATAGAAGTAGGGTTTTCGTCCAGACCGGAAGAGGTTTTTCAAGGGAAGATTACGGGACTCGGAGGAGTTCTTGATCCGATGACAAGAAGCCTTAGAGTGTCCGCGTCTCTCAGTCGCTCGGCAAATCTACCTCAAGAGTCCAGCCTTAGTGCCAATGTTTTCTTCACCCAAGACAATGTTCTTGCGATTCCCGAAGAGTCACTAGTGAGGACCGGCAAGGCCGACCTTGTCTATCTTAAAACTTCAGAGCACCAGTACGTACCTAGGGCTGTTCAAGTTGGTGGGCTCTTAAGCTCTAAAAACTCTGAGAACCCAGCGCAAAGATTTTA
>JAACVK010000013.1 GCA_009991595.1 bacterium | reverse complement strand
CCAGAATCAATTTCAGCAGCAAAAGCAGAACCTAAAAATAAGAGCGAGGCGAGTAAGACGGCTATTTTCTTCATAAATTTCTCCTTAAAAATAAAACCCCCAAGGGATGTTGGGATTATCATCGGTCATATTTGATTGTTGCAAAAGGAGACATTTTTGGAATACACTGTTTCATATGGTGAACAATCAACTTGACCTCAATTTGCTGAAAACGTTCACTAAGGTATTAGAATTAGGTAGTTTTACCCAGGCGGCGCGGGCGCTGAAGCAACCCAAATCACGGATCTCGAAAGCGATTAGTCGTTTGGAAAAAGAACTCAATGTTCAACTGCTCCGTCGGACCACTCGCAGTGTGACTGCAACCACTGCGGGCCATAGCTTGTATTTGAAAACTTATCCCCTGATTAAGGATATGGAAGCAGAGTTGTCGCAATTATCGGAGCAAAGTCAAAAGCTGCAAGGAATCTTGCGTTTGTCGGCTCCTGAAGATTTCGGACACACTCTGTTGGGAGATTTGATCACTGACTTTAACGATCTTTATCCTGAAATAAATTTCGATGTGATTCTGGCCAACGATTTTGTTGATCTGACCAAACAGAATATCGACTTGGCCTTTCGCATCGGCAAACTCGATGATTCCAATCTGATCCAAAAGAAGATTGGAGATGTCGAACTCATTCTCGTCGCGACCCCAAACTATCTTAAAAAGTATGGTTCTCCTCTGACGAAGAAAGATTTGAGTACTCACAAGATGCTCACCTTCATCAAGCTCGATCAAAATATCGAATTCGATCCTTTAGGTGAAATCATAAAACAAGCTGATCTTAAAACTCGATTCGCCTGTAACAGTTTTCCCGTTCTTTATTCATTAGTGATGAAACACAAAGGCATCGCGCTGATTCCCGATTTTTATTGCCGCGATCAATTGCTCTCTGGGGAACTGGTTCGCATTCTGCCCACTTTCTCTGCGGGAAGGCGAGGCATTCACCTGATCTATCCTCCCAGCAAGTCCATGCCCCTGCGCTTGCGAACCTTTATCGATTTCGCTAGCAATAAGCTCCAGTCGCACTTTTAACCCATCCCTTGACTTTTTTTAACTATTTGGTTATCATGATAACCAAATGAAGTTAGACGACATCTTAGGATTCAAACTTTACAAGGTCACGAGCTTGCTCAAAGGCCAGATCTTTCATCAGTTTTTTGAAAGTGGAATTGATATTAATTTTGAGCAATGGATCATCCTCAACCGACTTTGGGATGAGGATGGATTGGTTCAGAACGATTTGCTTCAAAAAACCATGCAAACAAAAGGGAATCTCGCTCGGACCTTAAAAAAAATGAGCGAAGAAGGATTGATCAACAAAAAAGAGAACGAAGAAGATCAGCGTTCGGCCCGCATTTTTCTCACCAAGAAAGGGCAACAATTAAAAACCAAGTTGCGTCCCATTGCCCTCAAAAGGCTGGCCCACGCAACTGATGGAATAAGTGCTAGTGAGCTTAAGACTGTTCATCGAGTTCTTGAGCAAATGGCAGAAAATTTAAAACGAGGTTAGTATGTGGAAGAAATTGGCCCTTTTATCGCTCTCTCTTTGGGTGCTCAGTGTGGCCTTTATTGGTTACCGCTTTGTTTTTGGAAATGCAAAGCAAGTTGATAAACGAATGGAAATTTCACTGGCGCCAGAAGAAAGAGAACTCGTCCTTGGAGAAATGCGCTTGCTCTTAAAAGGCGTGAAAGGAATCATCAATGGACTCTCTCAAGACGATTTCAAAGTGGTCGAGGCTTCGGCATCTTGAGTCGGAATGGCGATGGCCCAAGACGTAAATCCCGCGTTGATGGCGAAACTGCCGATGACCTTCAAAAAAATGGGAATGGGAGTGCATCAAAGCTTTGATGACCTGGCCGTCAAAGTTCCATCGCTCAATCAAAAACAAATCTTAACAGAAGTCGATCGCATTATGACGACCTGTGTGGCCTGCCATGAAACTTTTAAAATTGTGGAATCTAAATAATTCCCATACCAAGTAAAACGGCGAGTACGATCAGTCCAAACGACACAAGATTTTGGACGATATGCATAGTGATTTTCTTCAACACGCGACTGCCGATATAAGCACCAGCAAAAGCGGCGAGGGTGGCCACCACCACACTCACGACAGTCATCTGATGATCATTGCCGTGCAAATGAAAACGATTGGTGTAAATCGCCAAGCGCGACAGATCCACCAAGCACGCGATCACCGTTCCCGTGGCGACAAATTGCTCTTTACTCAAATCGAGCTTGCTTAAAAAAGCGGATCGCAAAGCGCCTTGGTGACCGGAGAGTCCGCCAAAAAAACCACTGAGCGCGCCACCGATGGGCATAAATCTTTTTGAGAAAGATAATTTCTTTAAAAAGGGAATCAACTCAAACAGCGTAAAGAAAATAATAATCAGTGCCATCACCAGCTTGATCAGGGTCACATCAAAAACGCGATCGCCTAGCTCATAAGTAAAGTGAGTCGGATTGAGCGACAATCCTTGCAACAAAATCGCACCAATAAAGGCCGCGATAATCGCCGGCACCCCAAAGCTCAGCACCACCTTAAAATTGACAAACTTGCGCACGAGAAAAAACTTAAAAAGATTATTCATAAGATGCACGATCGCCGTCATC
>JAACVK010000074.1 GCA_009991595.1 bacterium | reverse complement strand
CCCAAGCGGAATGCTTTGAACGCGGAAGGAGTAGTGAGTAAGTGGACCAGACGATGGCACCCACGAGGCTGAAGAGATGGCCGCGTTCGATTTGCAAATTTGATTTCGTGAAAACTTCGAGCGCGATTAAGAGTCCGATGAATCCGCAAGAGATGAAGAGATAGCTTTTGAGATTTTGTTTTTGTTTGGTGATCAATGGCGCGAGTAGAACGATGAGTAGCGGCCATAAGTAATTGATGAGGTTGGCCTCGAAGACCGGTGCATTTCGCAGTCCCAAGAAATAAAAGAGATGGAATCCGACGATTCCGTAAATTCCCAAGAGCAATGATTTGAGATCGAATTTAAATTTCTTGAGTCTCCATGCTCCCCACACTGAACCGATGATCAGGGCGATTCCCGTCAGCATAAAAACGTCTAAGGAACTTAAATGAAGCGAGGCACTGGCAAGAGTCGACCAGAAGAGAAGTGCGAATAACAGTGCAAGGTAAGGTCTTATTCGTCTTCCTTACACTTATTATTCATCATTTTGTCCAGCGGAGAGCAATAGCCCTCGCGCTTTTGGACTTTTTTATCGACAGCTTGGATTTCTGATTTCATGTTCTCTTTGGCCTGATTCGAACAGCTCACACTTAAGAGAACGAGAAGAGTGCAAGTGATGAGGATTAAAATTTTCATGACTATGAACACCCTGTTGTTTCGCCACAAGTATCGCACTTGAGGCATGATCCGTTTCTAAGCATGGTCATGGATTGGCAAGAAGGACAGGCATCGCCTTCGTATCCTTTCATGCGCGCTTGTTGCATACGACGCTGAACACTTTCCATTTTAGAGTTTGCTTCTTTTGAATAAACTTTTTGTACCGAGGTCGATCCATCAGCATGAGTGACGGTTTCGTCCATCATCGCGAGCAATGGTTCTTCGTTGGCATCTTCTCCGTGGACAGCACTTGGCTTCAAGTCCTCTGGTTTAACATGTACCAGATCATAGCGATTGAGGTACTTCATCCCGACATCGCGGAAGATATAATCAATCACTGACGTCGACATTTTAATATTGTCGTGACCGGTGACCACACCGTTAGGTTCGAAACGAGTGAAAGTGAAAGCATCAACAAACTCTTCCAAAGGTACTCCGTATTGGAGACCGAGAGAGATGGCGATGGAAAAACAGTTCATCAGCGAGCGGTAAGCGGCGCCTTCCTTATGCATATCGATGAAAATTTCACCAAGAGTTCCGTTATCATACTCCCCCGTGCGAAGGTAAACTTTGTGTCCACCAATCGACGCTTTTTGGGTGTATCCCATACGACGATTTGGCAGCATCTTGCGAGCACCACGATCGCGGAAGACCACTTTTTCAACAATTTTCTGAGCGACTTGTTGGATCTGTTCTGTTTGCGGAGTCTCGGCCATATCCATTAAGGCCAATTCTTCAAACGCTGTTGAGTTGAGCGGTTGAGAAAGTTTCGAGCCATCACGGTAGAGAGCATTCGCTTTAAGCATAAGCTCCCATGATAAGCGGTACGCTTTTGAAACGTCGTTAATGGTGGCTTCTTGGGCCATGTTAATAGTTTTTGAAATGGCACCAGAGATGTAGGGCTGAACCGCTGCCATCATTCTGATATGCCCTTCAACAGAAATAAGTCTTGTACCGTAGCGACCACACTTATTAGCACAATCAAAAACCGCAAGATCTTTTTCTTTTAAGTAAGGAGCACCTTCGACAGTCATGGTTCCACAAACGTGATCATTGGCGAGACGAATTTCTTCGTCGCTGAAGCCAAGCATTTTTAAAATATTAAGACCTGGATCATTTAAGTCTTCGTCATTCATTTTGAATTTATCTTTTACCCACGCTTCGCCCAACATAAAGGGAGAGAAAGAGAAAGAAATATCAAAAGCACTTTCAAGCGAAGATTCAACTTTTTCGATTTGATCACTTGAGAGGCCTTTGCTCTTTAGTGAATCATGATTAATTCCCGGACAGTCTTTTAAAGTTCCGTATCCCACTGCATAGTTGATGATTTCTTCAATTTGTTTTGGCTTATAACCAAGATTGCGAAGCGCACTAGGTACGGCTTGGTTGATAATTTTGAAATATCCCCCACCCGCTAGTTTCTTAAATTTCACAAGAGCAAAATCCGGCTCAATTCCCGTGGTATCACAATCCATCACCAAACCAATGGTTCCTGTCGGTGCGATCACTGTGGTTTGAGCGTTACGATAGCCGTGTTTTTGTCCGAGCTTATAGGCTTCGTCCCAAGCTTTTTGAGCAGCAGTGACGAGATAAGCATCAAGATGATTTTTATCAAGACCCACTGGTGTGACAGAAAGATCAGTGTAATCAGTTCCGTTCATGGCAGCTTCGCGATGATTCTTAATCACTTTTAACATCGCTTCTTTGTTGGCCTCGTAGCGATCAAAAGCGCCGTGCTCTTTCGCCATTAATGCTGACGTTTTATAAGCAACTCCACCCATGATGGAAGCAATCGCGCCGGCGATATTGCGTCCTTTTTCAGAATCATAAGGAATTCCCATGACCATTAAAGTGGCACCGATATTGGCGTAACCCAGGCCTAGCGTTCTATAAAGGTAAGAACGCTCTGCAATTTCTTGAGAAGGAAATTGCGCCATCAGAACTGATATTTCGAGTACCGTTGTCCAAACTTCGCATGCGTGAATGAACTGATCAACGTTAAACATTTGAGTCACAGGA
>JAACVK010000043.1 GCA_009991595.1 bacterium | reverse complement strand
ATTTTTATCTTAACGGATTTTTAACAGATGGCTCGCTTTGCCCTTTTTTCAAGATTATTTTTAGACTTTTACCCACTCATTTTCACAAAGAGCCTTTGCTTATTTTGGAGAAATCATTTGTGAGGGGTCAACCCAAAGTTTGAACTGCTCCTCGGTCAGATGGCCAAGGGCGAGGGCGGCTTCTTTCAGGGTAAGTCCTTCTTTGTGAGCTTTCTTGGCAATGGCGGCAGCTTTGTCGTAACCAATGTGAGGATTAAGGGCCGTCACTAGCATGAGCGTGTTCTGAAGATGTTTTTCAATGGCAGCTTTGTTGGGTTCAACACCTACAAGACATTTGTCAACGAAGTTTTTAGCAGAGTCCGAAAGGAGTCTCAGGGAGTGTAAGAAGTTGTGGACAATAAGTGGCTTGAAAACATTAAGCTCAAAGTTACCTGAGGCGGCTCCAATGTTAAGTGCAACGTCATTTCCTAAGACCTGGCAGCAGACCATCGTCATGGATTCGCTTTGAGTGGGGTTCACTTTGCCTGGCATGATCGAAGATCCTGGCTCGTTCTCGGGTAAGTTTAGCTCGCCAATTCCGCAGCGGGGTCCGCTCCCAAGCCAACGGATGTCGTTGGCTAATTTCATAAAGGAACAGGCTAAAGTTTTAAGGGCGCCGTGGGCAAATACGAAGGCATCGTGCGCGGCAAGGGCTTCAAATTTATTGGGAGCCGTTTCAAATTTGCAGCCAGAGACAGAGGATATTTTCTCGGCGACTAGTTGGGCAAATTTAGGGTGCGTGTTTAGACCCGTTCCAACTGCGGTGCCGCCTTGTGCAAGGTAACGTAGCTTCTCAAGAGATTGTTCGACTCTTTCAATTCCGTATTCAATTTGAGTGCGGTAGCCAGAAAATTCTTGTGAGAGCGTTAAAGGTGTTGCATCCATTAGGTGAGTTCTTCCGACCTTAATGATGCCTTCAAACTCTTTTTCTTTCTTTGCGATAGCGTCTCTAAGATATTTTAAATTTGGAAGGAGACTTCTCTCCGTTTCTTCTACTGCGGCAATGTGCATAGCCGTTGGGAAGACGTCGTTACTAGATTGGCTTTTGTTGACATCATCGTTCGGGTGAATAGGGGCTTTGCTACCAACTTCTCCACCAAGGATTTGAATGGCGCGATTGGAGATCACCTCATTGCTGTTCATGTTGCTCTGAGTGCCTGAGCCTGTTTGCCAAACAACAAGTGGGAATTGATCGTCCAGCTTTCCTTCGATGACTTCGTCTGCCGCTTGGCAAATGGCTTTGCACTTATTTTCGTCTAGTTTGCCAAGTTCAAGGTTGGCCAGCGCGGCTCCCTTTTTGAGGATACCAAGAGCTCGAATAATCTCTCTGGGCATGCGATCGTTTCCTATAGGGAAATTTTCTAAGGAGCGCTGAGTTTGGGCACCCCAAAGTTTATCACTTTCGACCTTGATCGTTCCCATGGTGTCGCTTTCGACTCTAAAATTTTCGCTCATTTGAAAGGTTTCCTCCTGATAGGTCCTTGAAATTCGCAAGAAAGCGGAAAGCAGACAAGCTTTAGCTTCGGGATGTCTTGTTGCTGTGCGTTGGGAAAAATGGTGAGTCGGCACGGGCTCGAACCGTGGACCCTCTCCTTAAAAGGGAGATGCTCTACCGACTGAGCTACCGACTCACGCCAGATAGTTCGTACCCTATCTTGGGGCTGATTCAAGTCAAAATAGAAAAAAATGGACTCCTTTAAAACAAGACTAGTTTTTAGACTAAAAAGTGAGGGCTGAGATAAAAAAATCATAAAACTGTCGGTAACTTGCAAAATTCACGAAGCTTTCTAAACTGAAGGGAGGCTATGGACGACTTATCTCCAGTATTGAGCATTCAGGGGTTGGCGAAAAGTTTTAGCACGCCTGTCTTTCGGGATCTTTCTTTGGAGATCAAATCTCAGCAATCGGTGGCGCTGGTCGGGGCCAATGGGGCGGGAAAATCTACTTTTATTAAAATCATCCTTGGGTTGGTCGGGGCCGACTCTGGTTCGGTCAAAATTTGGGGTCAAGACCCGAGAAACTCTAGAGTTTTGGAGAGGGTCGGATATTTGCCAGAGGTCTCTGGTTTTTGGCCGGAGCTTTCGGCTCGTGAAATGTTATTTTTTGCTTCGAAGTTTACAGACCGTAATCAAGAAGAACTGGTGGAGCGTCGCGAGAACTTGTTATCGGTTCTAGGTTTAAAGAACAGGGGTGCTCGCAGGATGGATGGCTATAGCAAGGGAATGCTTCAGCGCTCAGGGCTGGCTAACTTGCTTTTACATGATCCAGAGTTTTTAGTTTTGGATGAGCCCATGAGTGGGCTCGACCCTAGGGCTCAGGCTAAATTACGAGATATTTTGTCTCGCTTGAGAGAGCGGGGAAAGACCTTGTTGATTTCTTCTCATTCTTTAGAGGATATTCAGAAGCTTTGTGATCGGGTGATTGTCCTGGAAAAGGGCGCAAAGGTTTTAGATGGCGAAACCTCTCAGGTCTTGAGTGAGTTAGAGCGCAAATACCAAAGTTCCGAGCCGTGGGACGAAGACCCATTAGGAGATGACAGTGGTTTTTTTTGATCGAGTATTTTGGCTAGCATCTCTTCGCTGTTTAATATTGCTTCGACAAAAATTAGGTTGGATGTCTTTGATCGTGGGGGGAGCACTGATTCCCCTCGTCTTAATTGTGGCCCGAGTTTCTTTTGTGGGTCCTGCTAAAATTTTCTGGGATTTCTCGTTGGGGATCTCCTTTCTGCTTCAAATTGTATTGGCCTCTTATCTGGGGTCTCATGTTTTGGACGAGGAACGTGCTCGTAAAACTCTTCATGTGCTTTGTGCGGGACGAATGACCCGAGTGCAGTGGGTTTGGGGGCAGGTTTTGGGAACATGGGCGTTTATAACGGCCATGAATTTTATTTGGTTGCTTGTTTCGGCAGGGTTGTCCAAGGCTATTTTTGCTGATGCAGGCAGTTGGATACATCTTCAAACTCAGATATTTGTGGCTATTGAGGTGGCCATTGTTGTTGGGGCTGCTTTGCTTTTGAGTATGTTTCTTCGTTCGGCTTTGGCTTGGATGAGTTTAATTTCTGTTCTGATTTTGCTTCATAGCGTGAGTTACTTGCTGACTATTTTAAAAAGTCAAATTTTTCAAGTGTCGGGTGAGGCTGAGGCTTACGAGTATCTTTTCAAAGCTCTCTATTTTCTCCCGCCTTTGGAATGGTTGGATCTAAGAGTCTTTGTTGGGTATGAAGAGTTTTTCGAATGGAGTCAGTTTTTATCAATTGGAGCGCTGGGAGTTGCCTGGTCTTTGTTTTTCGTCTTTATCGCACAGCGAAGAATTGAAAGGTTAGATTTTTAAAATGAACTTTGATCCCATCCTCCTTTTGAGTCCAGTCGCCATCGGCGTTGGCCTGATGGGGCTTTTGTTTGGCTCTTTAGCGAATGTTTTGATTTATAGAATACCGAGAGATTTGCCTCTTGGGATGTTGGCTGGTTATAGAAGCCGCTGTCCTGAGTGCAGCAATCAGATTAAAATTTTTGATAACATTCCTTTGCTCTCCTACGTCTTTCTTCTTGGTAAATGCCGTGCTTGTAATGCGAGAATTCCATTTCGTTACTTTTTTATTGAGTTGTTGGTTCCTGTTCTACTTTGGTTTAGCTCTGCAGTTTTATTGCAAGCTAATGGTCCTGAGTTTCAAGGAGAGCTTAGTTATTGGGCTTGGTTTCTTTTAGAACTCTATTTTGTGTATACACTTTTGGTCATTGTGGTCATCGACGTCGACTTTAGAATTATTCCAGACCGATTCAGTATAGGAAATTGGGTTATTGCGTTGGTCATGATTTCTTACTTTGAGAACTTTTCCTTTCCGGAGTCATTTTTTGGGGGATTGTTTGGATTTGGGATCTTTTGGCTGTTGGCCTGGGGGTATGAAAAATACAAGGGAATCGAAGGTCTGGGCTTTGGTGATGTGAAAATGATGGGCTGGCTTGGCACTTGGCTCGGCTTTGCAGAGGTTCCACCTTTAATCTTGATTGCCTCTACCTCTGGCTTGTTAGCGGGTCTTTGGGCGATGAGAAAAGGTGGAGATGGGATGAAAACAGCAATTCCTTTTGGCCCTTTTCTGGCTCTGGGCGCTTTTTTGATGTGGATTAAAATCAAACTCAGCTCTGGGCTTTGAAAAAGGCAAGGCATAGACTAAACTTAAATTAGCGTATTTATTTAATTTAGACGCAATGTGTAGGGTTTGAGCATCTATGGGACTTTTCAATTTATTTTCCAAATCATTGGTGGGCGTGGATTTGGGTTCGAGTGCCATAAAAATCATTAGAGGAAAAATCTCGGGCAAGCATTTTGAGATCGAAGACCTTTTTGCCTCCCCGTTGCCAGATGGCTGTATATCCGATCGAGGCATTGAAGATGTCTCCACCGTCGTTGGGCATTTACAATCCGCTTTGGACGCCTTGAAACTTAAAAAGCCAAAAGTAGGAACAGCGATCAAGGGCGCTGGAGTTCTCACGAAGAGAATTATGATGCCCAAAGTTCCCAAGAAAGAAATCCCTCAGCAAGTTCGCTGGGAAGCCGAACAAGTGTTTCCGATGGACATGAGCAACATCTTGATTAGTCACTTGTTGTTGGGTGAAGGCAAGAATGTTCCTTTAGCTCCTCCTGGAACTCCTGGCTGGGACGTTTTACTTGTCGGTGTGCAAAGAGATGAAGCCATTAACTATCGCGATGTTCTCTCTCAAGCAGGAACAAGAATTGAGGTCATGGATTTAGACGTCTTTTCCAGTTCGGACTTAATTGAAAGTGTTATGAAAATTTCACCGAAGGAAGTTGTTGCTACTGTCGATGTAGGAGCTTCTGGAACGCGCGTTGGTGTGCGGCATAGAGGCAATGTGGTTTTTGTTCGTGAGTTTGAAATTGGTGGGCGAGCCTTTACGGACGCTATTGCACAAACCTTAGGCTTGAGTTTTGCAGATGCTGAAGCTTTAAAAATGACTCCCGATGAGGGGGGGATCCCGCAAGAAGCGCAAGATGCTCTTTCAGGGGTTCTGGCAACTTGGAAGAGCGAGCTTCAGCAATGTGAAGACATCTTTGTGACTCAATCTGAATCTCAGTTGATCGAGCGTTGGGTGATGCATGGAGGTGCTTCTATGACTCCTGGTCTAGAAGAAGTTCTTCAAGACGAACGTTTTGCTAGTAAAGTGCAGTTTATCGACCCAAGCGCTGTTTTTGTGTCAAAATCTAAATCTGTAGATGCAAACGTTTTGGCCGCATGGGGTCCAAGGCTCTTTGCTGCAGCTGGACTCACTACGAGAGGGGGAAAATAGGCTTTATGGCTTCGGGCGTAAATTTGATGGATCAACTGGCCGATGATTTTCAGCCTTCCAATAGTGATTCCGAAAGTGTTGTTAGAGATTTTGATAACTCTTCAGATGATCAGGGGGGTGGAGGTCGTTTTTCTGTTGGTAGTGGCTTGGATAAAAGAGAACAAGCTCGTTTTGCCCTTACACTTGTTTTGGCTGCAGCCGCCTATTTTGGGCCTCAATATTATCAAAGCACCTTGATGGAAAAGCTTCAGATGAAGCAACAGGAGCTGCAAGCCATTCAAGCCAAAGTTTCAGAAGAGCAGCAAAAGAAAACTGTGTTGGCCTCTATTCGAGAAGAGATGCTTGAGTTTGACAAACGTATGGACGAGCTAAAGAGAAAGATTGCTAAGGTTAATAACCTCAATGACAACCGTAATCTGCTAGTGCGCGGAATTGATTTTTTGGTGACTGAAATGCCTCAGGAAATTTGGTTGTCAAAAATTGATGCAAAAAGAGGTTCGGGCGGAAGTATTTCTGTGGAAGGTTATGCAAAAGATCTTCAGACAGTGAGTCGATTCATGAAGAAATTAGAGTCTGCGGTTTTTTTCCCGACTTGGCTACTTGAAGAAACTTCTCATGAAGACAAGGGAAGCGAAGCAGGTGCCGCTACCTCTAAAGAGATTTCAATTCCTCGCGATGTTAAGAAGTTTAATATTCGTGCGAAGTTAGAGGAGCCAGTTTCCTCATGAATCAGCTTGTAATTTTAATTGGAAGAATTCCTCTGATCCTATGGGTTCTCGTTGCTGGCGCTTGGGCTTATTCTATTCATACGGATTTTCATGAAATGCAATGGAATCCTATTTTGGGACAAATTGTTCAACAAGAAAGCACTTACAAAAGATTGGTCAAAGAAAACTCTGAAGCGGAGGCCTTTAAGGAGCAGCGAGCGCAGAAGTTAAAAGAGCTCAATCAATTGGCACAAGACTTTCAAAGCACAGCAGATAAAATTCCTAGAGCGCCAGAGGTGGCTTCTGTTTTGAGATCACTAGCCGACATCTCAGACAACGCGGGCCTTACATTTGCTCGCTTTAAGCCAGGAGCTCAGCTCCAAGAAGAGTTTTTGGTGATTACTCCATTGGATGTTGAGTTAAAAGGAACCTATCCTCAAATTTTAAGTTTTGTGGATGCTGCTGCAAATATTAAACGAGTTGTGTCTGGGCAAGAGCTTGTTATGGATAGTCCTAGTAAACGAGGCGGCTCCGCTATTCTTCAGGCTAAGACAGTTTTGTACACGTATCATATTGGGGATGTGGTGGCTTCAGACTCTGCTTCAGAGGAAAAAGAGCCCAAAGAAGGTGATAAGTGATCCAGGCAATCTTGGCGATACTTTTTGTCTTCAGTATTTTTTGCTTTGGTCAGGATAACGAAAAGGCTCGTTTTTATTTTAATCCTCTAAAGGTTAGAAGAGATCCGTTTCTTCCGCCTGCTGCTTTTGAACGCAAAGGTGTCAACGAGTTGACCAGCTTTGAGCTTAATGAAATGAGTTTAGTGGCGGTTCTCTCTGGGATGGGTGCTGCAAAGGCAATGATTCTCCTTCCCAATGGTAAGACTCATATTGTTCAGCGAGGAGATGCTATTGGTAGAAATAGAGGACGGGTCTCTGCTATATCTGGCAGTGAAGTCGTCGTTAAAGAAAGTTTCAAAGATTACAAAGGTTCTGTCAAAACTTCGACGGCAAAACTTGTTTTAGAAGAGTAGAAGCCTCTTCTCGCTCTCCCAAATTCTTAGCTATGGGTTTACAATCAAAAGTGGGGGATGCAATGAATATTCTTGTCGCGCGCTTTATTCGCAATTGCTTATTTTTTCTTTTGATCGCAATTTACGTGGGGCCTTCTCATGCTCAGTCCTCGGAGGATGAACTCATTTCTGAAGTAGATGCTCTTAATGATTTTCCCGAAGACGATGAAGGCTTTGCAAGCGGCGAACCGTTGGGACTAGATGATCTTCCTTTAGATGAAACGCCTCAAGATCAAGCACCTATTTTAGGAAACGAGCAACTCTTAGATGGAACATCTCTTGGCCTTGATGGTCCATTGGGACCTGCCGATGTCACCTTAAAGGGAATGGAGTTTCGTCAGCTTGGAGATCGAGTTCGTTTAGAGCTCACTATGGATAAGGTCGCTGATTTTGCTTCTGAGCCGCGAAAGACCAGAAAGCAAATTGTCATTGAGCTACCGAATGCAAAAATGGAGCAAAGTTTTTTAAAGCGTGCACTTGATACAGGTGAGTTCGACGGACCTGTAGCCTTAGTTCAGGCCTTTGATTCCCGAGTGGGTTCGAATCCTTCTGTGAAAGTATTGTTCCAGTTACGAGATTTCATTGAACCAACAATTACAAAGCAAGGTGCAAAGATTTTTATTGATTTTCCAATGTTAAGTGGAGATGGAACGCTTTATAGGTCTCAGGCTCAATCTTATGTAAGGCCTGAGCTTTTTATCTCTATGTCTGACGCTCCATCTTTCAAAGGAGCGCGAATAAATCTACGAGTTAAAGATGCGCCTATGTCAGATGTTTTGAACTTTCTTTCACAGGCATCAGGGCAAAACTTTATTCTTTCCGAAGGTGGCGAGGAGAAGGTTACGCTTGCTATGAGAAACACACCTTGGGACCAGGTTTTAGCGACCATTCTTGTGAGCAAACAACTAGGTTATCAAAAAGTTGGAAATACTTATCGAGTGGCGAAAGCAACGTCTTTGCAGAAGGAGCTTCAAGATTCTGCAACGGCAAAAGAAAAAGAGAAAGAACTCATCGGTCTTGAGACCAGGTTGTATAGCTTAAGTTATTTGAATGTTACCGAGGCCGAAAAATCCGTCACGAGCTTATTGAAGGCCGATAAGCGAGCTTCCATTACGACTGATGCGCGAACCAATAGTTTGGTGATCACTTCTATCCCCGAGAATCTTGAGCGAATTTCTCGCTATTTAAGTTCGGTTGATCGACAAACTCCTCAGGTGCAAATCGAAGCTCGTATTGTCGAAGCAACAGAAAACCTTGATCGCTTTATTCAACACAGATGGGGCATAAGTGGATTTAACGTCCCAGGCTTTAAGAAAGTTTTCAATTCTGACTCTGGATCCATTTCGATTCCAGACATTGCCACTAGAGGCACGAGAAATTTAGAAAGTGGTTCTCTAGGAATGAATGGTTCGATTGATTTGGGTGGGGCTTTTGGCTCTCTAGATGCCTTTTTTGATATTCTTGAAAAAGAATCAAACATTAAAACCATTGCCTCCCCAAAAGTGTTGGCATCTAATAACGAAGAGGCCAATTTGTTCCAAGGTCGTCAGGCTATTTTCGTAGAACTAAATAGCGAAGGAGAGCAGTCAGTAAATACCTATGACTTTACTCTTGATCTGAAGGTAAAGCCTCAGGTGACCAACGATGGCTTTGTTCTTTTGGATGTTGATCTTAAGCGAGACACCATTGGTGAACAGGTTCAGTCTTCTGCAGCCGCAAAAGATCGACGAGGAATCAAAACTAAAATGCTTGTTCGTTCAGGGGACACGTCAGTTATCGGTGGTCTTTATGTAGACGATCAAAATGAAACAAGAGCAGGGGTTCCTTGGCTTCGAAAACTTCCCATAATAGGAAGGCTTTTTGAGCCTGTAATGAGTCGAGTTAAAAAACGTACTGAGTTGCTTATGTTCATTTCACCACGCATTATCAACGCTGATTCCGCGCTTCTGAAAGCAGCGGCACCCAACGTAGAAAATCGAGATTTATAGGAGTTGCGGACTTGCTTTGTTGTCGCATCGTTTAGCCAAAGTGAGGACGTCCTTTTTTAGATGGTCAAATTTTAGACACGCCGCAACGCTTTGCTTCGTGTATTCTATTTTTAGATGAGTATTTTGGTGGTCCAACTAGCTTTAAACATCGTGTTTTGCTACTGGCTCTACGTTTCTCTCAGAAACAAGATTCAGATCTCAAAGCTAGAAGAGCGTATTTACAATATGGACTTACATATTCGCGAAGCTGGAAATTTCAAGTTGATGCAGGGTGCGTTCGATTCTGAAGTGGTGCCGAACAGCCTTTCCTCTGACGAGGAAGTGCCTCAAGAACCGGTTATGGCAGCTTCAAGCACTCGTCTAGACCAAGGTTTGGCTTCGACCATCAGTGAGCGCCAAATTGAACAAAGGCCTAACTATTTGGATGTTTATGCAGATGCCGCTCAACGCTTGGCTCAAAGGCAGGATCTTAAAACTATCTCGCGAGAGACCGGTTTAAGCCTTTCTGAGCTGAGGCTAGTTGAAAAGATTGCATCTGTTTCTTCAGAGAATTCAGCGACTTAGTAAAATTAGTAGAATGTGGTCTTAACCGCGTATAGTCATTAGGGTGTCTATAGAGTTGACACGCCTTAAAAATATGACTATCTGCGTAACATGCGTTGGCCGACAGAAGCAGAGTGGCTTGTTATTGGTACTGTGTTTTTAGGGCTAGTGTTGTTTGAGCTCGGTCCGAAATTGCTGAATCGAGTCAAAAAAAATAGGGGCAAATAGGCCGGCTTAGAAAGAAGATTTTAGGCCAAAATATAGCTTCTAAGGCTTGAAGCGTTGCGAAAGGATGTTTAGGCTCTGCTTTCAACGTAGGCTCTTAGAAGAATGGGGCTTTAAAAAACGAGGGGGAAAGATGAACGAAGGAACTAACATGGAAGTGCAAGGAACTAACAATCAAACTACGAATGTCGTTAGCAATAGCAGTGCAGCATCAAATGCTGGGGGTATGGACACTGGAAACTTCACAAAGGTGATTAAGCGTTACCAAAACAGGAAGCTCTACGACACTCATCAAAGTTGCTACGTAACTTTGGATGAAATCGCTGACATGATCGTAAGGGGCGAGGAAGTGACTGTAATTGATAACAGAACTAAAAAAGATATTACTTCCAGTACCTTAACTCAAATTATTTTCGAGAAGCAAAAAAGATCAAAAACTTTAATTCCTGTAGATACTCTACGGGACATCATTCAACTTGGCGGAGGCACTTTCTCTGGCTTTCTTTCTAAGACAGCTGAGTCTGGCTCAAACATTTTGATGAAAGCTAAAGAATCTTTAGAGCGTTCTTTTTCAAATGCGGAAAATCTTAGAGGCACTTTTCAAATTACTCAGCGCGCAGCTGACGACTTGAAAAAGGCGATTTCCGAGCGAGTGAACACCTCTGGTGTTGGCCAAGGCAAAGAGGCGCTTAACGCGGCTCAAGCTCAACTTCAGAATCTTAGCAATCAACTTAACAACATTGAAAAGTTGATTGATGCTGCTGAGACTCGCACTAGCAACGTATAAAGAAGAAAAGCTTCGATAATTATTTCCCAAAAAGGGTTGCTCTCTTAAGAGGGCAACCCTTTTTTAGTGTTCAATTCATTGTTTAGGATAGTTTGGAGTTGAGTTCGCTAATTTTTCGAGCGACTTTTGAATTGTCTCCAGCATTGAGGAGTTCTTGAATTTCGCCAATGAGTGATTTGAAGTCTTCTCGTCTTTGTTCGTGACACTCCATTGCAAAGTTAAAGATGTCCTCGAGGTTCTTAAACTCATCTCCTTTGCGCAAATGCATGCGAACCCTGGGCCTTCCGTCGGCGAACTCTCTCAACCTAGACTTCAAAGAAACAAGAGGTCCTGCAACCTGTTGAGATAGATACATGCCGGCAACAAATAACACCATCATAAGAAAAACCAGGGATCCCACAGCGAGGCTAACGATCAGGTTGTGTTGCCTTTCTAGTTCGGCAACAGGGCTACTGCCCGATCCGGCAAAAATTTGAAGAGCGCCATCTATAAGCATTTCGTAATTGATCCCCGTGAAGAAAAGAAAAATACCCACAAAAACAGCAAACAAGAGCCCGTTCAAAATACAAATCTTCAGCGTGAAGCGGAGTTGAAAATCCCTTTCAACGATTAAGCGAGGTTTTCTTCTCTGATAAAGGGGTTTCATGGACATTCCTCCAGTGCGGCAGCAATTGAGTGCACAGTTGCTAAAAAGTGATAAATCTTCCCGCGCTCTAAGAGTTCTAGAGGGGGGATATTTCTCGCGGTGACCATAGGTGAGTCCAAAGGTTCTAAAGTAGAGCCTGGCTGATTGAGGCTGATTCTGTCTAAATCTGTGCCTTCACTTCGCTGGACCCGGTAGAATCCTCCAACCGGGCTGCCGTGAACCGAGTAGACTACAGGTTCTGCAACAGCCTTTTGCTTCGGGCAATTGTAGTTGCTGGCTAAGCCTTCTTGGAAAATAACACGGCTTATTTTGACGGATTCTTTTCCAATGCGCATTTTTTTACGAATTTTTGATTCCGCTTGATCAAGATCAGCTTCATTCAAAAAGCTCATGACGCCCATCCCGTAGGTGCCGGCATCATTTTTCATGAAAATGTAGGGATCTTTACTTATTCCACGCATTTTATGTTGGGCTCGTAGTTCTTTGAAGAAATCTTTTCCTTCGTGAATAACTTTTTGAATGTCTTCTCGGCGATCCATATCAAGGTCGCCAAGGCTGCGGCTCTTTATGCTGTAAAACCATGGGTCGAAATCAGAAATTTGCTCGGCTATTTTTTTTAGGAGAGCTTCGGCGATTTCAAAATGGCTCGATTTTTTTCTTTTATACCAACCCAGCTTTGGGTGTGGAAAAATGGGTCCTTGGTAGTTGTGTATAGCTTTGGGAAGTCCTCCGCTAAGATCGTGATTCAAGAGAAGGGCGTCTGGATTCTCAAGAGCTTCGGAAGCGGGTAGGTAGGTTAGAGGTTTTCCTGATTTAGTTGAAATAATCCAAGGTCTAGGAATTTCTGGGCCTGGCCAAAGTATTTTTGTTTCCGCGCCAGCGAGTTCTAGGATCTCAAGAATATCAGCTAGGTTCTCTAAGTAGCCAAAGTTATTTGTGTGTGCTTCGGGAACGACCGTGATTTTCCACGGGGAAGACTTGAGTAGTTTTGCGGAAAAAAAGTCCCGCATTTTCTTTCCGGCAAGCTTCTTCCCTGTTTCGCCAATATTGTTAAAACCTGCAGGAAACAGGTTAACATCAACCGAGGCGGCCCTTTGGCCGTCGTCACGAATATCCATGGAGGTGTAGACGGGAAAGCCGCAAACAGGTTTGATTTCCAACAAGGCTTGGTAAAGCTCTTCTACAATTTCATTTTCCATTGTTTGATGGCCTCTTCTCCCATGATCTCGAGTCTCTCAATATTAAAATCCTTGATAGAGTAGCACGGCAGAAGGGCTGAGGCATCAGGGAGCTTAGTTTCTGATGCTATTTTCTTAAGAAGGTTTTCTTGTTGCGAGGCCAAATGAGTGATCAATGTGGCACGTTTCGATCCAACGAGCTTGGTTAAAAGAGCCTTCTTTGGAGGGGGAGATGTGGGAAGGGTTTTGTTGGCGAGCCAATACCGTTGTTTGGATAGTTGTTTAGCGTTGAGCATTGCGTTTAGATAATTAATCTCATCTACAGGGTGAGGCTCAAGGACTCCCACCAAAACATAGGAGCACTTTTCGGATTTTAAAAGAGATTGGGCCTGTTCGGCCGTCGCTTTGAGTGCTGTGTAGAGAGGCCTTAAAAGGGCGAGTAGGCTGGCTAAGTCGTTGAAAAAACTTTTCCCAAGCAGAGTTTGAAAAAGCTCTATAATTTTATCCTTGCCTATGGAAAATGCTTTAAAGACCCAGTTCTTTTTCTTTTCTTCTGAATGGGTGAAGTGTTTTAAAATACTTTCATCGAAGAACTCTAGTAAATGTTGAGGACTGTCAAAAAAGTCTAAAGCATGCTGAGAAGGAGGGGTGTCTAGGATGCAAAAGTCATACTCGTTTTGATTGACTAGAGTTAATGCTTTTTCAATGCCTAGATATTCTTCAATTCCTCCAAGTTGGGATTCAATAATTCTGAAAAACTTATGATTGAGCATTTTACGAAGACTTTCTTCGTTGGGAGCATGCTTTGTAGCCAGAGCTTCTAAGGCGCCTTTTTCCGAGAGCCAAAGTGCGTCGACTTGGCCATTGGGATATTTTTTTACTAGTTGAGCTTCGTCGCTAAGGTCTTTTAATCCCATCGCTTGAGCTAGCCTACGAGCTGGGTCAACGGTCATAACAACGGTTTTGAAGCCTTGCTTCGCCATTGCAGTTGCGAGGGCTGCCGCTGTTGTGGTTTTCCCCACGCCGCCAGGCCCCAACACAACGACTAGCTTGGTTTCTATCGGGGTTGCTGCGCTCATGTAGCAATCCTTTCTAAATTAAGTTTCTGAAAGTTTGTGCGTAGCAAATCAATCCAAGCCTTACCGTCGATACCAGGGACTGTTTCAATCTTTAGATATTCTCTACCTAGTTGAATTTTGAAATTAGAAAGTAATTCTACCTGCAGTTGCCATTTTTCTTCTTCAGTTTTTAAATGTTGAATCCAGTCAGAAGAGACCTCTTCGGAAGTCTCTAGCTCAAAGGCTGAAGAGTCTGGATACTTGTTAATGATCATTTTAGATTGAGGCAATTCAAGTTCGTTCAGTAGGTTGTTCAGATCGAGAGCCTCTTGAAGCGGTAGTTCTTCAGGAAGAGTTACTAAATAATACTTTGAAAGATTTCGGTCCTTAACAAGGTCGACTATTTTCTGAGCTTGAGCTTTGATCGGTCCTCTGTCGAACACTTTAAGGAGAGCAAGTGTGCTTTGGAAAAGTTGAACAAAGTGTCCGCTTGCTGGGGAATCAACAACAATATGCTCCCAAGGACGATCCGTTTCGGGGGCTATTCCGTTTCTTGATTCCCAGCAGACTTTGCCAAGCATTACGATGGGCTCTAGTCCGGGGCAGGCCTTAACGAAAGCTTTCACAATTTTATTGTCGGCGATAAGATCGGTCAAACTTCCCCTGATTCGTGAAGTTGCATTCAGAAGGGCACTGTCAGAGCTTCCTAGCGCAAGCAATACGCCAATGTATTCTTTAAATGCGGCGTGAGGCTCTGTTCTAGAAACCCAAAGATTCTTTATGTCGAAACAACGCCGTGGCTCTAGTTCAACTTTTTTGTGACCTAGGTAGTGTGCAGCTGAACCGTGTCCCAATATATCGCAAAGCAGAACAGGCCCTTTTGATTCACTGGAGAGTTGCTGAGCGATGCAAGCAGAAAGGGTTGATTTTCCAACGCCACCCTTGCCTGTCACAAAATGTAATTTAGCCACAAGGCCCGGTTCTAACGCATTGGGAGTGAGGGTGAAACTTTATTCAAGGGAAAGGGAATCGTGCTGTGCATTAATACCCCCTTCTTGCATGCCTATTTAGCCTTTCATGGGCTAAGATATTTCACCTATGAGACAACTTACATTTAATTTAACAGTTTGGTCCTTTGCAATTCTCTTAACCGCTTGTGGAAGCAGGCAGTTCACACAAGGCGAATATGATGACGTCAATGAAGTAAGGCACCTAGACGATAAGTTTAATGAAAGTGATGCTGCAATTCTGATTGAGGAAATGGTTGGCTCTATGGCGGAGCACCCTGTTTTTTCCAAATCAAAATTGCCCCCGATTGTTCAGGTTGAAAAAGTGCGAAACAAGACCTCGGAGCATGTTGATACAAAGATGATGACAGATTCTTTGCGAACAGCTCTTATTAAAACCGGTAAGGTTCGTTTTTCAAACAAAGAAGATCGAGACACTTTGAATGAAGAAGTGGATTATCAGAATGAATCCGGAAGAATTAGAAAAGACACTCGTAAGAATAGAAGTGGTGGTATTGGGGCCGACTACATTTTGACCGGGGATTTAATATCCAACGTTCAAGAGGTTGGTAATCGGAAGTTGATCTTCTACCGATTGAACTTGAACTTAACTAATTTGGAAACCAATTTGATTGAGTGGTCAGACGAGAAGCCAATCCGCAAGCGTTATAAGAAAAAGTCTGTTGGTTTTTAGGTTTTAGATAGTGAGGCTGATTAAGCTCTGGGCAATCGTTTTTTTTTCGATCGCCTTGAGTTCATGTTCATCTCGGAGTTATCTGAACTCCGAAGGGCATAGTGCCATGGTCCAAGGCGACTATTTGAAGGCCGCTGAAGTTTTTAAAGAGCGATCTGCTCAAAAAACTGGGAATAGGGTTCTTTGGCTAATGGACCAAGGGTCAGCTTTGTTTGCTGCTGGATCGTATAAAGAGAGTATTGAGGTCTTTTTAGAGGCGGAAAAGCTCACCCAAGTAAAGGAATTCACAAGCATTACAGAGGAAGCGGGTTCGCTCTTAACCAGCTCAAATTTAAAAGACTATAAAGGCGAAGATTACGAGAAGGTTTTAATCAATGTCTATCTTGCCATGGCTTTCTCGGCTCTAGGAGATGAGGATGAAGCATTGGTAGAGGCCCGAAAGATAAATCTTTTGCTTAATCGAATGATCACCGAAGGAAAGCGAAACTATCAAGAGAGTGCCTTTGCTCGTTATTTGTCAGCCATGCTTTGGGAGTCCGGGGGAGAGTATGACTCGGCCTATATTGATTACAAGAAAGCCTATGATTTGGAACCAACCTTTCCTGGAGTTGCACAAGATCTCCTTGCTATGGCTCGAAAGAATCGTTTTATGGATCGATTCGAGAAATGGAAGAAAACTTTTCCAAAAGAGGAGCTTAGAAAGTTAGGCAAGGGACAAGGAGAATTAGTTTTTTTGTTTGAAGCAGGGCTAAGTCCAGAGAAAGTGCCCAGAGGGGGTGATGATAGCACTTTACCAAGGTATCGACGCCGACCCCACGCCAAACAATCTGCCCGTTTACGAATAGATGGTTTCGAATCACCAAAATTTGAAATAGCCCTGGATATAGAGAACACCTCCATTAAGTATCTTGAGGATAATGTCTCAAAGATTCTAGCTGCTAAGATTGCAGGGGCAGCGGTTAAGGGGGCTGTCGCTATCGGAGTGGGTAAGGCCACTAAGAACTCTGAATTAGGGCAAGCTGTTTTTCTAGCTTTGATGTTAACCGAACAAGCTGACTTAAGGCACTGGAGAAGTTTGCCTGCCAACGTGCAGATTTTAAGAACTCCGCTTGACCCAGGAAGCTACAATTTCACTCTAGACATCTTGTCGGTGGGTGATACCGTTTATAAGTCGATTGAATTTAAGAATGTTATAATAAAAGCTAATAAAAAGACTTTTTTAACAGCACGATAGGAGAGATATGTTTGGTCCCGTTAAAAATGTGATTTTTGATTTAGATGGAACCTTGATCGACTCCATGCCTGGCGCGGTGGCGGGCTTGAAGGGGATTCTTAAAAAGGTGCTTGGGGCACCTGTTTCTGACGAGGAATTTACTAAAGCCTTGGGCAAAAGTCCGCGAGAGATTTTTGCTTGTTTTTTAGAGGAAGCTTCGTTGGATGAAGCCGTTGAAGATTGGAATCACTTGAATCTAAATACAACTTCTGACCAGGTTCCAATGTTTAAAGGCGTTTCTGAACTAGTTAGTTTTTTAGTGGAAAGTAATGCTCATAACTTAGCTTTATACACAGGACGTGATCGAAAAGGTGCAGAACGTTTCATTTCTCTTCACGAACCCTTGAGGCGTGGACTAAGTCCCGATCTTATTCGATGTGGGGATGATGGTTTTAAGCCAAAGCCTAGTGGTGAGGCGGTAAAGGATATTCTTTCTAAGTTTGCATGGAGCCCTGAGGATACAATTTTTGTGGGAGATCACCACCATGACTGTGGTTCTGCACGCGAAGCTGGAGTTAAGTTTGGTGCGGCTCTTTGGGACGAATTTTTAAGCCAAGGAAATACTTCCAGGGCAAAATTTAAGGGTAACTGGGAACGTTGGGACGCGCACAATGTCGACCTTCGTTTCAATACTCCAATCACATTTTTAAATTGGTTAAAGAACGATCAAGGCTAATTAAGGTTATTCTATTCGACTACGTTTTCGCCACCGTCGATGCGCAGCGTGTTTCCGGTGATAAAAGAACAATAAGGCGAAGAAAGGGCCACTAACGCGTTGGCAACGTCTTCGGGAGTGGTAAGTCTTCCCATGGGATTTCTTTTTTGTGCTGCTTCAACCATTTCCGAGTTACCTGGAATTTTTCTTAAAGCAGGTGTGTCGGTGACTCCCGCTAGTATCGCGTTCACGCAAATTTTTCTTGGAGCAAGTTCCAGAGCTAACTGGCGACAGTGACTTTCTAGGGCTGCTTTGGCAGCACTAACAGCTCCGTAGCTTTTCCAGACTCTAGAAGAGCCTGCTGAGGTCATGGCGTATACGCGCGCTCCTTCGCAAAAAAAGCCTTGTCGCTCTAAGTCTTGGGCCCAATAAATGAGTGAGTTGGCCATTACGTCCATGGTCATTTCAACTTGTGACTTTGTAATCGCGTCTTTGGCTTCTTTTTCTATGAAGGGTTTGAGTGCGCCAAAAGCTAAAGAATGCATAAGAACGTGAATCTTACCGCAGGCCAATTCCTTCATTTCTGAGAGTAGTTCTTGTCTCTTTATCTCGTCAGCTGCGTTGATATTGAAGAACTTAACTTCAACGCCAAAATTTTGTAAGTCAGTTTTTAAAGTTTCAACAGACTCCATTGCGGCTTTTCTATCTAGATGAACGCCAATAATATTGAGGCCTGCCTTAGCTAAAGCTCGGGCACTGGCAGCCCCAAAACCACTTGATGCACCTAGAATTAAAGCCCATTTACCTTTGAATGATTCAGTCATAGTGATCCCAAATGTAGCCTTATTGGCTCTAATCGTCAAAAGCCTGGCTTGGGAGGATTTAACGCTAGTGGGACAATGGCTAGAAGAGAGGGAGCGCGTGGAAATACCTGAGTTTTCAACATCAAATCCGCAGTTTCAGCAGGCCTTCCAACGGGTGGCTAAAGCTGAACAGAAACCATTGCAACGGATAGAAGAGCGGGAAAAGAAAATTGAAAATAAGCTTGGCCTCGTTCGTGATTTCAAACAAAAAGTTTCTGATGTGAAAACGGCCTTAATGGGAATGCGGAATGTTAGAGACTTCCGTGAGCTTAAGGGGACTTCTTCCGATCCTGACATTCTCGACGTGAGTTCCATTGATAAATCAAAGGCAACACCAGGGAAGTATGATTTCGAAGTTCTAAATCTTGCCAATACGGATTCAATTATGACCTATGGCTTTGGAGATCCAAAAAAGTCAGAAGTGGGTGTTGGCTATGTTGAGTTTAAAACTCCTGATGGAGAGACAAAAGAAGTTTATATCAACTCCGACAATAATAGTTTGGAAGGTGTCGCTTCCAGCATTAATAAAGCAAACCTTGGGATTAAGGCCTATGTCGTTCAGGATGGAACTGATTCGGATGAACCCTGGCGCTTGGTCATTACGGGTGATGAAACAGGGTGGAAGAATGATTTTGAGTGGCCAACTTTTTATCTTTTAGATGGAGATTTAGAGTTTGATACTGAAAGATCTCGTGACGCAAAGAGTGCCATTGTACGTTTTAATGGTCAGCCAGTGATGCTTCAAGAAAATAAGATTAATGATATTCTCCCCGGAATTAGTATCGACTTAAAGAAGGCTAAGCCTGGAGAGCCGATCTTTTTTGAAGTGGGCGCGGATATTGCCAAAATGGGTGAAAAGGTTCAGACCTTGGTCGATTCAAGCAATGCGGTTTTAAAGTTTATCCAAGATCAAAACTCTTTAGGCTCAAAAAGCTATGGTGATCCGACAAAAGCCTTAGGTGGAGATGTGACTATTCAGGCGTTGGAAAACCGATTCCGAACTCTTATCCAAAGAACTACGAATGATTTACCGGGTTCTCCAGTTCAACGAATGGCAGATCTTGGAATTCAATTCAATAGATCTGGCCTCTTAGACTTTGATGCCGAAAAATTTCAGTCTGTGCTTAATAATAACTTTGACGATGTCGCCGCTTTGGTTTCTGGAACTCAGCCATTAGAAGGCTTTGCCAATGAAATGATTTCTTTAGTTGATGGGATTGTGCGTTCTGGAGACGGAATGATGACCGTTCGAGAGAAGAATCTTCAGGGCCAACTCGATAGAATGGCTAAAGAGAAGGAAAAAACCGAAGGGCGTGTGGAGCAAAAGCTTCAACGAGCAAAGGAAGAGTTTGGTAGAGCAGAGGCCGCTATTCAAGAGATGCAAAATATGTCTGCACAAATTGGCGGCGGTGGTGGCGGAGTTAATAGTTTGATCGGCTAGATAAGGGGTATAGAGACAAATGAGTTACGGAGCAAAATCATATAAAAAAACTTCCATAAAGACAGCTTCGCCAGAGAAATTGTTACTTATGTTGTACGAGGGCGCAATTAAGAATGCAAAATTGGCTCGCAAGGCAATGATCGATGGTGACATTAAGCAGAAGTGTCTGTTTATTGGTAAGACCCACGATATCGTGATGGAGCTGAACAATACCTTGGACCCAACAAAGGACCAAGAGATCGCCGCTCAATTAGAGTCTCTGTATAATTTTTGTACCTCTGAGCTTCTAGAAGCCAATATGGGGAATGACCCTAAAAGAATCGACAGCGTTGTGAAAGTGCTAAGCACCCTTTACGAGGGGTGGGTCGCAGCCGTTAATCAAATAAGAAATAAAACTGAGGAGTAATTCATTCATGAAGATTTCAAAGACACACCTCCTAGAGAAATTGGATCAAGTTGATGTGGATTTATTGCAGCTTTGGGTTGAAGATGAGGGAGAAGTTTCAGATGAGCAAAAGTGGGAGATTTTTGTGGAGCTTCTGGAGCGTCGTGTGACTGTTCTTCAAACATGTAGGAACGCCAATATCAAACTAAGCCAGGAACAGTGTCTTCCCCGTTGGTTGGCTAGGTTGACGCAAAGCCGCAAAGAGTTACGTTTGCGTGAGGTGAAAATCTTGTATGATGAATTGAAGCGACGTCGAAATGTTGCAAAGTATAGAAAAGTGGAGAGACAGCTAGAAGATGACACCGTTTGAGGCCGCGCAAGTACTTGCCCAAAATTCTGACTTTAATGAGTCTTTAAAGATTTTAAATTCCTTGTGGATTGATTGTGACCCTCGTGACGAGTTTTCAATTTTTTGCGCGATGATGGAAGTTTCCATGGCCCAAAAAACTCCAGGCATTAGAGATGCCTTCGATCAAGTTATTTCCGGCGAAGGTGAGTGGAGCGAGTTTTGGGCTCGTCGAACCTTAGTAGAGCAAGGCATTCTTTTCGAATGGTATGGAGAGCTTTGTTACTCCTGTAACGAAATGGGAGCTGCACTAGATAGTTTAACTCGTGCTGCAAGTCTTGGACGTGATACGTCAAATATGTGGCTTCATCTTGGTGATTTGTATCTTAAAAATAACGAACTAGAGCTCTCTGTGCGCTACTTACGAAGATCTTTAGAGTTATACAAGCAGCCGGGTTTGGATATCTTAGATCCTCATGAAGGCTACTTAGGTGCCTACTCAGGCACTCACCCACTAGACTTTAATCCTGGCCCTACGGAATATTTGGGCGCTCTTTTAGATGTGATTAAACTTGCTAAAGGGCGCAGGTCGTTGCGGTCTGTTAGAGATTTAGTTGTTGAAATGATTCACCAGTTTCCTCGGGAAGAGAGACTGCCAAAAATCCGACTCTTGTTGGAGCGTAGCTTGGTCAATCACAGTCTGCAGCCAGGTTATCCAGCATAGAATTAGATCACTTCCTAGTCTATGCATCATTAATCAAAGACTCTTGATCAACGTTCCAAAGTTTTAAATAATTCTTAGTTTTTCATTAAAGTTTCGATAACACCAACCCGAAGCAGTTAATGAAAGGGAATTTGGGGACAAGGATGCTCGTTTTAACAAGAAAAATTGGCGAAGCCATTGTGATCGATGATGATGTTAAAATCACCATCGTTCAGGTTAAGGGTAAGCAGGTTCGTTTAGGAATCGAGGCTCCTCGAGAAACCAAAATTCACCGCGAAGAGATTTATCAGGCTATTCAAGCAGAAAATCAGGCAGCGACACAGTCGTTCTCTGGTGGGCTTAAAAGTCTTAAAGGGGAAAAGGTCAGGAAGACCGGAACCGAAGAGTAAATCGCACAGGCGCTAGGAGGGGGCCTAAAATGAAAAGAATAGTTAATACCAATCGATTTGGATCCATTGAAGTTCAGGATCAACACATTATACATTTTAAAGATGGAATGGTCGGCTTTGTTCAGCTGAAAGATTATTTCATTGTTGAGTCTAGTTCATTACCATTACTTCTTTGGCTTCAGAGTGTCGATAATCCAGCTATTGCTTTTCCAGTTGTAGAGCCAGCTTTTTTTCAGCGTGATTATAAGGCTGTTCCGACCGAAGCTGATAAAGCTCGCCTAGAGCTTGAGGTGGGAGAAGCTACTAAACAGTTTGTCGTTATGACAATTCCTGAAGATATGACAAAAATGACAGTAAACATGAAGGCTCCAGTGGTTGTGAATCTTGAAAAAGGGCTGGGGTCTCAGATGATCTTACAAGACAAGAATCTTCTTGTTCGTAAACCTGCCCATGAAGCTTTTAACAAAGCTGTAGCTAGTTTAAGTCTCGATCATGATGATATCGATGTGGAGTCAGAAGAAGACTTTAACTGGAGTCCTGTGGATTATAAAGGAGTTAGCCAGGTCGGTTAACAGGTTCAATTATGACAATGTTTCGTAAAATACTGTTTCTATCGACGTTGGCTGTAGTAGCTCCTAGTTGGGGAAAGCAGGTTTCTCGTAAAACCGCCTCGAATAAAGTAGCTCAAAAGAGCAAGAAGGCGAAGATGAGCTCTAAAGACGTTGCGGCAACAGTCATGGTCTATGACGAGCACACCTCCTTCGAAGATCTTATTGAAAATCGGGAGAAGCTATCCAGAAGGCCCGCAGGATTCAATATTAAGGCGCGAGTCATTGGAATTCGTAGAGATATTGGTTTGTCCAATGAAAGTGATGATGCCTCTCAAAGAGATGTAATTTTGAATGCTGGTTCAAACGCCGGGCTGACAAAGGGAATGGTTCTTGGGGTGAAGAGAAAAATTCCGATTTTAGATCCGTATCGTGAAAACGTTCAAAGGTTATTAGAGTTAGAGTTTGCTAAGCTTAAAGTTGTTCATGTCCAAGGAGAGTTGTCTATTGCTAGAATCTCCTCCGTGGACGACATCGCTGAAGGCCTTTCTATCGGATTAAGAAGCGTGGTCATTGGTGACTACGTCGGAACTAATTAATATCTTTTTTCCCCTTGATAACGGGGATGGGAAAAGGACTATTTCTATCTTTACTAGATATAAAATAGATAGGGGCGTCCCCCTGGTCTCTCAAGATCAATTCAAGACTACTTTTTTGCAGTTTAGCCTCTAAGAGCTCTCCAAGCTCTTCAATGGCTGATTTTAGTGCCACCAAAGGTTGTTTCTTATTGTAGTTCAAAGACAATTTATTAAAGGTCAATTCTGTTTCTAAATTCGAAAGCTTTTCTGATAGAGACGGGGAGTATAGAAGGGTTGCCTCTCGTTCAATCTCGCTAAAATATAAAAAAAGGGTCGGGGTTTCTGTGGACTGACTATGGTCATAAAATAGAGATTTAGCTTTCATTTGCACTCGATTTCGAATGGCTTTGCTGGCGACATGAGGTAAAAAATAATGTCGAAAGTGAAAGAGGGAGCACCCAATGCAAAAGCCGAACAAAGGCAGCGCAACCAAATCAGGATAGCCTTGGGTGAAGGGAAGGTAAGTAAAGAGTGTTCCTATAGATAGCCCAATCAAACCGAGTAAGAATAGAAGTTCGAAGTAGTGATCGCTTTCGATGGCAATGATGGCAACAAAATTAGCGGGTAAGCCCGTTTGAGCTTTTTTAAGAGACTGTGCCAGCTCATTTTTCCATTCTGGCTTCCAAGCCTTTGAACTTCTTTTCCTTAGATAATTTAAAAAGGTCTTAACGGGATTTTCCATCGGGAGACCTATGCTTGTAGCCTTTTGATGGACAGTCAAGATTGAAGGACTTATACAGGTTAGGTGAATGAATTTAAGAGAGATTTTCATCATCCGTGGATTGAAGATCTAAGTTGGGACAACGCAAATGGTCCAGAGCTTTTAAGTTCAGTTTCTTCCGTTCTGGCTGGCTCCAGTCGAAGAGCCTGGGTGTTTGATCTGGATTCAACATTATTTTGTGTTGAGCCTAGAACGCGCTTTATATTTTCTGAGTTTTTAAGAGAGCAAGTTAAGGTTCCTCAGGAGTGGTGGAAGCTTTTGTCTTTTTTAGGTCTAATGACTCATACCTATAGCGTCCAAGACATGTTTGAGTTGGGTTTTAGAGAGATGGACTCTTCAAACTCTGAGAAAAAAGCAAAAGACCTATGGAAGGCCTTTGAGCCTCATTGGATGAAGTCTTTTTTTATTGGTCGCTACATGCATTATGATCAGCCCTACCGTGGAGCCGTTGAATTTGTGCAAAAAGTTCAAAGTGCTGGGCACGATATTGTTTACCTTACTGGTCGGGAATACCAGAAGGCCTTTGGTGCAACCGTAGATTCTTTAAAACAGTGGGGGTTTCCTACCGGGCCAGATATTCAGCTGATTTTAAAACCCTGGCAGTGGAGACATTTGAGTGACTTCGAATACAAGGATCGAGCTTGTTCTATTATTGCTTCACAGTATAATGTTGTGTGTTCCGTTGATAACGAGCCAGAAAATCTGCTGGCATTTGCAAAAAATTTCCCGGCAGCCCATTTAGCTTTGTTTCATAGTGTAATGTCTAAGCGGAGGCCTTCAACGAGTGACGAAAGAGTTTTAGCCGGCCGAAAGTTGATCAAATTGTTCAACTACTGATCAGGGCAGCAGAACATTCCTTCGCCATATCCTTGACGAGGGTCCATGGGGTGGCAACCAGAAGCTCTAGCTCTTTTCATTTGTTCTTGGCTAACCACAGTGCAATCTAGTTCTTCTTCTTTCCATCGCTTCATTTCGGCTTCGGTGGGTTTATCTGCATTTTCGTATTTTTTATTTTGTTCAATCTTTTCTCTATCCCAAGGCGTTTCATGGCCAAGGTGCTTAACTTTCTTCCTGGGTTTGTAGGAATTGCAAGATGTAACAATAGCCAGCAGTGACAGAAAGGCGAGGATATGGGTAAGCGTTTTCATGTAGTAAACTATATTTAATAAAGATGCAAAAAGTCCAGCAGTTTGAAATTTCTTATAGCGATTCTGGAGATCAGATGGACGAGTTGTTGGACTCGGACCTGCTGTTGACAGTATTAGGGGCAGATCTTTTCGGACGCTTGAAGTGTCAAAGGGTTGACGCGGTTGTTTTGTCCTGGTCTCCCGCCGTGACGCCTCCTCCAATAGGGATCTGGGAGAAAGTTTTTTCCTTGGGGAAAGTGATCAATCTTTCTGAGCCTAAGCTTGCTTCGAAGGTTTACATTGAACGAAGACATATGGGGGATTACTCCTCCAGCTTAGAGACGTTGGTGCACTATTGGTTAGATGCTGAAGGTTACTCACTTCCTGATAAATGTGTGATCTTTTCCCGCTTTAAAATAGATGGAGATGTTTCGAATGCAGAATTGAAAAAAATTGAGGCTATATTTACTAAGCTCGCATCAATTGAGAGCAAGTCTCCACTTTTTGATCCCAAGCTTCATGAGCTCAAAGTTTCAAGTAATTTTGATCCTGTTCGATGGTTGCTGACGTTGAGTGAGCAAGATCCATTCACTCAGGAAAAAATTGATGAAGTTTTAATCTCGGGAAATCTTTCTGTTTCTAGACAAGGCGCAAAAATTTCTTTTGCTCGAGAGAACACGCCCTCTATGGAGAGGAATATTAAATCTCCAATTGATGGTTTAGCCAGATCTACTCTTGAACAAGCGAGGGAGGATATCTCTTTTGACATTTTAGTTTCGTTGCCAAAGAGAAGGCAGCCAAAGAAATACCCTTGGAAAACCCTTTTTAGAGAAATTGATTCAGCCGTTAGTGTCTACTCTAGGGCCCCTTCCATTCTCGGAGTGAGAATGGGGTATTCTCTTTGTTCTAATGTAACCTTTCTGCCTGCTATTCCTCAGTTGTTAAAAGAGCCTATTTCTTCCTCCCAGGATTCTGGACTTTATTTTATGGGCCCTTGGAGTGCTCAGAATAGCCTTTCCCAAAGGGGTGTGGAAGACTTGTTTCGCGTTTGTCCTTCTTTAGTTGAGAAAACAATGTTGTTAGATTCGAGTGATGATTGGGTTTTGGCAACACTACTCATGCTTAAAGAATGTGAAGGGTTTACTTTAGATTTTGAAAGTTTTAATTCATTATATTTGGCTAATTTGCGACGTTCAGCAAACGCTAGAGCTCTACTAATGCGATGTGGATTCGACGAGGCTCAAGAAATTTCTCAAATTCCCTGCCCTCATCCTTTGCGATTTAGGTCTCTTGGGCTGCCGAATACATCCTCTAAAGTTGATGCATTGGATATAGATGGCAACACAAAATTCACGATTGAGGTTTCTGACTTAAATTCCAAGATAAAGAATTGCTTCGAGCAGAAAATTGAAGGCAGCTTTAAAGTGCCTAATACGAAGTCCACCACATTTGGCTATGATCGCGCATTGATCTACCCAGATCAATATATGTTGAAGATAACGAATATCCCAATGATGAAAAGAGCTCTTGCTTCCAAGCAATGGGCCTCACGTAGCTCTTCAAGTCATCTCCATGTTCAAATGCGACGACCCGAGACTTCGTATTTAAATACGGTTAAATTGATGTCCTCCGAGAAATCAGAGATTGTTTCGTGGGGGTCTGTTCGAAGGACTATCGATATTGATCCACTTAGGTCTGGTCACGTTGCCGTAGATCAAGCTGTCCGGTCTCACCTGTGTCAGGGATCATCATTGAAGAGCTTAAGCGCTGAAACATTTATTAGTTGTCCTAAGTCTAGCTTTAAGCTGCTTAGTTCTGAACAACAGATTCAAATTAAACTTTTACTTGAAGGCGTTAATTATGCTTGTTTGCAGCTCAATATAGACAATCTTGGTGAACGCTTTTTACCTACGACCGATCACAATCAAGAGATTTTTGCATGGGTTCGATTGAAGAGCTTTGAGCCAATGGCAGATGTGGCAAATGTCTTTAATGGGTTTCGAATGAACCAAGAAAGTGTTGTGAGTTTGGGCCCACGGCCTCCTTTTGTTGATGCTGGCAGTAGGATACTTGCACACGTCAGAGTGTTTTCAAACTACCTAACGGAGCTTGATTTTGAAGTTCAAAACAGTCTCTATACGAGAATAGCTGAAATGATACGAAACAATCGAGTGAATTGCCTGTATCCGGTAGGACCTGGTGGAATCGCTGAGTCTTTGTTTGAGATGGCGTTGTGGGGTGAGCGAGGGATCTTATTGAAGCCAATGATCAATACGATTGAATTGTTCAGTGGTGCTCCTGGGCGAATTCTTGTCGGTGTCGGAGAGCATGAGGTAGAGAAGCTGGAGCGAGAGTTTGAGAGCGAAAAAGTTCTACCAGTAGGAACGGTTTCCGGTGATAGGGTTTTAGGCCTGTCTCTCGATGAGATTCAGAAAGGCAGGGGGGGCGAATGAGACGCGTTTTGAGTTTTTCCGGCCCTGGTTTCAGTTCAAACAAAGGAATTGCAGAAGAGCATCCGGATAAAGATCTAGAGATCATTGAAAGGTCGATTTTATTCGATAGCTCTCAGGAGATTATGCAGGCTTTCCTAAGTTTATCGCCTGAGGATTTTATGTTTCTAAGAGCGCCTCTACATCTTACTTCTGAGGATTTACTTCTATCTCGTATTGCTTACTTGAAAATGTCTGAGGTTTTGAAGGTATATGTTTCAATGAAAGCCCAGGATAGACCCACTCTTTTTGCTTTGGGTAGAGGGGCTTTGCCACTGTTAGAAGTGTTGGCAGAAAGTGAATTTAGGTCTTGGAAATGGCATGATCACTATTCTCGTCTGGCCCCGTTTACCGAGGTGTCAATGTTTCTAAAAGATGGTCGAGAGGCTAGGGTTTATGGAGCCTTTTCAGGAATTAGTGTATCCTTGCCTCAGGAAAGTATTTTTTCCGATTGGGAGACGTGGGTTAAGATTCACGAAGAGGTTGTTGGTTGGCGTCTTGAAAATTGCTATTTGAGCTTAGTGGATGTCTTTGGGCTTAAACGCTTATCTCAGCTAGACGATTATGGTTATCGAGAAATGAAATCTCTTACTGGAATTCAAGCCCTGGAAGAGTATTTATAGTTAGGATTAATGTATGAATCATCAGGAGCAGAAGACAGATCGTCCAGAAGCTGAACTTGAGCGATGGTTTAGTGTATCTTTGTTGGATTTATGGTCTCTGTTTTTAAAGTTTTCTTCAAATGAACAAGATTTCTCTGAGCTTTCTAGCCGAGTCACTCGAAGGCTAATTTCTAAATCTTTATCCTCGTCTGCCCATGCCGAGAGAGAGTTTTTTCGTCTGTGGAGCAAAAAATTTCATCTAACAGGCCGAGAAGATCTTGAGCAAATTTGTGTTGTTCTAGCTTGTGAGTTGGCTTGGCCCATAGAAAAGGTTTCCTTTTTTACTGGTCTTACCTCTTCTAGAGTTTCTTTCTTTATTACTCAAACTTTTAAGCGCTATGCTCTTATGAATAACGACTTGCCTGAGCCGTTGGGAGCAGACTGTGCTCGAGTCGATCTTTATTTAACGGAGCTTTTGTTGGAGCGCTCGCTCCCTGGTTTAAAGAACAAAGCTATATTGACTAAGAAGCATACACAGAAGTGCCCACGCTGTAGCCAGCTTTTTGATGTGGGATCGACTCTTCTTGTTGAAATGGTCGAAAAGGAAAAAACTCCCTTTCCAGAGAAGATAGCCATTTGGTTGCGCTCGTTCCAAGAAGAAAAGGTTGCAATTTTGAGTCCTGTTGAAAGGCATCTTTTTTCCTCAAAGTTGCTTTTAAAACTACCTGTTGTTGTTTTGATTGTGTTGACGGTCGTTGGGGGTGTTTCCAGTATTCCTTATATAGGAAAGCTTAACTTTACTTTGCCAAGATTTCCGATCGAGTTCTTTCAAGCTCAAAAGCCGGTTGTCGTGGATTCGATTGATGAGTGGATTGATATAGACTTGCAAAGTCGAACCCTTTATCCACCATGGATTGAACACGATGAGGCTTATCTAGCGAAAAACGAGGTTTTTGCAATCCATAGATATTTATTAGCTAGAGGCGCTGAGCTTGCAGAAGTAGAAGAAACAGCAACAAATTCTTCCGTTGAAGATGTTGTTGCTGAGCCTAAGCTTCAGAGTTCTAAGAAGATCACGAGCTCACGTTTAGCCTTCTATCGATGGGGGGCTTATAGTGCCGATTTGTCGGCTGACACCCAATACTTGAAAACACTTTTGAAGGACTTGCAGGCCATTCAAGCGGGGGAGCTAGAGCTAGGTGCTGAATATAAAGGGGGTAGTTATTTCCACTTTGAAGTTCCCTCCGAAAAGTTTGATAGCTTGAATGAAAAAGTGTCTCGTATCAGTTTAGAAAACTTCACTTCAAATCGAGCTCGCTCAACAAGAGCCTCAACCAAGGGCTATGTTCGAGTCGTATTTTTAGTGTTACCTAAAAAATAACGAGAAGCTTGTCTTATTTTGTCGGGCTAATTCGTAACTCAGCCAGCTGATCGGCGGACACTCGGGACGGAGTGTTGCTCATCAAGCACAAAGAAGAGGCTGTCTTTGGAAAAGCAATGACGTCTCGAATGGACTTAGTTCCCGCCATAAGCATTATGACCCGGTCAATTCCGAAGGCGATTCCTCCGTGCGGAGGGGTGCCATACTGCAAAGCTTCAACAAAAAATCCAAACTTTTCTGTAACCTCATCAGGTGAAAGCCCTAAATTGGCGAACATTTTACCTTGAACTTTGGGGTCGAAGATACGCAAGCTTCCTCCTCCGAGCTCAAAGCCGTTTAATGCCAAATCATAGGCATTAGCTCGCACTTTCCTTAAGTCAGAGGTTTCTGAAGAGAAAAAGAGGTCCATATCGTCCTTGTGAGGTTGTGTGAATGGATGGTGGGCTGCGTAGAGGCGTTGGTCTTCGCTGTTGAATTCGTATAGTGGAAAATCTACCACCCAACAAAACTTCCAGTTGTCAGTGGAATTCGGCTGAATCAGCTCGAGTTTTCTGGCGATTTCAAGTCTTAGCGCGCCCATGGCTTCGAATACGGTCGGGCATTCGGCTGCCCCGATGAGAGCGTATCCATTTTTTTCAATTTTCAGAGACGTTTTCAGTTGTGACTTTTCTTCATCACTCAGAAATTTGGCTATGGGTGAGCTAAGTTCTCCATCTTTAACTCGAACCCAAGCGACTCCTCTAAGGCCAAATGGTGAAACGGCAGTATTGAAGCCATCGAGATCTTTTCTGGACCATTCGGGAAGTTCTTTTACTTCGTGTTCATTTATAGAGATTGCTGTGACGGCTCCCCCGAGGGAAAGCACTGTAGAGAAGACCTTAAATTCTGTTTTTTCAAAAACAGATGAAATATTGCTAATTTTTAAGCCAAAGCGTAGGTCTGGCTTGTCTGATCCATAGCTGCTCATTGCTTCGGCGTAAGCAATTCTTGGGAAGCGATCTTTAAGGTCAACGTTTAAAACTTGCTTCCAAAGGTGTTTAACGAATCCTTCCATAGTGTTTAGAATGTCTTCTTGGTCGATGAAGCTCATTTCGAGGTCGAGTTGGGTGAATTCTGGTTGTCTATCAGCTCGGTTGTCTTCATCTCTAAAGCAACGAGCAATTTGAAAATATCGTTCAAAACCAGAGACCATTAATAGTTGTTTGAGAGTTTGTGGTGATTGAGGAAGGGCAAAAAAGGATCCCGGGTAAACTCGAGATGGCACCAAGTAATCACGAGCCCCTTCAGGCGTAGATTTGTATAGAATGGGTGTTTCAATTTCGTAAAAATCTTTTTGAGTGAAATAAGCACGACTAGCCTGAAGAGCTTCGTGCCGAAGCTTAAAGATTTTTTGCAAATGAGGCTTTCGAAGGTCTAGATAGCGATATTTTAGACGAGTGTTCTCAGAGGCCGTGTCTTCTTGGGTGTTGATGGGGAATGGGGGAGTTTCAGCTTCGGATATTACTTCAATAGATTTAACTTCTACTTCCATTTGGCCGCTAGCCATTTGAGAGTTTCCCATACCATCTGGGCGCCGTTTAGCGATGCCTGTGACCGAAACTACAAATTCCGCTCTTAACTTCTCGTGGTCTTTTGAACTTTCGGGAAAGACAATCTGACAAAGTCCAGATCGGTCTCGCAGGTCGAAAAAGAAGACTCCACCATGATCGCGAACTTTATGAACCCATCCGCAAATCTTGACCTCAGCTCCTTCGAGCTTTTCGTTGATTTCTGAACAATGGTGACTTCTATACGTGTTTTTCGACATGAGAGACACTATTCTATACTAAGATCTCATCTTAAAGTCTTCAAAATCGCTCGATTTCCATCCGCTTTAACGAGGAAATTCTTTAATTTCTTTAAGGATATGATTTAAGGCCTTGCTCTTTGTCTGGGGAGTCACTATTTTTAGGCCCAATGCCTTTGTCGATGAAGCCATATAAGGGGACTCGAGATTTCTATCCTCGAGATAAGAAGTTTTTACGCTTTTTGGCTGAAAAATTCTCTAATATTTTAAATCTTTACGGTTACCTGGAATACGATGGGCCGATGCTAGAGAGTTTTGATCTCTATGCCGCTAAAACTGGGCAAGAAATTGTTGAAACGCAGCTTTATCATTTCGAAGATCGCGGCGGGCGTAAAGTAGCAATTCGCCCTGAAATGACTCCGACTTTAGCTCGAATGGTCTCAGCTAAGATAGACGAGCTTCCAAAACCAATACGTTGGTTTAGTTTTCCAAATTTGTGGAGATATGAGCGCCCCCAACGTGGTCGCTTGCGGGAACATTGGCAGTTGAATGTAGATTTGTTGGGGGGAGTTAACCCTCAGTCTGAGATTGAGATATTGAGTGTGGCCGCCGAGCTCTTAAAGAGTCTAAAGGCTCTACCGTTTGTTGAATTGAGGGTGAATAGCAGGGCTTTTGTAAATTTTGTTTTTGAGAAGCAACTGAGCTTGGACGCAAAGCAAGCGTTGGTCTTGGAAAAGTTGATCGATGCCAAAGCTAAGATGTCCGAAGTAGAGTATTTAGGAAAGTTGGCTGATCTGAAGTTAACGGACACTGTTGTGGAGAAGGTCGAGCTTTATAGTCGAATGGGGCTCGAAGAAGCTCTAAAGGTGTTTGCGTGCCCTGAAATTGAGGCATTGTCCTCGGTTATTCAACAGATCAATTCTCAGTATGGAGCTAATCTTGCGGTGTTTGACCCTACTATTATGAGAGGTTTGGATTATTACACTGGAATGGTTTTTGAAGCCTTTGATAAGTCTCCGGATAATCCTCGGGCGATGTTTGGGGGAGGGCGTTACGATAATTTAGTAGGACTCTTCCACGAGAAGAAGCAATTAAGTGGAGTTGGTTTTGGGATGGGGGATGTTGTTTTATCCCAATTTCTTGAAACCCATGGATTGATGCCTGATTTGGGTCAAGATCTTGACGTCTATGTTGCTTATCAGTCTGATGATTTTCAAAGTTCTGCTCAAAAAATATCGATTCAACTTAGGGAAAAGCATTTTCTATCGGTAGTTGTGTCTCAAGAGGCTCAAAAAATTAAATCGGCGTTTAAATCAGCGAATCGCCTCGATTCGACCTCAGTTATTTTGCTTTCTGAGGACGAGTTCTCGCGCAACTGTTTTGTTTGGAAGAACTTGAGTAGTGGGGAGCAAATAGAGCTACCCATTGAAGGTTTCTTAGCCCAAAGCAGCTTTAAAAGTGCTCTAGAGAAACTTAAGAAATCCTGATTGTAGCTGAAAGTTGCCGTAGTCTTCGAACCCTTGGGTGTGACGAATAGTGTTTTCAATGTAGAGCTGTTTTATATATTTTCCGGAGCTTTCTTGAATTTGCCAAGTGACAAAGTCTATGTGAATCACGCCGGCCTCTGAAGTTGTTGAGAGGGAGCCGACTTTGCTCAAAGTGGCTGAAGGAATTCTCAAAAGGTTTGTGGGTTTAAAATAGCATTCCTGCTGTTCCACGTTGGCATCGCCTAAGATGACACGAACATAACTAACATTATTGGGGATATTGAGGTGAATAAGAGCATCTTTGTCTCGATCAATTTCGACGGTTCCAGGCGTTCCGTAGGTTGGAAAGTCGATTGGCTGGGGTGCTAGGTTTGGATCATCGATCTGAATATGAATGTCTGGGTCCATCTGGCTGACCAGGAAGTCAGAAGAAAACCTTAGGATGTCGCCTTGGAGGCCGCTACTTTCGATAGAATGCTGCCCGCTAGGCAGATAGAGGTTCTCAAAGAATCTAAACGGAACGCTGAGAATCTCCCGACTTTGAAAAATGTGTGATTCGCCCGTGTTGCTGTGAATTGTAATGTCACCTACATCGAGCGAGCGTGTCATTACGATTGTTGACTCTCCGCTGTTTCGTTTTCTGCATCCGTAGGTTGGTTCGGCTTCATCTTGGTAATCAGATCCTTCGGTTGCAACAACAGTTTGTGCAAAATATGTGGAAAGACCATCTCGGAGCACATAACTGCCGTTTGAATCCCGGTAGTCGTAGGGTCTTTGCATGAAGTTATGAATTGAAATTACATTAGCAGTGAGGGTTCCATCGTCTTTGAACTTCGGATCTGTGGGGTCTGCTTCTTTTCCAAGTGGATTTTTAACTTTACATGCAATCAACGTTAGGAATGTGGCAAAAATTATTAGTTGCCTTAAGTATTTGGACATAATTTGATTATAAACGGTGTTGAATTGCTCGCTTCACAACAAATTTTGACATCCCATTTCAAAAAATTGACCTAATTATTTACCAAGTAGCTAGAAAAATTCATTTTGCTATTGCGCACAAGGGAAGTGACACGTATGGTTAGTAATAAGAGAAAATTATTTAATTGATTTTCGGAAGATTTTAATAGGAGGGCCATCCATGGCAGCTAAGAAAAAAGCAACTAAGAAGAGAAAGAAAAAGGCATCAACCGCTAAGAAGACTACGACTCGTCGTAAGAAGAAAGCTTCTACAGCTAAGAAGACGACTCGTCGTAAGAAGAAAGCTTCTACAGCTAAAAAAGCTAAGAAGACCACTCGTCGTAAGAAAAAAGCAGCAGCAGCCCCTAAAAAGGCTACTCGCCGTAAGAAAAAAGCAGCAGCAGCCCCTAAAAAGGCTACTCGCCGTAAGAAGAAGTAAGTTAGCGTCAAATTTCGGGCAGCTTAATTGTTGCATCGAAAGACCCCCGATTCACCTGGTGAATCGGGGGTTTTATTTTGCTAGAATCATAAAAAATGGGAAATTTCGTAGAGTTTGAAATCTTAAAGGCTTTGATCGCAAAGAAGCCAGATATTGCGCGTTTTGAGCTGTTGGAAGAAGTTGAATTTAAGGGTGAGAAATACCCCATTTATGGTCTTGTAATGGGACCAGAGGACCCCAAGGTTCCAACGTTCGGACTATTTGCAGGAGTGCATGGGCTTGAGCGTGTCGGCAGTCAGTTAGTTTTGTCCTATATCGAGAGTTTGTTTGAACAACTGGCTTGGGACAAAGACTTACAAAGGAAATTCGAAGACTCTCGATTTGTTTCTATACCCATTATTAACCCTGTTGGTATTGCGATGGGAACACGTTCTAATGGAAATGGTGTTGATTTAATGCGAAATTCTCCCGTTGATGCGGGTTCTACTGCTGCATTTCTAGTTGGTGGCCATCGCATGGGGAAATGGTTGCCTTGGTATCGAGGAGAGGTAGAGGCCGAAATGCAGAAGGAGTCCAAAGCTCTTTGTGATTTTGTTGCCAGGCATATGTTTCCCTCTCAGTTTTCGATGTCGGTCGATGTTCACTCTGGATTTGGGATTCGAGATAGACTTTGGTATCCCTATGCTCGTTCTAAGGAAATTTTTCCTTGCTTAAGGGAAGTTGAAAAATTTAAGTCATTGGTGGATCACACTCGACCTCACCATGTATACATGATTGAAGCGCAGTCGCTTAACTACACAACCCACGGAGACTTGTGGGATTACATCTTTGATTTACATTGCGAAGACTCTAAACTTAAAGGGGACACTCGATTCTTTGTTCCTTGGACTCTTGAAATGGGTTCTTGGCTTTGGGTTCGAAAGAATCCAATTCAGCTTTTTTCTTCTTTAGGGGCCTTTAATCCCATAAAAGAACACCGTTTTCGTCGAGTTATGCGCCGTCACAAACCGTTGTTAGAGCTTTTCTTTAGTGCAGTAAGGAATCATGAAGAATGGCTGAAAAAATACTAAACGTTCTTTTGTTGCGTGGCCTGGTGCGGGAGCAGAGGCACTGGGGTCGTTTCCCGGAAGTTCTTCGTGAAGTGGTTCCTAATTTTAAGTTACACTTTTTAGATTTACCTGGTGTCGGAACTGAGTTTAGGCGTAGTTCGCCGCGTTCCATCTCTGAAATTACTGACGATCTTCGAGATCGTTGGCTTTCCTTGCGCGACTCTAATACTGGAGGCTGGGGATTGTTTTCAATTTCTCTGGGGTCGATGGTCGCACTTGATTGGGGGGATCGATACCCAGATGATTTTTCTTGGTTGAGCTTAATGAACACGAGTGCAGCGAACATGAGTCCAGTTATTGGGCGCTTGCGGTTTTTAGCTATTCCAAAATTACTTCAGATTGCCTCGACTAAAGATTCTAAGCTTAAGGAGTTGAGAATTCTTAAGCTCACCACCTCCATGTTGGTAGATGTAAATGATTTGGCTGAGGAATGGTCGAGATATGTTATGTCGCCCGTTCGAGCTCGTAGCTTGGCTTTGTCTCAGCTTGCGGCGGCTTTGCGCTTTAAGGCTCCTTCAAGTCTGGCTGTTCCTGCTTGTATGTTTGTTGGTATGGAAGATAAGTTGGTGGATCCCAACTGCTCGCTTTCCATTTCGAAAAACTTGAGTTTAGATGCATTAATTCACAATCAGGGTGGGCACGATGTTTGTTTGGACGACCCTCGTTGGGTTGCTGACCAGTTGCGAGAATGGGTTTCTAGAGCGACGTAGTTCGATCGAGCATAAGTTTTTTCCCAGCTATTTTTGGAGCTAGCGCCATGGCTAGGATAAAGAAAGTTTTCAGGTTGTTTTGATCAATTTCTTTTCCATTTTTACCTAACTTTATCGACAGCGCACCAATTGTGCTTCCTCGATGCCGAATTGGGATAACTAGAAGGCTTTGGATGTCGATGCTCTTAACGTTTGCTTTGATGTCTGCGGTGAGTGGGTTTGAGGTTATATCTTTAATGTGAATAATTTGATTTTTTAGAAGAACCTCACGAACTTCAGAATATCGATCTAACTCAACAGATTTGTCTCGAAATGACGGGTCGTCTGAGGAGCATGCTACGATAGCATTCGGGCTTTCTAGATCAGCCAACATGATGTTCACTCGGCTAGCTGTTGAAAATTCAGCTATTTTTTTAAGTGTTTCAAACATAGCATTCTGACTGCTTCGAAATTCTGACATAATTCTCAGGCATTCATAGAGAAGTTTAAAGTCGGCTTCGAGTTGAGGAGCGTTTACATTGAGCTGTTCTATGTCGATGTTAGATTTTTCTTGAAGCTGAAACTTGATTCGTTCAAGAAGCAAGTTTGTGTCGAAAGGTTCGATAACAAAGTCGTTGGCTCCATTGCGAATCACTTGGCGAATATTGTCGGCGGAATAGTGAGAAGTGACCACAATAATTTTTGTGTTTGGGGAAAGTTCTTTGATCTCTCGAATGGTTTTAAGCGTGCTTGCATTAGACATGAAAAGATTAATGATGACCACTAGTGGCTGAAAATTTGCAACGACGCCAGCCACTGAATTCCGATCGTTGGTGCTTCTGGTTAGCCATCCATCGCTTTTAAGTCGATTAAGAACTTCCTCGTATTTTCGAGTGCTTGGGTCGACGATAAGAACTCTTCTTGAGTTCTTATCTTGAATAGCTTCTTGCGTTGGCATGTTCATTCACTTATTCTCTCTATCCAAATGCAAATCACATTTGTTTTATGCTGGGGAACGAAGAAGGTTGAAAGACAGTTTCATTTCTCTTCGTGCCTCGAGCTTTTCTTAGAATATACGAGCAGGCTGAGAAAGTTTATCCCCTGTAATGTCAAAGTGACTACACCGGAAGCCTTTGCGCCATTGCCCACTGATGTGAATTGGTGTTGTCATGGGCATAAGGGGGCTATGTTGCCTAGCTCTGAAGAGCTTTCTGCTAAAGTTGAAATGCTTATGGGGTCTGGAGTCAAAAATTTGAATATTCTGATAGGGCCATCGGATGGTTTTGATGAGACTTTTTTGAAGAGACTTCACATGACCACATGGTCTTTTGGGCCACTCACACTACCGCACGAGCTGGCTGCAGTGTTGGCTTCGGAGCAGATTTACCGAGCTTTGAGTATAATCAATCGTCATCCGTATCATTTAGGACATAACTAAATTTTTTTTGAATAAAAAAAAGAGCCGTAGCACTCTCGCTACGGCTCTTTTAAAGCTTAATGATTTTGCTATTTAATTAGTTGCTAGCAACTGGAAGTTGATTTTTATTAGGAGGAGGGACACCTTTTTCTGCCAATCGATAAGTCAGCAAGGGAGCTTTTTCTCCAGGAATGGTGCAAGTATAAGCTCGGTTGTAGCTACTTACTTCTTTGGCTACTTGAGCGCAGCGGACTAAAGCCATGGTGAACCAACCTTCACCCATTAGTTCTAGTTTAAATTCTAATTGATCGTTCTTCACCCAAGCATCGTTGATATCGAGCTTGTAATCAATTTCTAAGCTGTCACCTTGGTTTAGTGGCCATGGTTGAGCACTGCCAATATCGATGACGGAGTCTTTATCAAAAGTGGCTCTTAAAAAAACCTTCTCCTGGCTTTGTAGCTTGCTAAACTCTGAAAGAGCTAAGTTTTGAATATGCAGCTCATAGATTTTCTTTGAACTTTGGCTTGAAGGGTATCTGGATTCTTTGTGCATGAAGCTTCCAAATTTAGAGACACTTATTGAAATGATCCCCGCCACTAAAGCAGTTCCGATAAAAAACGTATCAAGTTTCGCAAATATTTTCATAGCTTCTATAAAGGTGCAAAAGGTAGGCCAAGTATAATATCAGTAACTTGTGGGGAGTAATTGGGCCTGAAATGCGCAAATTTGCAGCCTTTTGTATAAGTATTAGTCACTCGCTAGGTGCCACGGCTCTAATTTTGATACTTATCTAAAATGATTAGAATTTCGGCAGCCCAAAAACCTTGTTGAATCGTGTTGGGAACGGGTTTCTCGGCTTCAAGTTTATAATAATTTAGAAGTTGATTGAGCCGAGGCAAATCTTTGGAGTTAGCAGGAACGCTAGTGTTCAAAAAAGCCTGCACTTTTGCCAAGTCCAGGTCGTATTCGCTTTCTCCGTCTAGCACGAATTCCATAGGGTCTTTATCGCCTTCATAGGGTTCGAAGTCTTTAAGAGGATCACCGTAGTATCCGACGAGCCCGATGATGGCCGCCATAATTCCAGTTGTTGGAAATCCCACAAGGCGACTGACCCCAAGCTTTCTTTGTCTTGTTTTGCGCTCTAAATCGCGAAGGATATTCGGGCTTGTGATCGTGTTTTTGTATTGTTCTCGATCGGCCTCTAGTTTCCCCGATCTAGTTTTTGAAAAGTATTCTTTTGCTTCTAGGAAGCCTTCTACTGTGAAGGGATGTCTCTTCATGACTTGATAGTCGAAGCCGAAAAGAGCCGCTAGGTAGGAGGCAGGGCCCATGCTTGCCTCCTGAGGTGTGCTTGGCGTGCTTTTTTGCTCTCCTAAGAAGGTGTGTATGCTTTTTATGGCAGATTTGTTGTCTTTAAAAAGTCCTTCTAATTGGTGAGCTTTTGAAAACAGTCGCAAATCAGCGAGAGCTGCCTCTTGAAGCATTTTAGCTTGATATTTTTTGTCTCGTCTAAAATAAGGGAGAAAGAGAGCGGTCTGCTCCTCTTTAGCGAGTTTAAACTCGCTAAGTGTTCTGCTGATAAAGAGAGTTCTTGCGATGACTTCTTCGGGGGTGGAGGGTGCACCTTTGGGGAGATCAATTCCAATCTTGTTTCCATGGCGCTCAAAATTTGGAACATTCTTATCTCGAAGGCGGAAGCTTACGTTTTTGTCCTTTAGTTCATCAATTTGAGCTAGAAAACTTAACTCATAGTTTCCGGCCATGTAATCAGACCAGGCCATGAGGGCAGCAACCTGATCTGTGTCTGGGATGCTCTGGAAGAAATTAAATGGAAACGCAGTTTTGGGAAATTTTTCACTCCAAAAATGCGAGTAGTAATGTGTGTGAAGTTCTGGAGAAAATGGTTGAGAGCTAAGTCCTCTTATCAAGCTTTGGCATTTGGAGATGGTCCAGCTGATGGTTCCGGCGTGACTTGTGGAAACGTTTATTGGTAAAAGTGTTACCAAAATGGCAACACGAATGAGTTTATATATCTTCAAATCAAGAGTTAATTTAGCAGAAACTCTTTTATTGAACAAACTCTGTAATCTCTTCGAGATTTTGAATTTGGTGTTTGCTGAGAGGTAATCCATGGTTTTCTAACTCATTCGATTTAAGAACAGATTTGGTGGCAAGGTCTCTGGCCTGTTGGTCAGAGCTTTCTTGATTTACAAAATGCAAGGCTAAGGTCATGGTCAAAATACAAAGTAACCAACCTAATGCTTTCATTTCTGTTTCTGTTCCTTTCTTAAATTAGTTAATGGTGTATGAAACTTTTACTTCGCTCTCATGGGCTGGGACGGATGAGCCATGAAATACAATTCTGTTTTCACCAGCACTATAGGTCCAGCCATTTGAGCTGCTTTCACTAACAGAGGCACCATCGACAACTACACTGATGCTAGAAGGGTTGGGCTTGTTAGAAAGGATATATTTAGGTTGATAGCGAAGAACCACTGAGGAGCTCGCATTCGGCTTGTTGTTAAAAACAACTTTAGTTCCTTGAATGGCGTAGTTCGCTCCTTGTTGTTGAAGAACTCCGTTGAGGTAAACCTTAAGCGAGCTTATGTCTGGTGAGCTGCCTTGAAGGGCGAATACGTCCGTTGGCTTACTAACATCGGTAGAGAGGTTTTGAAGAATGTCATCAAAGGTATCATCGGAACATCGACTTACGTTAACTCGATTAGTTTCAAGAGCATCGATTCCAACCGCAACGTTGGCAAGGCGATTTCCCTGCTCTTCGTTCTGATTTGTGTCTACAGAACAACCGGCGTTGATTCCTTTAACTATAGAGCGGCCTTTGATTAGAGCAGAATCTTTTCTGCTTTTAATGAAGCTGATGTATTCAGCTTCACTACTGTTGCTAAAGAAGGTGTCTGATTCATCGTCTTCATCCGATACAAAAACAACAACAAGGCTAGCGCCTGAGCGAAGGAATCCTTGGTTTGAGCTTAGAACTTTTCTTGTAGCTTCAAGTAAAACTTCTCTGTGTTGATTTAAGGCTAAGCCTACTGGAAAGATTTGAGCGGCAATTTGGTTTTCAAGAGAAATGCCTAAACCTGCAGTTAGATAGGTTCCACCAATGAAGGTGTTAGCAACATTGTCACTACTATTGTGTATGTTTCCGTTTACAAGGCCAATTCTATAATCGATGTCATTTCCCTTAAGAGCAAAAGCAAAGTCTAGAAGACTATCTTGGACTGCGGCCTTGTTGTTAAACATAGAGTAGCCTGTATCTAAGACAAACATGTAGTCAGCTTGCAAGAGTTTACTAGCTTGAGAGTAGTTGTCCTCAGAGTCGACAGTAAAAGTGTCGACATTGTTGGGGACAAACGTTGTGGGCTCTTTACTGCAGGCAGCGGTTAGCACTGTGATTGCAGAAAATAGCGCAATATTCATAGCAACACGCGTTCTCATCATAGTTCTCCTAATGAGATACATGCAAAGACGGTGCCAGCGTTAATTTTAGACGATTCGACCCTTGGCGATCTCTATATCTTCTTGAATTTGCAGCTTGAGCGCATCTAGGCTGTCGAACTTTTTTTCACTCCGTATTCTGTCTTTAAATTCGACAGTGATTAATTTTCCATACAGATTTCCTTGAAAGCCCAAAACATGGGATTCAATACAAAAAGGCTTGTTTTCACCGATGGTTGGTTTGAACCCAACATTTGTTACTGATGGAAAAGAGCGCCCTTCCTCTACAATTGTGCAGGTTGTGAGGTAGACGCCAGTGGCTGGCATGCAAAGGTCTCCGATTTTTCCCGAAGAGGGGTATAGATTCGCCGTAGGAAAGCCCAACAATCGACCTCTTTGATCACCTTGTTCTACTTCTCCCGATATTGAATAATCTCGCCCTAGTAGACGGGAGGCTGCTGGGAGATGCCCAGAGGCAATTAGCTTTCTAATTCGGGTGCTTGAGATGGTTTCTCCGTCGGCCTCGATGCCCTTGACGAGTTTTGCTTGGATGCCTTTTTCTTTGCTCCATTCCAGAATCTTTTCAGGAGTTCCCTCTCGGTTGTGTCCAAAGTAGAAGTTATATCCAACCGCGATAAAGGCCACATTGTGGCTTCCAACAACGTGCTTTTCGAAAAACTCTATAGCAGGAATGGTTGCGTATTCCTTTGAAAAGGCAATCAGTCGGACTTCGTCTATGCCCGCACGCTGAAGTCTTTGGCTTCGCTCATGAGAGGTGCAAAGCCTTTCAACGGGCTTTCCGCTGAGCACCTCGCGGGGGTGAGGCTCAAAGGTCATTGCCATCGTCTTAATGGAATCGGGTTCAACTTGGTTGCTTCGCCAGTCGCGGAGCACGTCGACTAAAGCTCTGTGGCCCTTGTGAACTCCATCAAAATTTCCAATAGTTAGTGCGGTTTTCATGCTTTTTAACAATCTCTTAGCGCAATATTTATAAATTGGCACACTCTTCGCGACAATCCTAGTAGGGGAAAACAATTTTGAGTCACTTAGAGTAGCTAAGAGCTCGGAATGAAAGGGGGATGCGCAGGCTTACCTGAGCAGATGCAAGTGAAGAACTTCTTAACAATGCGAGTAATTCTTAACAGTGTGCACGTTTCTGGCGTGTTTATGCTGCTTTGCCTCGCTGTTCCTTCTTTGCAAGCCTTCCAATCTGAGCTTCCAATGGCCTATAGGCCAATTGATACACAAGCTGAGCAATGCTTGAAAGCGGGCAATTGTTTCGAGACGACCAAGTTTGTAGGCAACATGCAAGACTTGGGAGAAGAGTCGCGTAGGGGTGGAATTCTTAGTGGGAGGATTGATCGAACATTGATAGACATTGCTCGCGATCAAGATCTGTTGTCAGACCTTGTATCTGTTTTTCAAAGAGATTCAACGCCGAAACTTTTGGGAAGTTTAGGAGATCAGGATAGTGTTGAGAGCTTAATTTTAGATCTTAAGGAGATGGCTCTTAATTCTACGGGAGACTCTCAAGAAGTTGTAAAAATGAAAATAGAGTCTATTGCTAAAAGTCATTTCGGCCGAAGTCTTCAGCAAGATGAAATGGTTGTGATCTTTGACATTGTAGACGAACTGGCGACTCAACCTGATCATTGGGGAGATGGAGAAATTACTCGCGTGGCCCGTCGTTTGGCCGAACCTGATGTTAAAGATCTAGCAAGAGTGGAAGTTGCCTTTAACACTGTGGTGGGACCTGATCGTGATCCAGCATCACTTAATAACTCTTCGCCCGTCTTAGATAGCTTAAATGCAGTGAAAAATATAAAGGGACCATCTTTTGTTGATGGTGGTTTTTCTGCCTTTTCATCGAACTCTTTCCAACTAGCTAATCAAGGCGCTTCAGAGATTAATGATGAAGCTGTTGAGGCAGTGTCGGAACTCTCTCAAAAAGAAAGTGTAGAAGATGAGTTGGCCTCGAAGTCTGAGGGTGAAGATGAAATGAAGAAGCCTGAAAGGTCTTCGCTCTCAGATCCGTTCTCGAAGTTTACGGCTTCTAATGATGATGTCAAAGATACTCCTCAAAGTTCTGAAGAGCAGAGTTCTCAGGAAAAGGTTGCCCCCGTTGAAGAAGATAAAGACGTGGCTGAAGCTGAATCTGTAGAAGAAGCTCCGGTAGAAGAGAAGAAGAAAGAAGAAGAAGTAGCGAAGGTTCCTGATGTGAAGGAACTTGGCTTGGATAAACTTACAGCGAAACGACCCAAGGGAGATCTGCCTGAGGTTGTTCCGACTAAAAAAGAGTTAACCCCCGAGGACGTGAATCTTCGGGAGAATTTTTCTAGCTATTTGAATCAACCTATTAACACCACTGGCGAGTTGTCTGCTCCTTCGGAGTTGCCTTTGGTGGCTCGCAAATCGAATAGAAACAGCCACGAAGTAAGTGTCGCCTCTCAAGGGCAAGATGCGATCAAAAATGCATTTAACAACATAGTTAAAGAGAAATCTGGTCATGATTTGAGCTCGGTGATTGGTAATGAAAGCTTGAGTTCTTTTCTTTATTCTGGTTCGAGCTACAGTAATCTAAGTGACTACAGTAGTGATGAGAGTAGCTCTAGGTCTAAGAAGAGACCGTCATCTAGAAGGCCGGCCAGCTCAAGCAAAGCAAACAATACAGTAGATGCTTCTGGACGCTCTGAGAACGCAGATCTTTCCAGGGACGAAGCTGTTGAGCAGCTTCGTCAAACAATTGAAGGTGAATCTTGTGACGAGAAGCAGTTGTCTGGAATAGAGCTACAAGAGGCAAGAAAAATTGCTCAATATATTGAGACTCAAATTCACGTCGGAAAAGATCAAGACTTTTCCGATGATGATTGTGCAGCCGTGACTGCTACCTTGTCGAACCTGCACCGTAGTTTCTTTAGTGATGAATTTTCTTTTGAGCACCAAAATGATCGTAGTTATAGAATTATTAAGTTTAACGAAGCTTGTGCCATTGGGATGAGTGCGTTGAAGCCAGCCCTTAGTGAATTTAAAATTCAATCTTGTATGAGACGTAGCGCGAGAAAATGGATGGCCGGTGGTTATCTTGCTAAGGCTTTTGGAGCACCTGATTTGCTGGCTTTAAAGGCTGGTAGAGTCTGTAAGACTGCTACAAAGTCTGTGAGTTCTTGGACAGCTGTTAAGAACAAAGAAGAGTTGTGGGGAAACTTGGAAGAAGCCGCTGGAGTGGCTGCCGTGGCTATTGAGATGGATACGCGTTATCGCTATCAAGCTTGTCATATTTTGGCAGGGATTGATCACGTCCAGAAAGTGGCTTTAGATTCTATAGCTGAACGGAAGAATCAAAACGTTGTAGATACTTCGGAGCGTTTGGAGCTAGAGACGCATCTTTTAGTTGATTATATGGCCAATGTTCCTGCTCATTCGCCTAAGTCTGGCGCTGATACGCGAACTTTAGCTCGAGAAATTGTTCCCGCTTCACCATTGTTGGATGTTTCTGAGTCGAATAGAAGCAAGCGTGTTGCTGGTATGGTTTCGATCATGAACTCCTTAGGTAATTTGGTTCATGACTGTGCTTCTTACATGAAGCCCACAACAGAAGTCAGTTTAAAGGCCGTAGCTTCAGATCATCCTTCCCTTGGGTTGCCTGAGCGTGCACAGTGTTTAGATGTGCAAGGAATTTACGAAAGCTATGTTGATCGCTGTGAAGCTTTAGCAAAGAATGACTCAACTCTAAGTTGTCCAAAAGTTCCTGGCTTTATGACTCACCTTTCAGAGGATGCGAATGGTGTGCATGTGGAAGCTGTTAAGAATTAGGTGTTTTTCTTTAATTGGACTTAAATTCCAATGTCGCCCATTGCGCGCAACATTCTCTCTCGTTGAGATTTATACTTTGGATCCTGCAAACCTTTGTCTAAAAGCGCTTGGGCTTTGCTGTCGTGTTTTGAAGCTTTGTATATATAGGCGCAGTTGATAATGTGGTCAGCGGTGTTAAGCCTATCTTTGGATAGCTTGTCGCATAAGCCACGCCCACGTGCAGGGTTTGAGGAGAAGGCGTAAAGGGTTGTTCCTAGTTCTGCAACGTGGCTAGAAAGCTCTTTTTTAATGAGAACACGAGCCATGTTGCTAATCGCATAGTCAAAATCCTTTTTGATGGTGTCTTTGGGCGAAAAATTTCTACTTTTTGCGTGAGATACAATGACATTGGCTAATTGAACTCGAAACTCTTCTGAGTCGGGGAATAATGCAATGGCTTCTTTAAGAAGGGATATGGCTTGGCCGGGGCTTGAGTCGGCAAGGTCCGCAGCACCTATTGACTTTAACTTAGCCCTAGCTTCTCTTGCGATTTCATTTTTAGGTAAACTGCTTTCGAAGTTCGCACTTAGCTTTTTTGCCTCATCGTATCGTTCAAAATGAATAAGAGCCCAGGCCTTATAAGCTTTGAACTCCTCTTCACTGGGATTTTTCTTTAGAGCCATGTTTGAAGCAGAGAGCACTTCGTGATGGTCCTTTGATTCGTAGGCAGCTTGAATCCAGTTTATGAAATTTTCCTTGTCTGGCTTTTCTTGGCTAAGTCGTCGTAAATGCGGAACGGCTTTATCGGGTCGTTTTAACTTGGTTAAATAAAATTTACTCAACTGGGCAAGGGCCGTTGTATTGGAGGGCATTTCTTTGAGCGCGCTCAACCAGGATTGCTCGGCTTCGGCAAAGCGATCGTCGGTTGCTAGAGCGAGTGCCTTGTAAACATAAGTTTGTGAGCGGACCCTAGGCGGCACTCCTTGAGTTTCTAGAATGGCGTTTAGTCGAGTGATGATTTTGAGTTTGAATTCTTCTGTGGCTCTAACTCGTTCAGACTTTGTCGGAAGTGCCCTGATTCGATCGGCCTCAATGCCCTGGAAAAGTTCAAAGGCTTTTAATTTGTAGTCGGCATTGCGAGGATCTTGGGTGGCCGCTCTGTCATAAGATCCGAGGGAATCACTTTTTTTCCCCATAAGGAAGAGGTAATCCCCTAGAAGGGCATGAAAGTCTGCTCGGTCACTTAAGTTTTGATGCGCGTTTCTTGCGTGCTGAGAAAAGGCTTTGTTCTTGATTTCATAGCAGCGTTTATAAAATGAGGCCGGCATCTGCTTTGGGTTTGCAATCAAGCCGCGAAGCTCTCGGATGTCGTTGTAAATTAGTTTCATACGCTCTAGGCGTTGAAGCTTACTCGCGGAAAGGTCTGTGGCCATTCCAACATCGAGGTCTAAAGTAGTTTTGCTGCAGTTAACGGCAGCGTGAACAATGGGGAAGAAAGCTAGAGATAAGAATAAAGTAAGCCCTCGAATACCCATAAGCTATTATTCTAAAGCTTTAGCTAGCTTTAGGTCTGCTTAAGCCAACCAATAAATTGGACAAAAAGAAGCCGATTTTCTTATGAGGCTTAGGTCAAAAAAATGGCTTCTGCCATGCGAATGCCATCAACAGCCGCAGATGTGATTCCACCCGCATACCCAGCGCCTTCCCCAGAAGGATAGAGGTTAGAAACATTCGTTGAACAAAGTTTCTCAGGGTCCCGTAATACTCTTACTGGAGAGGAGGTTCTTGATTCCACTCCATGTAGAAGGGCATCGCTTGACATAAAGCCTGGCATCTTTCGATCAAAGCTTTGAAGGGCTTCGATGAGGGCCTTGTTGATTTCTTCAGGATAAATTTCTCGCAAGTTCACCGCAATCACACCACTCGGGCAGGAGCTTTTGCCTGCGGGGGTGACTCTGTTGCCAATAAAGTCTCGAGCTTTTTGCACGGGGACTTCTCTTGTGCCACCTGCGTTGATGACTAGGTCTTGAGTGCGACGCTCAATCTCTGATTGAAATTTAAGGGCAGCCTGAGGGCCTTCTTTAAACCATTTGTCTTTATCAATGCTGACGACAATTCCAGAGTTAGCAAAGGGGGATCCATGATTGTAGTTACTCATTCCGTTGACAACCATTTGTCCGCTTTGAGCGCTTGAGGGGAGAACATAGCCTCCTGGACACATGCAAAACGAATACACGCCTGTGTTGCTTTCATTGTTATGGTGGGTGACTTTGTAATTAGCTACTGGCAAGTCTGGGTGTTCCCATTGGCTTCCAAATTGTGCCAGATTGAGCCACTTTTGTTCGTGTTCAATACGAAAGCCCATCGCCATAGACTTTGCCTCGGTATCAATGCCTTTTTCAAAAAGTTTTTCAAAAACATCGTGGGCCGAATGACCGGTAGCCAAAACAAAGCGATCGCCGCTCACTGTTGTTCCATCGGCCAGCACAACAGATTTAATTTTATTGTTTTCAAGAATGAAGTCTTCGACTCGAGAATTAAAACGCACAGGGCATCCGTTGCTTTGAAGATAAGCAATGAGGTTATTAATGATCCCTCGAATTTTGTTGCTACCTACGTGGGGGTTGGCCATGTAGAGAATTTCTTCCGGGGCCCCAAAGCGAACAAGTTCTTGCATCACGTAATTCTTGTGCGGAGATTTAATCCGCGTGATGAGTTTGCCATCAGAAAAACATCCGGCACCACCTTCGCCAAAGCATACGTTTGAATCAGGGTTAATAATTCCTTTTCTCCAATGAGCAGAAATGTCTCTCATTCGAGGACCAAGAGCTTTACCTCGCTCAAGGATTTGGCAAGGCATTCCACGAGCAACCAATCTTAAGGCAGCAAAAAGTCCGGCTGGCCCTGCGCCGATGATCACGGTCGTAGGCGCATTGTGCTCGGAAGATGAATAACTTTTCAAATTCTCTCGATCGAATGGCGGAATTTCAGCAGTTGGAAAAGTTTCTACGGTGTAAACGTGAACAATTCGGCTTTTTCGACGAGCATCCAGAGACTTTTTCAAAACTCGGTAAGATTTCATTTCTGGATCGAGCTCTAAAAGAAGTTGCTCAAGACTTACGCCAAGCTCAACCTGAATATTCTGAAATATTGCCACCGCCCCTCTCATACTACAGCTTTAGGTTCCAGGGCACTTTTTTAACGTAATCATTGGGTTTATTCGAGAAAAGCAGGGCTTTGGTCTTTTCTTGAGCATTGTAGTAAGACTTTCTAATGAGGGCGCTCCTTCTTACCTTTTGCCTGATCTGTTTGAGGACTTCCTTTGCCGAGAACTGCAGTTTTAGCTTTGATCAGCTCCCCTCCAAGCTTTCTGCTACGTGCCTGTATGAAAACATCGAAAGCAAGCAACTTAATTCTGCATTAGAGGCTTATAGTCCACGTTACCCGTTGTGGAGTGATGGCGCTCTGAAAGAACGTTGGGTTTATCTGCCGCCCGGCGCTCAGATTAATACCAAAGACCCTAATCATTGGGAATTTCCGGTGGGCACTGTTTTTTGGAAACAATTTTCCTTAGATGGAAAGCGTCTTGAGACTCGAGTGATCAAAAAGGTTGGCGACACAAGGGAGCCCTTTGTCGCTGGTAGTTCCGTTAACTGGATATATGGAAGCTATGCTTGGAATGCCGATGAGTCGGAGGCCATTTTGCAGCAATGGGAAGTGGAGCGGGCTAGAGGCACCGCACACACCATTCCCTCCAAAGCTTCTTGTTATAGCTGCCACGGCGTAGAGGGATTTACTCTTGATGAGAACCAGCTCTTCAAAGATTCCTATCTTGATTTTAGACCCCTGGGGTTTAAGGCTTTCCAGTTGACCGATGCAAGTCAAGACTTCCCAGAAGTTTGTAGAGAAAAATTACACTCCAGCTACTTGAAAGAAATTTCTTTGGACTCATTAACATTGAACAAACTTTTAGATGCGAATCTGTTAACAGACTCCCATGATTGGAAAAATAGAGCATCGCTTATTCCCGGAGATTCGCTCCAAAGAGCGACCCTGGCCTATTTTTCTGTGAACTGCTCCCATTGTCATTCTTCTGGAATTCCAGATGTTCATAATGTTTTAAAGGTTCCAGGATTATTTGCTGGTGAAGCAGGCTTTGTTGGAATGCGTTTAGCTGTGGATGTGAGTGGCACACCTTATGAGATGCAGCCAGCTCTTGTGACTTTGGTGAATCAAAAGACAAGCTATTATCGAAGGGCCAGCGGCGGAGTCTTTAGAGTCAAGGCGGGTGATTATGAGGAAAGTGCGTTGTGGCGCCGATTTACCTCTTCTTCCTTTGATCATATGCCAAAGATTGGTGCACATAAAGTTGATCCTTATGGACAGTGTTTAATCGAGAATTGGATTGAAAGCCTCGGAGAAGATTGAGTTTGAAGAAAGTTTATTTGGAAAGCGAACGTCTCGTGTTGCGAGAATTTACTCTAGACGACTTTCAAGATTTGTTGGATTTAGATTCTGATCCTGAGGTCATGAAGTATCTCACTTTTAAGAAGCCAACTCCTCCCGATAAGGTGAGGAAAATTTTAAATCGTTTCATTGAATGGCACTCTGTGCACGGCGGTCAGTTGGGTTTTTGGGTGGCTGAAATGAAGTCTTCTCAAGAGTTTATAGGCTGGTTTCATTTAAGGCCCGCAAAGAATGAATTGGAGAACACGAAGCGTCTTGAGCTTGGCTATCGACTGAAAAAAAGTTCTTGGGGGCAGGGATTTGCCACCGAGGGAACAATAGCTCTGATTGAGAAGGCTTTTGTGAGTCTTAAAGCAGAGGAAGTTTTTGCTGACACGATGAAAAAGAATATAGCTTCTCAACGTGTAATGGAAAAGTCGGGGTTGAGTTTTGAGACCGATTTTTATGAGCATAATTTTCCTAATTCTGGCGAACTCGAGGTGCGCTACAGTTTAAAGCGTGTTGATTTTAATCATGAGGAATTAGATAATGAAAGAGCTTAAAAAAGACCAATTAGACTTTTGGAATATGTATTTATCAACCTTAGCTAAAGACGACATTCCCTCTGATCCCGACATTTTAGTTATGCCTGCGGGAAACCTCTCAATCACAGATGAATTGATTGCACTCTACAAACAAGGGAAGAAGTCTGCCGGTAGTGGTTTGCTTGAGGATTACCAGAGTATGGGGGACCCCTTGCCTAAGGTGAATGATTTCTGGATCGTCTTAGATTCAAAGGAAAGTCCTGCTATACTTTTGAAGACCGTTAAGGTTGAGCTTAATAAGTATAAAGATCTTCCTGAATACATCGCCATCGCCGAAGGCGAAGATGATCTAAGCGTTGAATCTTGGAAGCGCTTGCATTCTGAGTTTTTCACTCCTTTTTTAGAGAAGTGGGGTGTGAAGAACTTAGATGAAGCAACTGTTATCACCGAATTTTTTCAAGTGGTTTATCCTGCCCTAAATACTTTTGGATGATTCCGTGGCCGTTTAGGAGTTAGAATCGCTTTATTTTTTAAAACAAGTTCCTGATTCAGCTACAACTTGCTCCGGATTGTTTTCGAAGTGATAGGCATAGGCTTCTCGGACAGCAATTGTTGGATTGTTCCAGTCGTAGTTTGAATACATTTCTTTCAATGCTTGTTTTTTCTCGGAGCTTAAAGCGTCCCAGTAAGCTTTTGCAGAAAGGTCTACTTCCGGGCAGCTTACGTGAATGGCATGAATCCGCTCGTGGTTAAGCGTTTAGACGGCCTCTTTGATTACTTCGCCTAGGCCGTTGTCAGATCTAATTGCACCAATTGGGTTTATTGCAATGATAGATACTTTTTCGCCCATTTCCTGCTCCAAATCGATAACCTCTAGGTTGAGTGAGGTTTTGATTGCTCTTGAGCAAGATTGGCCCTTGGTGGAAGCCAACCACTCTTTATAACCTTCTAATTCTTTTTTTAAGATGGCAAATCCACTAGCGGCGATTGCCATTTGATCGGGTGCTAAACTTTCAGGATTGAACCATTCTTTAAAAGCAAAGTAGCAATAAGCATAGCTAGAAAAGTATGCCGGATCATTAAAGGCAATAAAGCGAACTTCATCATCAATAGGAAGCTCGGTGGCGCCGACCTTTGAGGGGAGTATGTTTTGAACGTTATCATCGCCGGAAAAGAATTGTTTTTCTATTTTAGAACACAAATCTGTATCGAGAGCGCTAACAAGTTTCTTGTTTTTTAGGTGAGTTTGACATGCTTTTAGAAAGGGGGAGGTTGTTTGAAGTCGAAAGAATACAACGGCACCCACGAGGGATATCGTCAATATGGCTATGGATATCTTCTTCATCTTTAAACACTGTAAATGCAAAATGTCTCAGAACCAATTGATTGCGACTTAATTTAGTTTGATAAATTGGCTCGTAGCGCAGACAGTAACAGTGCTGCGCAGGAATCTAGGTTTCCAAGTAATGTTTTAGTTCTAGGTTTTCTCGCTTGAGCGATGACTTAAGTATTTTTTTTAAGAAGGGGTTGAGAAGGCCTAAAAAGACTGGGTCCATCTCAAGGCTAAGAGTGTAGAATCGTAGAATCCCATTAAGCGGGTAGAATCGTAGAATCGTAGAATCAAATTTTCATGGATTGCTTTTATGGTTGATCCCGATTGAGAGTGGGTAAAGCTAAAACAGACAAGTAGGCACTTAGAGTTTTCTCTGTAATTATTGATTTGTTCAAAGAATCAGTA
>JAACVK010000019.1 GCA_009991595.1 bacterium | reverse complement strand
AAACAAGCATGGAAAGAATTAATCGCTAAAGGAATGGGTGTATAGATTTTGGCAACTACAATTTTAAGAACTCTTCGCGAAGGACTGCCGGATCGAGATCAAGTTTTTGAACATTTGTATAGCCAGCATGCTGATAGGGTGCGTGGAATTCTTTTTAGAATCGCGCATCCTAATGATTTAGAAGATCTTCAACAAGAAACCTTTGTTCGTGTCTGGAAAGGGTTGAATCTATTTCGGCGCCATTCGAATGTTAAAACATGGATATATAGAATTGCTGTGAACACCGCGCTTGATCATCTTAGACTGAAGGCAAGACGACCAAAAGAAGTTGAAGCGACTTCGAGTGTTGAGTCGGTTGATCTGAAGACCCCAGAAGATGCTTTGGTGCATAAGCGCCGGGTTCAAGAAGTTCTTCTTTCTCTGGAAGACGATTTGAGAGCAGTCCTTGTTTTGCATTTGTTCGAAAATTTTAAGATGAATGAGATTGCCAAGATCTTATCTATTCCCACGGGAACAGTGAAGAGTCGCTTGCATAGGGCAAGAGAAGAGGCTCGAAAATATTTAGAGAGCCAGGGTGTGAAGCTATGAATACAAAAAAAGAAGATCCCGTTTTTTCTTACTTGAAGGAGCATGCGGAGGCTGTGCCTGAGCGGTCGCGCTCTGCTGAGTTTCAATTGTTTGCTAAGCTCAAGGAGCTGCGAGAGCAATTTTTTAAGAAAACTTTGCTTTGGGTTCCTGTTACAATGACCTCTCTTGTCTTAATTTTGTTTCTATCTGTGAGTTTGATTCAAAACCATAAGCAGAATGAAGTAGCTACTCCGGTGTCTAGTGATATGAGGTTAGAAGCTTTCTTAGAGGAAAGCTTTGCAAGTATTACGGAAGTTGCGGAAGCTCAGCAAGAATTGGCTTTTGAGTTATACAGGAATGAACTTTAAGCTCGATTCAGAAAGTAGAATGGTAAGAATATCGAATAGTTTTGTTTTTAAGGATCCAGTGTTTTTCTTGATTCTTGTATGGAGAGAAGTCTTCCCCAGCTGTTTTTGTAGCTGAGGAAGACCGGCTTCTCTTTACTTGTTCAATTTGTCAAAAATACTGATGGGTAGCGGGAAGAAAATTGTAGAAGTGTTGTTGTTGCTTCCTAAATCTCTCATGGTGTCTAAGTATCTCAGTGTGATTGCGTCTTTTTGAGTGGCTAGCACTTCTGCTGCTTCAGCAAGTTTCTTTGAGGCTTCAAATTCACCTTGCGCGGAAATAATCTTGGCTCTTTTGTCTCGCTCGGCTTGAGCCTGTTTGGCCATGGCTCTTTGCATTTCCTCTGGAAGGTCAATGGCTTTTACTTCAACAATAGAAACTTTAATTCCCCATGGCTGAGTTTGCTCGTCCAAAATTTCTTGAAGCTTCTTGTTGATGTCTTCTCTTTGAGAAAGAATTTCATCTAACTCGAATTCTCCAATAACACTTCGTAGAGTAGTTTGTGCAATTTGGTTGGTGGCCATGATGTGGTTTTCCACGTTGATAATGGCGCTTTTGGGGTCTTCGACTCTAAAATAGACTACACCGTTTACTTTTAAGGTTACGTTATCTTTTGAAATGATGTCTTGTGAGGGGATGTCCATAGTTACTGTTCTAAGGTCCACTCGAATGGCGCGCTCGACCCCAGGAATGAGGAAAATGAGTCCTGGCCCTCGAATGCCTGCAAAGCGTCCTAGACGTAACACAACAATTCGTTCGTATTCTGGGACAATCTTGATGGTTGAAAAGACTAAAAAGCCTAGGATTACGACTCCAAATGACGAAAATAAATCAAACATTTTTTATTTCTCCTTTTTGTTTTGAAACTCTCAAACTAAGAGCTTCTTTGTTTTGTTCTATTACATAAACCCAGTCATTCTTGCTGAGTTTTTCACGACTAAAGGCTCGCCACATTTCTCCGACGACTTTTACTTGGTGTCTATATTGGCCATCTTCCTCGCTGCCGTCGTCTAAGACTTTGGCCTTTTGTCCAACTAGACCTTGTCCTACGTGTTGGTTTTTATTCTTTCGAGCCTCGCTGGCCCAAAAGACTCCAATTAAAATCACAAAGGCTGCTATTGATCCTGAGACCGAAAGAATGAGGCTCAAGGGAAGCTCTGCTGTGCCTGTCTCTCCTTTGAATAAAAACAAAGAACCCACTATTAGGGATATAATTCCAGCCAAACTCAGAAGTCCGAAGCTTGTGACGTAAATTTCAATGATGAAAAACACAAAGGCTAGGATGATCAAAGCTAGGGAGCCAAAGTTTAAGGGCAAAACCTGAAAGGCGAGTCCAGCAAGCACTAGAGAAATTAGTCCCATGGCTCCAGCAACAAAGCCTCCTGGAGCTTGAAGCTCAAAGTAAATTAAGGCAGCGCCTAGGAGGAATAAAATGTAGGCAAGGCTAGGGTTGGCTAGAATATTTAAGAGCTTTTGCCCCAAGCCCATTTCGTGCTCAATAACTACAGGATCGTCTACAAAAAGGACGAAACTTTCTTCATGGAGACGAATCTTTCGATTGTTCGATTTTAAGACGGCAGAGAATAGGTCTGGTGCGGTGTCGTCGATGATGTTTTTCTTTAATGCGTCTTGAGAGGTAAACGAAGCGGCCTCTGTAATCATTTGTTCGTAGGCTTTTACATTTCGGCCGCGGCTTTCTGCCAGGCTTGTAACGAGGGCTACTAAGTCGTTGACGGCCTTTTTTTTCATGTCTGAGGCCGCTTGTTGCTTTTGCTTCTCTAGAGCTTTGTTCTCCTTGCCGTTGTCTGGAGTTGATGGGGGGTCGATGTCTTTTCCTAATCCAACGGGAGCCGCTGCTCCAATGTTGCTTCCTTCTGACATGAATAGAAGATGGGCTCCACTTGCAATGATGGCACCTGCGCTAGTTGCGCTAGCGCCTTCTGGACCAACCCAGATAAGGACTGGAATGTTCGAGGCCCCAAACAAAGTGAGAATGTCTTTTGTAACAGAGACCAATCCGCCCGGTGTGTTGATGCGGATGGCGATGAGGTCTGTGCCGTTACTTTCAGCTTTTTTAAAGCCTGATTGAAAGTAGTCTAAAGTCGCTGGGTTTACGCTGGCGTTTAAATCCATGCTTAAAACTTTGTTGACTTTATAGTCGCTGCCTTCTTGGGCGTTCGAAGTAAGGCTGAAAAATAAAACCGAGAATAAGAAGCTTAGTAGTTTTTTCATAGCTCCCTAGTTGTAGTTCCTAGGTCTATGGCTGGCTACCCTTAGAAATAGAATCTGCGTAAACGCATTACTCTTTAATTATCCACAACTTGCAGGCCTTGAAAATTTATCTGCGTCCATTCGAAGGAGCGTAACCATATTTCCGGTTGAGTTCTAAAACTTGATCCAACATTTCTGGAGTCGCTCTGACTCCTGTTATGACAAGCTCGACTCTACGATTTTTTGCCCATGCTTTTGGATTGTTGGCCCGATCGGCAGGTTCATCAAAGGCCTTTCCAACATAGCTCATCTTGTGAGCAGGAGCTCCACCCTCTTTAAGGTGGTTGAAGACGGTGCGAGCTCTTCCGGTAGAAAGTTCCATGTTCATTTTTCGAGAGCCGCGAACATCTGTGTGTCCAATGACTTTGAGTTGGTCCCACTTTTGAGAGTTTTGAGATAAGATTTTTCCATAGTCTCTTAGATAATCTCTAGTTTTAGGGCTTCTTATGTGTGACATCGCAGTGTCGAAAAGAAACTTATCAGAAGGAAGTCTAACCACAATTTGTCCAGGAGTTTGAGAGACTGCGCTTGGAATGTGTTCTTCAAAATCTTCAAAGACAATGCGCTCTACTTTCTTGGGTTGAGCCTGTCTTTGCGCAGGTCGTTGCCTAGGTTTCTGTTCTTGTCCAAAAAGTGCGAAGCCCACGTCCCATGTGGCGTTGATGATGATGTTACGGCGACTTGATTCGTTGAAGCTCATGAGTCCTTGAAGACCAAAGCGCATTAAAGTCATTTCTCCCAGTGGGGTTTCATAATCAAAATGAAGCCCTCCGTAGATCAGGGAGCCTTTAGATTCTGTTCTTAGTTCACTGTGTCCGACGTCTCCTCCGAGATGGTATTGAAGAATGGGGCCAAGTTGGTATTCGTCCCCAAATCGGTATCTTGGTAGCAGCTCGATGACAGCGTTCTTTATAGTCATCTTTTGGCTGACTTTTTCAGCGTTATCAGAGCTACCGGATGAAGTTGGGTCAGGGTCGAAATTACTGTAAGAGAAACGTGTGTATGAATAATCAAGGCCCAAATCAAAAACGAAATCAGAGGTGTAGTAACTAAGTGCTGAACGGAACTGGGCACCAAAACCTCGTTTTGCAACTTCGGCCACACTTAAAGTGCTTCCAGAAACCGAAGTGTTCGTCACAGAGGTGCTAACTGAGTTGAGTCCAAGACCAAGTCCACCAAAAAGCCATAATCCGTCTTTGTGATCAGTGGGGGCGGATAACGAGCTTTGGCTGAACCCAAGTGCGAGAGTTACAATAAGAGTTGCGCGAATAAAGTTGAAGCTACTTTTTCTTGGTGCCTTGTTTTGGCCCTCGGCTTTTCTGCCCTTTTTTAGAATAAACAAACCAGTCGTCCTCCCCGATGCTGTGAAAATAGTCTGCTTCAACTCGCAAGACCTGAGCGGTGTTTCTTTCGACGGCTGCAATTTCAACCCGAACACCTTCTGACTTTAAGTGTTGCACAAGTTCGACGTAATCGGAATCGCCAGAGAGGATGATTATTGTGTCTACTTTGTGAGCAAGTTGAGTCGCTTTGATGCTCAGTGGGATGTCGGCAGACTTATGACAGGGTCTTACGGATCCGTGGTAGAGGTTGTGAAGACGTTCAGAGAGCTTGGATGAGATTGCTTTTCCTTCTCTGAAGTAAATCAGTCGATTCAAGGCTCGGTTCCCCACTAAGCGGGGAATAAGTTGGTCAAAGTTCAACATAGCGTTGTCGTGACCTACTTGGGAGTGGATGCTGCGCTCCATATTGTTGCCGTCAATCAAAATGGCAACGGTTTGGCTAATTTTTATTTCTTTATCGATCATATTTCCTTTTCTTTGCTTGCCCTGTTAGGCGGCCAGCAAAATCGCCTTGAATGTAACCAATCTTGTCACTTCTGTATAGAGGAGGGCTCAAATGCCATAGAATTGACTTCAATCCTCTAAAGCTTGGTCCGATAGGTCTATATGAGCGAGAAATCTTTTGAACAAGTGCTTCGAAGCCAGTTGGATCAGGGTAGGGGTGAGCATCAATGGAATTTCAACTCTCAATCCTACAGTGGCTCAGACGCTTGTCTTGAATTTCTTTGTGCAGCTTCTGAGGTGAAGTTGCGCTTTGGTCGTCGTATCAAGGAAATGTTTGTTTCAAAGACTGGCGAAGCCGTGAAGCCCGCGCCCCAAGATGTGAAGCCCCCAAACTCCACTACAAGCGTTTCTGAAGAACCCGCTCTTAAGATGGAGTCTTTAGACTTTGCCGCTCTAGGAGCGGTGGAACTTTTTAGAAGACAAGGAGAGGTGTTGACTTTCCCTCTTTCCGAAGCACAACTCAAGAGCTGTTGGCGGAGGCTTGCAAAGAAAACTCATCCAGACTTGGTCTCTAAAGAGAGCCGTTCCGAGGTGTTGGATTTTCAGATTACTCGTGATGCTTACAAACTTTTGCAGGGTTTCTTTAAGCAAGCTGCTTAGATGTTGAAAGTATTGACCTTTAAGTTCGATGGGCTCTAAGCACCCGTTTCCCGATAAAGTTCTTTTAAGACGCTCTTTTCTTGTAATTGAAAGCACCTACCATTATGAAATGATGGCATTTTGCTGGTTCGAAGTGTCAGGTGAGAGGTCGAGTATTGAAAGCATTGTTTTGGTCTAGATATAGATGGGTTGTCTTTGGGTTTTTGTTAGCTCTTTGCTCTTCTCAAGATATTTGGGCAAAAAAATGTGAAGAACACCTTAGCAATCAAAATATTCAAAAGCTCCTAGAGGGGCCAATGAGTAATCCTACTCAATACAAGTATGCTATAGAGTTTTTAGACCATTTGCAACCAGCAGATAGTGAGCTTTTAAATGGAGATATCCCATGGCTCTGGAAATCCTCAGCTCAACTAAAGGGTTTGGAGGCGAGGTGGCAAGAGTTGTTTGAGGGGGAAAACAAAGAAACGCTCAAGCTAACTCTCCACCGAGATGTCACTCGAAGCGCTAGGCATATTGTTTTAATCGGAACTTTGTTTAATCAAGAAAAGGAAGCGATCGGTTTTTTTGGTCGAACTTTGTATTGGTCTGCCTCCGGGCAAGCAGAAGCCTGGGGAAATGGCATGTATTTTTCAAGTGAAATGCCTCGCTCTAGTGGAATCTCAAAGTATGTTCATCTTTTTTTAGACACTCAAATCTACCCGCCCCTTTCGATCTCTAGAGAAGGGCTTGAGGCGGACTATCTGGGTAGATATCTATGGGCCAAGAAGGGCTATGTCTTTGATGAGGCGATGATTTTTACGGAGCATCAGTCGGGAAGAAGTTACTCGGTCCGAGAAATTGCTCAGAGAAACTTTTTACGTTTTGTTGATAGCTTCAACCTTAGTTTGAAGGATTTGGTTTTCGACGAGAGTGAAAATAGTGTTGTTCCTTTGATTCCAGAGAAGCATCTTTTGCAGCCGATCGATTTTTTAAAGGTTAGGCATGTTGCTGGGCTAAAGTTAGAGGTAGACCCGCTTCTAGGTTATAGAACATTAGCTAAGCGAGATTTTTTTGAGGTGGGTCATGCGTTTCTTGTGGCTGATTATAAAAGAGATGAGTCAGATCCGGGAGTTTCTACCCAGCCTTATTTGCCAATCTCAAGTTTTGGAATGCCTTATTGGAATGGTTACGTAGATGTAACAAAAAGATCAGCGACCAAATGACTTTGGTCGCTGATCTTTTAAGTTAATTTTATAGCTTTATTTGCATCCCATTTTTAGGTTCAGACGAGTGCCAAGATATATTCCTTTGAATTCAGAATAGAATCCGTCAAATCCATCTACAACATTTGGGTAAATATTTAGCTTGAAGTCTTCGCCGGTCCAAGTGGTCGGTGTTCCAATGGGCTGTTTGGAGGAGTCTGTTCTGGTGACTGGGATGGAGGGGCGTAAGATACGTTCTCTGTTAGTGAAAACGTTGTATTCGCTCAGTGTGGCGATATGTCCTAGCAAAGTTGCTTCGGCAGTTTCGGAATGTTCAGTGTATTCAGTGATTTTTACTCGATAGTTCCAAAGGCTAAAATTCTGGATACAGGACTCAATGACTTCAGTTTCTCTCCATGTATCTGCAGCCTGTGCATAAGAAGTGCTTAATGTAAGTGCAATAAAAAGATTAAATAGTGTTTTCATGATTCCCTCCCTAGGATTTTTTAGTTTTTAACAAACGTTTAGTTGGGCTAGAAAAAACACCCGGCGAAGGATGATGTCAATAAAATCTAGGGGAAGTGTTTCGATGCAGGGCGCACAGGCTGTTTGTATTCACTAGGAGATCACGCACCTCGGCATACATGAGGCTTAGTGATCGAGATTTTTCTTTCGGCTATTCTTTCGAAGGGTTTCAAAATATTCCATGCGCTTTTGAATTTCTTTTTCAAACCCTAGGTTTCCAGGCTTATAGATGCTTTGTCCGATTAGTTTTTCGGGCATGCTTTCAAGGGGGCTTATGTTGTTTTGGTAATTATGGTCGTATTGGTAGTCTTTGCCGAAGCCCAAGTCTTTCATGAGCTTAGTTGGGGCGTTTCTTAAGTGCAGTGGCACAGGCTCTGAGGAGTGTTCTTGTGCAAGTTTTCTTGCGTGGGCTATGGCCGTATAGGTGCTGTTAGACTTTGGAGCCAGCGCTAGATACAAAGTGCATTGAGCAAGGATGACGTCACTTTCGGGCATACCAATAAACTCGGTAGCCGTTTTTGCCGCGATAGCTTGTTCAAGGGCTTTGGGGTCGGCCATTCCAATGTCTTCGCTGGCAGCTCTAACCAGGCGTCTTGCTATAAAGATTGGGTCCTCTCCGCCTTCTATCATTCGTGCCAAATAGAAGAGAGCAGCATGGGGGTTAGAGTTTCTTATCGATTTATGAAGGGCGCTAATAAGGTCGTAATGATATTCGCCATTCTTGTCATAATTAGCCGGAGCCTTTTCAATAGCTTTGCTGATCTCAACGGTGCTGATGGACTCGCCCTTGGCTTTTGCCTGAGTGCAGTATTCTAAGGCGTTTAGGGCAATGCGGGCGTCTCCACCACAGGTGTTTGATAAATATTCAATTGCATCGTTCTGGATCTCTAGCTGCAGAGCTCCTAGTCCACGACTATGGTCGGAGAGAGCCCTCCTTAGAAGTTTTTGAATGGCTTCAGGGGTGAGTGCTTTAAGAACAATCACTCGCGACCTGCTCAAGAGAGCATTGTTGAGTTCAAAGCTAGGGTTTTCGGTTGTAGCTCCAATGAGTGTGACGTAACCAGCCTCTAGCGCGTGTAAGAAAGAGTCCTGCTGGCTTTTGGAAAATCTGTGTATTTCATCCACAAACAAGATTGTATGCTCACCTAAGCGTTGTTTTCTTGATTGGGCGTCTTGGAATATTTTTCTAAGTTCTTTCACTCCCGAGTCCACGGCGGAGACCTTCTCAAAGTGGGCCTCTAGCTTGGAGCAAAGAATTTGAGCTAAGGTGGTTTTTCCTGTTCCAGGAGGGCCCCAAAAAATGAGAGAGGGAATCTTTATCTCGTTAAGGTTGGAGGCGTTTTTAATGCGGCTAAAAAGTGAGTTTGAGTCTTCAAAGAGATGGTCTTGGCCTAGAACCTCTTCGAGCGAAAAAGGACGCATCTTTTCAGCCAGCGGCGCCCAGAAATCGTTTTGTCCAAAGAGGCTCACGGGCCCAATCTTGGAGAGTCAGCTTTGATTGTCAAATTTAAATAAAAAAAGGGGGGAGGGGACTCTGGTGTGAGCCCCCTCTTGTTGTCGTGCCCCTTAGTTAAGAGCTAATGCTAGCAAGGAATACAGAGGTTCCAACTAGCCAAAGACCGAGACCAAACAAGATGACGTATTTTGTTAGATAGGGACTAGAAAATGATCGGGCCTTATCGCGTCTAACTACTTGATTCATGGACATTCTCCTTCGTTTGCGTTTTCAGCAACTACCTAGGGTGCAAGAAGGAAGCCAAGTTCTTCGCTGTTTCCGAGCGTTTTTCTCTAGGGTTTGAACTTATCGTGAGCTAAGTCGGTGGCGTGTTTTTACGGGTTTTGTTTTTTTCTCTTTTCTTGAAACTTGGGTGCTTGCTCTCCTTTGCTTGTCAGACAGAGTTGATTTCGCCAAGGGATATTGGCGCACGGTGGCGTCCGGGCTATTGCAACCTTAACGTGGCTGAAGTCTTGAATGTCTCTTATTTTGAGCAATGGTATAACGACGATCATCTTCGAGTCTTAATTGTATTGCCAACGAATGGGGCTATGTTTAGGGACTGGAGTTTTCATGTTCTTTTGGCTCGAGGTAGAAGTGTCTTTGATTACGACTATCGAGGTAAATTCTTAGAGCAAGACATTGAGTCCTATTTTGCTGAGGAACTCGCGAGTTCAAGAGTCGATAAGCTTTTAGTTTTTTCTCTTTCAAAGCAGGAGTATTTGCGGTCAAACTTGTCTATCGCCTTGAAGGCCTGGGACGCTAGAGCCAGCTTAAGGGTGATGAGAGAAGACTTTAAGGCGACTCCACTTTTAGATTTGTTGTCTGAACTCAAAAGTCTTTAGAATTATTTTCCGACTGAGTTATTGTTGTTATTGTTTTCGTCTCGCTTTTTCTGTGCGTCCTCTTCTTTGTTGCCTCAAGCTGAACTTGAAGGTGGGTTGTTGGAGTTGTCCACCTCTTCGCTAATTTGTGTCGCTTGAGTCTCGTTCAAGTGTCGATATTGTGAGCAGTTGTTTCTAGAAAGATAATTTCTCCTTGAGAATCCAAATCTTTAGGTAGGGCCTCCTCTCATTCTTGCAGTAAGTTCAAGGATGACCTATCCTTTGGAGCCGATGAACACAGTTCAAGAACGCGAAGCTAGTCTGAAAGAAGAACTCGAGGCTTTTGATGATTGGAAAGAGCGATATGCTTTTATCCTCGATCTCGGTGATGATTTAGAGGAAATGCCCGAGATATTGAAGGTTGATGCCAATAAAATCAAAGGTTGTGTGTCGCAAGTGTGGTTGTTTTTCCAGCTCAAGGACGGGAAAATGAGTTTTATGGCCGATTCAGATTCTCTTTTTGTTAAAGGATTGGTTGCGGTGATGGTCAAGATTTACAGTGGACTCACACCGGAAGAGATCATCGCCTCTAAATCAAACTTTCTTATGGACTCTGGCCTTGTTCAGAACCTTTCACCCAATCGAGCCAATGGGGCGGCTGCAATGCAGGCTCGCATTCATCAATATGCTCATGAGAAAAGGCAGGCTTAGAGCGCTCCAGTATATAGTTATCTTCTTTAAAATTAATCACTTGTTTCTTTTGCGAAGTCTAGCTTAAGGCTTGAGTTGGTGGGGAAATAGTCTTAAGAGTTTGTCATGGCAGGTGGATTAGAAGAGCAGGGATTGGCGATGGAGTCTGTTGCCACAAATTCAGGATTATCTTCTCCGCCTCGGGACTCTGAGGTTTGGAACACAACTCTCTATAAGCAATTTTGGTCTCAGAAAGACCGAGCGCCTGATGCTCTTTTGTTTTTTCGGCTAGGCGATTTTTATGAACTCTTTGGTGAGGATGCGATCGTAGCTGCACCGGTTATGGAAGTGCAGCTGACTAGTCGTGATAAAAAGAGCGATGTTCCGGTTCCTATGTGTGGCGTGCCTGTTCATGCTTGGACGGGTTATGTCGAAAAGTTATTGTCGCGTGGATACAAAGTGGCTCTTTGTGAGCAATTGGAAAATCCAAAGGACTCTAATAACAAAATTGTTGAGCGTGGCTTAGTTCGAATATTAACTCCAGGTTTGCCTGTGGATTTTAAACACCTTCCTCAAAAGAAAAAGCATTTTATACTGAGCCTTTCCTCCTCCTCCGGGTCGCAGGTGAAGGCCGTGTTACACGACTTCTTGTCCGCTGATTTTTTTAGTTGTGAGCTGAATTCAAAAACACAACTGAACGACTTGCTTCGAAGATACGATCCCGCTGAGCTACTGATTGCCAATCAGGCTGATTTAAAGAACGAGTTTTGGGGCTTGCTCGATCAAAGTTCCACGACGGTTACTAGCTATTCAAAGGGTAGCGCGGATAGTCTGCTGAAGGATTATCTTCGTTATACTCAATGTTGGAGTCTTGAACAGCTGCAGGAGTTTTGGTCAGAGCCTTTGCCTTTGCAGATGGCCAATTCTGCCAATCAAAAAGTTCACGCCGTTTTGTCTCAACAGGTCCTGGAGCAATGGAATGTTTACCCAGATTTGTTTGAGTTTCTGGATCAGTGTGGCTCGGTTCTGGGGTCGCGAAAACTCAGAGATATTCTTGCAATGCCTTTGTGTGATGTAGATTTGATAAAAACGCGTCAAGCTACTTTTAAGCTGCTGGAACGTCCTCACGAGCTTCTTAAAACGACCAAGCTAGTTAATGATGTTGAGCGTTTGTTGGGACGTTTTAGGGTGAGGGCTGCTCAGCCGCGTGAGCTCATTCGCTTTACGCTGTCTTTAAAAGCAGTCTATTCGACTTTGAGTTCGCAGAGAGAGAATGAAGGTTTGTGGAATAAGCTTTACGCAGAGGATTCTTTGCCTGAGCTAAAATCGAGCGCATCTTTTTTAGCGGATTTACTGAGCGACTTAGAAACTGTTTTGAATCTTGAAGTTGATTCCTTGCGAGCTCAAGGCCTAAAGGATTTGATTCGTCCCGGGGCGGATAGAAAGTTTGACCAATTGTTGGAAGTCTTTTCGGGGTCTCAGGATTGGCTCAGCAATTACGAAAATACACTTCGCAAAGAAACCGGCATTGCTAAGTTGAAGGTCCGCTACAATAAAGTCTTCGGTTATTTTATCGAAGTTAGCAAAGCTCAGAGTGTTAATGTTCCTTCGAGCTTTGAGCGCAAGCAAACTATGGTGAATGCCGAAAGGTATGCAACAGAAACTTTGCGTGACAAGGAAGAAGAGATCCTTAGCGCCGAAGTGAATATTGAGAAGCGAGCAGAAGAGCTTTTGACGGCCTTACAAAACAAGGTGCTTTGCTCTGACTCCAAGTTAAAGCAGACCTTCGCCAGTTTTGCCTGGATAGATGCTCTTGCTGGAAGTGTAGCAGGTGTGCAAAGTGCGGAGAGATACGCTTCTTGGGTTGTGCCTGAGCCATCCGAGGGAGCTTTTAGCTTTGAGATCAAAGAGGCTAGACATCCTTTGATCGAATCTAGATTAGGTTCTTTTGTTGCTAATTCAATTTCGCTGGGCGGGAGTAAGCAGCCTCGAATTTTACTTTTAACGGGCCCGAACATGGCTGGTAAATCTACGCTCATGCGGCAAACCGGATTGTGTCTGTTGTTGGCTCAATGCGGATTTAAAGTTCCCGCTGAGTCTATGACCTTTACCCCGGCTAGTTCGTTCTATTCGAGAATGGGCGCTTCGGATAAGATCTTGGATGGCGAAAGCACTTTCATGGTTGAAATGAAAGAAACAGCGGGAATTCTAAATGAAAGCGATGATAATAGCTTTATCCTCATAGATGAAATTGGTCGTGGGACCTCTACTCAAGATGGATTGACAATTGCTCAAGCCGTTTTAGAAAGTTTGCATGAGAATAGTAAAGCTTTAGTGGTTTTTGCCACTCACTATCACGAACTTTCCGAAGTTGCTGAAGGTTTAAGTGAAGCTCAGAATGCAAGCATGGGCATTAAAGAGTGGGAGGGAGAGCTCATTTTTCTCCGCTCTTTAGAATTGCAGCCGGCCTCTAGTAGCCATGGGATTCATGTGGCCAAAATGGCGGGGCTTCCTGATTCAATTCTCAGCCGCGCCGAAGAATTGTTTGCGAACTTTAAAACACAAGAACAAGATTCCTCTCAGCCGAAGCGTAAGAAAAGCCTTCCGTCTGATAAATTTCAAATGTCTTTGTTTGAGGCCGCACCAGTCGTCACCCAAGCTCCCCAGCTCGAATCTGTTGAGAGTCTCAAGGGTCTGGACATAAACTCTCTTAGTCCTAGAGACGCTTGGGGTTTGATTGAGAAGATTAAATCTGAGTTGCAAAATTCTTCGAAAGGCTCTTAGAAGCTTCTCTCCAGTGTTACTCGCCCTCTGAGAGTAGATCCCATTCAGAGAAGTTATTGGCATTTATTATTTGCTTATACCAAGGAGCTGCTTCGCTTTTTCTTGTTACAACCCGCAACTTTCCTGCGGAAATGTAGAAAGCAACTTCACCCTTACCTTTTTTTGCGGATTCCTCGTTGAGCTTTTTTGTGTCAACATCTTTGACTCCTTCTATATAGGAGAAAGGTATGATTAGTGCTTTTTTGCCACCTATTGAATCGATTCGAGAGTCGCCGCCATGGGAAATATAACCATAGACATCGTCTTTGCCTTCAGTGCTGATTTTATAATCGCTGTTATCCCATTGAATAGAGATTGGAAGTTTTTCATTAGCGATGTCGAGTATGCTGGTGGCCTGCTGTTGCAGTTTTTCGGTTTTTTTATCCACATATGATTTCAAGAAGGAGCTGATTGCTGAGTCTTGTTTGATTCCAAAGAAGAGACCGTCGTCTTCGCTGCTTTCTTTGTGAGGTAGTTTTATCTCTCCAAAGTGGCTGCCTGTGAAATTATCTCCCTGAAGCTTTTTGATTGAGTTGAAGGCGGACTGAGCAATCTCATCCTTGTTGGCGTATTGGAAAATGCAGTCATCTCCATCTATTTTTACGCCTAACCCTTTGAAGCTGGCATCTAGGTCATTCTCGTTTAGCTCTTTCATTCTTTTTCTGTATTCAATTTGGCAGGCGTAAAGTCTCTTCACGTAGTCAGAACCCATTGCCGTTATATCCAGGCCAACTGTGTCCTTAAATTTTTCGTAGCCTGTGCGAGTGAAGTCGCTTGGAATGGCAAATCGAACGATGTGAATCTCAGGCAACAATGTCTCTAATTTTTCTGGCTCTTCTTCTGCAATGAGTCGGTCTTTCAGGTCATGAAAGTATCGACCGGCCTTTTCTCGAATGCTCTCACTTTCTGGCGCTTCCGTGGCTTCTTGGGCGCCACAATGAAGAGGAATGAGGATGACTGAGATTATTATCTTCTCTTTAACTTTGATGTTCATTAAAGGGTGTTTCGGCATTTCTTTGTGTTTTGATGAGTGAATAAGAGCCTTTTTCGATTTACTGAGGCTCTTTGTGAAAATGAGTGGGTAAAAGTCTAAAAATAATCTTGAAAAAAGGGCAAAGCGAG
>JAACVK010000018.1 GCA_009991595.1 bacterium | reverse complement strand
ACACCACTTCGCGAACTTACACATTTACAGGGTGCACCAACTCCTACTTTAGTCCAGCAAATGGCCCGACGGTTTCGGGCACCAGAACGGTTTACTCAATTCTTAGAGTTGGTACGACGGATTGCTACATTAATTGGGTGACTGGCTACAACTAATCAACTTAAATGAGGAACATGTTTACACGTCAATTGAGTTCCATATTTCTTACCCTTCTCTTCTTCGGATTCGTCTCTTGGACGAGCTTTGCGCAGTTTTCTGCGGTGAAGCAAATGGTGGTTGAATTCACCGGCTACGGCGGAAGCGGAGCCAGCGGAGCTCTTGTTATTGATGGAACCAATGGCCCCAACAATCCACTTTACACAGACAACGTGAGAACGCGAACGACTTCTGCGATCACGGCGGGAGCCACTTCAATTTCGGTGAATTCGATTTCGGGTTTCGCCAATGGAAATGAAGTTTTGATCATTCAAATGCTTGGAACAAATGCCGGAAAATTTGAAACGGCGACCATCAATGCCGTGCCCTCCGGCTCAACTCTCAGCTTTAGTTCAGCGCTAAAAAACTCTTATCCCGCCTACTCCGCTGGAACTCAGGTGACCCAAGTGATTGCGGTCCCCAATTACTCCTCGCTAACGATCAACTCTGGTGGATATCTCTCAGCTCACGCCTTCGACGGCCAAACTGGTGGTGTCGTCTTTTTTAGAAGCTCCGGAGCCGTTAACGTCGAGTACAACGCCACCTACAGTGGACGAATCGTGGCAAACGGAATCGGATTTGCTGGTGGATCAGCTGGAGCCGCTGGAAGCGGACCTGGTGGCGGAAGCAGTGCCAGCTCCATTGGAGCCGGCGGATCCAACACTTCTCCTGTGAATGACCAGTATGCAATCATGGGATCTGGTGGTGGCGGTGGCTCGGCCGCTGGAGCTGCCGGAGGTGGAATCGTTATGTTTAAAACCTCAGGCGCCCTCAAACTTGATGGTGTGATTTCAGCGGATGGCGCTGCCGCGGCTTCTGGAAATGCCGGTGGAGGCTCGGGCGGGACCATCTTGATCACGGCAAGTTCTGTAACCAAAACATCCACCTGCGGACCTTTACAGGTTCTTGGTGGAGCTGGAAACGGATCTGGAGGCACCGGCGGAGCTGGTCGACTCTTGATTAAATATCAGACCAGTTTAGGATGTACGAATGGAAACCCTTCAACATCCAGCAGCTATCAAAAATTTATTCTTAAGTAAGTTTTATCAGTTTCATCAAAAGCTTCTCTTTCAAATCAAGCCCCGCTCAGGAGGGCTTGATTGGTGCGATAAACTTCTGCTCATGAAGGGCTCCAAGATTTTTTTCATCCAAATGGACTATCAATCATGAGGTCGATGAAGCTTTTCTTAAAAAGGCATTTCTTTAGCCCTTCTCCATTTTGCTCTTGGATCTATTTTAAAAACACACTCCTTCTCTTACTGGCCCTTCGCATTCTTGAGTCTTTTCTAAGCTATCCCCCTCAATGGTTAGGAACGCTTGAAAATCCAGTGCCCCTTCTGGCATTTCTTGGACTCGCCCACGTCGACCCTGTGATCTACAAAAGTGTTCTCCTCGCATCTTTTTCCCTTTGCCTTCTTTCGCTAAGATCAAAGTGGAATTGGTGGAGCTTGCCACTGCTTTTTCTCAGTTTCCTCTACACTTCGGCTGTCGACCTGAGCTCTATTCGCCCCGCTTTCTCAAACTATGTGTCTCATTCAAGAAATCTGATTCTTTACATGATTTTCCTTATGTCGCTCGCGGCATTTGCAAAACTAAAGTGGAAGCACATTTCAAACTGGCCCTTTGCGGTAGGAAAGCTCACTGTGGCGGCTTTCTACTTTGGAGCGGCTTTTTCAAAGATCATTGATACGAATTTTCAATGGATGAATGGATACACTCTTCAGGGAATTCTTTACACAAATCACCTGCTTGACCCAAAACCCCAGACGCTTTGGCTGGCAGACCAACACGGTCTTTGCCAAGTTCTGTCCATCGGACTCATTTTTCTACAACTGAGCTTTGTATTTATCTGCTTGAGAAAGTGGCTCCCCTTGCTTTGGATTTTAGGCTTTATACTTTTTCATTGGGGAACGGCCTATTTTCTAAATATTGTCTTTCACAAATACCATACTCTGGCCTTTATTATTTTCTTGCCTTGGCGTGATCTTTCAAAGATCAAAATCGAACCGATTAAGATCTTTCTGAGAAGAGTTTTCAAGTCACCAAAGTCTTCAAGAGAGCCGAAGGCTGAGCCTAAAAAAAATCTATTGAGCGAAGACCTACCAGATCAACTGAAAAAGTCCGAATTGAGTCCCGATCAAAACAATGACAAGTCCTTCTACTATCTTGGGCTCCCCTTCCTCCTCGTCATCTATGGCTGCGTCTTTTTAAGAATCGAAAGATGGCCCCTTTCGGATTACAGTATGTTTTCTTTCTCCCACTCGCCGACGAGCATGAGCACCTATCGACTTGCGCTCTCTCAAAATCAAGAGTTGGTGCAATGGCTCTACCCAGAGAGGGCCAGTGATCACCACAAGAATCCCAAATTCTTTTTTGAAGTGGTCTTTATTGTTCAAACCGACTCTGATGCAACCAAACAGGTCATGGCCAAACATTTGGATCGGGCAAGACACCTTGCTGCAGAGCTTGAGATCTCAAATTCTCAGTTGGCTCTTTTTAAACAAACAGTGGTCTTGAAAGAAAATAAAATGCAATCGACCAAACTTTCCTTCGAACTGGGATTGGACTTGTAAGGCTCGCCACTTTTCTCACCGCTTTCGCGACCGAAACCCACCGCTGAAGCCTGACGAAAGGCCATGACTCATTGGACGCAAAAAATAGCAGACTCTAAATTCACCACACTCGACTCAAAGAAGATCAACCTCAGTTCGCCACTCAAACGTTCTTTCCCCGCTTGAATCTCTAGGGACCAATCCTTTTAAATGGATCTCTAGTTTCTTAGCCTCGGGTCGATAACTAAATCCAGGGCCCACCCAACGAGGACTGAAAAAACCACTGGAATCATTAAAATCCAACTCCAGGCTGTGATTGGAGAAGGTCAACAGAGCTTCACCCTTGTCGACGAAAATCTTTGCGCGAACCAAATCTTCCCTTGGATTAAAGAAGGGTAAAAGTGAGCGGGGCGCTTCAAATTCACAGTCCAAATGGAGATCCTTCGGCGGACGAGTCCAAACAGGAGAAGGATCAATTTCAAAATAAGCTTTGCGTGCAAAGTCAGGAAAATGGCTCAACAAAGAAGGCGAAATTTTTACGTCAATCACCAGGCTCACACGCTCCCCCCGTTCAGGGTTGAGAACAGAGTGCTTTGTTGCCCCATCCAAATACCAAACCTCCCCCGGTTGAACATCCATTTCGGTCGACCCCATGGAAAGGGACATTTGGCCGAAATGAATCAAGGGAACATTGAGTCGAGCCACTCCAAACTCAAAACTTCGATTTGGGTCTCTGTGCGGAATCACTTGAGCCTTAGATGAAAGAAAAATACATCTGGCCATAAGGAGTTGATCGCCGAAGTGAGCGAGGAACCTTTGCATAATCTTAAATCGAAAAAGTTCAGGATGCTCTTGAGGCCGAAGGTAATTGTGGAAAGGCGAAGGCTTTTCAAAGGTCGGAATTGGACCGAAGAGGCTAAGAACTCTCATTTCTCCTACAGTGAACTCGTCCTCTGTCACGATTGATAAATCTCTAACCCCGGGCAACTCCTCCAAAAGACGCTCGCGTTGAAAAAAATCTCCAATGAGTCTAAATGCAGCCAAGTTCACGACAATCTCTCAAACTCCACCTGAGCAATTAAAAGGAATTCAACCAATGATTTTTCGACCAGAGAGGTTCTCTCTAAACCTCAGATTCAAAACCCTCTAAATCCTTTTCAAATAAGACTTTAAGCTTTTGGATGTTCTCTTCAGATCTTTTGACCTCTCTCTGTGCGCGGCCATGCCACTCCAAGGCGCCCTTCATATGTCGCTCAATGTCTTCAAGCGAACGAGTTGAGGCCTTTAAATCCTTTTCAGCAAAGTCTCTTCGTCCATAAAGATCTTTCAATGCCAAATTCTTGCACTCATCCATTAAGTCTTTGAAAATAGGAAAAGTCTCACTAAACGACAACTCTCTTCGCCGATCCGCCTCGGAGAAAAAGATAGCAAAATCTTTTTTAAGCTCCAATTCCTTATCAGGGAGCAGAGGCCTTTGAACAAAGGCAAGAAGTCTCTTCAACTTATTCTTCTCATGAGCATCAAAGGCCTGCCGCCCATTCTCTAAGACGGCCTCCGACATCTTTGTGTAACAATCGTCCAAAAGACTGTGGAGCTCTTTTGGGAGAAGCGAAACCGTCATAAAATTTGGATGAGTCAAATAGGAAATGTCTAGAGTCACACGAGGTCCGCAACCCTCTTGTGTGGGAAACCTATTTTTCAAATCAATCACATAATCAATCAGCTCATGAAAGTTTGGAACCGAAAGCAAATTGAAGGTGCACATAATTGCCACTCGGATGTGCGTATGCGACGAGAGAGTTTTCTCTAAATTGACTTTGAATTTTTCAATGTCCAACCCAAAGCGAATGTATTCAGCGGAGGCTCCCCAAGTGTCTAGACTGGTGTAAACGCTAAATTCCTTGACCTTCTTCTGATCCACAAGCTGAGCGGCTTTCCCAAGAAAGGCATCCAGCTTCTCATCTGCGACCATCAAGTTTGTGTTCACCGCAAATTCCAGATTGGCATTGGGATGATCCATCAACCAATCCATGGCTCGCAAAGTGTCTTTAACTAAAAGAGGTTCTCCACCAGTAATACGAAAAACTTTTAAATCTTTCGATAGACTCGGCCACCAATCCCAAAAGGCATCCACATAAGGATTTGGCTCTCCGACTGGATAAGACTCTTTATTTTGTCTCTTCGCTTCATCGAGAGAATGGTGAGTGTTGAGAATAGGATAATCCCCAAATTTCTTCATCTCGGCTTCCCATTTGCTCGAAATAGAGGGACCACAATAAACACACTTCAAATTACAGGCATGGGAAAAGCTCACTTCCACGTAACTCGGATTGATGTTCTCTTGCCCCGCCGCTCGGACAGCTCGCGCAAAGAAAGGCGAGGCCCAATTGTCATTGGACTTGATCACTCGGTCGCTGTAATGCTCACCTGGAGTGTCCTCAATCCCCCAACAGTAGGAGCACTCCGAGGGACGCTTACCAACCATCATTTCTTGCCGCAGATCTTTTTTAAATTTTGTATTGTGAAGAGCCGACGGATTGTCTTTCAGTTCCTCTAAAGGAACTTTGTGGGTGTTTGGGTGATGACAGGAGTGCGTGTGACCGTTGTGCAAGTGGAGAGTCACCTGCATCCACTTGGCCAAGCAAAATGAGTTTGAAACCTGGCTCAATCGCTCAGAGGTCTTCTTTAGCGAACTTTCGGCGTTTTCATCTGTCACGTTTTAACTCCATCAATCGAATTCCGTTAAACTCCGGATGACCTTTAAAATAATACTCATGAATTTTATAACCCTTGATTGTTGCTTCTGCCTTTAACGAGCCCCAATAGGTTAAGGAACCAAGGTAGTTATCGATCATCCAAGTGGACCCATAAGAATTCACATTCCCAAAGATCATTTCAATCTCCGACTCTAATCCTTTAAACGGAAAAATCTCAAGGCCTAATGGGTCGCCATAGACCCTAATCGCCAAAGATCTAGTGGTAAAAATGGGGCCTCTCTGCCCTTGAGCCGCTAAAGTCAGAGCATCCTTCCAAGATGGCTCTTTTTGAGTGTAAATCTCGGGCAAACTTTGAAGTTCTAGAGCGACAAAAACGCAGAGCATCAGAGCCCCAAGCCACCGACCAGGGACCTGAAGAGCAAAACTTCTCACCAAAAAAATCATGAGCACTGGCCCGGTTAAAAACAAATACCTCGGCAGAAAAAAGGACTTCTCAAATGTCACCTGCAGTAGAAGCAAAATTCCCATTGGAAGAAGGGCAAACAAGACAAAGCCTTTCGACTTTTCCTTAAACACTGATCTCCATAGGACAAAGGAAAAGAAAATGAACCCCATCCAAATCGAATTGAGTCCCATCAGCTGAGAGATTGTCTTTCCCAAATCCTGAAAAAACGGAGTGGCCTGGTAACGAAGGGCCTGCCAATCCAGGTGAAAAGAAAGCTGAGAGATCATCAAACCCGCCGCTACCAAAAAAGCTCCAACAAACACTGCACAAAGCAAGGCTCTTTTCCAATTGGAAAGGTGATCTCTTCTCCAAATCCATTCAAGGACTAAGCCTAATGCCAAAAAGCCCCCCATCCAGTGAAAGCAGAATGCCGTCACACTCAGAAAAAAGGCCAGACGCCTGCGACCCTTCGACCAAAAAAGAAAAAAGAGCACGAAAATCAGCACCAGAAGTCCATAGGGTCGCACCGTGCGCGCAAGATCCACGCTCAGAGGATGAAATGCCATGATAACACCAGGCATTACGCCCCAGAAAGAAGAGAGTCCAAATCCAAACACTCCAAGGACTCCACAGGCTAAAGAGGAGAACAGCACACCTGGAAGTCTCATCACCATTTCATCGAGTGAAAACATCGAACCATAGACTTTTAAAAAAAGACTGTAGCCTGAAGGATTTGTATCCTGAATCATCACCGAAAACGGACTTTGAGAAAAATAGACGGACGCCAACTCATCTAAATCAAATCCTTCTGAGCCGAGCTGATAGAGGCGAATCCCAAGAGCCACAAAAAAGAAGATTAAAAAAACAACGGTTTGACGATACAAAAAGAACCCCTCAAAATGTGAATGAAAACTCAAAAAGAAAGACTAGTTGAAATCCACCGACGTGAAAAGGGGAATTCCTTGCCGAAAGTGAGACCATTTTGAACCGAATATCTCAATCGATCAGTCAGGCTTTTGATCTTAGGCGGACTTTTGTTCTGACTTGGGCCTCAATCAAGACAAGATACAGAAATTCGATCTTGGGATTTATCTGGGTGATTCTCAACCCACTCATTTTGCTCTCGGCTCAAGCCTATGTCTTCGTGGCTATTTTCAAAGTTCAAATGGAGAACTATTCTCTTTACCTGGTGAGTGGACTTCTTCCTTGGATGTTCTTCTCCCAAACCCTTGAAATGACCAGCTCGGCCTACGTCAATCAGGGCAGCTTGCTAAGAGCCTTCAATTTAAAGCCCATGACAATCACCCTCTCTCAAGTGATCGACAATGCGCTCAACTCTTTGATCGCCATCTTTCTTGTTTTCTCAATTCACTTTATTATCTTCCATAAAAGTCTTGAATTTGAGTTGAGTATTCTCAGTCGCTTCACTTTAGGCTTTATTCCTTGGATTCTGACAGTCATTACAGTTTCCTTTATCGTCGGTGTTTTGCACGTGAGCTACCGAGATACGAAGTTTGTGGCCTCGTTCTTCCTGCAGGTCGGTTTTTATCTCACACCCATTCTCTATCCATCGAACTACGTACCCACCCAAATGGCCTGGCTTTTAAAACTGAATCCCATTTATGTTTTAATTCGTCCCATGCAAGTTCGATCAGAAAACTTACCCACGTTGATCTGGCTAGAGGAGTACCTCTTAGCTTGGGGTCTTTTCATTGTCATCGCTCTCATCAGCTGGGTGATCTGGAAAAAGGAGCAAAATAATTTTTATGCAAAAATTTGAGCCCGAAATTAAAATTTCAGATTTAACTCTCACATTCAATGCCCAGTATTTCTATCCCTCAACCTGGAGAGACCGATTCGTAAATTTGTATCGACCACCCTCTGTCTTAAGCCAACCAGAAAACATTTTAAAAAATATCAATCTCAACTTTAAAAATAGAGAGCGGGTGGGTCTTTTAGGTCTCAATGGGGCCGGAAAAACCAGCCTCTGCCGCTGTATCGCAGGAACTTACAAACCCACTCAAGGGAGCGTTGAAGTTCGTGGACAAATCCAATCCATCGCGGATGTCAGTATCGGCCTTTTTCCCGAATTGACTGGTCGAGAAAACATAAAGATTCTTTCAGAGCTTTTGCATCCCGACAAAGAGTCCAAGGATTTCGAGGATGAGATTTGCTCTTTTTCAGGACTGAGAAAGTATTTAGACCTGCCCTACAAACACTATTCAAACGGAATGAAGGCCCGCCTCGCTCTTTCAGCGATTTCTTCTCACCCTTCCGACATCCTCATTTTAGATGAAGTTTTCGATGGGGCGGACATGGGCTTTCGAGCGAAAATTGGAAAAAGAGTTCACCAAATGATAGATAACTCGGGCATCGTTCTTTTTGTGAGCCACAATCCCCGTCAAGTGCTCGAAGTTTGCAATCGAGCGATCGTGATTTTTGATTCCGAAGTCATCTTAGATGGAACGCCAGAAGAGGCTGTCGCCGAATACGAAAGTCTTTGTAGGGCCAATGAAAATTAAGGTCTTCATTCTTACCAAAGATCGAATAGAGAGCCTTAAGAGCTTGCTCTCCGATTTGGAAAATGGGTCCAAGAAAACCCCAAATGTTGAGATAAAATGCACCGTTTTATTCAATGGAAGCACACTCCATCTCTGGCAACAAACTCAGCAAGAAATTCAGCGCGATGATTATCATCTGCTTTGGCTTCCGAAAGGACTCCCCCTCGGAGCCGCAAGAAACTATGCCTTATCTCGATCGCAAATGGATGCATCTTTCTCTGGAGCACTTTTTCTCGACGACGATGTTCGACTGCCTGAAGACTACTTTAAAAGTTTGTTTTTAAGATTCAAAGACAACCCCGAGATCTCCTTTATCGGAGGCCCTAACCTTGATCCTCCCGACACGCCACTGTTTGGTCGGATTGTATCCGAAGTCTTCGCGGAGAGTTGGGTTTGCGGCGAAATCTCCGATCGCTACCGAAAAGGACTCGCTCGAAGTTCAAAGAGCTTTAAGCCTTTCATCCTATGCAACTTATTTATGAGTAAACACACGCTGGAGCAATTTAGGTTTTCCAATGCCCTTGTTGCAGGTGAAGAGAATGAGATTCTCGCCAGGGTCACTAGCAAGGGAAAGTCTGGATTTTACGATCCGAAAGTCTATGTCTTTCATGAGAGGAGGTCTGGAGGCTTTGACACCTTCTCTCAAATTTTCAAATATGGTCTTGGAGGCGGACTGGCTGCTTTAGAAAAGAATCACAGAGATCATTCTTCACTCAAATGGCGTGTGACATTCTTTTTATTTGTGTTCACTTTTTTAGCTTTGGCCCTATGGCAATCCTTGGCGTTTGCGGCGGCGACTCTCGGCAGCTTGTACGCATCTTACCTTTTGGTCTCAAGTTTAAAAATTATTGGTAGAACAAAAAAGTCAGCTTCTGCCTTAGTGATTTTACTCATTCCAATGATTCAGTGGACCTATGTTTGCGGGCGAGGCAGCGCCCTATTCACTCGGTGGAGAAATTTTAGTCTCAAACTCTCCCTTAGATATTGGCTTTCAAAAATAGTTCCGAAACCATTGGCCCTCTTGATCTACAGAATTCTAGGAGGTTTCGCTACATCGGCTCTATCAAGCCCTGAAAGTCAAGCCTGGTGCCGAAACAGTCTCGTATTTAATTCGATTCGATTTGCCAAGAGCGACATTGACCTCACTCTTCATTTCACAAACTCTCAACTTCGAGAGCCGCTTATTAAAAAGTACTACCGCCTAAAGAAGGCCCTCCCCTTTGTTGGAGAGATTCTCTTTTACGATTCAAGGTCCGGAGGCAAAGCCCTATCGGTAATCAATCCGATTGAGCTTCGCCAAGATCCAACTCTTTTGAGGCTTTTGAAAAAATCCCTTCACCGGACGGCGACAGATAGAGATGGGTTGGTCTTTATTCTACGAAAGCTCGAGTCGAATGCCTTTGACTTGATCCACGAGACTAAACCTGCAAAAGACAAGTGGGAAAGATATTTAGCAAGCCTTCCTCCTTTTGAAGCGACAGACTTTTTCTCTATTCTGAACCACTTGGCAGAGCAAAATCTTCTGAATGCCGATGAAAAAGAGACGATTTTTAGCTATCTTTTATTAAAGGCCTATGACTATGAAGATTTCCATGTGGAAGAGCTTGGATTCAAAGACTTTTTGATTCAGCTCTTTCCTCACCGCTACTGTTATGCATTTCAAGACGGATCGTTGGACCTACCTTTGAAAAAGAGACAAATGATTTGCGCTCAACTACGTTGGGAGTGCTGGGGCCTCCTCACATCTCCACTGATAAGACAGGATGAGCGCCTCTCCACTCACGTGAATCATCTCGAACGCATTTACAAAAGTCTGAATTTGATCGACAAGGATCTCGAAGAGGCCCTCAAAGATCTATCTCTGAAAGAAAATTTCGATCAAAAACCGGACGAACCCTATTTTGAACAAGCGCTCCTAGCCCAAAACGAACTCGTCGAATCGCGGTCTTAAAAATGAAGAAAAAATTATCTCGTCTCACTAGGATTTCAAACATCTGTGGCAGCTGGTAGCCAAGTGTGAGCTTGCCAAGAAAGTAGAGTCTCCAGAAAATTCGCTCCGTGAAGCTGGGATCGGCCGAAAAATAGATGATTTCCTTAAGTGGCGTTTGTTGGCTGTCAACGGGATGAGAGAGTTGAAAGATTCGCTTCTGACCGAAACTCCCTCTCTTCATTGAGACGCCCTCCTCAAATCCTGGAGGGACATCGCCCCCACTGTGATCGAGTGCTATCGGAGTTGGAAAGGATTGAAGATTCTCACCTAAAACCCAAGCCGTTTCGTCGGAAAGGACTTTAAATGGTTTCTCATCCAGCAGACATTTTAAAGCGAAGAAAGACTTTCCCGATCCAGAGTCCGCCATAACAACGATCCCCTGGCCCTCCTTTTTCAAAGAAAGAGAGTGAATTCGCACGAGTCCTTCGGCCTCAGCATCCTCTCCCCATAGGGCCTGAACACAAAGAAGAGTTTGGGTGCGAAGCTCTTCTGCATCGAGAAAGTAAAATTGAAGACTCTTGGCGCCCCGAGGGGAGATTTCCATCTCTAAACGACCTCCCTCAGGGTAGAGAACGAAACGTCGGCATCCCCACCCCCAAACTTGTTTTCCTTTCCAAGGCAAGGAATAGAAAGGGGCCTCAATGGGAACATTTGAATTTCCTATATTCAAGTTTATCAAGTGGCGGGCCTTTGCGATTGAAACTTCTTGAGTATAAAAGGGCTTAAGGTCAGAGAGAATTTGTTCCAACAGCTCATGGGAATTGGATTGAATTTGAATGGTCGAATTTCTAAACCTTAAAAAAGCTGACTCTTTACTCAATTCCACGACAAACCCAAATAAAATTTTTTGAAAAAAAAGAGGGGGCGCCCTTCACCATTCTTTAAAGCTCTTCTTCAATATCAATCAACGGCACATCGTCGGCTGTGACCACATGTCTCCTCGGGTCTCCAGAAGACCTGTCTTCGGGTGGAAGAGTTGAAACGCCGTTCAGGCTCAGTCCACCATCAATAACGATGTTTTGACCCGTGATCATCCGCGCTTGAGGAGAAAGAAGGTAAGCAATCAAACCTCCAACTTCTTTACTGCTTGTAAAGCGCCCAGCAGGAGAAGAAGTCCTCAGCATTTTTTTGCGCTGACTCCCTGGAGTCATTCGAAAGAGCGACCCCGACTCAGTCTCTATGGGTCCCGGCGATATCATATTCGCCGTCACTTGATATTGGCCCCACTCAACCGCCACTGACTTGATCAACTCATACAATGCCGTTTTAGAAGCCGCCATTTGTGCCGCATACTGGAAATGACTTTTCATCATATGGTGCCCAAGTCCAATCACTCGACCGCCGCCAGTTTGCCGAAAAAATGGAAGGCACTCCTGAAAGAGAGAAAAGGCTCCAACAACCCCTGTCTGAAGAGCCTGAGAGAAACCGTTCTGAGACATGTTTTCTAGTGGGCATAAAAAATCTGCGCTTGAACCATAAACAACAAAATCCAACCGGCCGAAATAACCCATGTGACCACGAACAATATTCCTGATAGCGCCAGGGCTTTTAAAATCACAAGTGGTGTAATTTAAAACCGCTTCAATACCTCGCCTTCTGGGAGCTCGACGCCAAAAATTTTTCTCCGTGATTCGACCCAAAGAAGTGACTTTGACTCCGTAGTTATTCAACTCATTAACCATGCCCATTCCGAATTCGGTATCAAACCCTGCTACAATTCCACAGTAACCGATCAGTGAATTTTCTTTCAAAAGAGCCTCCTTGTTTGGCCTCTACTAATAAAGCTCCGTCTTAAGAACATTCGGAAAACGGGTTAGAAGGTCTGTGATATCATCGTTTGAATAGTCTCCTATAATGACCCCCAACTGAGGCTGTTTGAAGTTAAGATGTTTGACATCAGTAATGTCCACTTCATACTGATCTAACCCTTTTTCAAAAAACCACTTTTGCATTTTCCCCTGCTCTTTCTCAAAATCACCGGGCTCAGGATCAAAGGATGGGAAGTAAGCCAACACTTCCGTCGATACATCCTTTTGAGGCCGAACCAGGCCAGCACGAACGAGCTCCAAATCATTATTCTCGTAACACTGGTAAAGCGACTTCCCGGTCGTGCCATAACCCAAAAGTAGGTCTCCGAAATAACGCTCTCCGACAAACTCTTCGTAATCACTGAGCTCCAAATCAACCCGCCGTTGCCCTTTGTAGTAGAACACCAAGTTCTGGTAATAGAACCGACTGTCACCATCTAAATTGCCGAGCGCCTGCTCAATACGATGGATCAAGATGTTCAATTCTTGCATTATTAAGCGGGAGTCGTCATAAATGCCCGAATCAAGAACTCCCTCCTCGTACTCGTGAAAATGCTGGTGAAGAGTGTTGAGCCACGCCTGGCTCAGATTTGCTTCTTTTTGAAGCACTGGGCTTGGGATTTTTAGTTGACCATACCCATTCACTTCCTCAATTAATCCCAAAAGCTGCCGATATAGACTATTCAGGTACTTTTGGCTGGGAAAAATCCCTGTGCTTTGACCCCAAACAGGGAGTCCCTGCTCCAAGGCAAAAAGGGTTGCGGTCATCCATTTATAGGTGATTGGGGTATCATAGAGTTCGTAGTCTAGAACTTCTCTCTCGCCGAGGTCATTTTGTAGAAATATTCTATATTGAGTGTAGTGCATCGCGACTCTCACAGGTTATTGTTAGCGACCATAGACGAGAGAATTGATAAACTCAATAGCTTAGTGCTAGGTTGAGGGGCAAGCTAGATTTGGGAGGAACATGGGAAACGACAAAAAAACGGGCGAAGATAAAAACCGCGAAAACCAATCTCAGAATGAGAGTCAAAAAGACCTCAGCTCACCTGAGGCAAAGCCGTCCCAAGCTCAATCTGAGGGCTCTTCTCCTAATATGCTCAAAAATTCGTCGTCCTCTTACGAGTCGGACTCCGTATTTTCTCCTCAGAGCAATGATTCCAGTGATCGACCTAGAGCCGCTCGCAAACGCCGATTGACCGTCAAAGAGAAAATGGCCAGAGCTGGAGCTGCGTCAATCAGCACGATTGTTTTAACGGGACAAGGTCACTGATGTGAGCGTTTTGCTTTTAGGCTCGAAATCCACCTCCTCCTGGGGCAGCTGTCAAAAAATTTCCGCAAATTTAAAAGCCAGTTATGTCCATGCCGCTGAGAGCGAGCCACAGGGATTCTTTGAGATATTGCTCCTCGATCCTAAAGAGTTCTTCAAACCCTCGCAGATTTCCAGTGACCTCTTTAGCGAGATGGTCGAGCGTGGGACTCGCAAAGTTGTCTTTGTAGATCATAGTCCTCATCCGAAGAATTTTATCTTCGCTCTGAAAGAGCAGAGAGAAGAACTTTATAATAATTTAGAATTCGTGTTTCACGTCTATGGCGACTTCACCCTTCTTGCTAAAGATTGGTATGAGCTCTTCCTGGATGGATCCATCAAAGCCACTTTCATTTGCTCTTCGATGAAACAAAAAAAAATGGTTGAGAGCTTTCTTTTCGACAGTGATTCAGAGGCCAACGTCCTCGTGATTCCTTTCCCCGTGTGCTCAAAGGATCACTTTTTTGATATGGATCTCAGACAAAGCATGAGGGCCCGCCTGGGGTTGGCAAAGGACAGTTTTGTTGTTCTCTACTCTGGCCGGCTCAGTCTTCAGAAGAATATTTTATTTATTATTGAAGAGTTTAGTAAATTCTTTGAATCCTGCTCGGTTCCACCCACCCTTTTATTGGCGGGAGATGTGGATGATTTGGTTTCACCGATGTGTGAAGGCCGCCTTCCACTGGGCGCGCACTTCTACCTCCTTCGTCGGGCATGGCTGAAGTGTCCAGAACCTGTTCGTAAGAACATCCTTTTCCTCGGCAATGTGCCAAACAGTGAGATCAATGGAATTTACTGTGCCTCTGACCTCTTGTTTTCTCCGAGTCTTTATCACGATGAAGACTATGGCATGTCCGTGGCCGAATCCTTGATGACCGGTCTTCCCTGTCTGATCACTGACTGGGGTGGCTACAGCTCCTTTCACCAGCTCAAATTAAACACCGATCTTATT
>JAACVK010000107.1 GCA_009991595.1 bacterium | reverse complement strand
GGGCCAAAGGAACCCGTTCCGGGTAAGACCGGATAAACCTTAATACTATGGCAAAATTTACTTGCTCTGTGAACGTAGGCGAACAAGTCTACAAGACTTACAAGATGGCTGCTGCGATTACTGATAATGACATAGGTAAGCCTGTAACATACCCCGCTGCGTCTGATGTTGTTGCTCTTGCTGCTGACGGAGAACAGATTTACGGATTCGTGGCAGCTGTAGAACCGGCGACAGCCGATGGGCTGAAGATCGTTTCTATTCTTGTTGAGGGTCGTGCTTGGGTTATTCTTGATGGTAACTCTGCTGTTGGAACCATTGTTGAGGCTGCTGCTAATACCGTTGCTGGTACTGCTAAAGCCGGAGCTTTCGGGCTTGTATCTACTCATACACTCGTTGCTGGAACTATGAAGCAATGGATGATTATCTCTGGAACTGGCCTTGACGGGGCAACAGTTCTCGTTGAAAAAATATAATTAAGGAGAACTGGATAAAATGGCTAAGTTCATAGACAAGGATGGAAATCCCCAAGAAGTATCACTCAACGGTATGGCGCTGTATAAAGAAGCCATGGCCAAGAAAGTTACTGTGCGGCAGTTGATCAATAGCAAATGCCCCACTGCTGCCGGTGGCCCAGATGCATTTCAGCAGATGTGTGTAGAAGCAGGTCTTCGCTTTAAGGCAGACGATTCTAATGGCGTACCAGCCACCAACTTGCTGGACATGTTTGAAGGCCCTGCTGCCAGTTCATTTACTCAAGCTGACGCGATTCCGACGAGCCGTTTGCTTTTCCCTGCAGCTTTGATGGAAGTAATTGAAGATGCCCTACAGTCCAAAGAAGACGTAGCTACTGGTGCTTTTGAATCATTAGTGGGATACCGCTCAACAGTTGTGGGCAACCGCATTGAACAGCCTGTGATTTCCTACAATACTACTAAAGGTCCGCAGGATTCACAGTTTCAGCACATCAGTCAGAACACTAGACCACCTATCCTTCTTTCATTAGTCAGTTCAGATATTTCTCGAAAGATTCCAACTACTTCTATTGGTATGGAAATCAGCCGTGAAGCACTACAAGCTAACAACTTGGACTTCGTGGCTATGACTCTTACGAGATTTTTACGTCACGCAAATTATAACGAGTGGGTTGCACAAATCACTGCCCTGCTTTCGGGGGATGCAGATGCAGCGAATACTACCATGTCTAATGGTACTGCTGCTTTGCCTGTGGTCAAGGCTTCTGCTTATGACACTTCCATCGTAGCAGATGGTGTACTCAGTCAGAAGGCATGGCTCAAGTATCTTTATGCCCACTCAATGATGATGACTAAGACTCATTTAGTATGTGATTTTGACGCCGCCTTAGCACTGGACACCAGATTAGACCGCCCAACAAACGTGCACAATGACTCGACTGATCGCCTTGATGTTCCATTTACTGTGCAATATCCAGCATTTGGGAAGAATGTTTCGTTGTTGGTCATGCCTACAGGCACCTTTGCTGCCAACACCATTATGGGCCTTGAGCAGCCGACAGCCATCTCCAAAATTACTTCCTCTACTGCTTCTTACTCAGCAATTGAGGAGATTGTAATGAAGAAATCAACGGAAATACGACTGGATCGTGGTTTCATTACCTACCGTAACTATACTGACTCATTTGATGTTTTGTCTTTGATAGCATAAGAAGTGGAGTTGGTTTAACAAAAGCCCTACTGGAGAGATCCAGTAGGGCTTTTCTTGTTTAGCAGCTTGCGTGTACCTTGACGTGGCAGTAAGGACACTCAAGCATCATACCAGCAGCATTGTTTACTTCGCTACTCCCTTCCGCTACAGGTTGAGTATGGTGCATATCTACAGGTATAATGTCACCACAAATTTCGCAATAGTGATATCCTACTTCATCACATTGTAATTGTTTCAAAGCTTTCCTAATTCCCATTTGACAGGCCCTGTCTCTTTTCATCTTAGATGTTTCTGCTTCTGACTTTCTTCTGGTAGTCCTGTTGAATATGTCACAAGTATTCTTACAATTATCACTACAGTAGAAATTACCTTCACCTAATCCGGTATTGTTTATAGCCTCTACACGCAATTTACACTGAGCATTAGTTGGTTTGAAGTGTTTTCCACATTTTTTACATTTGACGAATAGCACTCCATTCCTATACTCTGGTTCGTCACTTGGAACCAGTCTCTCTAAATAAACGGGATTCCTTACTGGAGAATTTCTGTGCTTCTTGGCTTTGGCTAGAATTGCTGGTTTGTTTCTGTCTGTGTAATCTTTACTAGCCTTGCGTACTTTGTCTAATATTTTCAACCTGTAAGCTCTTTTACACGGGTTGCATCTTGTTAACTTCTTACAGTTACCAAAATCTTCGACAGGTTTGCATTCACCACATCCTAAGCAAAGTTTGTGTGTTTGGTAAATAGGTAGAGGTTTCTTTAGGAGAGCCTTCCTCCTCTTAGCTTCTAGATCACACTGTTTACAAACTCCCCTAACTCCGTGAGTTAGTCTAGGCTCCTTGTGGAAATCTTTTATAGGTTTTGATACCTTACAACGTGAGCAGACTTTTTCAGGTAGTTTCTCTTTCTCTACTCTCTTCTTCCAATTGACGTTATTAGCTCCTTTTGTTTTCTGCCTACCACATAACGGACAGCCTTGACCCTTCATGTGCATATATGGGGTTTGTTCAAACGAACCGTGACCCGGAACTGGACATATTATAGTAACTTTCCTATCACATCCAGTATACACAACTTTACTATAGTCGTATTTGTTGTTGTGTGTTTCGTTAGACCTAGCAATGACATCCTCCTGATTTAGTAGAATCATTTCTCCATCCTCTCCAATAGCTCCACAATCCCACGCCTCAATAAATCTGAAACATTGGACCCCTTAGCACTAGCAAG
>JAACVK010000017.1:8495-14621 GCA_009991595.1 bacterium | reverse complement strand
GGCGCTGATCGTCAAGCAGAAGAATCGGTGAGCTGTCTGCTCGAGTGCCAGTGTGATGACGGATCATGGAGGGCTCCGCCGATTCTCAGAATTCCGAGGCCGAATGTCCTGTTGCCGTCAGAACAGGATCGCCATGTTCCCGAGGACAAAGGGTTGTTGACGACAGCTACCGTCACCCAAGCTCTCTGTAGATTTCAGAGAGTTCAGGAAAGGAGAGTGTAGCATGCAACTGCTCATTTTCACTAGCGCCATTGTCGTCCTAGCGCTTGCGAGCGGATATATACTTCTATACACAATTCGCAACAGGCATCGAAAGTGGGCGCCGTGGCTGGTAGTGCTAGCAGTTGCACTGGTACCGCCCGCGAGCTTGATTTGGGTGCCGTTCGTCATGAGGCTGTTCTTCAGCACTAGCTAGGTTTCCGAACCTCCGGCTTTGCTTAACCGCAAGCCGGAATTATTTTATTTAGTTGACGACATTTTCTGTTATCGCTATAATGAAATTAACTGATGGATTTGGGTTTTATCTCTGTCCATCTGTGTTAAAATTAGTGTAGTTAAGGAGGGGACAATCGCTGAAGAAAACATCGAACTTTCAGAGGAAGAAACCGAGGGGCAACTGGCAATTGATGTTTACCAGGACGACGAGAATATTTATATTCTTGCCCCGATTGCTGGCACTGCGCCAGCTGATATTGATGTTTCAATCACCGATGAAGTGGTAACAATTCGTGGCGAGCGCAAGAGTGGCCATAAGGCTTCTGATGAACAACATTTCGTTCAAGAATGTTATTGGGGTTCGTTTTCGCGAACTTTTGTCACGCCAGTCGAGGTCAGTTCGGAAAAAGCCAAGGCAATATTGAAAAATGGGCTTCTATCTATTACTATACCAAAGAGTTCCAGTTCAAAAAGTAAATCACTGAAGATCGAGTTGGGATAGTGCCTAAACTAGATTGGAGCAGCTGAGTGAAAAAAATTCGCAAAGCAGTGATTCCGGCTGCGGGCTATGGCACCCGTTTTTTGCCGGTAACAAAATCAACACCAAAAGAAATGTTACCAGTAGTTGATAAACCGATCATTCAGTACGTTGTTGAGGAGGCAGTAAATTCCGGAATTGAAGATATTATTATTGTTACCGGCGCCAACAAACGCTCAATTGAGGATCACTTCGACCATAGCCTAGAGCTAGAAAATTACCTTGAAAAGGTCGGGAAAACCACTGAGCTTGAGCAGATTCGCAAGATTGCCAGAATGGCTAATTTCATCTACATTCGTCAGAAGGGTGCTTACGGCAATGGTACACCAGTACTCAACGCTCAGGAAGTGATTGGCGACGAGCCCTTTGCGGTTCTTTGGGGCGATGAATTTATTACTGGCAATCCGCCGCGGCTGCGACAGATGATCAAAGTATTTGAAGAGTTTAGCCGACCAGTGATTTCTGGCATTAGAATCTCAAAAAAAGCCGACTTATCGAGATATGGCATAGCTGATTTGACCCCGGTCCGTGATAATATCTTTAAAATTAATGAAATCGTTGAGAAACCTGACCCAGACAAAGCACCTTCAAATATGGCTACGCACGGCGCTTATATCTTAACACCAGATATTTTCGAGGCCTTAAGAAACCAGCCGCCTGGTAAAGGCGAAGAAATCTGGTTGGTGGATGGCATAAATCAACTGAAAACCAGAGGGCCGATTTACGCTTGTGAGATCAAGGAAGGAAAATATTACGATTGCGGTAATGTGCTGGAGTTCTTAAAAACCAATGTCGACCATGCCTTGAGACGAGAAGATATCGGCGAGGAGTTTGGAAATTTCCTTAAGGAAATTTCCAAAGAATTGTGAATTGTGAATTTTGAATCATGGTGTCCGAACCATAATTCATAATTCCTGATTCATAATTCATTCTGATGAAACTGGAGGGCATATGTCGGATAAATATAGACGTATAATCAAAATCATCGGCACCACACTTCTAGCCGTTGTTTTTGCTCTATCATTAACTGGCTGTGGTACGCAATCAACGACAAAACCGAACACACTGGTAATCTGGGGATTTTATGATGAAGATGTTTTTAAGCCAATAATCAAGGATTTTAAGCGGAAAAATAAAGGCCTGGAGGTCAAATACTACAAGAAGAACCTAGATAGTAACTATGAAAACGATGCTCTCAATTCAATGCTCTCTGGTCAGGGGCCAGATGTTTGGGCAATTCCTTCTGATTGGGTCTATCGCCACAAAGAAAAACTCGCCCCAATGCCAGAGGAGCTGTTGAAAAACAAGAAAATTGTGGCTAAAGATTATTTTGTTGACCCGATAATTAAAGATAACGTCTTCGACAATCAAATCTACGGTCTATCGCCAACAGTTGACGCGCTGCAAATTTATTATAATCCAACAATTTTTGACCAAGCTAAGAGCAACGCTAGCAAATTGTTAAAAGGAAACGATGCTGCCAGATCAAAAATTAACAAAATCTTTTCTAATTTCCCGGTCACCTGGGATGAATTTAATAAAATTATTCCCTATCTGACAACAAAAAACGGCTCGTTTATCTCTATAAGCGGCGCTGCTATTGGAACCAGCAATAATGTTACTTACTCTGCAGACTTGCTCTCACTTTTAATGCTCCAGAATCAGACAAAAATGCTCTCAGATGATCTTTCACAGGCGACCCTCAACTTACCAACAAAAAACTCATCTGGCCAAGATGTTTTTCCGGGAAAAAATTCACTTGACTTTTACAATAGTTTCGCTGATGCGTCACAATCAAATTACACTTGGGGTACCGGTATGCCAAATGATGTCGAGGCTTTTGTTCAAGGGAAAGTGGCGATGATTTTCTCCTATTCCACTTTGGCTGGCTACCTACAACAAATCTATCCGAATTTCAAGTTTCAAAGAGCGCTGGTGCCACAAATCGGGGAGTTAAACCCGATTATTGACTACGCTCACTATACGACTTATGCCGTGCCGGAAATCTCCCCAATGTCTAAAACTGCTTGGGATTTTATCACTTATCTCTCGATTGATAGTGCGAGCACATATCGTTCAGCGTCCAAAGAGCTACCTGCTAAAAAACAGAATAGCGCTGATCCAGTCCTAAAATCCCGCCAAAGCAACAGCGCTCCAACAAGCGAAATACTCAAAACCGCCACTACTTGGAACAAGGGCAGATATCCAGTCGAGGTTGATAATCTCCTAAAGCAAGCAATTGATCGAGTGAACAATCGGTCACAAAGTTCCCAAGCATCACTTGACACCGCTGCTGCCAATATTACCCAACTATTGCGCAAAGATACTTGGTAAACCACGCTGATTTTTTACGCTGAATTAACGCTGATTGAATGGAATCCAATTAGACCAATTGGTCTAATTTGACTAATCTGACCAATTTGACCAATTTATTATCAGATTATTATCAAAAAAATGAAGAAAATATACTTTTTAAGAATTGGGTTAGAAATTCTGACAGGTTTAATGTTCCTAATATTTGCCGGTCCGGTTTTTGCCACTACTGTTCCTGGCGCGCCGACCAATGTTTCGGCAACTGCTGGAAATGGGCAGGCAACAATTTCTTTTAGCCCTCCGGCAAATGCAAACGGAGTTATCAATTATATTGTTACTGCTTCACCGGGGGGTGCGAGAGCTACGGGCGGACAGAGTCCGATAACTGTTACCGGACTAACCAATGGCACTGCCTATACGTTTACTATTCGAGCAGCAAATGCTGCTGGCACCACTGGTCCGGAATCCGCGGCATCTGCAGCCGTAACTCCGGCCAAGGCCAGTGAGCAGCCGATTGGCGTCGGGGTTAGTATCGGCGCAATCCACTCCGGCCAATCCTACACTTTTAGCCAATATGTCTGGGCGATTTACGCTTTTTCAATGAAAGTTGCGGTTGCTTTGGCGACGCTGATGGTTATTTATGCCGGCTACAAATATCTGACCAGCCGCGGCGATTCCGGAGCAATCAATGAAGCCAAGGATATTTTATTCTCGACGCTTATGGGCGCAGCGCTTTTAATGCTAGTTATTCTTGTGGCCAATCTTGCCGGCCTGGAAATTAGCGCCCCGAAATAAGAAATTTTATGAATAGAAAAAAAATCTTTTCAACCCGCTTCTTCACTAATACTCTCATCACTCTTTTTGGAATTGTTGTTCTTCTGATAACAATTCTTATTACTTATCAAGTCTGGTTTTCTTCGGCCGACTCGGTTTATATTGGTGATTTGGAGATAAATTATCCCCGTCCAGAATACCCGCAAGGATCAGTGCCTGAACTCAGAATCACCGCCATAAACAATGTAAGTTATCCATTCCTCGAGGTCTATGATGAGACTGCAATAAATCAAGCTTTTGGCACTGGCGGAAATCAGCGCCCAGCTTACAAAATCCACTACACTTTAATTATTGATCAGGATGAAGGCATCACGGTTCAAAAACCGATGGCAATTGTCCCCCTGCCTGGCTACCAATATTCTCCCAGCTATCTGCCAAGAGAGGGAGACGCAACATATCGGCTTCTGCATTGGGCCTATGAAAAAGTCTCAAATACAAATTTTGCTTCTCAGCGAGGGCTGCTGAAAGATGCGGTCAACAAATACAATCAGGCAATCACTTTTGCCGGATCAACTTATCGAGTTTCTAACGACATATTATACAGTCGTGATCCCTCTTTCCAAAATACCAGCGCCAGCGACCCTGATGTGATTAAATCCTTTGAATTCCCCGATGGCAACCCGAATGACCCAACAAGATATTGGGCGCTAACGATACCAATCAGCCAGGGTTATCAATACAAACAGCCAACTTCTAGCTCATTAGCAATTGGTGTCCTGCAATCCGGTTTGCGTGAGGCAAGCAGGCAGGGTAACACTGATGACAAAAACCGCATACAGGCGGCAAAAGACAACTACTCGAGCCAAATCCAAACATCAACCGGAAATGAAGGGCTCTCTATCGCTAGCCGCGATCAAATTGAAAATGCCGGTCAGGATACCGTCCACTTCTCAGCTGACTTAAAAAAACTGCCGATAGGTCCCAGTTATTTAAAAACCCTACTGCTGACAATAAATGACATCGAGGTTTGTAAAGTCGAGTACTCTAGCGAGAACGCTGCTGGATTGACATCGAACCTTAATTGCCAATGGGATGATACTTCCCATAGCGGAACTTTTCCCTGGAACAGCTCCACCGGTACTGACGCCCAAGCCATCAGCACTGAAGATCAGGGGACAAAGGCAGTAAAACTCAAGGCTTTCGGCAGCGACAACAATATAATGCGAATGATGGAAAAAGCCGTCATAGTTGAGCCGGATTTTGGCGATGGAACAACGACCGGCAATTTTGGTATTAAAATTACTCTTCCCAAAGCGACGAATCGCGTTGAAAAAGTGCCAGTAAAGATATCAGCGAGCGATTTAGACCCTGCTGTTGGCGCGGCATTTCTGCGCTGGTATGTTTGCGACGTCCCAAGAGAACAGGTCAGCAACGACTCCGCGGAATGCAACATCAAAGATCCTGAGGTTGATGTTAACGGTAAAGCTTCCTTGCCAGAAACCACAGTTTATTGGAACAGTAGTGGTGCAAAAGCCGGAGATACCAAATCAGTAATGGTTAAACTTTTCACCGCCGCAGCTACTAATAGTTATATTGACGGCAGCAAAACGTTTAGTGCCAACATCTTGGTCACTGACACTCAGCATGGCGGTGGCGGTGGCGGTGGCGGTGGCGGCACAGTTGAGCCGCCCAAGAGAGCAGCTAATTTTAGAGCTTCAGCTCTTAGAACCATTGACGATATTCGCAACCGCCTCGGATCTTTCACACTTTATATCCTCGGCTTTTTGGCAGTCCTGGCAATAATAATTGCTGGTATGAAATATATTACCTCTGGCGGCGAGCCACAGAAAGCTGAAGCCGGCAAGAAAGGCGTACTTTTCGCCATTTACGGCATAATAATTGCCGTTTTGTCTGTCCAGCTGCTGAAAATCACCATTGAAGAAGTTAAAAAAATGATCAGTAGCCAGGTTGGTGCCCCGACCCCAGGTACAATTGGCACAATCTTACCAAAAAAGCTTGGCGGCCCGACAGCCGAATTGGCCGAGGTTTTTAACCAGAGTGGCATT
>JAACVK010000017.1:0-8447 GCA_009991595.1 bacterium | reverse complement strand
TTTTTCTTTATACTTTATGCTAGCTTTTTATATCTGACATCCTATGGCGATGAGAGCAAAGCCGAATCGGCAAAAAAAACTCTCATCTGGTCGATTATAGGATTGGCAGTCGTTATTGCCGCAAACTATTTACTGGCTGTTTTTACTGAGTTGGTTGTCTAATCTCATCCCCTTGCCCCTCACCCTTTATTCCATGAGACAAAATGTACTGCTTATATATCATCAGAAGTATCAAATCAGACAGAATTTATATCGGTGTTGCTAAAGATCTAAGAGCAAGAATTTTGTCTCATAATAACAGAGAAAATTTTGCCACTAAGCCTTATGCGCCCTGGAAATTGATTTATTGCGAGGCGTATTTAAATAAAAAACTTGCTTTTGAACGCGAAAAACAATTGAAACGTCACGCAAAAGCTTTGACAATACTGAAAAAACGAATTGGCTTGGAATAAAAGGTGGGGGGCTTGACAAGAATTTTTTCTGGCAATATGATATAATCAAAGCAATAACTTTCAACCCCATCCTCGTAGACCACACTTCAGCGTGACACCCTCGGCGAAGCCCACGCTTTAGCGTGATAATATAGTAAATTAAATTAAATAATTTTAAGGAGGATCAATGAATTGGTTAGTCGAAAAAGCCTATGCTGCTGAGTCAGATTGGAAAATATTCAATCCCCCGGCACAAGCTACGGGTAGTTTAGAGGGTACATTAGATCATGTTATTACTATTATTTTAATGATCGCGGGCGCACTGGCGGTAATTTATTTAATATATTCCGGTATTATTTACATCACTGCTGCCGGCAACCCTGATGCAGCAAAAAAGGGCCAGCAGGGTGTGATAAATGCTATTATCGGAATAGTAATAATTATAGCGGTTTATTTCATTATCAGAGTTGCAATGGGGCTTGGCACAGGTTTTACTGACACTACTACAATAATACCATAATATTAACGTTATTATTTCGTTACTCACCAACCTTCAGTTGTGATGGTGATTTGTGTCAAGTTTTTTTAGAAATGTCCGGTTCATAACTTTTTAGAAATGTCCGGTTTTGTTAATGTAATGTTAAGGCCCTGGGCTGGTATCCCTGCCTGCCGGCAAGCAGGTTGTTCTACAAAATCTGTAGACCACGATTTATCGTGCCAGACTTCAGTGGTGGTTGTGGGTTTTTTTTGTGAGTTTTTGTCAAACCGTCTTGGTTTATTTTTCACTCCGCAACAAGGCGGTTTTTGATTTGAAAAAAATGTAGCCCACGCTTTAGCTTGATATACAACTAGTCTTTTGTTACCCTCCAGACCTGCCTGCCGGCAGGCAGGCTTCAGTTGTTGTTATCACACCTTCGAGAATCCTGAAAAAACCAATGCTTTTGACTATTAAGCCAAAATTCTCATCACATCACGACCCACATTACGACCAACCCACTATTAACCCACAACCTACTATATAACCTAATAAACTTGATTGGCCAAGCTGCTTTTCTCGTTAATTATCCCAACATCCATCTATATCCACACAGTACTGTGTTAATACATAGCAAGATTAACCATACCAGTAAAACAAAACTAGTTGCTGGACTTCTTTTTAATTCTTGCTTCTTGCCGCAAAAATTCTCTGACTCCGCCGGCAGTATTTTGTTGCTGCGGATCACGGTAGGTTGATTTTATTTTCGGTTGTCTCGGTTCGTATTTAAAATCCATTAAAAGCTTATTAAAGGTCGCGTTATGCTCGCCATTTTTATGATATAAATCCAGCGAGCGAGTGATTGTTGTCGAGGATACACCCATTGCTAAACAAATATCGGCGTATATTTCTCCTTTTTTAAGCCGACGGATAATCTCAAGCCGTTGAGCGATAGCAGCCTTCTCACTCGATGTAAGAAGTGTTGATAATAGCGCCTTATGCTCTTTTTCTTCCCTGCATTCGGAAAATAACTTAACCAGCACTCCGAATTGGCTGTCCATTTTTTCCGCATCCCACCTATTCGCAATCTTTCTCATTTTTCCTCCTTTTGTGTTAACACAGTACTGTGTCGGGACTAGTCAGTAAAACCTTCTCTGCTAGAAACGGTAATTAATATTTGATCCTTCAGCCTTTTGTAATTAGTTATGATCAGTCCTTTGTTACTCGCCAAACTTCAGTAGTCGTCGTTATTCCCTCAAGAACTTTTAGCAGGCCATCTTGCTCCATAGTGATCATCCCTCCAGCCAGGGCAGTTTCTGTAAACTGGGCGATAGTTGCTTCTTTGCCGATGAGCGCTTCAATTTCCGGAGTCGGCACTAAAACTTCAACAATCACCTGGCGACCTAGGTAGCCGGATTTATTGCAAGCTGAGCAGCCAACACCGCGTTTTAATTTGACCTCGGTCGCCGGCAGATCGAGTTTGGCAGCAAATTCTGGCGCCAGATTCTTTTTAATCGGTACAAGAATATTTTTTACTTCATCCCACAGCGGCTCACTTGGAGCAAACTCCTGCGCGCATTTCTGGCAAATTTTCCGTACCAATCTTTGCCCCATAATCAAATTTATCGAGCCGGCAAGTAAAAACGGCCGAACGCCAATTTCCAAAAGTCGTGGCAAGGCAGCCGGCGCGGTGTTGGAGTGCAAAGTGGACAACAACAAATGTCCGGTTAAAGCCGCTTGTACGGCGATTTCCGCCGTCTCCTGGTCTCGGACCTCACCGACCATTAAAATGTCTGGATCCTGGCGCAGGGCGCCTCGTAGGCCTTCAGCAAATGTATAGCCAGCTTCAGGATCTACCTGGCTCTGTTCAACGCCGGAAATTCGATACTCTATCGGGTCTTCAAGCGAGATAATTTTTATCCCTGGCTTGCGTAACTCCATCATAATTGCATAGAGCGTCGTAGATTTGCCTGAACCGGTTGGACCGGTATTTAGAATCATCCCGTGTGGACGCGTGATTGCTGTCTGCATAACTTTGAGGGCGTCTGGTCGGAAACCGAGGTCAGCTAACTTGCGAATCGAAATCTCCTGGCCCAGAAGTCGAAGTACGATGCTTTCGCCATAAGCAGAAGGCAGAGTAGAAACTCTAAGATCAATCTCCTGCGAACCACGCTTAATTGAGAAACGACCATCTTGCGGCTCGTCCACCACATCCATCTTTAGTTTAGCTAAAAACTTAATCCGGGAAAGGAGAAATTTATAGGCGGAAATTTTCATCACAAGGACATCTTGTAAAACACCGTCAATGCGAAATCGGGCGAGAAAATCCTCTTCGCCAGGTTCAATATGAACATCAGAAGCATTCATTCTAGCAGCCGAAACCAGGATCAAATCGAGGAGTTCTGTAGTGGTAACTTTCTTCGCTGCTTCCTGAATATCAGTAGTGGTCTTTACCTTGTCAATCAAATCCTCACGATGTTTATTGACATCAAGAGCTTTTTTCCGCAGCTCGTCCTGCTTTTGACGGAAGGAGTCAATTGCATAGGCTAAGCTGGTTTTAGAAACCAAGACGAAGGTGAATTTAACATTGTTTGCTTTAGCATACTGATCAAGAAAATTTTTAAGTTCCAGCTCCTCCGAATTTAGAACCCCGACTCTAATCTCGTGGTCGACTTTGAGATAGGGAGCGAATTTGTATCGGATCATCTCTTCGACTGGAAATATTGTAAAAATCTCCGAAGCAAATGGATAACCAACAAGATCAATGTAAGCAACTCCAAGTTTTTTAGCCAAAGCCTCAGTCTGCTCTTCCTCTTCCTGCCGCCGCAAAGAGTATAATTTTTGTTCAATATCAACCATTGTCCCTCCAGGGAAAATCCTAAATTCTAATATCTAAATCCTAAACATTTTGAAAATTTGATCATTTGGATTTTGCCTGCCTGTCGGCAGGCAGGGATTTGTTTAGTGCTTAGGATTTCGAATTTAGTGCTTTTATTTATTATACACTAGTTCTCGCCAAACCAAGGTCCAGAAAGTCGAAAAATAGGCATTGACTAGGCCGCCGATTGCCCAAAATGCCAAGATAATCAGCAGAATCGCAACGGCGGCAAAAATCCCGACTCCAAGCCAGCCGCCGGCAAAATAGATACCAACCCCAATAACTACCAGGGCTAGCCCTGCGATCACAATTCCAAGAAGCAGCGCCATGGCGACAAAAATATTAATCGCTAATTGGATTAACCAAGCGAGAACGATTTTATCAAAATTATGATGCAAAAGCTCTCGTCCAGCTCTCAAAGACACGATAACCCCGCTATTTTTAATTACTAAGTTTCGATAAGCCAAATTCAAAATTATGTTAAGATAAATCGCCAATATTGCCACTGCCAAAATAACCACAAACAAATAGCCCAACATTATAATTATTAACCATTCGGAAATTGTTATTGCCAGAGCGAACAAACCGATACCAAGAGCTAATAATATCAAGATTGCGGCAAAAATTAGGAGAGCAATTAATATTGTCGCCCCAAGCATGCGCCAAAAATAACGCTCCCCTGCCTGAAAAGCTTGACCAAAAGTGATCTTTTTTTCGCCCTCCGACTCTAGAAAATTGACCGAATGGATTAGCCCGGCTCTGGCAGAGTAGGAAATATAAAGAACAATTAAGAAAATCAAGAAAAGGGCAACTAAAATTACTGCGATCGCCATTAGATTCTCACCAACCCAACGGCCAACGGATTCTGCCGCCCGACTCATCTCCTGGGTGTCGCTAGTCGTCCAACCACTGCCAGAAGAGCCGCCAGTCGAGCCCCAGCTCGAACCACCTTCAGTTAAAACTGCCAAAATTCCCAGCCACCATAAATATCGCTGTTTACGAATATGCTCCCAGGATTTTCTTAAAATCTCATCCCAATTCATAATAATTCCTGAAATTTATCAATCTGTCTTTAATTTTATCATATATAGATCGAGTTGCTCTCAATAATCTTTTTATAAACCAGCGCTGATGGGTGGGGAGTGCGTTTGAGGGTTTTATAGTCAATTTCGATTAAGCCGAATCGTGGCCAAAAGCCGGCCGACCACTCGAAATTGTCCATAAGCGACCAGTGTAAGTATCCCCGAACATCGGCGTCATCTTTGATTGCCAGCCAAACATTTTTCAAGGTCTCTTCAATGAACCAGGCGCGGTATTTATCTTTGGCATCAGCCAAACCATTTTCAGTAATATAAATCGGCTTGTGATATTTTTTTAGATCAGAGAGAACATGATAAATCGCCTGCGGTGACAATGACCAGCCATAATCGGAGATCTTTATCCCTTGATTTTTATTAAAGCCCCAGTTAATTCGGTTGTGAAAATAGTGGTTGAGGCCGATAAAATCCTGGTGATTTTTGATTTGATCCAGAAACCAAAAATTTAGATAATGATCCGCCGCGCGTTTCAATATAATGTTGATTGGATTTCTGTTCGCCGCCTGATAGTAAGCGTTATTTTTAGCAATTCCGGCCTGAGAGCCGGGAGCGATTTTTTTGATTTTGTCATAGGCCAATTTGTGCGCTCTAACCAGATTTTTATAAACTTTTATTGCGAGGAAAATATTTTTCTTCTGTGGTGGCCAAACACCTTGAAGATACGAGCTCGAAGTCAAAACCTCCGGTTCATTAATTGTGATCCAAAATTTTACCAGATCTTTGTACTCTTTCGCCAGTTTTTCAGCGTACTGAGCAAAATATTCCGGAAACCTTTTTGACTCCAGCCCGCCGCGATCGCGTAACCAAAGCGGAATCGGCCAATGATAGATTGTCACAAACGGCTCGATTTTTAACTGGCGCAGAGTTTTTAGCACATCGCGATAGTGTTCAATCTCTTTTTTATTAAACTTGCCTTCCTCTGGCTCAATCCGCGACCACTCAATAGAAATTCTGGTTGCGTTATGGCCAAGTTCCTTTGCCAGTCTAAAGTCTTCTTTATATTGATGATAGTGATCACAAGCCCGGCCGGAGATGAAATTATCAAGCCCGTGTTTCTTTATCTCCCCCCTCAATTCTAAATTCTTGATTCTTTCTTCTGATGTCTCCCACTGGCTCCAATTGTTTTTCTGTCCACCTTCAACTTGATGGCTCGCTGTTGCCGCTCCCCAGAGGAAATTTTTTGGAAATTCTGATTTCATTTAATATCCTCGAAACTTTCTTCGTTTTTCCGCTAAATTCTCGCTATGTCCGCCATGCTCAATGAAATGTTTTTCCAGTGCTCGGCGCTGGCGATCAAGAAGGTAGTTGGTTCTGGTAACCAAATCAATCAAAAAATTCAGATCAGAAGATAAAGAAGATTTAGAAGATAAAGAAGATGAAGATAGAAAGGATGGTCTGGAAATTGGGATTTTCCACTCTCTGGCTAAATCCAGATAATCCTCCAGAAGTTCTTCGCCCGAGGCGCGGGCAAAACCCAAAAATTCAATCAGCGCTTTTAAGCTGTTGCGCAACGCCCCTTCGGCCTGGTTTTGCTTCATTGATCTGGCCGAGGAATTCATCTGGTCAATTAGTCGACTATCACGAATGGGATGTAAGTATTTCTTGGTAAACTCTTTAGTCAGTTGATAAATTTCCGCCGCCTGCCGATAAGTAATGGTATTTCTATAATTCCCCATCTTCCCTTCTTTTTTGCCTTTTTCTTTATCTTCTTTATCCTCTAAATCCTCTAAATCCTCTTTGCCCCCCTAAGGAATACCCAGGCCAAAACTCCGCCGGCAAGCGCGGTCACCAGTTGCGGCCAGCTCATCATTTGGGCAACCGAAGAGGCAACTTCTTTTTTCAACAGCAAACTGATTACCATTGAACTGGTAGCATAAAGAAATAAATATTTAACGACGCTGGCAGCCACAATTCCAAGAAAGAAATTGCGCTTTCTAAAGATAGCAAAAACTGAAACCAAAAGCGCGTTGCTGATCATAATAAAGGGAATCACCGGCGCCAAAACCGGAGGCAAAAGTCCAACTGAAAGAGAAATTACACTCGGCACCAAGCCAACCATTATTGCACCGGCAGTGCCAATTGTTGCTGCCGAGATAAAGAGCGTGGCATTAACGATTGGCCCGACAATAAATTGCTGTTTCACTAGCGGCGCAACTGTCACAATCGCGATGAAAAGAACAAATTGGGCGATTTGCAGCCCAACCTTTTTATTTGTGTTTTCAAGTATTTTTGTTTCTGGTATAATTCTCCTATTTCTTAATTATTATTTTGGTATTGGTTGTATTTTAGCACAGATTTGGTTATAATTGGGAGCGTTGGAAGCGTGCCAGAGTGGTTGAATGGGGCGGTCTCGAAAACCGTTGTGGCAGCAATGTCACCAGAGGTTCGAATCCTCTCGCTTCCGCCAGTTGGGAAATGAAGTCATTGGCTCGCCCGCTCCCACTTCGCCCTTCGGGCTACGAGGGACAAGTACGCGGGCTCGCCAGTCGTTTTTCGGGGAAATTTCAAGCCGTTTTGAATTCAATAAGGCCAAAAGCGGGCTTTCTTTTCGGAATTGAAATAAATCATATTATTTGATAGTATGATATTGATAGTGTATCAAATCATTTTAATACTATCAAGATACTGCAAGTATGGCAACCGGAAACAACATAGGCAAAAATATCAAGAAACGCCGGACAAAATTGGGACTTTCGCAAGAGGATTTTGCCCAAAAGGCAGGCGTGAAATATACGACACTTACCAAGATTGAAAGTGGTGTTATTAAAACGCCGTCTGTGCTTATGGTCGAAAAAATTGCGAAAGCCCTTGATGTTAGTATTGAAGAACTAATAAAATAAATTTATGGGAATTGAAGGCGGACCAAAATTTAATCCAGAAGAACAAGCTCCTACTCCGGCTCCGGAAGCTGAAGCAGAGAAAGTAGAAAAAATAAAGCAGTTTTTCGGACATTGTTTTGAAATCTCAAAATTTGATGAAGGAGATCGTATCCCTGTTGGCGGTGAAAGTATTTTTTCTACTGAAGCAAATATTAAAATTACTGGCGATTTTGAAAGTTTCAAACAATTTTTCACGGAAACCCACGAATTTGCTGGTAAATATGATTTACCTAAATTAAAAGAGTGGTTAAGCTCACAAGGAATTGAGATTGATGAGAAATTGTTTGCTACTCTATTCGCTTTCACTAAAAAATTTGAAGAGAAATATCCAGACAATCCGGAGAGAGCAGAAGCGCGGCGAAAAATTTATAACGAAAAAGGGGAAGAAATTAAATTAAGCGATCTATTTAATGCTAATACTGCGGAATGTGCTGAAATCGCCGCGCTTGCTCAAGGATATTTACAACAAGAAGGCGTTCCTTCAACTTATTTTAGTGGCGATGTGCTTTGGAACAGAGATGAGGAATTTTCCGAAGAACATAGTTTTATCATAATCCGACAAGGTGATAAGATTTATATTTACGACCCCACGAATCCAGTGAACGCTACTTCTGGAAAATTCCCAAGCATTTATACTACCGAAGCAAATTTTGATGAAGAAATGGCAAAAGGTCAAAAGAGATTCGT
>JAACVK010000106.1 GCA_009991595.1 bacterium | reverse complement strand
AGGGGATTTTAAGTTCTTGTGCCTCTCAATCGCGCCTTAGCTAATGGTCGGAGAATGCCTATGCCTATACGTTCAGCGCCGTAAACTCCGTACATCTGCCTTCCTGGGTCCTCATACGGCTTAGTCATAACGTCTCGGCGTACTATCATTGCCCCAACGGCTTCTGTGTCAATGCAATAGCCGACTGTAGCGTTTGCGCTCGCACTCGTGAAAGGCATGCGGCTTGAACTTATGAAAGTCATGTCTAAGGTTGTGTGGTAAACTACGCCTTTTCTCATGCTTGCGGTGTCTTTGTATAAGCTGCTTATGAATTGGTCAAGTTTCATTAAGTCTTGAAACAACTTTGGATGCAATGCAAACACGTTCGGATGATAATCGTACGCTTCAACTAAACCGATAACGTCGCAAATATCACCCCACGTAACTGCTGCGGCTGAAACATCTACGGTTCCAGCGTCGTTAGCAATGTCTGCTTGATATGCTTCTACAACCTTATCCAATTCGTACTTCGCTATTGCTTTGCCTATGCTTTCAATTTGGTAAGCCAGCACGTTCCACGCAGCGTCTTCAACGTAACTCTCTGACCATTCCTTCTTTGCTTTAATTTCAATGTTTGCAGAAACATCTTTAAAATCTACTCTTCCGCCCGTACCCAATGCTGGACCTTCACCCTCAAACGCTACAGCTGCAATTTCTTTCGGAAACTTTTCAATAGCGTTCTTTGTTGGAAGTGCCTGAATTATCTCTCTGCCAATCATGTTTGCCCAAGCGACTTTCCACACTTGGTCTTGAATTGCGCCTATTGCACCTGCTACATCGCTGTATAAACCTTCTCTGATTAACTTAGTGAAAACTGGGCTTTTCGCTGCTTTTGCTGTCAACTCGTTCCAGTAGCCTTCGCCGAGTTCTGGGTCGTTAAGGACGGCTTCTTTAAGATTAAACGGTTGCATGTTTATCACCAGACTAAGATTAAGCCTGTGTCTCCGTCAGCAAACGTCTGCATCGCTAATCCGAAGGCTATTCCACTTTCAACGGTCATGGAAGGCTGCGCCGCACTACTTGTTACTGCTGTTGCACCTGAAGGAATTGTGACTGTGTTTACGGCAGCTACAACAACGCCTGCCGCACCAGACTTGACTGGTGCACCCATAGTTATTGCGCCTGAACCTGTCACTTTGACTCCACCCTTAAGCAGAACAGGAATTACTTCACCTACTGCTCCACCTTTAAGGGCTACTCCCAAAGCCTTGTCACCTAAGTCTGCTGGTTGAACACTACATAATTCCCCTGAAGTGTGCGTGTGTGGCTTAAGAGTTTGTCCTTTAGTAACTGTTGCTCCAACTTTCATTGAAACAATAACAGCCTGTGCTTCGTCTAGGCAATCTCCTAATGCTAAAGCAGGAAACAAATCTGCCATATTTCATCACTTTTATTATTTTTTGTTTTTCGGTTTAAGGTTACAACGCATATAGCGTTGATGACTTCTTACCGTTTGTAACTCCGTGGTTACTTTGACTCTTTGAAAGAAAGAAGAGTACGTTTAACGCTTTCAACGAACCTCACTGCAGCGGGGTTAAAGTATCGTAAGCCTTCACTTGGCGGAATCAAAGCTTGAATTGTTCCTGCAAGCGTTAAAGTTTCAGTTTTAGCGGTACTCAATTGCTTTTCTGCGTCTGCAACCTTCGCTTTTAAGTCAACTATTTTCCTTCGTGCTTCAACTAGAAATCCTTCTTCCGTTAGTCCGCATGCTTCACTTGCAAGGTCAACTTCTTTAGCTGCGGCACATAACGTCTTCTTCGCTTCAGCTTGGCTTCCGCTTTCAATCTGGTTCAGACGTGCCAAAGCGTTTCTTAAATGTGGAAGGTCAATGTTACCTTGAGCGTTCTTGAACGGTAGGTGCCTCAGTGAACGTGGAACAGTTTTGCCGTCAGCATCTTTCTCTCCTCCTGCCCCAATAGTTGCGAAAGCACTGTCTGGAAGATTGTTAATGTATTCCGTGTCCCACTCAGCTTCAGAAATTTTTTGTATTGCTTCAGCGTATTGCACTTTCAATATTTTCAATATTGGCGCAAGCATTCTTTTTTCGCTTTCAGTTAGTTTCACGCATTCCTTTTTTTCTTCACTGAACACTTCTTCGCCGACTATGCAACCGAATAAATCCTTAACTTCTAGAACCGCAGGCTCAGCGGGTTTAGTTACACACTTCTTTTGCTCAGCGTCCCAAACTTCATTTTCTGCACATTGTGGAACTGTTGGTTCTTCTTGCTCTTTGAATGCTTTAAACTTCTTTTCCATCGTTTCATCCAAGATTTTCAGAAATTCTTCTTTACTTAATTCGACCATTTTTCTTTTCCTCCATTTAATTTATTTTTATTTCCTTTTCAGGTAACGGACTCGGCACATTTACAATGCTGATGTCCGCCTGAGTTATGGGACTATATTGCGGGTTGTCCCGTAACCATACTTCGATTTTGTTGCTTGTCCAACCTTTCAGTTTGTAAAACAGTAAGTAAGCAGGAATGTATGATTCTCCTCCGTCTTTCAATATGCCGTGCACAATTTTTATGCCTAAGTCTTGGTTAAGCCATGTTTCTCGGAAACTGTCATCTTTAAAGGCGTTCATGTCTTTAAATTTGACAACCGTAAACTCTTGCGTTTCCATTGCTTCTGCAAGTTTAACCCACGCTTGAGGGTCTCCAGGTTCAAGATTTTTCAAAAACGATATTTCTTCAAACCCAAAAGCGTAAGGAATCACACCTTTATCCGTGACTAACATTCCGCCTCCGGGCTTCGTAAAATCTAATCCAACACTTACGCCTTTGATTTTACCTAACTGAATCATTTCAGCAACGTCATCCGATACTTCGCCTTCATATTCCACACGCATCTTTTCACGGTTCCATTTAGCGTTAGTTATCTTGTTCTCTGGCGCAAGTGAAAGTGTG
>JAACVK010000016.1 GCA_009991595.1 bacterium | reverse complement strand
GTGATACTTTTTATGCTGCACAAATAAAGCATAAAAAGTTCCCAGTAACATAAACAAACACCCAAACCAGTAAACAGGTGCCCCAGGGTCTGAACCGATTTGCAATCCGGTAAAATGCAGCGGCTTGATTTTATCGGCCACCACAAAATAAGGCGCCTGACGCCTTTCGAAATCAAAGGCCGGATAGTCGCTCAAAAGCCAGAAAGGATCCCCCACAGGCACATCTCCTTGAACTTCCTGCACCTGAACCCCCGGCCCCAAGTCCTGCACATTTGCATGAGCTCTCACTGGAACCAACGTAACACCATACTGAGCGATCTCAATGGGCTGATTCAACTTCCCCTGATAAGTTTGGCTTTGATTGGGGTTATTGCGATCAAAAATGCGGAACGAAAAGTCGTAGTCACCAAGAGGTCCATAACTAGCCTGATAAAAAACAAATTCGTTAAGACAAAGGCCAAAACGCTTTCGCCAACAAAACTCTAAAGGATCGTTTACCGTAATGACTTTCGAGGCTAGCAGTCTTCCACTCGGACGTTCCAAAATATTCAACTTAGTCCTGAAATCCTTGGGACGCCCTGGGAACTTCTCATAGAACTCAACATTGAAATATTCCGCCTCCAAACGAAAGGGCATCAACTTTTCGTTTTCAAGGGTTCCAGGGTAATCCTTTAGCCCGGACTTAGCGCCCTCTTTGAAGAGAAAGAACGTATCTAAAGCCTGCCTCTCAGGAATATTGGCTCCACCTTCAAACCCATAGAGGGAAGTCACAATGGCTCCAGCAAAAATAATTAGTAAGGACGTGTGGACGACATAGTTGGCAATCCTAGACCATCGACCGGTTTGCCAGAAGATTTGAATTTCCCCCGCCTCGTCCTTAATGACTTCTGGACTAAGCCACCGCCCCCTTAAATAACTCTGGGCCTTCGCTTTGAACTCTTCTCCGCCTAAGGAAGTTTTCCATCGAAAATTATATTCAGGCTTTCTTTTAGCAAAGGCTTCATCCGACAAAGCACGAGCCTTCGCTCTGGCCAGCTTTAACATCCCCGGCCAACGCTCGACAGAACAGGCAATCAAATTAATAGCTAAAAGACAGATCAAAGCCGTATACCAAACAGAATGGTAGCTGGTGAATAGCTGGGTAAATTTGGCAAATTTCCAGAAATCGTAACTATATTGAAGAGCTGGATCCACATTGGATATATTTTTTTGTAAAATGAGTGTGCCCGGAATAGAGAGCAACAACATTCCAATAAAAATCACCATTGTGAGTTTTACCGACGCCAGAGCAAGCCAAGCTCTATCGACCCATTGCCAAAATCGCTCCATAGCATGCTTTTCCCACTAGGCTCATTTGCGGTCAACCAAGAGTAACGTTAATCGTTCAAACCAAGCCAAGATCATGCAATCAGGGCCCGCTCGACACCCCAAAGCAAAACCTCCTTAAAGGCTAAGTTATTGTTTTTAAACAAACAAACAAACAAGAGGAAACAAAACCAAGCCCCCACCACACAGCCAACAGTTTAGGAACTAAACCCTCGTCTCGCCTTGCAAATTCCAGACTGAAGAACTGGAATATAACTCATGAAATACACGGCAGCGCTTTTATTCCTTTTCCTTCTTTTCTCTCCGCCAACATTGGCTTTTTCAGACGAATCAAAAACAACCCAAGCAAAGGAATCCGCGCCCATGACTGAATACCTGATTAGATTTAACGAGGAAGTTGAAGAACGCGATCGAAAAGAGATCTTGAACAAACTCCACCTTAAAGAAGTTGAAAGAGTTACAAAGAGCACTCCGCTTTTTTTAGCGAAGACCACTCAAGCCATCAGCTTTGAAGAATTAAAGAGGAACGCCTCTCTGGAAAAACGAATTCGCTATATCGAACCCAACATGCAATATGCAGTGCCAACGCCTGTTACTGAAGAAAAGTAGATTGCTTTTATTGAATTCTAAAATTTGAATACAGGACATCGACCACTTGACCGCTCTTCATTCGAAAATTCAACTGCGACATAATGTGACGCTTTAGATCGTATTTGCCCTTGGTCGTCATCAACTCGTCTTTACTGAACTCCCCGATGATCGACTCTAAAAGTGCTTTAAACTCAATTCGTCTTGCTTCCAATTCTGCCCTTGCCCCACGGCCGTCCATTTCAAAACTCAAATCAGCCTCAACAATGGCTTCGATATTATTGTCTTCTCGTTTTAGACCAGCCGCTACTTTGGCGAAGTCGTAAAACAACGGGCCGGAACTCACAACAACTTCCCCATCAACGTCGATCAAAGAAGCCAATCCTCGCCCCTCATCGGCCTCGTGTTCTCCTAAGTCGTGCCCTTCTTCCTCTTGCCCATCTTGCCTAGCCAAAATGTCTTTGGGAATGTGCGACTCACCCAAGCCAACAACCTGGCTTGTGTCATACTCAACCCCACTCGCGTGTTCCACATGGGGAGCGTGAGAAGAATGGAACAATTTAGAATAAAGTTGATAGCTAGCCCATCCCGCCACTCCAAGAGAAAATAAAATCGTAACCTGCATGGTACACACAATCAGACGCTCCCTAGAAGGCTTCACAAAAACCAATAAAGCGCTGAGCTTCTCTTTAACTTTGTTAGGCAAGGCCATACCCAGTAGCATCGGATTTTCCTCATAGAATCTTTAAAATACAGGCAAGAAATTGACACACTCCCTACGAGGACTAAGTTTTAACCCAATACTTACCGATACAGACTATATGGCGGTTCATCAGTTCAAGAAGAAGGTTGTCGTAGACTATAGGGATCCCAGCGGACAATACCTGCCCGTTTCTATAGAAAGCATTAGCACGGGGGCTACAGACGATTTTGACCTGTTTACAAAAGCCGGCGAGCAGTTTTTCATTGTTAAGCCCAAGGGAAATAAACTCAATCTTGAAATGCTAACAAAGCTAAAAAAGACCAATCCCTATCTCTACATCAAAGCTGAAGACCGAGACACCTATTACGCTCGCTTCGACAACCAGCTCTCACGCATGTTCAGAGACACCCGCCTTTCTCCAAATGAAAAGGCAGCCGTTCTTACCGATTGGACCGTCGAGATTATCGACCAACTCTTTAAAGACCCGTCCCATCCTGAGTCTGTTCAACAGGCTAAATCTGCCACTGAACATTTTGTTCGCTTTATATCAGAGAGAAATCAAGCTTTCTTAGAACTGGTTGAACTCAGAGATCACGATCACTACACCTATTCACACTCCGTGGGCGTTGCCTCCTACTCAATCGCTCTCGCCATTGCTCAAGGATATAAGGACGAAGACCTCGTCAACGTTGGCCTTGCAGGGCTTTTGCATGACCTTGGAAAATCCATGATCGACCCTAAAATCATTAACAAAGATGGCCCACTCAACAGCGACGAGTGGAGTCAGATGAAAAAACACCCTCTCTATGGTGCAGAAATTCTAAGCCGCCATAAAGATCTTGACCCTCTGATTGCACTTGCAGCCGAAGGGCACCACGAAAACCTTTCGGGAACAGGTTATCCCCGAGGTGTTGAAGCAGCTAAACTAGATCCACTAATCAGTATCATCTCCATGGCTGATGCCTACTCTGCTTTAACCACGAAGAGAAGCTACTCCACACCTAGAGACGCCGTCACTGCACTGAAGCTTATGAAAGAAAGTATTCCAAAAAAATTCGGAGCAGATATGTTCAAATCTTTTGTTGTGATGTTTCTCAATGAAAGCAACCGCAAAAAAGTCGCTTAAAATAAAACTGTCGGTCGAATCACACCTCTTGGGAAGGTGGGCGAAGTGCCACTCAACCGACAATTCTTCGGGGACTTTTAATTTATCTTAATCTGACGAGGCTTCTTCGCTTGGCTCTTTGGAATCTGCAGTTGAAGAACACCGTCTTGAAAGCGGGCTTCAATCTTATCGCCCTCGATGCCTTCACCGATCTTGAAGCTACGTGAAAATCGACCATAGCTTGTTTCGCGCAAATGAAAGTTTCGTTCATCCTTTTTAGTTTCGGACTTGCGTTCTCCTGAAACCGTTAAATAGCCATCATTCAACTCTACCTTAACGTCCTCTTTTTTCACCCCAGGCAAATCAGCGCTCACATAATAGTGCCCTTCGTCCTCATTGATTTCACAAACAGGAGCAAAAGCTTTGGAAGCACCATCAGTGGCGTGTCCATTGGTCTGCGAAAAAACATCTTCCAAGAGGCTGTTAAGTGGCCAACTTGCTCTATTATAGGGTCTAAAAAATTCTAAATCATATTTCATAACCAAAACCTCCTCAAGTTTACTTTTGTTATGCGGGGGCGCAAGCCACCTAAAGCCCTAACTCGGGCTCATTAGTAAACATGGGATCTGTTTTCTAAGAGTCAAGAGCTACACTTCAAAGAAATTTATTTTTTAGATAAATTTTTATACTCACTAAGCGCCTTTTCTCGCGCTGCAGAATGATCCACAATGGGAAGAGGATAGTCTTTACCTAAGCTTAAGTTAATTTTCTCTAAAATTTTCTTATCCGCCAGCCAAGGTTTATGTATCCATTTCTTAGGAAGCTTTGAGAGCTCGGGAACCCACCGACGAACATACTCGCCCTGTGAATCAAAACGCTCTCCTTGGAGCGTCGGATTAAAAATACGAAAGAAAGGTGCAGCATCAGCCCCTGACCCCGCACACCATTGCCAGCCCATTGAATTACTCGCCAGGTCCGCATCTACCAAAGTGTCCCAAAACCAACGCTCTCCTTGTTGCCAAGATAGAAACAAATCTTTTATCAAGAAAGAAGCAACAATCATGCGAACGCGATTGTGCATCCAACCAGTCTGCCAAAGTTGTCTCATACCGGCATCGACTATGGGATAGCCAGTCATTCCCTTTTGCCAGGCCTGAAGGTATTTTTTGTTTTTAGACCATGAGAATTTAGCAAACTCGCTCTTTAAAGGTCTTTTGGGCATATGGGGAAAGTGAAAAAGCAAATGCTGAGCGAACTCTCTCCAAGTTAGCTCTTTTAGAAAAACTTCGCAGGCAGGAGCCGGAGCTTTTGAGCTCTCTACCCAATCCCAAACCCTGCGAACACTTAACTCTCCGAAGTGCAAAGCCATGCTAATCTGCGAGGTGCCATCTACATTAGGGTGATTTCTTAACTCAGAATAGTCTTTAAGATGTTTTGATATAAAACTCTTAGTCCGTTTCCGAACCTGCTCTTCCCCCACATGCCAGGACTCCATCATTGAATCTTTCCATTCTCGAGATGGAAGTAGAGCCAGGTCATCTAAGCGGTCACAAGGCACTTTAAAAGATTTGATCGTTGATAATTTAGGCGCAGCCTTTAGTTCTCTGAGTGAATGAGAGCGCATACATTCTCTCCAAAAAGGAGTGTAAACCAAGTAGGGATGACCCGACTTATTCTTCACATCCCAAGGCTCCCATAAGAGATGGCCACCAAAACTTTCTGCCTGAATACCAGCGCCCTTTAGCTCAGCCTTAATTTTTTTATCACGCTCAACAATCGCCGGCTCATAAAGTCTATTCCAAAATACTTTTTCAATGTTGTGCTCTTTGCAAAGCTTCTTAAGAGTGCCCAAAGTGGATTCTGATTCAAAAAGATGCAATTCAATGCTTTTCTCTGCAAGAGCTTCCTGAAAAACCTTCAAACTATGGTGCAACCAAACTTTGCTTGCTGCTCCCAAAGCACCCTCTTTGAGTTCGCCGGGAGCGTAGATGTAAACACAAAGCAACTTCTCGGACTGTTTTACGGCTTCATAGAAAGCATGATTGTCATCTTGACGTAAATCTTGGCGAAACCACATGATGCTAGCTTTAGACATGTGATAGAACTCTAACAGGTGAGAAGTTAATGGCAAAAAGAATTTGCGTCATAGGTGCCGGCCCCGCGGGCCTATGCTTTGCTCACGCAGCTGCCCACCAAGGTTTAGAGGTCGAGCTATTTGAAGGCCACTCCAAACCAGGAGGAAGTGCTTCGTTTTTTAGAAGAAAAACTCCCGCGGGAGTCGCCTGTTTTGATGCTGGAGCCACCGTTCTTTGGGGAATGCGCAACGAAGAAGACCTACTCACAAAACTCTTTAAAAAATGGCAAATCAACGGCCTGGAGTTTATATCCCACAATCAACTACAATGCTCTTTGTCCCCCAGCGATCACATCACCCTGGATTCAAACTCTCCGGAAGCTTGGGTCCGCTCTTTAGAGCTCGCCTTTCCAAACGAAAATAGAGAACTCTGGAAAGGGATGCGGCAACTCTCTCTTCAAGCACAAAGACTCAACGAACTGCTATCGAGTGGCCCACACGCACCACTCGAGGATTTAAACTCTGCTATATTTAACTTAAGGTTGATCCCAAAAATACTTCCACTTTCAATAGAAGTCATCACTGGTCTTAAACATAGTTTCTCAAGTAAACTCGATGATTGGCATGCGTCTGCTCGTTTTCGTAGATGGGTCGACATGAACCTACTCATCACCCTGCAAGACACCTCGCAGAACGTTCACCCTTTATACGCAGCACTGGCTTTATTCTTCTATCCCTTGGGAGCAGGCTCAGTGAAGGGTGGAATGTTTCAGTTCTTTGACTCCCTTAAACGAGAGCTTAACAACAATGCAAAAGTTCACATGCGAAACCCTGTTCTTGGAATTGAGAAACAGAATGGGCACTTTCTTGTTAGAACAAAAGAGGAGTTGCACGAACCCTTTGACATTGTTGTTAGCTCGATTCCAAGATTTAATACTCAAGACCTATTTGGGAATGAAAAAATTGATGATCACTCTTGGGAAAAGCAGCGCACAAAGGTCTGGGGAGCGCTCGTGGGGTATTTAGTTATAAAAGATAACCCAAGACTTCCAAACGCACCCTTCAATCATCACGCCTACTGTGAAAAAAAAGGGGAATTTTACTTTAGCTTCAGCCAAAGGGGGGATGAAGTTCGCGCCCCCATCGGATATCGAACCGTGACTTTCAGCACTCACTCTCTCTTGAGCGACTGGACTGGCGAGTCTTCCAGCTATGCAGAACTAAAAGTGGAGCGTGGCTCCTTGGGTTTGAAGGTCTTTTCAGAAAGATTCCCCGAAGTCGAAGTGATCTTTAAAGAATACGGCACTCCAAAAACTTTTGAACGCTACACAAAAAGAAAAGAAGGCTTCGTCGGAGGACTTCCGCTGAATTACGACAACACCTTTTTCAACAGTCCTTCAATAAGAACCAAAATTCCTAATCTCTACCAAATTGGAGACACCAGCTTTCCTGGCCAAAGCGTTTTTGGCTGTGCAGTGGGGGCTCTTTTGTGCCTAGAGAAGATAACGGGCCACAGACAGTTTCCAAAAGACTGAAATAAGACCAGGACTTTACAAGTTAATACAAAGCCTTCTAGACAGGGAACTCAATGAAAAGACCACTGCTGTTAGTTCTTTGTGCCTTTTTTGGATGGCTAAGCTATTTTTTACTAAAGAGCCATTTTGCATGGGCCCCCTCTGCCGCCGGCGGCCTTACCGTAGGGGTCGTAATGGCCTGGACGCTAGAAGCCCTACCACTGGCTGTTACAGCCCTTTTGGTGCCCTGTTTGGCTAGTATCCTTGGAATCACCTCGCTCGAACAAGCCTTCAGTGCTTTTGGACACCCTCTCATCTTTCTATTCATGGGCGGCTTTGTGATTGCTAGAGGAATGGCTATCAGCGGCCTCGACAAAAGAGTTGCCCTTAGGATTCTTACCGCCCCTGGCATCAAGGGCAAACCTTGGCCCACCCTACTTGCCTTACTTTTAGTTTCCGGCTTTTTTTCTATGTGGATTTCCAACACAGCCACCACTGCAATGATGTTGCCCATTGCAGCTGGCGTGCTCAACGCTATTTTTCCCGACCACCGCAAAGCTCAAGCAACTTTTTTGATTTCAATGGCCTATGCCTCGAGCATTGGAGGCATGGCCACCCCCATTGGATCCACCCCTAACATTCTAGCCATTGGCCTCATTCGTGAACGACTCCCCGAAGTGGATCTTAGCTTTTTTAATTGGATGCTTATTTCTACTCCTTTAAGCTTAATGATCTTGGGATTACTCATTCTTCGAATTCAGAAACACTTAAAAGAACTACCCAGCTCCTTTCAGGCAGACACCCTGGCCGAAAAGCTTAAAGGCCTCGGCAAACCCAGCAAAGCCGAGCGCAATAGTTTTATAGCCATCCTCCTGGCGGCTAGTATTTGGATTTTACCAAGCTTGTTCGCCATGTTCTCTACCCTCTTTCCGTCCATCGAAGGCCTCTCAAGAGAGCTCAAATCCCGATTCCCCGAAGCCGTCGGCGCAATTCTAGGAGCATCCGTGCTTTTCATTCTTCCCAACGAACAAGGTCGCCCCACTTTAAAGTGGAGCGAAGCCGTTCAAATTGATTGGGGTTCTTTAATGCTCTTTGGAGGCGGTTTGAGTCTAGGTTCTTTAATATTTTCGAGCGGGCTAGGTGATATCATTGGAAACGCCTTTGTTGCTCAGTTTGGTTCTGCCGGATTTTTACTTTTTCTTTTCGCGATCATCCTGCTTTCAATCATGCTCACAGAAACAACCTCCAACACAGCAACAGCGAGCCTACTCATTCCACTGATTATGGGAGCGACCATCAAAGCAGGACTTCCTACGGTCGCCTCTGCATTGGGTGTTGCCTGGGCTTGTAGCCTAGCCTTTATGCTGCCAGTGGCGACTCCTCCGAATGCAATTGTGTATGGTTCTGGAAAAATAAAATTAAAAGAGATGATTCGACTCGGCTTTTACATGAACATTGGAGCCACGGTGATCATCACCGTGTATTTGTTTGCTCTACAAAAGCTTGGATTCCTTTCTTAAGAAAGAACTCTATCTAAAACCAGTATTTTGCGCCAACGCCTATTTTGAAGCCCATAAAGTCTTCATCATCAAAGACGTAAGTAAGGTTTGTTTCCACAGCTATACTGAGGTTGTCATTCACAAAATAGTCGTAAGCGGCCTTAGCCCCCAACGCAGGACTTGTGTCTGAAGATCCGGCATAAGAAGCTCGAAGAAAACCTGCAGTTGGACCGAAATGAAGCTCTTTTGAAACCCAATAGTCACCTTCAAGGAGGAAATAGAGCGCCGTGAAGCTTTCACTAGTAGAAGGTGTAGAAACGGTCGTGGTTGTAGTCGTGGTTGTAACACTCGTTGAGGGAACATCCAAAGAAAGACGAGAATAGCCGAATCTTAGCCCGAGTGAAATATCCTCAGTCATCTTAAAGCCACCTTGAAGATCGAGCGCGAACCCACCTCCAACAAACTCGTTTTTGAACTCATAATCGTATCCAAGATTGGCCCCCAAATACCCTCCTGATTGATTGCCCGAAGAAGCAGGCTTTCGCGCATATGTATCTCTCTCTGCAGAAGAGTCGTCGAAGTAATCAAGGTCTAAATCATCTGCAACTCTTCGGCTAACTTGAGTTTTGGAAGGCGAAATGGCAGCGCCTCGAACAATAGTTCCACCAACAACTTGAACTAAACCATAGTTTGGATTGGATTTTGAATATCGAATAAACTTGGCTTTACCAATGAGTCTTCTATTTGCATAGACCTCAAAAACTTCGCCCGATCTATGATTTCTGCTATCAACTTTAACAATAGCTCCAGATTGAGCACTATTCACCTTATAAACCCAGCCGCCCGCTGCATTCACTGCTGCACTATAGGCAAGCGCAACCAAAAAGCTAATTACGATAGTTGTATTTTTTCTAGATGAAATTCTTAGTCTCATTGATTCGATCCTCAATTCTTTCCAATGGTCTTGTTATGTATCGGTAAACAAATTGGGGGTCTTTAGGGCGGATTCGAGCTATGTTGCTTCCCGGCGATTATGACCTCACCTTATTTCCCGGCGAATATGTCCTCTAAGACAAAAAGTAGATAGTCTTTTCCTCAGAAAACAGGAGGTTAAGGACCAATGGGAGGTGTGTATATGAGCGCAAAGGACGAGAAAGTTTACAGGCTGTGTCATGAGGTAATATTGGGGAAGTTGAGTATTGGTGAGTTGAGCTTGCTGATTGAGAAGTCCTACCGTCAAAGTCGTCGGATCGTAAAAAAAGTCAGAGAAAATGGGATGCTTGGAGTGCGGCATGGGAACTTTGGGAATCGGCCTCACAACAAAACATCTTCTGAAATTGAGGAGGACATTCGTTTGTTGCTCAAGCAGGATTACTACGATTTTAATCTTACACATTTTGGTGAGATGCTCATAGAAAAAGAAGGAATCAATGTTGGGAAAAATATTATTCATCGAATCGCAAAACTTCATGGACTTGTAAAAAACGCTAGGAGAAGAGCGTCGAAACGAATTCACAAACCAAGAGCAAGGCTCCCTAATGAGGGGATGCTCGTTCAATTTGATGGTTCCGTTCATGGTTGGTTTGGCGATGTTGTTTGCGACCTTATCGGAGGGCTTGATGATGCCACCGGAAAGATACTTGCTTTAGAGTTTTTTCATGGGGAAACAAGTCTTCATTGCATGAAGGTCATGAAAGAAATAACAGTCAACTATGGGGTGCCAAGCATGTATTACCTTGATGGAGCTGGCTATTTCGGGAAAGTGGATCGCGACACTGAAACACAAATTGGCAGAGCCTTAGAGCAGCTCGGGTCGGCGGTTACAATTGCAAGTTCTTCACAGGCAAAGGGGAAGATTGAAAGACTTTGGCAAACACTACAGGACCGCTTAATTGCGGAGCTAAGGTTTTACCAAATTCATACGTTGGAAGAGGCCAATAAGTTCTTAAAAGAAGAGTTTATTCCCAAGTTCAACGCACAGTTTGCAGTGGCTCCGCGAGAGAAAGAAAGCCATTTTAAACAGACAACACATGAAAATTTAGACACGATATTTTGCAAAAAAACAAAACGTAAAATAGGCCAAGGCAACAACTTCAGCTTCGGAGCCGAAACATATATTTTAAAAACTAAGCAAAACCTCAAACATCGTTCCATCAATATCAACACCCACATTGATGGAACTAGAAGCTTTGATGTTTGTGGCAGGCTCATGGACGTTGTAAAGGCCTCAGATAACCACATCACCCTCAATACAGCTTCCACCAAGAAGGCTGCATAATTTTGCTAACAGCCCAACTCCTAAAGCTTTTTAGGGAACTTACGATGAGGACATAATCGCTGTGACATTAAGAGGTCACTATCGCCGAAATTTCACAGGGCGGATTCGAGCTATTTTTTTCGAACGACTTTGACCGAGGCAAGTGGCACTTTGAAGCGCTAAACATCTGAAATGATCAATTGGTCTTACACGGCATTTGCAAAAAAGTTTTCACGCTTAATAGCAGAGCCTTAGCAAGAGTCCCTAAAGAAGCCTACTAACAAAATGCTCGAACCTCTTGGGCAGCGGTCACTCGAACTGTTCACAATTTTTTTACGGCACTAAGCACCCTCAGATATAGTCATTAATCCTATAATTTCAAACGAATGAAGAAGTCTTCTTCCAGTGGCTATGGGGCATGTAAGCCAAATTGTTAGAAACCTTCAGTTTAGTTACACGCTCTCAAGGTGCGACGAACATCCACACTGATGGGGATTTCTCTTCGAATGACTCGGCCGTGATACTCGACTGAAAAAACGATTCTATGGATAACACCATTTACAGGTCCGCCCCGTAAAGAAATCCAAGTGTAAAGCCTTCCGTCTGCCTGAAGAAAACGAACTCCATCAAAGATCACCTCGTCCTCGTAATCGTCGGCCTCAATGTGAACGCTCAAGTCTTTTTGAGGAGTAAAAACCCAGCGATCAACCCAAGAGTCTCGCTCCTCACCCTTTTTAAACTTAAAGAGCTTATCCCCTTCATACTCTTCTTTAAGACTTTCAACTGGACCGGCAAGTTCAATCATTGGGGCGGTTAAAAAGATTCTATCGCCGGGCATAATACAAATGTATTCAAAGTTCGGATCTGCCCCCACCCTCTCTGCAGTCAAAAACAAAAACAACAGCGAACTTATCTTAAAGATTATTCTAAATCTTCTCACTGCCCCCCCCTTCGATCACAAGATCACCGATACGCAAGCCATAACCCCAATTAATTTCGGGATGCCGAAAGGTTAAGTTGACTTGAAAAGACCTCTTGCCATCAGACAAACTTGAAAAAAACTTAAGCTCCGATAGCTCTGAAACTATGTTTCTGTAAACACTTTGTGCTTGCGGGCAAAAAACTGGCTCCATATCCCAAAGCTTCCTAGTTGTAACAGCCTTCAACAACATTTCTTTAGTCACTTTGAAGGCTCCCCAAGGTTGCTCTCTTTCAATTTCACTATTTATTTTTTCAATAGCAGCATCCAGAGCTCCACCGGGCAGTGGCCTAAAGTCCACAGGTGGTGGCAGCTGACAGGTTTCCGACATTTCCCGCATATACACCCTTCGATAGATGGTTGTTTGATACGCATCCCAATATCTCCAAAGGTTCTTTGCATATTTAAAACGCAAACTAAGTGCACGCTCATCACGATCCTCATGGTGGACCCCCATGACCGTAGCTTCTGGAAAGGCAAAGCCACTGGAGTCAGGCTCTATATGATTAAAGCCCAGGAAATGCCCCACTTCGTGCAAAAAAAGCACTCGCGCATCCACATACGTTTTTGCGCCTTGCTGACTGACATACAAGCTCTTGGGAGGGTCGTAACTAAAAATTAATTCAGGGTGCAAAGTCACGACCGGCAAAGCGGTGTCATTCCATCTATAATAAAGCCCATAAACTTTTTCTAAGACAGACTTCTGATTTTTAGGTCCACCATCCGGAAGATAACGGTAAGGAAATTGATCCCAACTTCCTCGCTTAATGTAAAGGTCACATTTTGAAGCAAGGTCCGTTTCTTCGTTGACAACAACCGTCTTCAAACCAAACGGTCTTTCTTCTTTGGCCACAGCGGACACATTATCTAAGAAAGTCTCAACGGCTTCTTGAAAGGATTTGTTCGGCTCAGGCAAATTTGAAGAAATACAAAGACGAATGTCGCCTTTGTATAAATAGGCCTTGTTGTTTTGAAAACGTCCCTTGGCTAGCTCAACATCTCTAACATCAGCCACCGTCACATTCCGCTTAGGAATTTGAGTTTTAAACAACTCTGGAATTTGTTCTTCAGGAAGAGTGAGGGCTTTACGAAAATCATCATCTGTTCCCCACGAACTGCCATCCGCTTGAAAGGAATGCTCTAGCTGCATCTCTGGCTCTGCCGTAGCCAGCCAACTTAGAAACAACAGTGTTGATGGTATTACTGTAATAAATCTCATATAACCCTCGTCTTCATAACCAAGCTATTCCGCTATTTCTAGCGAATTATGTCTTCACCAACCCTAAGGGAGTATCCAACGTTTCCTCGTTCAACAGAAAGACGAATATAGAAGCTGTCGTTGCCCTCTAGGTAGTCTAAACGCACTCCCTCGGGCACAGCGCCGTTTTGAATGAGCAGATAGTCATCTCTGTAATCACTCGTAATTCCTTTAAACTGCTCCTTAATGGAATCTGTGATCAATGTTTCTGTGAGGACATATCCAAAGGCAGGGGCTTCTTTTAAAACCTTAGAGTTATATTCCGCCACAAGCTCCGATAGAGTTTTAGCAGCTTTATACTGAGCTTCTATGCTGGCTCCACTGCAATCATTATCTTGTCTAAACTCGAACTCATAGCGAACTGAGGCTTCTTTGCTCAAAGGACTCTGCAAGATAACCCCAACAATTCCAGAGCTTCCTTCCGTATAATGTAGAGTCACCTTATGCGTGTCTAAGTAATCTAAAGAGGGTTCAACCTGAACCTTTGCTATCTCGCCATCATTATCATCAAAGTTCACAATCAATTTTCCAGGCTCTTCTCCTGCCAAACTCTTGAGAGTCAGCACAATCTCTTGATCCCGATCAAGCCTACAGATTGGCCCTTCCCATGCATGCGCCGAAACCGTTGTTCCTAAAGTCATTAAGCTAATAAGTAGTTTTTTGTTCATTTCATTTCTCCGTTTCTTAAAGTTGTTATTCAACACGCACTCAATCCTGCTTGATGGAAGTCACCATTGAAAGGCTGTCTACCTATTTTGTAGTAAAAGTCGTATATTTATTGTTGACATTTATACAAAAACGACATATTCTCGGGAAAGTTTGAAAGACAAATACCAACGCCTTGCCATAGAGCTCTTCAAAAGCGCACTCAACAACAAGAGTGCACGCCTAATTGCTCGACAGCTAGAGATAAGGCCACACAGAGTGGGTGACTGGCTAGCGGGCAAAACACCCATCAGAGCCTCTCTGTACGCATTTCTCTTGAGCAAGAAAGGTCTAAACCTCGAAGACATAGCCTCGGCCATCGTGGCCCCAAGGGTGTTTCCAAAGCAGAAGGCGAGCACAACTCCCACCGCCACCCAAAAGAATTTTATTGCTCCACTCCTAAAGGAAATACGCGGAGAACGCACCTTGAGAGAGGTCGGCGACATTCTCAGACTAAAAACTCCGGCTGCCTACAACCACTGGGAGAGCGCTAGGCGGGACATTCCTTTACACACATTCCTAGAAGCGATTGACCAGTTAAGCTCAAGACTGCACACCTTTTGCGAGGTTATTGGATTTGAAAAAAATCTTTCAAAGCTTGGATTTCCCTCACACAGAAAAGACTTCTCCGAAAAATTCTTCACCCTACCTTGGACTCCCACTGTGTTTCTTGCCCTTCAAACATCTCGCTATGAAAGTCAACTCAAACACAGCAGCGCTAAACTGGCTCGACAGTTAAACTTATCAATTAAAAAAATAGACGACGCCCTTCACATCTTGGCCGATCTGGAACTTGTCACCTTCGACGGAGCTCTTTATCGACACAGAAAAGGTCAGTTCTACGCCCCCCCAACGCTTTCCAAAAGCACTCTTGAAAGACTTAATCTTTATTGGTTTTCTCAATCTAAAGAGCTCTACTCTCAGCCCGGACTCCACAAAATTGAAGAACACGCACTTTCCATCGAATCTCTGGAGAAGATAAAAACCTGGGTTGCAGAGCTAAGAGAAAGAATTCGAGAGGAAGTTAAGACGAGCACGCCTGAAACCGTTGCCCACAT
>JAACVK010000042.1:23507-54797 GCA_009991595.1 bacterium | reverse complement strand
GATTTTTATCTTAACGGATTTTTAACAGATGGCTCGCTTTGCCCTTTTTTCAAGATTATTTTTAGACTTTTACCCACTCATTTTCACAAAGAGCCGAAAACTAAGCCTCTTTACAGAATCTTAACTTAGCCGCCCAGCATAAATAGCCGATAATCTATGAACAGAGATTGTATATGAGATTTAGGCCGACCATTGCGCTTTTTTCCTTAGGACTAGCATTTGGACTGCTATTGCCTTTGCGAGCAACAGCCACCGATCGCTGCGATGTCACAGTCAGAGTCGTTTACTTTTCATTCTCCGCAGCTGCGCCCCCGATCCAATTCAATCGCCTCGAAAATTTTCGCAACGAACTTCAACAAAGTGGGAGGCTTTTCTTTGAAGACCAGCAAATTTCACTAGGCGCTGGCCAAGTATCCTTCATCGTCAGCAATGAATGGGATCTTTTTAAACTACCCATGAAACTCGATCATACAGATGTCTTTATTGGGTTTGGAAACAACAGCTCTTGGGATATTGCCCAAAGAGTTCGACCAGAAAAATACGTGATTGCCGACATTGGCTACGAACCCCTTGTCACTCAGAACCATTATTTCCGAACATTGTTTAGCATCTCTAAAACTCCCCAAGAATTCTTAGAACACATGTTTCAGATCAAACTCCCAGAAGACCAACCCCTGAACTCACTTGCAGAGGTTGAGCGGGAACTCAGAAAACATCGCCCAGGAGACCCAGAAAAGATCCTGCAAACCCAAAGACAAATTCGAAACGCGCCAGAACTCTCTAACCGAGATGAAATGAACGCACTGGCCTTCTTTAACGACGTAAAAGTTGGCAAAAACTTTCCGGTCGATACAGGGCGCCTAAAAGACTTCACAACTATTCACAAAGCTTTCATTAATCGCTATTTTCCGAGCAATCTAGAGAACTATGATCCAAGTGGTAAAATTGTTCAGGACCCTGAATACAGTTTTCTCAACTCTCAAGAGGCCTTTGATCGCACCAAGTCCCTGGTTACCAATGCCCAATTTGCACGAACAAATTACCGGAGCCCAGACTTCTGGAAACAAGTTGGAAAAGAACATCAGTCCTCTTCTGGAGACAAGAGCTTTACCGTTTACTTAAGCAATATACTTGATGCGGTATCAAGAAGCCCCGAAGAGGCTCAAACAAGACTGCAAGAAATATCAGTTCTTTTAAAAGACCAGCTTGAAACGGACGACATTCGCATAATTATCACAAAAGGACTCGGCAATTCCCACACGTTCGAAGTTCACGACTTGCGCCAAAGCCCCCCCTAGCACCACCTAAAACAGAATATATATAGACAGTTGTCTAAGCTTTGGTCGCAGAAACCTGTAAATACTTCCTAATTGCAGGGGTTTAAGCCTTGTTTAGGCCCATCGATTTTTGCCATAATGGAAGATAGAGATGGGCAATACGGGGAGACAGCAAACCAGTGTGAGAAACATTCTTGCTCTGCTCTGTCTGTTTTGCGGATTACTAACTCGCGCACAAAACAATCTAGAAGCGCTTCAAGATACAACTATGTTGTTACGAGGTGGCGAACAAAAACTTATCACAAATATTACCGAACAGCTTTTTATAGGCAACGCTGATCTTTTACGCGATTTCACAACAGCGCAATCCCAGCTTCAAATCGATGAGCTTTTTCAAGAACTCGACCTTGGAAGCGACTTTGAAAAACAACAAATTCTTTTAGAGCGAATTGAGAAATCTCAACTTAACTATCTTCGCTTCATTAGCCGACTTTCGAAAAAAGTCAAAAACGATCCCGAGGCTCTGCTTCGAGTGGAAAAGAATCTCTCTGAGTTAAAAAGCTCTTTTAGAGCTCGTGGTATCAGCTGGCCTTCAGGATACCGCTGCGCAACCGGTGTGCTGGCCTACACCTCGGTCACGGACTGGACGCTTAGCTTTTGGAACTCTTTCCTGAAAAATGATCTACCGGCTCCAGAAGGAATGTCACAAGGCTTAGCCGACTACTACCGCCAGTCTTCAACTGATAACTGGAAAAAGGTAACCCTTCAGTTTCGAATGATTTCAGGAGCGCTTATGGCCGCACTTTGCTCGGCAGATCTAATTTATGCACCTGGTGACCTAAAGAGAGCCGCCGCCCAGATTCGACAGCGCTTTAAAGCTCGTCAGGTTGCCGGTGAACTACACCAATCAATTCAAGCCTACAGAGAGGAATCCAAGTTTATCGAAGACTTCAACCGACTGCGCTACGTCCGCGGCGCCGATCGAGCCACCGCCAAACATATTGTTAGCGAGAGCATGAAAAAATATGTTGAGTCTGAAACAATGCCCGACTCATTGAGGAGTTTTGAGGAGAAGTGGTCGGAATTCGTCTTTAACGGTGAGCTAAATGAGGTTTTGCAAAATCATGCCTCCAACAATCTATCTCCTCAAGAGCAGATGGATTTCCAGAAACTGTTAAGAGGCGAGACTGTAGACGAAGCTTCCAGAAAAAAAGCAACAGCACTGCTGGAAGAAACTCATAATCAGATTACGGCAAAGTTTTGGAAATGGTTCGAAGCTAACAGCGAGCCCGAACACTACCAGAGAATGTTAGATGCTCTGGAGCGATACAAATCCTCACAAACTAGCAGCATTCACGATGCCACTCGCGCCCGAGCCTCGAAGAAGGCATGTCTTGGTAGCATCGGGGTTACTTTCGCGGCCGCCGGAGTCATAGCCGCCGTCGGAAACGATGAAATTCCCCCTGAAGCTTCACTCGACGGAGTCTACCGAAAAAATGGCAATAAGTATTTAAATGGAGCCACAACTCTAATGATGGGCACGTGCGGCTTTAGTATACTCACGGGCGTTCATCACAACGCCGTCCACTCAACGGGAGCCTTCGGAGGACAAAGCCCAAGAATCCATAACAAGAAAATTGCACACATTGAAATGACTGATGACGATTGGAAACAAGTCAGAGTTTCAATGGACACAGGTTACGAATTGGCCACGAACCCTGCTGCGAAGACAAACGATGCAACAAGAATGCTGAAAGACACTCCTTGGCCTTTCGCCGATGTAAAACAGGGCATACCTTTTAGAGAGTTCTCGGGCTCACCAGAAACACAGTCGTTACGACCTCAAGAAATGGTCGAAAAAGCTGTTCAACAAGTCCGAATTCCACGAGTGAGACATTACCGGGATTTAGGAGCAATATACCCCATAGAAGCTTTGGGAATAAAAGAAGCCTCAAAAGCTCTAACTGCTCCCTGCCAAATGATGTGGGCAACTGTCGTATTTTAAAACTTACAAACAATGGCATCTGGGAATACTTCACAATGGCTTGGATCGATATGAGCAGCGTAATGATGCCAATAAACTGGGTTAAAAATATACAATAGCTTCATCGGATTCTTATCTACCAAAGACTGATAAGCATCCTTACAAAATGTTTGAATTCTATCGTAAGGCATACGAGCTTCAGACCCAGCAGTCACTGGAACTTTATTTCGAGCAGCCCAATTCATAACGGGATACTGAACCCACGTCTCAAGAAAAAATGGAGGGCGCGGACAACTTGGATCGAAGTCTACTAGATGTATAGGGAGCATCTCATCCTCTTGTTGAAGCTGAAAATTGAGGTAACTCTTCAGCTCTTCAGACATGAATTGCATAGTTGGAGAAGCTCCCCGAATCTTTTGATGGGCAATGATCGCGTGAGTATCAAACAAATTGAGCGCAAGAAAGAATCCAAGAAGCATATTTTTTGTTCTAAGCTTAAACTGAGGGGCTTTATACAGACACCAGAGTGCAAACATAAAGATGCAATAGTGCAGAATAACAATCATTCTTCCTGACGATCGAAGCATCTGGGGGATGGGCCCAAAAATGGTATATAGAAAATCAAGATTAACTATTTCCCACTTGGAAAATGTAATCGAACTTGAAAGAGCTAAAAACCAAAGACCAAGAGCCGCCAGCAATAAGTGCGTATACTTTCTCCAACGAATAACTAACACACGCCTAAAAATTTGCGTTAATCCAAAAACAGACAGAACAATCATCCCCAAGCCAAGATAGCTAGAAGCCTCTCGCTGCCCATCTGAAAACAAGGTGATATTGGGAAGTAGAACTGGGCGAGTCATCGGATCTAGAAAACTAAGTAGGTTAGCATTGCCATAACCCCATTCATTCTCTCCTATACCCTTCATAGCAAAGAAACCAGTCAAATAGTAAAGACCTAAAACCGCTCCCAGCTGTATCAGCCCAAAAGACATTGTAAAAACAAAGCGCCTCTTGGAAACGTCTTTTAAGAGATAAAACACCAACATGAACAAGGTTATAAACATGGTGGCAAACAACCAATAGGCATGAACAAGGGCGGTGACCACGTTTACAGCAAATAGGCCCGTAAGTGGGAAATTTTTATAGTCAGAACGGCCAAACTGAAGAGCCAGATAAATAGCCCACAACAAAACATAGTGAGAACAAAGAGCGATGTGATGATTTCTAGAGATGAATATGGGCGCAAAAACGAAAAAGGCAGAGCCTATTATCGAAAAAATCCGATTCTGAGTAAGCGAGTAGACTATCTTAAATGAAAAGCATGACTGGAGCACAAAGCAGACAAAAAGGTAGGGGCCAAGATACTGAAAATCTCTCTCTACCCAAGAAAAGAAAAGCTTCATAGGCACGGCAACCAATGGAAGTGCATCTGTTGTCGCAACCGAAGCACCCATAGGCCAAAGCAAACCAGAGATGCTTCCAATCGGCCAATGCCAGCCTTCGTGTTTAAAAAACTGCCAAGGAATCTGATAGGTAGCCCATTCAACCTGCCAAACCCAATCGACATTAAAGGGAGAAAGCACATAAGGTCCAATCACCACTAAAAATCCGATAGCACCTATTAGGGAGGCCCACAAATAGCTAAACACTGATGCTTTTATATTGGATTTAAACATACCTCGTCCAAATAATATTATTTATTCTCTCTGGAGGCAATCAAATCGCCCTCAAAACTTGTTGAAGGGCAAAACATATTGCGAGTGATCTACTCGCAATACAAATCACTCTGAGGAAATGCAACGCAAGACTTAAACATGTCTTTCTCGACCTGGCTGCCCTCTAAATTATAAAATGCTTCCTCATTGAGGGTTCCAGAGATTAGCTTAAGAAGACAAAAGTTGCAGTTACCTGCCCTACAGGAAAAGGGAACTTGCACAACTCCATTCAATTCTAGAGAATCCAGCACCGAGCTATCTGTGCCGACATTAAACATTCGTCCTTTGTAAAATAGTCTAACTTTAACCTCTGCAGTCTTCATTCAATCGTATTCATTCGCCAAGAACTCCAAAAGGCCTTTGTCATGAAGGACTTGAATCTCTCCTCTTGCAACGCCCAAAAGTGGTTGGCTATCATCCACTACAGACACAGTAGTTCTTTCGGCCAGGAGTTCTTTAATCCGAGGGAACTGAGAAGCACCCCCCGTAAAGAAGACACCCTCTTCTATAATTTTTTCTGACATATCCGGCGGATAATCATCTAATACCTGGAGAGCTGTTTCAACAATCTTCAAGAATAGAGGTTCCAAAACCTTTTCCACCTCTTTGACTTCAAAAAAGATAGCTTCAGGCAAACCTGTTTCTAGCTTTTTACCTAAGAGGGGGATTCTCTTTAAAAAGGCATCGTTTCTTTCGTAAGCAATCTTATTGAGAATCGCTATAGAAGCCGACTGACTAATCTCGTATTTTCGAACCCTTCTGGCATAGGAAATCAAAGCCTTCTCCAACTCATGTCCGCCTACCCGATTTGAGGCAAAGCTGACAACTCTTCCTCTGGAGAACAAAACCGCCTCAGAGATTCCTGCACCAACATCAATCATTAGTAGCGACTCTCGATCTCGAAACTTAGAACAAATCCCCGCAACAAACGCGACAGGCTCTGGGATCAAAACAACTTTCGCAGCCCCAGCATTTTCTGCAACCATACGAAAGGCTCTTCGCTCTATGTCTGAGATATCCAGAGGGTGAGTAATTAAAACTCGAGGTCTTTTCACAATTGGTCTAAAAACTCGTTCCAAAAATTCGGAGGTTCGGTCCATATCAACAATCACGCCATTCTCTAACAAGCGATGGACCGAATAACCCGGCGCAGAACTTCGTTCAACCTCCATTGCTTTCGATCCAAAAACAAATTGATCCCCTTTTCGGGTTGAATCAGTTTGAGCAACCAAAGTAGCTTCATTGTAAATTACTTGTAGCTTATCACTAATCAACAAGTTCTGTGTCCCCAAATCGATGGCAAGATCCACCATAGAAGGATTAAAAAACCTCTTTAATGACTGCAAAGCGCCCTCCATCTTTAAAGACATTTCTGTGCAACCGTGATCTTAGAGTAAAAAGCTAGCTCTGTTTCAACAATCTCAAAACCCAGTTCCTGCAATTGGCTCTCTAACGGACTTTCAACGTAACCTTTATAAAAGGGTTCATGAAAAAGATCTGGGAAAAGCTCCAGTGAGCCATCCAATTCGCCAACATCTCCTTTTTGAAGAGAGTCTACATGAACATAAATTCCACCCGGCTTTAAGGTTCTCAGCACTTGCCGCGAAACATTCTCACGAGCCAACGGTGGCAGCTCATGATACAAGAATACACAAGTCACCACATCGAAGCGATTAGCCTTGCCTGGAATTGTCTCGGCATTCCCCTGCAAAAAAGTTGCCTGTGGTGACAATTTTCTTGCTTTCTTAAGATACCAAGGACTTAAGTCCATTGCAGTCACTTTTGCCGATGGAAAGTTACGACACAGCTCTCGAGTGAACTTACCGGTGCCACATGCGACATCTAAAATCTTTGCGGCAGATCCGGCTTTCTTAGTTTGTAAATGTCTAACTATGGGCGCTAAGGCCAACCTCCTCATAGTGTCGGCACTTCCCATGAAGACCGTTTCTACCTGGTGATCGTATAATTCTGAGCTATGAAAACTTAAATATCCATCCGTCTGAAAATGAAAACTTTGAGTGTAATACTTGGGGAAACCAACCTTCTCGGTAAAGGAATCCATTAAGCTAACGTCACGGTCTTCAATACGTTTCTTTACATCCCATAAATCGACAAATGATTTAATAGACTTCCACAAAAACTCCTTGGGTCTTGGGACAATTTCTTCAGGAGCCAAATAGAGACCGTTCTCAATGTTCTGCCTGTCTTTTTCTTCGCAATCCCACCAATGCTTTAGAGCAACCCAGATTGAAGGGCCCATTTCTCTAGCCTTTCTAGGCGGCGGGAATCTACCTAGAATTGTATTCGTAAAAACGGAGTGACCAAGATAGTGAGTTAACCTTGTAGCTTCCTCAGCACGATGCTTCCACTTTTTTAAATTTTTAAACACAGCTCTCATCAAAACACTCAATTGTCTTTCTCGTGACCACCAAAGCCGTGGCCCCCGGCATCACTAAATTCGAACTCACAACTAACCCCTTCTAGATAGCTGGTGGGAAACATAAGAATGGCAAAGAATTTTAAACTCAATTTCACCTCTTTTGATTAAAAGACATTCCCCTCACAGTTGCAAGGTAATGTTATTAAGAAGATTATCGCGAGTTTTGGCTCAAAATACTCACACCCTAAAAGATAACTTCTTTGTTCTCAAAACAGAAAGTAAAACCAAGGCGAATTTCTTGGCAAAAGATCATAAATACGATAGGTAAGGGAGTAATTTTAACAAGAAGAAAAGGATTTCCATGAATACAGAAGAGCAAAAAATTAGTTATATCATTGGCCGCCAGGTTGGCAGCGACTTCAAAAAACAAAGCATTAACGTGAGCTTTGATGAATTTTTTCAAGGTGTTCGCTCTGCGTTTCTTGAAGAGCCAAGCGAGATCAACGAAGAAGAATCTGCAAAGATCATGGGAGCTTTTCATCAAAAACTCCAATCGGCCGCTCAAGAACTTGCGGAGCAAGCCGGTGCGGAAAACAAAGCTCAAGGGAAGACTTTCCTTGAAGAGAACAAGAAGAAAGAAGACATTAAAGTCACCGATTCAGGTTTACAATATCGAGTTCTAAGCACCGGAACAGGCGCCACTCCTGACCTGAACTCTACCGTAGAAACTCACTACGAAGGCAGTCTACTTGACGGCACCGTCTTTGATTCTTCGTATCAAAGAGGGGAGGCCATTTCCTTTCCAGTCAGCGGAGTTATAGCGGGCTGGACCGAAGCTCTTCAACTTATGAGAGAGGGTGACGTTTGGGAGCTTTTCATTCCATCCGATTTAGCTTACGGAGCGCATGGCGCCGGCGGAGCGATTGAGCCACACTCAACTCTCAAGTTTAAAATCGAACTTATCAAAGTCGCTTGAAGCAACACACCCGGCAAGCACCCCAATAGTCTTGCCGGGTGTATTATTTGTTCTGTTAATCATCACCTTTTGTTTAGTGATGCGTGATGATCAAACCAGCTTTTCTAAAACTATCAAGCTCGGATGGGTTTCGAAGATTCACCCCCTTGGCCTTAATTGCCAGTTTATCATTTCTTGGAAACAAGGGAGCTAAGGTTCGAACGGCAGTATAGGAAAGGTCTAACTTTCTTAGTTCCATGAGTTCTGCCAATGGAGCGAGATTGGATACCGAATTCTTCGAAATATCTAAAACATCTAGATCAAAAAAGAACTCCAACGGCTTTACAGTTTTCAATCCAGTTTCCTTTAGACCAAGTCTATCAATATGAGGAATCTTTTCTTGAATCTCATTAAGGCGCTTCCCACCAAACTTAGAACGAATAATATTGATCGCCGCATGCTCATCTTTTGTTTTGGGAGCAAATTCAGCAAAGAGTTCAAAAGTGGCCTCTTCACAATCACTGAGATCAAGATCCAGCCTCACACTCTTAAGGACGGCACCTGGGTATTGCTTCCTTATTAGTTTGATTTGACCGGCCCCCAATCTAATAGCTCCCGGTTGATACTCTTCTTTCTTTCGCACATAAAAGTCCACAATGGGTATAAACTCTTGAGCCACCTCTACATAGCTTTCCGTATCCATATAGATGGCTTCAAACGATAGCTCGTGACAATACAAATCTCTATCCCCCCTGTTCTCCACCCTCACTGTAAAGCTCTCGAACTTTTCATCCATCATATTGGAAATCGAAAGCTGCCCCAAGGACTCCGCCTGAGTAAGTGCACATACACCCATTCCGACCAATAACATTATTTTTTTCATTTTCAATTTTTCCCTTCACAGTTTTTAAATTTTTTAATGGCCGACTTCGTCAGACCGCTCTTCGGAGCTCCGCTTGATTCGTCTGCTAATAGAACAGATAATGCAAGCAATGCTTCCTTTTCATTTTTTAGGACAGTTTTAACTAAGGTATGTTTTTCTTTCTGAAGAAGCTCTTCTAGAAGAACTCCCAACAACAAAGCCTTATCCTTGCCCATCTCCATTGTGCGGACAACATCAGAGCTTCGAGACCAACTTTTAGAAAGATCAAACACTAGCTCCAGAAGCCGCTCTTCATCTAAATCGCCTCTCAAACAATTCGTCTGACTCTCTTTATTACCTGGAGTTGACTCGTTGGGGCCGTGTTCTGCGGTTCCGCCTCCCGAACTTGGAGAATTTTTCTTAGAGCAAGACACTACAAGTAAGGGAAAAGACAAAATCGACATTTTTAATAGGGATTTGAAGAACATCGAACCCTCCTTTTAAAGGCTTTTACTGGAACTACACCTTCTGCAATTTCGATTGCACTCAATTCAAGACGATCATTTAGAGACATCTCAAAATGTTGATAACCTCTTAACTCTCCAAGAATCCAATTATGATCCAACTTAAATTCTTTGAGCAGTTCATCATTTTTTTCGACTGCTCTATGATCCCTTGGATCGAAGACATGAGAAAACTCAATCTCGTTTCCACGAAGACGGTCTTTTGCGTAAATCATCAAGTGAAATCTACAATCGACTCCCTCTAGGCAATTCTCTGGTGTTTGACTTAACACGAGCTCAACATCACAGTTATAAAGCGAAAAGTAGCCTTGATTCTCAAAAAGCCTATCAATGAACTGGGATCCATGAGCTTCTGTGAGAATCAGAAGCGACGTCAAAACAAGGAAAAAGAGATTCCTCATGGAGTGCCCTCTAATCCATAGTCCTCTTTGAGACTCTTTTTATGAAACAGCTTTCTCCAAGGAAACTCCTTAAAGTTACTCTTAAAAGCGACAACTCGGGAGTTTTGACAAAGAGAATCCGCTGAATCACTCCAAACATTACAGTTTTCTGCAATTACAATTTGAGGCTCTTGCTCAAAGCAAAGATCAGCCATTGAAACTGGAGTCTGAAGAAGCAACTCACCATCCTCAAGCTTTAGGCTAGTTCGATCCATGAGAACACTTACAAGTTTCTCAGTAGGAGCTACTTCAACATGTCCATATCTGAGAAGAACGGCCGAGGAAGAACTCAAATCCAGTTGACGAATTTGTTCGCCAAGTCTCCATACTAACTCTACTTCCGCAACTGGTAGAAAAAGCTCACTAGGAAGGGTGGCTCGCAAAGTCTTTAAAAGATCTAAATATCCCTGCTCTAACTCCCTCAAGTTGCTCATTTCTTTCGCGGAGCGAAGTTCTTTCATTTGTAGATGTATATTTGTAAGCCAAAACTTATACTCTTTCATTCGCTCGAACTTCATCTCTAAATGACGACAAGAAAGCACCCAATCAGAGTCAATGCTTTGATAGTTTTCTTGAGCTCCGGAGATCTCCAAATCAGGTTGAAGAAAACGAGCGAAGCTCTGGTCGAGCACGGCTCCCGATTTTGGCAAGATCGCCTCAGAAGCCCAGGGATTCCACATGAATCCCTGAGCCACTGAAGCTGAACAAAGCAGCAAAGCTAAGGTGTTCGTTAGTATTTGCTTCACTGCCTATTCTTCCCTCTTTGGTAAAAAAGTGTAGCTGCCATACAGCTGCACTGGTGTAAATGCGTCGACCTTCTCGGTGGTCACATAATCAATCTGTCTTAAAAAATCGTCCTTACTCGACTGTGAACCGAACAAGGCATGGGCAAAATCAACTACAATTGCTCCTACTTGACAGTAAAGATGGGGGCATTTTCTCAGACCATCGGCCAAGATCGGTGCAGCGGCCTTAGGGGCTTCTGGCATTCCCGAAATGTCCTTTCCGGCAAACAACCCATGGGCCTTTGTAATGTCTTTGATAGCATCGTCGAAAATCTGAGATTTCACCTCTTCGCGAAGAGCACTCATATCGGGAATCAAACCGGCCTCTTCTTCAAAGATTTCTATCTGGAAATTCTGATTGAATTCAGCGGATTCTCTTATCTCACGTAAGGATTTTGTAGAGAAGAAACCTCCTTTAGTTTTGGTTTCTACTATTCTTCTAAACATCTCAGCTTTGTTATACTTAGCTTCGTAGCCGTAATGAACCTGGGGATTGTATTCAAAGAACACATTGCCAACAATGACGGCTGAGGCACGGCGCTTAAGCTCTTCTGGATCAAGCCCTTGTTGACCACCACTAATTGCACAAGCAGCAATCTGAGAGAGTTCAATCTGCCCTCCCAGAGAAGCTCCAAAGTGCATTGCATCCCCTTGGGAAGGATCATTAGCAAAACCAGCCATAACCCCCTTCACAGCAACGCTAACCGTTCCAGGTAACTCCAAGCCGCCCAAACCTTTAACCGTAAAAGTAAAGGCCTGCTTAGTTGGCATTTCAATGAAGCCAACACCAGAGTCCTTGTTCAACACTCTAAACTCTTCAACGAGATCACTGTGTTTACTAATGAAAGCAACTGATGCATCTGCCCCCTTCTTGGAGCCGTAGTCCTCCACAAAGGTTTGGATAGCGTCGTCAATCAAAGCACGTTTGTCTGCTATTTCAGGTCGATCTTCGAACATTACCGTGATTTTCGATTCGGCATCCTGAATGTTAGCCGTGAAAGAAACCAAAGCTGCATTAATTTTAGCCAAAGCTATCTCAACCTCAGATCGCTTTTCTTTAGCGTCTTTAATTTTTCGTTCCAGTTTCGAAATCTTAATTTTTAAAAGTGCATCGCTATAACCTTTTGGATTCAACTCGAGAGCTTCTAACTCTGTGTTTAAACTCAAGATCAAATCTTGATACTGCTGAAGTGCCACATCGTAGGTGGCCTTATATCCGTTGTATTTATTTATAGCCGATTTGTTCTGATTAACCTCTTTCATTAGCTTCTTATACTGGCTCTTATCGAAACCAAATTCGTCGATCATCTCCTCCAATGAAATCATTTCACTCAAGAATTGCCTTTGCATGCTATCAATGGCGCTACAAATTGGTTGGGTCATCATTGAATTTAGGCCAATAACCTCAAAGTCAGAAGTCTTTGGGGGCAACACATAGACAGTCGAGCAATCTCTACTAAAGAAGTGACCCACACTGTCTTTTGGGTTGCTAATCTTAACCTTCGAAGGACAGTTGCTATACTTTTGGGGTGCCCCTATTGCAAAGGACACTCCTGAATGAGCAAGAGCTGCTATGGCAGCAAGTTTTAAAAGTTTCATTTTATTCTCCTCCGTATGTCCACTGGACATTATTCTTATTCACTTGAATTGCTTTATTAGTGCTAACAGGGAAGACTTCTCTACTTCCCGTCTCTAAGACGACCTGATCAGCATCAATGTCGATCCTCGGCGAACTATTAGCATCAAAGTAAGATTGATAGACCCTAGAAAGCTCAATTTTGCTTAGCGGTTTTGAAAAAGTCATTTTTGACAAGGTCTCCTCTAAAACCAATGAGGAGAGCAACTGCGTTCGATCTTCGCTTTGACCTTCTTGAGAAAGCGCCTTAGATAAAGATCGGATATGAGCAAATATTTGTTGGGCTTGCGTCTTTGACATCAACTCATCAATCACGACTCGGTCTTCGGCTTCAATCTCCAGAGCTACTTCCCATCGAAATTCATCTGTGAACAAATCACAAAGAAAATCCCATTCGAAGATCTTAAAACTGATTTCCGCGGCTGCTGGGTCAGCCTTTAGTGAACTTACAAATTCATTCTTTAAACGATCTTTTACACTTGTAAGCCCTATGGCTTTAGACAGGTAGAAGTAGCCAAAATCGATCTCGGCTTTGCTAAGAAATTGACTCTTGACTCCTTTAATCAAATACGACGGGTGCCGCTTTTTCATCAACATCACCTCTTCATCTAGATTAGGATGAAGAAAAAAATCCACCTTGGCCAAAACAACTGATGGGTCTCTTAAGTGAGAAGCAATTTTTAGTTTCTTTTTCGAAGTCCAAGCATTCTCGTAGGCATCTACTTCCTCTTTAACCCAGCCATTGCAAATCTCCACGAGAGACTCGCGACTGTATCCAACCTTAATGGCCAAAGGGGTCTTAGGGAGCAAACGGTAGTTCGGACGAATTTCTCGAGCTTGATGATCGACTAAAACTTCATCCGCATGTGCTTGGTTGAAACTAGCAAGAATCGAAACAACACCGATTACTAAGATATTTTTCATGGTGCATCAGCTCCATTGATCTCTAGTTGATATTCAAAGTCGTAACGAAGAACCGTGTCTTCAGCAAAACTATCGACAAGATTCCTAAGTGAAACAGCTCCCAGGGGCTTCAAATCCGTATTTGAATCGAAGAACTCAGAATATGCTAATGAAATTGACTCAATTCGATTGGTCAGCAACCCCCTACCCATTTCTTCTCGAAAGGAAGATGCTAACGAATAGGACGCCTTTACATGATCAGGAAGCCCGACCGTAGGCTGAGACACCCAAGTCTGCTTAAGGTTCTGATAGACTCTAATAAAATCCGCCTCGCTAATTCTTTTATTTTTGGCCGCGACATTGGTAACCCAAACATCGACTGGAATCTTCACTTTGAGCCTACCCGTCAAAAGGTCGCAAACTAAATCTAAGGCTGGAGTTTTAAGCTCTTCTCTCATTGTGGCACTGAAGGCCGTGTATTTGGACCACTGTTGCAGCAGCTCCTTTTCGATGTCTTCTACCCCTAGGAAATTTGAATATGCATTATCAGCCCAGACAAAGCTAATGTCACTCTTACGAGTGACTTCTCCGACAGAACGACCCCAAGCCTGGGCATCTGCCGGAAAGCTTTCCATTGACAGCGAATGTTTCTGAGCAACCTTTCGTATCTCGACTTGAAACAACGGGTCGTACGGAACAAACCCGTCGTATACGATCTTCAATTTCATAAAGGGATTTTCGCCCTGATATGACTTAGGGCGAATTCGTTCTTTGGCTAAGTTTTTGTCAAAACTTTTATAGAGATTGAATTTTCGATCACACTGCTCAACTGTCTCTAAATCTTCGGCTCCATTACTCGGGGTAATTGTTGCTTTCACTCCTTTCGGGGGAAGCAAGGTCCAATGCTCCGTGTCTAAATGATAGCTAGCTTTAACCACCTGACCTCCATGGCCGAAGGGGATCTCGAACACCTGGACTTGGGGAGCTGCACTTACGGCAGCTCCCACTAAAGTTGATGAAAGAATTAAAAGTTTAAACATCGAGTTTTCTCCTTATTTTGAAAACGTAAGGGTTCCTACTTGAAAGACTGTATTGCTTACTTTCCAATTTTCTTCATGGGTGATATTGGCCATTTGAAAGAATTCTTTCATAGACTGACCCCAGCCTGTGGTAGGAACTTTCAAGTCGTAAGTCTCCGAGTGACAATGAGTCTTTTTCTTGAGCCCCCAAATGTAGCTCTTAGAATGACAAACATATCGAGACATCTTCTGCACATAATGAGGATCATCAGGCGAGGGAACGTCTTCAATGGGCTCTAAGGCCTCGGTCGGTGTTCCAAACTGATTCAAGATGTCCGAAATCACGGCACTTGCGACACGATCCTTTAGATCTGCGATGTCAACGATGCTCTTGTTTGTGGCGCTACCTGCGCCTGCTTCCCAAGTTACGTTAATAACATTCTTATGAGTCAGTTCGTTGATTCGATTCACAACACTCTTAACGTTCACTTGAGTGTTATTCTCGTTTGTAATGCTCTGAAAGACATCGACTAAAGAATCAATGTCGACCTCAATCTTGAAATTAGTATCCGTATGAACTGGGTAGAAATAGGTTAGATTGGCAACTAAATAAGGTCGCATCGCCAATTTGACGGCTTCCTTATTAAGGTCTGCAATATTTAAACTGCGACCATCCAATCGTGCGGCGTCTAGAACCTCTTCAAAAGGGCAAGCTCCAGGCAAGTTCAACACAATTTGAGCGCCAAATGAGCCATCAATAACGACCGGAGCTGATCCCCCACTCCCCTCGATCCAATCGAAAGCTTCTGGGGCAGAAGCAATTCCAGGAATACTAACAGATCTAAGCGGCTCGTAATGACTACCACCAACAACAACATTGCCCAAAGCATCTTGCTGTTTCACTGATGCCGTTAGAAAACTTGCCCTCAAGGGAGTAGCAATGACACTCAATCCTGGATTAAGTGCTTCATACTGATTGACCAGTGCATCCCATTCGACCTGAAGTTCGACAGAGGAAGTATAACCTGGATGTATTGAAGTAGAAGCTAACTCCTCTTTGTCCTGATCTTGAAACTCAATTTGGAACGCTAACTGCCCCAGATAGAACTCTCGCTTGCCTGCAGCCTGTGGATCATCGGGAGATAGAGAAATGATCTTTTCTTCAATCTCTCGCATTCTCTCATTTCGATCAAACATTTCTTGATGCAGCTGAGACCTCATCGGACACAATTCCATTGCATCAATTCGAGCTAAACCAGACAGAGTAAAGACACCTACTTTTGGGGGGAGCACATACATTGTTCTGCAGTCACTATCGTATAAAACACCAGAAGAATTAGGAAGCGGAACACTTTTCTTGACTAAACTGCCATCGGAAGGGTCTACGTAAACTTGCTGGTAATTTGTTTCAAAATTACTGCAAGCTTTTCCCAACATCGGTAAGGCATGAGATAGGCTATTACCTAAGGCTAAGACTGTTAGTCCGGCTTTAAGCAAAAAGCGAGGGTAGTAACTTCCCTCAGTATTAAAAATATTCATTCAAATCCTCCTCAACGAACACACGCAGCTGCTGATGCAACTTCTGTGCCTGCTTCTTGAAGCGATTGATTTGTTTTGAATGTAGAAAGTCCAGCATGACGGACTTTTCTCTAAAAAAAGTCCGTCACACGGGAGTCTAGAACACTATTTCAATTTGAGATTTGCCAACTTACTAAAAGGATTATTCGGATCAATGGTCTTTTCTCTCGATCGAGGAGCATTTCGACCACCAGAGCCTTGACCGCCACCGCCTTGTGAGTGGTGGGGTCTGTTTTTTGAGGAACGTTGAGGAGCTCGTCCAGAATGCCTTGAGTCGGCTTTAGGTGCTCTCTGTTCGGAATCTTCGCTTTTCATAGACAAAGAAATCTGTTTCTTACTGATATCGACTGATATCACTCGAACACTCACACGATCACCGGGCTTTACGACCTCGTTTGGATCGGTCACAAAATGATTCGCCAATTGCGACAGATGCACCAAACCGTCTTGATGAACACCAATGTCTACGAATGCGCCAAAATTAGTTACGTTTGTAACCACACCCGGACAATTCATCCCGGGCTTCAAATCCTTTAGCTCATGAATGTCTTCTCTAAAACTCAAGGCCACAAACTGTTCACGTGGATCTCGACCCGGCTTTTCTAAATCTTTAGCAATGTCGTCAAAAGTGAACTCGCCGATGCTTTCTTTGAGCTCCTGGTGCTTAAGAAACTTTTCTACGCCCGGTCCGATTAAATCCTTAACAGAGCACCCTTCTTTTTTTGCTACATCCTCTAATATTGCATAGCGCTCAGGGTGAATACCCGTATTATCAAGCGGATTGGTTGCATCAGGAATGCGCAAAAATCCAGCGGCTTGCTCAAATGTCTTTTGAGAAAATCGAGCGACCTTTAGAAGATCCTGACGGGATTTAAACAACTTATTCTTCAAACGAAAAGTTACAATCGCCTTTGCAAGACCGGGCCCAATTCCAGAAACATGCGATAGCAAAAATTCGGACGCGGTATTTAGATTCACTCCAACGTGGTTCACACAAGAATCCACAACAAAGGAAAGTGACTTTTTCAAAGTAACGGGATTGACATCATGTTGATACTGCCCCACCCCAATGCTTTTGGGCTCAATCTTCACAAGCTCAGCTAGAGGGTCTTGTAGACGACGTGCAATTGAAATGGCACCACGCACAGTTAGATCCAAATCAGGAAACTCTTCTCGCGCGACTGGGCTAGCACTGTATACGCTGGCACCCGCTTCACTCACCATGACCACCGGAATTTTCACGCCCGCCTCTTTAACACAGAGTTTAATAAATTCTTCGGTCTCTCTTCCGCCTGTGCCATTACCCACGGCAATAGCCGAAATTTTCACCTTGCTAAGCATTTCAACCATAAACTTCTTGGACTGTTCTCGCTCATCCTTAGACAGAATATGAATGACCGAACTCGTAAGAAATTTTCCGGAGTCTTCAATAAGAGAAAGTTTACAGCCTGTGCGTAATCCAGGATCAACCCCTAATACACTTTTAGCTCCAAAAGGAGCGGCTAAAAGCAGATTTCTCACATTGGTGCAAAAGACCTCAATCGCAGCTTCGTCGGCAACATCCTTGAGCTGCTTATGCATTTCTGCCTCAATGGAGGTGAGAACGTAAACCTTCAAAGCTAACCTAGCGGATTTTTGCATAACCGCAACAACATCTTCACGAGCTTGAGCAACAAAGGCCTCTTGCTCGAAAGGCTCAAGGAGACGTTTCTCAAACTCGGCTTCTTGATCATGTTGCGTAATTTTTACCGAGATCTCTCCCTCGTGCCAGCCGCGCTTAATGGCCAGATACCGATGAGAGTTCCTTGAATTCAACAAAGACTTAATAGGCTCATGAAAATCAAAGTAATTTTCGAACTTACTTGGCGTCTTCGCATTCTTTCCCTTAGAGGTGCAAATCGCCCCCTCCTTCTGAAGAACGGTACGCACATGCTCTCGAAGAGTTAAGTTTTCAGCCAGCCGTTCGGTAAGAATATCCACAGCACCTTGAAGAGCTTCCTCTAGGGTTGCTACCTTTTTGTCAGGATTAAGAAACTTCTTAGTCATTTCATCTACAGAAAGTTCGGACTCTTCCACATCTTGCTTGTGAGCCAAAGACCAAATCCACTCAGCAAGTGGCTCAAGGCCAGCCTCTCTGGCTAAAGTCGCCTTTGTTTTACGCTTCTGCTTATAAGGAAGATAAATATCTTCTAAAAGCAGCGGAGCAAAACATTCTTGTATTTTTTTCTCGAGCTCTGGCGTGAGTTTGTCTTGCTTTTTTATCTCAGATAGCACAAATTCTTTGCGCTTAAGAAGATCGTCCCATTTAACTTTTTCATCAATAACGCTTTGGACCTGAACTTCATCCAAATTACCGGTGCGTTCTTTGCGGTAACGGGAAATAAAGGGAACCGTGGCTCCCTCGGCTGCAAGTGCCAGCACAGCTTCAATTGAAGGAGTAGGGACGTTTGTTGTTCCAGTTTGTTTTTGATACCAAATACTAAAATTCACGCTGTTATTTCCTAAGTTTTCCGACAATAAAACAACACGGGTATAAAGGCACCTTTATTTAAAGAAAATTTAGATCAGGCAACAACGCTTCCGCACCCCATTCCACAGTCCCAAGCTCTCCTTTACAGCTGCTCGAGATGGATTGTTCCCGATGTGGAAAACTGGGCATAAGCTCATTGAGAATATGTGTATAGAAGCCACACATTCCTTCGCGCTGCTCTTGAACTTGCCCCCAATAAGCTGGAGTCACGCGTGTAGCATCACCCTGCTCCAGTTCCAACTTAATGAACTTGTAATTAAGGTCGATAACAGGGTAACGGCGTCCGTTAAGAAAACACTTAATTTGAATATTCCTAGCACCCAATGTGTAAAGAATAAATTCGGTATGCTTAATGGCTCGCCTGCAATCAAGCCAATACTTTTTGGAGACCATCCTATACTTGGTCGTGCCAGCCCCCTGATGCCAGTAGGCATCCAGAGCTAAAGAACCCTTAACTCCAAGCAAAAGAACAAAAACTGTAACTAATATTTTTAAAAGCCTCATAGATTCCTAAAAAAGATTAGCAGCTTTTTTTTAGGAGTATAGTCTGACCGCGTTCATAGGGCCGCCACTGCTGATCGCAGCAGTGCTTTCCTCTAAATCACTGTACTTTTTGAAGTATTTCCGACACTTCACTGAGGCTTGAAGATTATCCTTCTAAGCCTCGTCTGATTTTGTTAGCCTATAGCAAAAGAGGTAATTGAAATTAGCTTTCTAAAAACCCTTCTCCGGATAGCCTCGTTTATCCTCGCCGCACGGCCCTGCCTTTCTCTAGCCGCGATGGTGCAATACACCTTCGAATTCGAAGAAGAAAAATACTCGGTATGGGTCTTAAACGGCGATGGAGAAGATAACAAAATAGTTCCTCCCTCTCACCCAGAGTTCGCCATTCGTAGCAGTGCAAAAAGGCTCGCTGAAAGTGAATACGAGAAACTAGGGTTTTCAAACTCACCAGATTTAGCCGAGCTAATGAGTGCCTCGAGGACTCTTGTTCTCATCACAGATTTTGAAAAGCCTGACGCTGCCCACCAGATGATCAGCATCGCCAAAGGCAAAAGTACTCCTATTGAGAGAAGACTTCTAGCAAACGGTATAAACCTTCACCTATATGCACCCGAGGTTGAGATTGAGGCTCAACACATAAACCTCTCAACGACTGGCCCCACAAATACACATCACAATAAGAACATCGCAAATCAAGTTCAGATTCTGGGTTTCTTTTTAGACCAAAGCACGACTCACAACATGCAGGCCTTGGTGGCAGCAAGAGGATCGGTGGAGTTCAAATCATTTGTTCGTTCGGGCGACAGCCCCAGAGGCTTCACTCCACTCCTCTCCCACATCGTAAGTGCCCATGAGCTTTTGCTTCACACTCAAGACCAAGTCTCGCAAGAATTTATTAATCGCACCGGCTACCAAACCATGAGACACGAAGGAGGAAGTGTATTCGCTTACACTCGTCCAAACTATAATCATGGTCCGCATGGCTATTCTCCATTTGCCAATTATAACTATTTCAATCGAGACATTATTGCGGTCTCATTTAGACCATCAACCACTCGATACTACGAAGAGGAAATGGGTTTTACCCCTCTCTATGAAATCAAAGACCCCGATCGCAAAGGCGAGAAAACCGTTATCTTGAGACGATCTGTTTTCTCCTTTTTAGATCAGAATCATCTAAAGTTCTTTAACGGAAGAGAAGGCTCTATTCTAAAAAAAGGGAATTTAACCTATGTGAAAGAATTTGAAGCTGTAGATTGGAACGCTCACCCTTCTGCAGAAAGCGCCGTCATCTCATATCCCCAACATGGGAAGGCAATGGAAAAATGCGAAGAGCTCCTACATAAACTTGAAGACCCACGGGAAAAGGCCTGGTTGGAACGATTTAAATACTACGCCTTTTAGCAGAAATAAACGTCTAAAAACTTTTCACACTTCGGCTTAAGCCTAAATCAAACGAAGTCTCAGAACTAAACTTAACACAGTCTTAATATTGAATGATTCAAGTCTGTGGCAAACTACAAGCCAGACAGCAATGAATACGTTTTTTCACAAGCTTGGTCTTTTAGCCGCCTTTTTATTGACCTCAGGCAACTCGGACGCTTCCATCTGGAACAAGGTGCCTTGCAAGCTTAAATGGAAAAAATATTCCAAAATAGATTCAGAGGCCCAGAAAGAGCAAGTATACAAAGCCGATGCAGCTACCAGCATTAGAACACTCCCAAAGCCCAGCAAACACAATAGACCTGTCTTTTTGAGAGGCTCGGGAACCTTGCCCAATGAAGGCGACCTCGCTTACTACAAAACATCTCGAGGGTATTTAGAAGTAGAAATTCTCGGATACGAAGGCGACCAGGTCGCGATACGCGACTTAAACAACCCCAGCTATAAAAAGCTGATTTCTCCGCTTTCGCTCTCTAGAAATGGCAAGACTCAAGACGAAATACTACACGTGAAGATGCGCAAGCAATACAACATCACCGTTAGAGACACAGGAGATCAAGCAATTAACATCAGACGTGGCACCAACGGCGAACGCTTGCAAATAATACATGACTTCAAAGATAGGCAGGAGGCCATTCGAAGCGGAAGAATCATAGAGAATGCAAACATTAGTCAACTTCCGTCCGGTCACTACACTTACACGCTTCACCCAAACGGCAACATCACCGTCGGACGAGTAAACAACAGTCTAGAGCCAGGCGTGAAACATTTTCAAATCGCAGGCGAACAGCCAGTGAGTGCTGCCGGAGAAATGCAAATTAACCCCGACGGGAGCATTCAATACAACCTCTCCAGTGGGACCTTTTCTAGAATCATAAAAGAAAAATACGACCTAGACGACCGTGATTTGGCCGACATGGTTGTCCCCGTCTTTCGAGATATGGGCGTCTCGAGACTCTACTATAATCCGAGAAATCTTTTACCCTCAACTCCAGAACTTAGCTTGAGAACCAGAGCAGAAATGCCCGCTTTTTGCGATAGAAACCCACAGTTTTGTGAAAGACCAGACAGCATAAGACCTCAGTAGAAAAGTAACGCTATTGATACGTAGTCTGCTCGACCTGATCCTTAACCAAACTCCTTAATTGAGGGATTCCAAAACTAGTCAAAGGTTTTCCATTCACAAAAAAAGTCGGCGTCTGTCGGACATCAAGCATTCGACCATCTTCGACATCACGCTGTAGACGAGTAAGAATGATAGGGTTTTCCATATCTTTTTGTAGACGCTCAACATCAATGCCGATTGTAGGAAGATAGGTCCAAATTAACGAAGGTCTTGGGTTGTGGTGATCTCCCCACTCTGGTTGCTTCTCAAAAAGTAGTTCTAAAGCTTCCCAATATTTTCCTTGGGCTCTGGCCGCCTCAAGTATTCTTACGGCCATTACTGAATTGCCATGAAAAGGAGCATAACGAACAACCAATTTTACCTTGCCCTCAAACTCTTTCATAATTTCTTTTACGGCAGGGTATACAGCACGACAAGACTCGCACTCTGGATCTAGGAACTCAGTGATGTAAACCTTTGCATCGGGACTACCGAGCACCGGAGAATAGTCACGAACAAAAGTATTGAAGTTGTCAGAGGCTAAAAACTCCATCTTTTGGACTAAGCTTTTTTCATAAAGCTTTTTGGCACCGATAAAGCCAGCGACAACAATAAATAGCGATATAAAAATTACTAATTTTTTATTTTTCATATTTTGAAACCTCAACTTTAAAGCAAAATGATAAAATTAATAAGACAGTGAATGCCGTAAAAGATAGAACAGGAATTGAAATAAAGCCGAACCACTCAAAAAAAACAGCCGCGCAAGAAACACCTTCTGTACAAGGTGTTAAACTTTCGGGGATTACTCCATGATAAACAAGAATGTGATAGAGAGCCATGATCCAACCAGTAAACAACAATGGCACAGTGAACCTCAACACCGATCGATTTAATGGGAAAAGACCTGCGAAGTAGATAAATACCAAAGGATACATGCAAATTCGCTGATACCAACAAAGAACACAAGGAGGAAAATGCATCACCTCACTAAAAAAAAGACTTCCCGCTGTTGCAACTAGAGTAACAACCCAGCAAAGGAATAGAAACATCCATGCGTGATTTTTTGATTCATTGCTTCTGGCGCTTCCCATCCAACCGTCAAAACTACTTTCAATTTCGTTTTTATTCAAGCAGCTCGACTAGAATAGATTTTTATTGAAAGTCTGGCTATAAATGAAAAAGGGAAAGCAGTATGGAAAAATATAGAGGCTCTTGCCTTTGCAAGCAAACAACATTTGAATTCACAGGCACTGTGGCTGGCTTTTACCTCTGCCATTGCTCCAGGTGTCGCAAACAGACTGGATCTGCACATGCCTCGAATGTCTTTTTCAAAGAAGCAATATTCAACTGGCTCAGTGGAGAAGAGAACGTTTCAACCTTTCAACTGGGAGAAACGCGCTTCATAAAGTCTTTTTGTAAAAACTGTGGATCCGCACTTCCAAGACCAAGCCAAAATGGCCGTCTTTTGGTCCCTGCAGGAAGCCTCGACACAAAACTAGACATTAAACCGACGGCTCACATCTTCATGGCAAGCAAAGCCCAATGGGATTGTCATCTAGAAGAGGCTCCAAAATACGAGCAGTTACCTGATTCATAACGAAAACGATCTAAGAGGGCTTCCAATCAATCGATTAAGCCCCTACAATCTAGGCATGATTTTAAAACTAAGGTTTGCCTTCACGCTATCTACCGCCCTTGCGTTTTCCATCTCAGGCTTTACAAGTCCGCTTCACGACGCGCTTAAGCGTCAAGCCGCCGAAGGCAAAGAGACTGCCAAGAAGAGCACTGAAAAAAAAGAGGAAGCAAAGGAAGACTTATTCTGCGTTTCACAAGGAGTGGCGGACGCCGGCTATTTGGTTTTAGGATACCTGCAAAAAGATGGCAGCTTACTCACCGAGATTCGCCCTGTGACCTTTGCTGGCTCAGGAACAGTCCTCTTTAAAGGAATTCTTAAAATATTCAAAGCTAAAGACAACGACGGCAACAAAACATTCGAGCTTCGTGACCACAGAACCGAGGCCAACACGACTATCCGCCTAATTGAGAATGGCCAAGACAGTTTGGTTTTAGTCAATGGAATAGATTTTAGCTCCAACCAAATATCTTTCTCCAACCTTGGCTGCACCATAAGCGATGGACTCGGAGAGAAACTAAAGTAAGTCGACGGCGCTCTTGAGAGCGACCGACAATTCTTTCACTTCCCCAATATGAATCTTCTGCCGGTTGGGATATTCCATGATTTTCAAACCCCAATACTCTTTAGGCGTATCGGCATATCGAGGAATCAAATGAAAATGGACATGAGCTGTTTTATCGTTGATACGAAAAACATAAACATGCTCAACTCCGAGCTCGGCCTTCAACACTCGCACACCTTTTTGAATGAGCAATCCTAGAGCCACAGCCTCATCGTCCTTTAAATCAGAAAGATCTATTATATGTCGCTGAGGTTCAATCAACAAATGGGCTCTGGTAGGCAAATTGTCGTCGCCAACTGGAAAATGAGTCATCGTAACACCATGAAGCTGAGCAATCACTGCCCCCGTTACCAACTCAAAGTCTCGATGCTTTAAGCAAATAGAACAATTCAAGGAATCTTCTTTAGAGTTCAAACTACTTTGCTTTCTCATGAGAGAAAAGTTTAGGCCATGTATCCGAAGGCATCAACTCAATCTCCGTGGCCGGCTCCATTATTATTTGCTCCAAGGCGGGCACTTAGGTATATTAGAGAGCTCAATCTATGCTCAGTTTTTTAAAATTAGGAATGACCATTAAAAGAAGCTCTAGACTTCTTTGTTTTTGTGTTTTTTCGCTGCTAGGTAATACGAGCGCTGATGCCGCTCAGTCGAAATGCGAAGTCACAGTTGATCAATACTCGAAAGCTGATTTGCTTAAGCTCAAAAGAGAAATCGCCAAAGCCCTTCGAAGCTATGACAGGGACTCCTTACTAGAGTTAGCTCGCCCACTAGGAACAAACTTAAGCCCCATAAACCATGTTATTCAGCAAGAGCTAGCGAGGTATTCTTCTGAAATTTTAGCCAAAGGAATTCAGCCAAAAACCGTAATGGTGGGAGCCGGAGCTTCAACGGCCGCATTGAGCGCAACTCTTCGCGCGAAACTGAGCGAAGCCGATCGAAAGAAAATGTTAATTCTTGAATCCGGCGACGTAGCCCTAAACACCTTCTATGACAAAGACTTCACACTTAACTCCCCAACCCTTGATTCAAGTAAAGACGCTAATTTTATCCCCCACGGCATTGTTCAACATTCTGATTTATTCACTGGACGCCCTCCCCACTCGAACGAGACCGCTTTTGTGTTTTTAACGAATCTTTGGTTCTCGAAAATTCCCGTTGCTTTTAACAGTGAGCTTGTGAAAGTTAGCTCCTTGAATGCTGGGCTGGCAATCCAGATTGAACAGCGAGCTAACGGAAAAAAAACCACCAGAAACTATAGCGGAATACAACATCTCGGAATGGGCGTTGGCCCCGGCCAACAGAGTCTTCGACACATAGCACGTGGAAAAGACGAAAAGGCTTTAAGAGAAGCCATGACTGAAGCCAAAGGCGACGAGCCCCTTGCCCAAACCGGACTTTATTCAACTCTTTCATTTTTGAGTGCAGCCCGTATGAGCAAGAATAGCAAAACAAAGATTCCACATGAAGTTGTGATTGTGGGGCACGCCCATAGTGCCTTTACTGTCGCAGAGGCCCTACTCAGGCTTTGGAAAAACTCACCGGAACGTTTTAAACAAAAACCGAAAGTCCTCATAATTGGCGCCTCCTTAGAAAACTCCAAGGAGTTTTTGGAAGTGGTGGCAGACTCTAGCCAATCCCACTCTAAGCGCGAAATTTTTATTGATCGCTACAAAACTTTACTTCCGGAGTTTTTCGACGACAAAAGCGTTCAAGGAATAGATGGAAGAGTGAGTGAACTCGCTAAAGACTCAAATGGCTTTTCCCTTAAAATATCTCCTCGATCCAGAGGAAACTCCCGTAACCTAAAAGCTCCACTAGTTGTTTTGGCAACTGGCAATGAGGAAATTTGGCAAGATATGCTCGACAACAACAAGTTATGGCAAGAACTAGATGCTTGGGGCCCCACCCTTACACCGAAGCAAGTGCAAAGTGGAAGAATCCAAACTCCTAAAAACACAGCTTCCTCGAGGTTCGCCCGAGTGTTGCAAGTCAGTGGGCACCCTGGAGAAATTTGGGCTTATGGACTGGCCAATCCGTTAGTGAACAATTTCGCAAATGTGGAAAACAGACTGGCCTCGATTACAGGCTCAGCCAAAGCCATCAACTCATGGACGTCTACAGTTGAAGCCGTAGGTAGAGCGTGGGTTAACAAGCAAGAAATAGAGCTTCGGGAACCAGAACGAATTTTAAACCCAGGCTCTCATCTTCTTGGGTTTTAAATAGCCAAACTTAAACAGGACTTAACCCTTTAGAGCAGCCAAATAAGCAGCAAGCCACCTACTGAAGACGCCACATAGACAGATCTATTTGACGCTCGATTGAATTTTCTAACTTATCGTCTAGCTGATAAAACAAATCTATTCCGAGTTTGCGCTCCAGCTCGTCGATAGAGAAAACAAAATCATCAGAAAAAATATCTTTAGCTGAGCCACTATTAGGGAAAACAAAGGCAATCCCCCTGGGGCGACGACAGCGAAGACAGATGATTGCCTTAAAAAATTTCTCAGCGATCGAAACTCTAGAGTCTCCTCCAACACTATCGGGCAACTTAGGCAAAGCAGAGCTTAGAATCGGTCCAGCAATAATAAAATACTCCTGATCTAATTCAATTCTTTCTTTTATAAAAAGCTCCAACTTCCTCCACAAACCATGTCGGTTGAAATCTGGGTTCTGCGGAGAAATATTACTCATCAAGAATGTTTGACTCATTGCCGATTGGCCGAAGCTAAACTCGCTTGCAGGAGCTAGGTGGCCACGATCAAACCCACTGTTTCTAAATTGTGTCTCATAGGATGAGCCGTCCACGATATCGGGATCTCGCCTAAAGTCATTGTCTCTCCTCCAAGGTCCGTAGGATTGGGGACTAATTTGCCAGGCCACCCAATCAGGCTGCTCGTGCTCATTGTTGTAGGAAAGTGCAAAGAATTCTTTAAGGGATAGCTGAGATCCTTCGGGAACAGAGGCTGTCAATAGTGGAGCAGCGATCCCGGAGTAAGGAGCATAAAGGCAAACAAGAAAAGCGAGAGAAAGTATTTTGTGAACAGAATACTTAGGCACCCATTCAGCATGACACACGTGCAATTGAAAACCGAGAAATGGGCGTCAAAAGTTTGAACGCTCTCTAGACGATCCTTCAAGCTGCCTCTAGATTGCTCCCCATGAAAAAATATTTTTACTTAATTCCTCTATTTTTGTTTTCTCTTCAAAGTAGCTGGTCAATGGACTTACATTTTGGCCCAGTCGCCGGCCTAAGTTTCAATTCACCCAACAAAGATTATCAAGCAGGCTCCCTAGATTCGGATTTAGGCGGAGTCATTAAAAAGAGCACTAAAGTAGGTCTACCAACCCTTGGCTTTAACATGCGCGTAGATGGAGACAGCTACACGATTCAAACAGGTTTGCATTGGGCACGAAGAAGCTATGGTTGGAATGGAGACATATCGTTACTTGGGATTACAATTAACACTGATCTTAAGTTGACTGAAAGCTTTTTGGAAATGCCTACTATTTTTTACTGGAAAACACCCACAAGCGAAACTGGTCATTTTAGACTTGGGGCCGGCATAAACCCAGCTTATGGATTAGGAAAAGTAAAACTTGATTTTTCCGCCAGCGCACTCGGAGCAAGCTCCACAACTACGGAAGACTCTACCTACAAGGATATTGGCTTCAAGAGATTCAACACTTCTTTGCTCATTGCAACTGGTTTTGACTTTGGACTTTCAAACGGCCAGATGTTTACCCTTGAACCAATCATATACTCTAACCTCCTTAACAAGGTTTCTGATGGATCAGAATCCCTAAAAGTTTACGGATTCGACCTTTACGCAAGCTACCTATTTTAAGGAAACTCGATTGGTGGGCCCCCCCCCTAGAGAGGCCCTCGCCAATCCAACTCTTACGAAACACGCTCCTCATTAACGCACAAAAACGTTCCTGGCTTAGAGCTCAAAAAAATTAACCCTTACTTTTCTGACACTTAGAGGGCAAGGCCTACTCGTGCCTCTCTCTCAAAGATGTTCGTAAAAAGATGAGCTAAATCAGCTTTTTGATATTGATTCTCAAAATCAAAAGAGGTACTTCTAATGGAAGTTATGAAAAAGCTGTGGGATTTACGCGAAAAGAGTGAAGCAGTGATTCGGTCTTTAGACTCTTCGATCATTTCTTCTCAATATCAACGCTTAGTGGAACTTGGAATACGTGATGGTGAAAGTGTTGTCTGCTTAAAGGTGTCTCCTTTTGGTGGCCCTCGAGTCTATCAAGTATGCGGAAGTGTTTTCTCGATTGCTCGAGACGTTGCCTCGAGAATATCTATAGACGAAGCGCAGCCCAATTCTTTTTCTGGCTTAGTCGCAAATGTCTAAAATACTATTAATGGGCAACCCCAACTCGGGGAAGACCCTTCTTTTTAACCAGCTGACTGGACTCAAACGTAAGGTTGCAAACTTTCCAGGCGTCACAGTCGAAATTACTAGTGGTAGCTACTTTGAAGACCCAGAACTAGAAATTGTCGACTTTCCGGGCGTTTATAGCCTGCATCCGCTAACTCAAGACGAAAAAATTGCAGTCGAAAACTTTGATAAGTTCATACATCACGACCAAATTACCGCGGTCGTCTGTGTATTGGACGCCACCCGCCTGCAGCGAAGCCTTTACCTTGCCTTTCAGGTCATTGAAAAGTGTCGGCAGAACAATAAGGCCGTCTTTGTTGCTCTTAATATGATGGATGAAATTATATTAAGAAAAATAGATCTAAGAATTGAAAAAATAGAAGAAGCCCTTGGCGTTAAAACCATTGGAGTTTCAGCCAGGAGATCTCTGGGCTTTGCAGATTTTAAAGAATTGGCCACTCAAGCCAAAAATAACCCTGAAAACCTTCATGCCAAACTATCTTTCGAGGGAAGTGTTGCCTCGCTTAAGGACAAAGCTAAGAAAATTGAATCTGAGCTCTTCCCCAACATTTCGCTCATACTAAAAAGTCAAAACCGCCTCGACCGCCTGTTCTTATCGAACTGGCTTGGTGGAGCTCTTTTTCTTTTGACCATGCTTTTCTTGTTTCAATCAATCTTCACCTGGGCCACCCCGATGATAGATTTCATCGACATGTGCATTTCGACAACAGGTTCCTGGGTTGTTGAAAGACTCCCCGAAGGTTTTGTTTCTCACTTTGTTGAAGATGCCCTCTTTGGTGGAGTCGGCTCGTTTCTTGTTTTTGTTCCTCAAATTGCCGTGCTGACCCTGATAATCGGATTTTTAGAAGATTCAGGCTATTTGGTTAGAGCTGCCATTATCTGCCACAAACCTCTGAGCTTTTTTGGTCTTTCTGGAAAGAGTTTTATTCCCCTACTCTCAGGTCACGCTTGTGCAATTCCCGCAATATTTGCCTCGCGCACTATTGAATCGCCCCTCAAGAGAAAAATCACAATGGCGGTGCTTCCTCTAATGAGCTGCTCGGCAAGACTTCCCGTCTATGGTTTATTTGTTGCAGTCCTCATCCCCTCAGGAGGATTTTTTGGTGGACTCGTTGGCTACCAAGGCCTCGCGTTCTTAGCCTGCTATCTTACAGGAATTGTTGTCGCTCTTCTTATTAGCGCCATGTTGTCAAAATGGGCAAAGAACACCCCTGATGACGTTCCCTTTGTCTTAGAACTCCCTCCCTATAGATGGCCTCACTGGAAACCGCTTTGGAGGAAGGTGAGCTCTGATTCGTGGGCCTTCATTCAAAAAGCTGGAGGAGTTATTTTTGCTGTTACTATGGTGATTTGGTTCTTAGGCTATTTCCCTAACGGCGCTGATCACTTGGACACGTCCTTTTTATCCTACCTAGGTAAAGCCATTGAACCCGTTTTATCTCCACTTGGATTGGACTGGAAATTTGGCGTTGCGATTCTCACCTCCTTCTTGGCTCGTGAAGTGTTTGTCGGGACACTCGGAACCCTGTATGGGCTAGAGAACGCCGAAGACGACATCGTAGGACTGACTCAGACACTTCACGATCATCAGTTAAGCCTAGCCGCTGGACTTGCTCTATTGATGTTCTTTGTAATTGCTCCACAATGTATTTCCACACTCGCGGTTCTAAAAAAAGAAACGGGCGGATGGAAAATGCCCATTCAGATTTTTGTCGGATACACAATTCTTGCCTATGCACTAGCTCTCATGGTGTATCACTTAGTGCCATTGCTCTAAACAAAGGCAAAGGCACTTATCACTTGATTCGCTCTAGATAGGTCCGCAAATAGGCTCCGTAACTCCAACTTAAGTTAGGGGCTCCGCGCATGTATCCATCATAACGACTAGACTGCTCAGACATACTTCCGTCGTCGGCTATGTGAAACAGCGTTCGGCGTAGTTGATCCGTTGAAAATCTTTGAAAACATTCTACCACAAGGTCAAAACTAACCGGACTTCCTGAAAGGCCTTGTCCTCTTTTAAAACTCCCCGGATACAGTTTTACTCCTGGGTAATAACGATTCACCACATAACTAAGCTGCGAGATGTTTCCATGGTCAATCGTCAATTGGTCATGGAAGTTCCAATGGTCGACCAAGCGTTGAAAATATTCACCTATTGCAAGTGTAGAGAGAAACCACGCATTACCGCCTCCAAAGCCCACACCGTCATAGACATCCTCAGGATAGCGCCCCGTCATTGTGCCCGGCAGCCCCTGCTGGTTAACTGGATAAAGGTCATCAAAACTTTGAATCAAGGCCACGACCGACCCTAACAATCGAGAATCATCCACAGCGACCTCCCACCAAGTGGGAAAGTCGGCATGAAGATGAGCCAAAAGCACAGTTATATCAAGATCGGTATACTTTGAATCCATTCGACCCGTTCGATAGGTGGGCTTGATGAATTCGGTGTTTTTAAAGTGATCTTGCAACATGGGCAAAATGTAATTGTGGAGTCTCATGTAGAGAGCTGAATCATAACGACCCGCAAATTTACCATCTTTAGAAAAAAGCTGAGCGGCATCGAAGGCGCCCTTAGCGATCTGAAGCCGGTTGTAGAGATGGTAGCCTTGCACTTCTTCCCAAGGTTCAATGTCGGGCGAGTTAATCGCCTTATCCACATAAATTCGATCCCTTTCGATTACACGAAGCGCTAGATCAATTGAATCTCCTTTTAACAAGTCTCTATCTAGAAGCTCTGTCAAAACTTGCATCCGCAAGCCCGGGCCATCATTTTGAGGCCGACCCCACTCTCCCTCGTATTTAGATAGGTCTACATTGTGCTTGGGTTCACCTGCACCGTTTCGTTGCATCACACTTTGAGCTTTTACAAAATCTTCGGCCAAAGCAGGAATCTCTGCACGAAGAGCAGGGAAAAGCCCACTATCCCAAACTTTAACCAGGGTTTTCCAAACAAGTGCAGAGTCTCGCACCCAATCATAAAAGTAATCTGGATAAGAACGAGTCGGACCTGCAACGATCACCCCGGGGG
>JAACVK010000042.1:0-23485 GCA_009991595.1 bacterium | reverse complement strand
TTCCCTAAGCCTTGAAGCTGCTACTTCCGCCTGCTGAGCAAGCTCCTTATCCAGAAGTATCTCATTCTCGCAGTGGCGAACCCCACCCCGACTGGCAAAACTGAAAATTAGTGTAAAAAATAGGCAAGCTGCATTGAACAGACACTTTAAACTCATCTAAGGCTCCCTTAAGCTTAAGACTTAACAAGAAAGTTAACTTAGGAGTTGATCTTCAAAAACGCAAGTTGGAGGCGAGAAATTGAGTAAATAACCAACTTTACTGATTTTTTGCAACAATCTCTACCTCCTCTAAGGGCGACCTGGGGCCTAAAGATTAGCTACTTACAGGCATGAAGCTCCAGTGCTTTCAAGCAAGCACGAGATCGGTATTTGTCCGTTGCCAAGAGGCTATGCTAGATCACTGGCCAATGAAAATTTTAGTTTGTTTTAAAGCAATTCTCCTTTCGTGTGTTTTTGTTTTTTCTGGGCAAAGTAGCTTCGCACAAAGCGATGCCGACCTACTCCACCCACAGCATGCTCAAAAAGCTTTAAACGTTTTGAGAGAAGAAGGATTGGACTCCTACCTGCGTTACTGGCGCGACAACCCGGAACAAGCCCTCAACTTGCGAAGCTGGTGCCGAGCGGAAGAGAAGAAAAATGGTGGAGTCGTTTCTTTCCCATTTGAAGTTCATGAAACCGCCATTGAAGTCATCGAAACTCTCAACGAGCTCAATCGAGAGATGGGTTTTACCTGCTACCAAGTCGAAGCCAAAATAAACAATGAAGACTACAATAAAATCTCTGAACCAACCCCCAAAGACAAAGTCGCTTTTGAGCGCATTCGTAAAGCTCGCGCTGCAACCATCCCCCTCCTCGGATATCTGATCACCGCTCGCCCTATTTACCAAAGCTTGGCGGCTGAAATGTCGAAAGAGTCTTTTGCTCAGCACGGTGGCGAATTCATGCAAGCCAACATGAAGGGTTTTCTTGAGTTTCAGTTTGCTTACTTTTCATCGCTTTGGTCGGTCATCTTCAGTCAAAAAGAATTCCCATTTCTTAAGATAACAGCAAAAGACTTCTTCTCAAAAGCGGCCAAGACTCTCTCAAAACCCTTCAACATGCTTTTATCGGCAGCCAACTCCTTTTTTAAGAAAACGGGGAATCGGGTTCGAGCGAGCCACGTCTGGATTTCTCTTGTTAACCTTGCTGGCTACCCCTTCGCGATGGGAGTCGCCCTCAGCCTTGGAGAGCAAGTTTTTGGAATGACCGACCCTATGAACTTTGGAGAAGGTCTCATGCACACACTAAGCTCGGGTGCCTCGATGATCCGAACGCAATTTGCTATGTCGATGGCCTTCAACTTTACATTCATGTTCTTTCAGGATCGAACGGGAGCTGCAAGAAATTATAATTTATGGAGTGAAAAATCACGATTGGTTGCAGAATCCATCCCCGCCTTTCTCTTCAATACATTTCGAGGTGTGAGTGCAATCTATCCAGCTTTTGAAAAATCTATGCTCGTCTCTCAACTAGCCATTGGCGGGGTATTGAGCTCCCTCATGGCTGCCAAAATTAGCGGCGCTAAACACTTTGCTACGGAAACTGGAAACATTCTGACTCAAATGGAGAAAACCCTCTCTCCGGAGCAAAGAAGAGCTGTAACAACAATTCTTTTGACGGCCGAGAACCTCCAAGTGGGGTCGTCTACACTTTTGGAACAAGGCCACTGTGAAAATCGTTTGGGAGTCACGTCCTATATCCAGGCTAGGATTTTTGAATACTTTGAGCGTGGCTTTAAAAGCGACGCCCTCAAGAAGCTCTAGAACGAACTAAAGACGCTGCAACATTTTCAGATATATAAGCTAGAAGGGCTATGGATTAAACCCCATGGCCCCTGATAGAAACCCTGTAGTGGAACAATCTAGCTTACTCCCTGAACTTTTCGGCACCCTATACAAGGGCTTAAACGAGCAACAAACCCAAGCCATGAAACTTCTTCACGGCCACCGGAATGTGTTTGTTACTGGAGGCGCGGGAACAGGGAAGAGTTATCTTATTCAAAATTACTTAAAAGGCACAGACAGAAAGTGCATCCCCGTCTTGGCTAGCACCGGTGCAGCCGCTGTTCTTGTGGGAGGCCGCACCTTTCACAGCTTCTTTGGTCTAGGCATTCTAGAAGGTGGTCCAGAAGTGACCATTGACCGAGCTCTACGAGACAAACGTGTTGTCAGCAGATTGCGCAACGCCAATGCTATCGTCATTGATGAGATATCCATGATCCCGGGAGAAATCCTATCGGTTGCGGAAACCATTGCTTCGCTTTCACGCGATAGCACAAAACCCTGGGGCGGCATCAAGATCATTGCCGTCGGTGACTTTGCGCAACTTCCACCCATCAACCGTTACTCCAATAGAAAGGACTGGGCTTTTTTAAATCCAGCCTGGCACAAAACACAATTTTTGAATGTGCATCTGACACAGATGATGCGTTCTGGAGAAGACATTAATTTTTGTGAAGCACTTTCCGACATTAGACACGGAATTGTGAGCGAGCGAGTGAGCAACCTTCTCGATGATTGCTCCGAAATGTTTGACGGTGAGGAATTCACAGGCTCTGTTTTGTTCGCCAAGAAAGTGGACGTGGAAAGAGTCAACAACGACAAACTCTCCTCATTGGGCGGCGAAAGCATGGTTTTCCCAACCACCTATGTTGGATCAGATCGCTTTAAACAAATGTTGGCAAAAAGCGCTCCTGTGGTTGAACACCTAATCTTAAAGAAAAACGCATTTGTAATGCTTCGAACCAACGACCCGAAAGGTCGCTGGGTAAACGGCAGCCTTGGACACATTAAAAGAATGGACGACAGCGAACTTCAAATTACACTCTTGAATGGACGTGACGTTGAAATCTCGCCGGCGAGCTTCACCATGTTGGATGCAGACGGAAAAGAAGTTGCCTCAGCAAGAAACTTCCCTGTTTCGCTAGCTTGGGCAGTGACCATTCACAAATCCCAAGGTGCCACATTGGATAACGCGATGGTCACACTTAGAAATCTTTGGGAGCCGGGCCAAGCCTATGTCGCTTTAAGCCGAGTGCGCAGCTCGCGTGGACTAAAGGTAAGCTCTTGGGACGCAAGATCCATCATGGCCGATCCTAAGGTTATTGAATTTCACTCTGAACTAGAGAATGCACTCTGCCCCTGAGCTCAACTATGAAGAAGAAAGTATTCAATATTGTAGTCTTGATTATTTGCATTTTGATCATCCTTTTGCTTTTCAATTCGTCACTAAAAAGAAAACCTTCCTCTTCAAACGTTACTACAAACCTAAACACGAGCTGCACTCACACGGCCACAAGCTTTCATTGTGTAAAATATTTAAAGAACTATGACGGCGACACGATCACAGTCGAAATTCCTGGCGTCCACCCTCTGCTAGGTAAATCTATAAGTATTCGTGTTTTGGGTTTAGACACGCCAGAACGACGAACAAAAGACCCGTGTGAGAAGAAAGCGGCCGTCATTGTTAAAGCCCTGGTGGAGAACAAACTAAAAAGAGCCAAGCGCATCGATCTTATGGATGTTAAGCGAGGAAAGTATTTTAGAGTCGTGGCACGCGTGATAGCCGATGGCCAAGACCTCTCCAAAGCAATCTTTCAATCGGGTCTAGCCTATGAATACGACGGAAAAACAAAGAGCGCTGTGAATTGGTGCGAACGAATCGACAGGAACACAGCGAGCAAGCGCTGAGTTACGAAATATAATGTATAAGAAACTTTACAACCTCCCCTTAAAACTTCAGAAGCGTGGATTTTACTATGGCTGGGTTGTTTTGTTGTCGGGAACGCTCGGAATCATTATGAGCGTTCCGGGGCAAACCATGGGAGTGAGCGTCTACACTGACTCCCTCATTGAAGCCCTAGGAATTGACAGAACTCGCTTAAGCCTTGTTTACATGCTGGGCACGATTGGCTCAGCCTTACTCCTTCCTTTCGCAGGAAGAATTTTAGACAAAGTTGGCGCGAGAGTTCTTGCTGGAACTGCAACTCTGGCACTAGCGGGATTTCTAACCCTCTTAGGAATTTCTCCTTATGCAATTAGCTTTTTACACAAGTTCAGCGGAGTTTCCCAGGAATGGGTTGCGATGCTTGTGATTTTTTCGTGTTTTTTAGGCATCAGGCATTTCGGACAAGGACAACTTACCATGGCCTCTCGAACGATGATGGGCCTATGGTTTGAACGCAAAAGAGGACTGATGCTCGGGTTGAGCGGTGTCTTTGTGGCTTTCGGCTTTGGGATTGCACCACTGGCTCTAAATAAACTTATTGAATCTTTTGGCTGGAGCCACTCCCTACTTGTCTTGGCCTCGCTCAGCATTGGAATGTCTATCTTTGCTTGGCTTTTCTTTAGGCGCTCACCTGAACATTGCGGCCTCGTGATTGATGGAGGCATTCTAGACAAAGAGGCTCCTGCACTCGACAAACCTTTGGTTGATCAAAAATCTTTCACAGCAAAACAAGCCAAAGCAACTTACACTTTTTGGGTTTTTAACTTTGCTATGGTTGGGCAAGCCCTGCTCATAACAGCAGTGACCTTTCACATCAGCAACATTGCTCGTTACAATGGAATTGATAGTGCTCACGCCTTTAGCATCTTTCTTCCCCTGAGCATCGTTTCTATCTGTGCAGATTTAGGTGGTGGATTCTTAAGTGATCGCGTTCCCTTGAAATACCTCTTAGCCACCAAACAACTTGGCCTAATACTAGGATTAGGAGGAGTTGCTTTTTTGAACACCAAACTAGGTTTTGGATTGACCGCATTTGGACTTGGATTATCAAGCGGCCTCTTTGCTTTGCTACACGGAGCTGCCTGGCCCAAGCTTTTTGGAAGAGCTCACTTGGGCTCAATTTCCGGAGCTGTTATGAGCTGGATTGTTTTAGGATCAGCGGTTGGGCCGTATATTTTTAGCCTTGGACAAGAAGGCGAAGGCAACTACAAGTACATTCTCTTTTTGAGCATGCTCTATCCAGCATTGGTGATGTTGGCCTCTTTCTTTGCCAATCCTCCAAAGCTATCTACCGTTAAGCAATGAACTCTTCTTCTTTTAGTCACGATCTAAGTCATTAAATTTACTTGACCAAATCGAATGAATTATTGGTAGAATTCGAAGCGAGCTTATGATATGGTGCGTCAAGGCATGGATGCTAGAAACTCTAAAAACATCAAACTCTTAGTTGCTAGCCTAGGCCTTGTGCTCAGCTCGTGCGCAGAGCAACCCCACCCAGTTCAGGCAAAGTCCGCGCAACGAAACAACGTCTTGGCAAGCACCTATGGCCCCATCGATAGAAAAACTCAAGATCACAAAGAAGTTTGGAAGAGTGAACTTCGCTTTATCGGCAAACTAACAACACCCACAAACGATCTCTGCACAGCTTCTTTGATCTCTAAGAACATCATCGTCACTGCTGCGCACTGTTTAGTGGACCCTAAAGAGTATCAAGAAGACGGTGCTAATAAATTTTCAAAGGGTGAGTTTAGTTTTGAATTGCCCGCTAGAAGAGCTCATCAAAGCTTAAAATCTCGAATCATTGGACAAGGGCACTGGGGAACACTCAACCGAGATAACTCACCTGAAAGCATGGCCAAAGACTGGGCACTTCTCGAACTAGAAACTCCTTTGGGAGAAGGCGGCCATTTTCAACTCTCTGACAAGCTCCAGTTTCGCCACGAACATTTACTTGAACAAGATCTGAAAATAGCAGGTTTTTCTAGAAAGTTTAGCGACCTTGGGGAGCTCAGCCTTCAAGACAAATGCAACATTCACCTCTTCAAAGGCAATCAGATTGAACATGACTGCGAAGCCTGGTTTGGAGATTCAGGTGCCCCCCTCTATTACTGCGATGAAGACACAGAGCAATGCTTCATAGTAGGAATTCACATCAACTCGAGAATTAAAACTAAAGAATACGAAAGCTATTCCACCGACAACACCAACATAGGCATATTCTTTGGCGCTTTTTTTGAGCGCTTTAAAGAGATAGAATAAGGGCATGCAAGTAAACTTGAGACTGTTAGGCAGCTTATGCTTTTTCATCTCACTCAATTCTTTTGCCAGCATGGCTGCGCTGCTCTTTAACGAAAAAGGCAAAGCTTCGGCCAAGATTCAAAATATAGAAAAATTACCTAATGGTCGCTATAGGGTGACTCACGATTTACCAGACAATCGACAGATGACCAATGCTTCGGTTGAACTCAACGGAAAGGTTTTTCCACTTAGCCCAGACATGTCCTTCGGCTCTGCCTGCCAATTCTATCTAAATATTGCCAATCGTAAAATTGCTCCAAGCGATGCCATCGTGAAAGACCTGATCCATCTAAACTCTTTACCAGCACGACGAGCCGTAACTCTCGTTCACGGCGAATGGGCAAATGTTAGCAGAGTAGGAGAGCTTTACAAACTTTCAGAAGAAACCCCAAAACTGACTCCAACTCCCATGGCCTTCCGATTAAAAGATGAGCCCTACCCTATGTCAGAAGAAAAAATGATGAAAGTTTTCAAGCAAGGCGATGATGCCTTCGAAATGCTTCTTCCTCAAAACATTCTGACCATCAGCTTTGCTCAGCTGTTAGGGTCGAAAGGCAATTTCGAAAGAGCCAAACTTCCTTGGCAATATTACGAAGATTTATTTGTACACCAGGTTCCAGAAGATGTCGTCGCCTTTGAAGCTGGGAAAGCTTCTGCAAATGACAACCTTCAGTTTCCCGAGCTCTTGCACTCGGCCGCCTTTATTGCCCTCAAGGAAGCCACACTATGGAACAAACCTCTATCAGAATCCTATGTCTATGTTCACGCAACCGATGCCCCTCATTTAAGACTCTATAAAGGCTGGGGATTCTCGGTGATTGAGCGCTCAAAAACAAACCCCAAACATCATCTTCTAAGGGCGAGCATCAGCGAGATGCTAGAGCAGGGTAAATTTAGTCCTGCAAGATTTTCAGAAAGAATAGACTTAGGAAAAAAACATAGCAATCGCGACCTTTCAGACCAAGCCGCCTACCTGATTGGCAAGAACATAAGTGAAATGATGTCACTTAGGCTCGACATGAAGATTAACGGAGAAGCAACACTTCCAATTAGAGTCGACGACAGAAGCCTTGGGTTTTACACCGTTGCAGATAAACTCTTGGAAGCCCATGGAATAGTTGGGCAACAAGCAGAGGAATACAAAAAAGGACTCTCAAAAATTCAAAGAGGAAGTTACCAAGAAAAACGACGATTATTGGACGTCAGTCATCTACCAGAGGAGTTTAGTCCGGCTCAGGCAATGGGAAACGTATTCATTCAAGAGCTTTCTATTGAACAAGCCGCTAAAGACCCTTGGTATTTGGCCAAAACCTTTGCTGGAGTTTCAAACTGGTATGGCGCTAAAGTTTCTCCATTTTTAGACATCAAAAGCCCAAGCATACAGAGTCAAACTATATTTACGGCCCTCACAAGATCACAACAAATTGTCGCTCAGGCAAGAAAGCTCGGATTTCATATTGAAAAAGTCAAAGTGAAAGAACTAGGCATTACTTCTCACAGGGGAGATATTAGCCCCATCTTCCCAGACTCTGAGGTCTTTGCTCTTTCGGCTCCTTGGATAGTTGTCCGAAATCAATTGGCTCTGAATTTCGCAAAGCAGGTCGAGGTTAAGCAAGGGGTGGCTGCCCTGAAAGCCGAACTTGAGCACCCAGTCTCCGATTAAGATAAGACCTTATTCTTCTTTTCACAGATTAACTGAAGTGCTACTTTGCAAGGTTCTGGAGATCATTCCTTATGAAAAATTCGAGCTTTTCTAGACTTTTAACCCTTTGCCTTTCCTTTTCGTTTGTTGGAGCACTCATCGCAGCCTTACTGGGTCCAAGGATGATCACTTGGTATGCAGAACCTGCCGTTGACATGGGATTCAATTGCGCTCCCACCGTTGCATGGGCCAATTCAGCCCTTTTAAAGTGGCAAATGTGGGGAGCCGTTGCAGGCATCCTCCTCGGATTCTCAGCATTGTTTTTTTTAAGCAAGCGTAAGAAAAGTCACTGAAGAATGATTCTAACTAAACTTCTACCCATATTGTTTTTGATTTCGAATAATGTTCTTTGTTTTGACTTTAGTATTTATCAGAAACTTTTAGACACCTCGGTGGTGAAACAGGAAGTTCAAAGCAAAGTCCGCTACTCGGCTCTCAAGGCCGATCCAGAAGCCCTAAAGAAGAACACCGCAATTTTTTCAGGAGTATCTAAGGCTGACTTTGAAAAATGGTCCAAAAACGATCAAATGGCTTTTCTAATCAATAGCTATAACTTTTTTACAATCAAACTTATCGTCGATCACTACCCCGTAAAATCGATCAAAAAGATTGGCGGATGGTTTAGTAATCCATGGAAGAAAAAATTCTTTCAACTACTGGGGGAAGAACGAAGTCTAGACGAAGTTGAACACGAAATGCTTCGCAGAGACTACTCAGAACCTCGAATTCACTTTGCAGTCAACTGTGCTTCCAAGGGCTGCCCTCCACTTCAAAGCTTGGCCTTTCGCAGCGAAACTCTCGACAAGCAACTTGAGAGCGCTGCGCTGAATTTTATCAACAGCAATGCCTTCAACCGTTACCAGCCTAAAACGAATACCCTGGAACTTTCATCAATTTTTAAGTGGTATGGAAACGATTTTGGAAATGAAATGGAGTTAAAAACCTTCATAGCCAAAAGACACTTAAACTTAAAAAAGAAGACAGATGAACTGATTAAAGAGACAAAAATTGTTTTTTTGGATTACGACTGGTCCCTCAACGAAGAACCTTAAACTTTGGCAATACGCGGTAAAGAGTGAGAAATTTCGACCTTTGCCATAGTTTGCTAGAACTTTAAGTAAATTAAGGATTCTCCATACTCCAATTTAACGGTAGTATGGACGATCATGAAGATGCAACTTCCCATCATGGGGTGGAGAGAAAGAGTCTCTCTACCAGACATTCATTTAAAATCCTTAATAGCCAAGGTAGACACCGGAGCTAAGACCTGCTCCTTACACGCTGAAGACATTTCGATCGTAAGAGTTGGCCGAAGGAAATTTGTAAAGTTCACGGTCTTTCCATCTGCAAAAGATCTAAAAAAAACCATTCGAGTTCGAGCCGAGCTTGTTGACTACCGATGGGTAAAGGATACCGGCGGAAAAAAAACCTATCGCCCCGTTATTAGCTCTATCATTAATCTTGGAGCTTACAGTTGGGATGTCGAAATTACCCTAGTGGATCGAGCTCCCATGAAACATCGTTTTCTACTCGCGAGAGATGCCGTAAAAGGACATTTCCTCATCGATGTCTCCCATAGCTTTCTTCTAAGCAAGTCTAGAAGATTGAGTAAGAAAAAATGAATATAGTCATACTTTCTCGGGGGCCGAGACTCTATTCGACAAAACGCCTTAAAGAGGAAGCCGTTAACCGTGGACACAAAGTTAGTATTGTGAATCCACTAAACTGCTACATGAACATTTCTCACGAGAATCCAACTGTCTACTACAAGGGAGAAGCCATCACCGATGTAGATGCGGTTATTCCAAGGATTGGAGCCTCGATCACTTTCTATGGCAGTGCTGTTTTGCGCCAATTTGAAATGATGGGAGTCTTCGGCTTAAACGACTCTGTGGCTATCAATCGATCAAGAGACAAACTTCGAGCTCTTCAACTACTTTCTCGAAAAGGCATTCCGATGCCCATCACAGGCTTTGCTCACAATGCACAAAGAACTCGGGGTCTAATTGATCTTGTGGGAGGGGCTCCTCTCATCTTAAAACTTCTTCTTGGAACCCAAGGAAAAGGAGTTGTTTTAGCTGAAACTAAGAAAGCCGCCGAAAGTGTGATCGGCGCCTTTCAAGGCCTGAAAACTTATTTTCTCGTTCAAGAATTTGTAAAAGACTCTAGAGGAACTGACTTTCGCGCCTTTGTTGTAGGTGACAAGGTTGTTGCCAGCTTTAAACGCCAAGCTCAAGGCGACGAATTCCGAAGCAACCTTCACCTTGGTGGCAGCGGAGAAAGGGTTAGAATCAACCCAGAAGAGCGAAGCATGTGTATTCGAGCGGTAAAGGCAATGGGACTTAAGGTTGCTGGAGTGGATTTTTTAAGAAGTGAAAAAGGCCCGCTTGTTATGGAGGTAAACTCATCTCCTGGACTTGAAGGCATTGAGAAATACTCTGGAAAGAACGTTGCAGAGAAAATTATTGAGTTCATTGAAAAGAACGCCAAACCCGAAACTACGCCGCGAGGGGTTCGAGGCTAGAAGCCCCTTTAAACAGCTTTAAGAGGGGACTTCACACAGACCTTGTTTCGACCGGACTGCTTGGCTTCATAAAGCGCTTTATCGGCAATCTCAATCAGCTCTTCCTTAGTCAAAGTTCCCTGAGTGGGACTTTGGTAACTAACTCCTACAGAAACCGTAAACTTCAATTCTTGATCTCCGTGGTGAACCACAAGCTTTTCAAAATCGACTCGAATTCTTTCTGCCAAAACTCTCAATTCATCAGGAGTTTCGTTTCGTGTGAGAACAACAAACTCTTCTCCACCAATTCGAGCAAAAACATCTTCACGACGAACTAGCTCGGGAACTCGCATTCCAATTTCCTTTAGAACAGCATCACCAGCGGCGTGTCCAAAAGTATCATTCACTTTTTTGAAGTGATCCACATCAAAAATAATTAGCCCTAAGCCTCGACCATTTGCCTGTCCTCTATTGATGAAAGCAAGCTCTCTATCAAAAGACTCCTCAAAAGACCTTCTATTATAAGCTCCAGTGAGAGGGTCTCTAGTGGCGCGATGAAAAACATCCATCTGCAACTCTGCGTCTTGTTCCAAGCTCAGAGAAAACTTTACTCTGGTGTGGTCACCCAATTGCAACATGTCCCCATCTTGAAGATCCACCGGCTCGTTAATTCTGACTCCATTAACCTTGCTACCATTGGTCGAGCCCAAGTCCTCGAGCTTCACGGACTCATTCGAATTAACAGTAAGAACCGCATGTCTTCGAGAGCAACTTGTGTCAGCAATGGTTAGCTCGCAAGACTGAGAACGACCAATGCTAAACTCTGTGTATTCCGAAAGTTTGATAATTCTACCTTGCTCGGGCCCAGATATGACTTGTAAAAGCGGAACAATTTTTCCCCGCAATTGCGTGATTTCATCTTTGCCTAGCTCAATCAAACGAGTGGCATCTGCCGCCGTGTGAGTTTGGGTGTTCTCAGACTTCTTAAATGCTTTCTTGGACATAAGCACATTTTAGCACCTACTGAACGTAATCTGCCAACTTTCATTGCGTCGATATTCTGTTCACTAAAACTTAACACTCGAATGAAACGCTGCACCTGAGACTAGATTTCTGATCACTTAGGGAGAAGCTCAAAAATCTTCACTCAATCTTCACGAAAGCTAAGCCAAATCGTATCTAAAAGCATTCTTTAAATAGACGATAATATTAGAGATGAGAAACTGTTTGTTGTCTGGCTTTTCTTTGATCGAAGGCATTGTTGGCTTGGCCATAATGGGTTTCATTGCCTTGATCGCGCAAGACGTTTTTAAACCCGTCAATAAAGCAGCGCAAAAAGACAAAATGATCAAAGCCATGCAATCTCTTGAGAACATGATGCTAACCGCTCTTGAGGACAACGCGAATTACGCGAACCTTCAAATTCGAATTAGCAACGGACAAAAAATTGACTTTTTCCTAGGGGGTGCGCCTTTTGCAACCTTTGATCCCAACGACTCAAGCGTGGTCACGAAATATGACAAAGATCTCAGCATTTGCACAAGTGGCAAAGATTGCGTCATTGATCTACAGATGATGATCGACACGACAACAAATCAAGCACTCTATAGGGTTTCCCCCAACGTCAACTATACGGGTGACCCTGTAAGAGCCATCGGAGCGACTTTTGATACAGCGGCGAACCGCCTTACCGCAAGCAGTGTAGATCGAGTCATTACTGATGCCGGAACAGGAAGCACCGTTGAAGAAAAGGAAGTAACTGGAGGTTATTTTGAAATCCCTGCAGACTATTTCTCTACCTCTGGCGTCTCGGAATGCGATAAAAACTTAGGAGAATTGGCTCTTAAAGGATTGGTTTCAGGTAACACAGGAATGGGCAAACTATGCTGGAAGGAACCCCTCCAATACAGATTTAACTATACGGTTTCATCAACAGGCACAAGCGGAAGCACGACCTCAGCCTGCCCCCCGGGTCAGTTTCCAACTGGAATCCGACTGGGCCAAGAAGGAAGCAGCGAGAATCCTGATCGATTTTATTACGTTTGCAGAACCTACAGAACTGCCAGCTGCGCTCAAGAATTTAACGCTCTCTCAAGTTTAGTCGAGAGAGAATTGGACAGTAGAGTGGCCGTAGGCAGCACCCCCGAAGCTCTTTGCGTTCCTCTCTTTGCAGACACCATCACTTACACACCAACAACCCCTACAAACACACCGGTTACAACAATCTATTGCCCCTACGAAGATCAAACCCCTGACTCGCAGCTGGGACTTCGATACACATTAGATCCATTCACTCCGACAGATGACCGCACCCCATCAAGCACAACTAGAACATGCACGCTCGACAAAACGGGTTTAGCACTCGATGCAAATGGAACCCGCCCGGCAACTCTTTCTACAAGCAGTGAGTTTATCATCACTGGAACAACTCCGATTGGAGGTCCGTGATGAAAACTAAGAATAAGAACCTAGCAGGATTTTCGGTTCCCGCAGCTATGTTAACCGCAGCTGTGTTAGGCATAGCCGCGGCATCTTTGCCTGCCTTGTTTGGATTTCACGACACTATGAAAGAAAAAATGTATCAGGCAAACTACGCAAGCCAAATTGAAAGAGTGCTCCGAAGAAAATACGGACTTCGATCGGCTTTTGACTTTACAAATTGTCCCGCGGGAACTCTTTGTAGGCCGATCGGCGACTTCCCCAAAAGAGTTATTTACAATATTCCCGCCTGCACAACTTCAACACTAAACTCCTGCCAGTTTGTTGTGAACGTTAGCCAGGATAATACAAACAATAGAATCAAGTTCAATGTTACAAAGCCAGACGGAACCCCGCTCATTCCTCCAACGTCCTTAGCAAGTGGTGATGATCACGCTTTTGAGATCCCCTACCCAGAATCTCCAGCCAATGGAAATTCCAACATTATTTGCAACCCTCGCGATCCAGCTACACTTGGAAAACCTTTTCTAATGGCCATCAATAAAGACGGAGAGCCAACTTGTGAAGGCTTTCAAGGGACCACCGGCCTAGACATGAGCCAAGGCATACTGGCCGAATGTCCAACGGGAAGTTATTTAAGTTATGTCGACATTTCAAACCGCAAGTTGGTCTGCAACAGCTTTAGCCGATCGCCCTCAAGCTGTCCGGATGGAGAATATATAGACAAGGTAGAGTGGTCGACCGTTCCGTCGGCCAATGGCCCCGTTAAAATTCAACTTAATATTTCCTGTGCCGCAAGGAGACCTACTATATGAAGATAAACAAACGAACACTCACCTCTGGCTTCTCGATTATGAGCACAATGGTTGGCCTTGGAATTGCTGGGATGGGCTTGATGCTCAGTGGAGTCCTCGTAAAAAAACTGTTTGGTGAGCAAAAGAACGCAGAAATGATTGCCCAAATGGAGCAGTTACACATGGCGGCTCAAACCGAAATCACTCAAATGGACCTTGTTCGAGAGTTTGATGACTTCATCACCGACGGAACTCTTGGATTAACCCCCGCCCAAGCATCCGAGTTGAAAGCTTGCTTCACCAACGCCGGAACTTCCTGCACCCAGTTTCAGTCGGCGGATCCACTTCCTAACCCTGGAATCAATTCCAAACTTGGAGCGACGCTGCCTTTCGACACAATTGCTGGAATGGCACAAGCAAACTGCGCAGCAGTGAGCGCAAGCTGCCCCATTCAAAGGAGCCTGACCTACCAAATAATCTGCCCCAGCAGTGGCAGCTGCACTGAGATCAAAATTTTCCTAAACACCAATTTTGTAGATCCTAGCAATGGTCGCTCCATCAGCTCACGTAGCAGTCAGATCGTAGTTGCCGGCTCTGCTTATAGAGATGTTTCAAGATTGACGTTCAAAAACCCGACGCGCGTGCCCACGGGCGTAAATGCCAACCTAGGACAAGCCGTTTATCCTGATCCGAGCCTCAACTTGGCAACTACAAATATTTCGCCACTAGTTTCTTTGAGTGTGCCTTCTAGCTCCTGTGGAAGCGCAAGCACCCCACAAGGAGTTGGCAGCACTAACCCTCAAGCTGCCGAATGTAGTCCGGCTGCTTCACCTGTAGCTCCTCCTAGCCCTCAAAATTGCAACATATCGCCGGCTCCTGGTCCAACCTATGGCGGCTGCTCAAAATCCTGTGGTAGCGGCCTTCAATCTGTAACAAACTATCTGACTTACATTGCAAGCGCCAATTCTCTTGCCGCTCATGGTGGAACCTGCCCAATTCCAAATGCCGTTGGAAGACGAGTCGCCTCAGTAGGTCAACGAGCTTGCAACACTCAACCCTGTTGTAGCACAGGCCGAGCCCCAGGACCCTGCTGCGCAGGCTTTGTGCGACACTCGTGCTCAAGACTGGGTTGCGTTCGACCAAACCGTGAGCGCGACAACGGTGGCTCCATTCGAGTTTCTGGAAATTCGACTGTAACCAGAGACTTCGTGATGGGCAGCTGGGACGATCTTAGGTTCTGCGGATCCAGCGGCTCTTGCTCAGCAAGAAAGACCGGAGGCGGAGGTTGCACATCTGATCGAGTGAGAGTCACGTGCCGAAACACCTCTAGAAACACTCGAACGATGAGCTATCAGCTCTATCGATGCCGAACATAAAGGCGTCTTAGAAATGACAAAATGCGATTGGGCTCACTTCAAACAGTGAACCCAATCGCATTTTTAAGTAGACTCGCTTGTTCTAACTCAGTTACAGAAGCAAGAAATCAAGAAGAGCTCCAAGAAGCCCTCTAGCTCCAGCGATTAATCGTGCTCCAGATTCAACAACGACTACTCCAGTTGAATCAACAAAAGACAAAGTGCCTTTTGAAAGGTTCGCAAGAGTTCTCAAACCTTCAACAGTTCCAGCAGTGACTATGTCTTTTCCAACAACAACAATTGAAACACCAGCATTAACGGCGTCTTGAGTCAGGGCCAAAGCATCTTGTGACAACTCTGCAGTTGCAATAAGAGTGTTTTGTCCAACAGTTCCAGCTTTCTTAGCGGCAGCCGCAACAAGCTCACTTACTTCTTCGCCTGTGATCACTAAAACTTCTTTAGTAGCATTCAAAGTAACGCCAGCACGTTTTGCAACAGCAACAGCTGTATCACCAGCTAAGACAATTGCAGCCTCGCCATCAACAGCGGCTTGAACACCAGCAACTTCAACATGACCCTTCAATTGCATGGGCGCAACAGCGATCTCCAATGCGTTCGCTTGAACGGAAGCTACCAAAATAGCAGTTAGGGCAATGAAACTTTTAATCTGTTTTTTCATTATATATTCCTCCTTATGGTGAAAGATCACCAAATTTTCTTGAAGCGAACATGGACCCCGAGAAGAATCCATTCAAGTACATTTCTAGACACAAAATCGGGAATTCTGTCGATAAGAAGTAGTGGCTGGAAAATTATTCCACTATAAAAGTCTAAACCCATCATACGTCTTTAAAATCACTTGGTATTAGAGCTTCGCAATCAAGAACCGCTCACAAAAGTGGTTCAAAAATTTTTATTAAAAAAATAAAACGTTGAAAAGTTGTTACAACAAGTAGGAGCACCCTACGATTTAGCATCAGAGATAATACATAAGTATTAGGCCGCTCGACAGGGTGCCATTGCTTTGGACATACGAGTGAGGCACACCCGCTTGAAACTCAAAAATTTCTCCCTCTGAAATAGAAAAACTTTGCGTCCCGATTTCTAAGTGCAGCTCCCCTTTTTCAACATAAATATATTCCACCGTTCTTGGCCCATGCCCGCTAGAATCTCGTCGGCCCTTTTTCTCAAAGCGAAATGCGTCGATGCGAACACATCCATACTTAGATCTCTTATTAAGTTGAAAACAAAGAAAGGAGCGATCTGAAGAAAAGGTGGGCTTCACGTCACCAATGAATTGCTTCCGATATTTTTGAGGCTTGCTAGTCGGATCAATTAGATCTGCCAGACTCATCTCCATGGCATTGGCAAGCTTGTCTAGAATTGGAAGAGTAGGGTTTACCTTAGAGTTCTCTATCTGAGACAGCATCGACTTTGAAAGAGAGGCCTTTTCAGCTAATGCAGCCAGAGAAAGAGCATTTCTCTGGCGATACTCGTAAACAAATTCACCTATATAACCGAAGTCACTCATCAGAACTCTATCAATAGCACAGGCAGATTTATTGTTCAATATATCGATCAACATACCCTATTAAGAACAATCGACTGTCCGCACGCCTAGGCACAAACTACAATATAGATAAGAAGGAGGTCGTATATATGACCATTGGTTTTATCGCAGCAATCATTTACTCAGTCCCATTCACAGTAGGCTTTGGGCTCTTGCTTTACATTGGACTCAGGAGCCTACAAGAACTCTTGAATCCCCTAACCCAAGAAGGAAAGCAGAACACACAAAGCAAGACTATAGAGCAAGAACAGAGTCGTTGCGCTTAGAAGGCTTGCTTAGAGTGCTAAACTTTTGATCACGCTGGACGCATTTCGTCCTGAATCGATCATTGCTTGAAACTGATTTCAGTTGTTTAGCAATTCAAAGTCGTTTGCTTGTTCTCCAAGTATCATTTATTATGCGCCATCTCAAAAAAATTTGTTTCTTGGAAGGTACGTTTAATGATTAGAAAAATAAGTAAATTGCTTGTCCCGGCATTATGCCTTACTCTTGTTGTGGCCTGCTCAGGCAGTGATGACAATGGCATTCACTCAGAACAAAGTAGCGAGTCCTACAGCTACTCTTTCACTCTCAACGGAGGCTTCAATGGCGGAGGGTGTGAAACGGGCAAACAAACTTTTCACTCAATCCCAGACTTGTGCAATGGCCTTCAAAACTCTGCACTGAACAATTACTGCGCTGAAAGCCAGAGAGAAGATCGATTTGAAGAGCAGAATTGCCCAGGCACCTTCTCGCCCACCGCCAAATCGACCCCCAGCAATCCTCCACCTCAAAAGAAATCAAACCCTAAGGCGTCTGAAGCTGAACTGGCGTTTCAAAAAACCTTGGCTTTCGGGACCAATGTCGTCAACGAACGAAAGATGCAAATTATTGTTGAAAAGGTTGAAGCCTTGTCCGGCAAAGTTCTTTCGACTCAAAAGGTTGAATGCTTCAATTCAGAATTTAGACTTGTCGGAAACTTTCCCAGCCTCAGCTACACTGCCCCGAGCGCCTATCGCTGTGATAAAGAGATTGAACCCTTTGTCATGATGGCCATAACTCTCGCCTCTGGTGTAAAATACAAAGCAACCCATCTACCAGCGGGCGACCTTAAAGAACAGTTTCGACTTAGCTTTGAAGGCTTCACCGGAGCGGCCTCTAATACAAAAAATATTTTGAACGTAACTCAAGCAAGATCGTTAAACGCAGTTCTCCACAAAGACAGTGCTTTTATGGATCTCGTTATTGATATTGAAAGTCTCTATTTCAACTTCGGAAAGGGAAGCATGTATTTAGAAACTATTTTCAAAAGGAACACAACAAGTAGCTACGACGTAGAAGTCGAAGGCGAAATCAATGGATTGAGGAATGGAGATTATCGATTCAAAATCACAGCCCCTTGATTCGCTGATAAGGCGATTTTAAAAAAAGCTGCAACGGGAACGTGCTTCCTGTTGCAGCTTTTTTTGTGCCCAAAGATCACAATCAACTCAAACGTGATCGTAACTTCGGGCACTTAGAGCAAGTATAGGTTGTTCTGCTTTGTATAGGAGTCATTTTTGTTCTAAGAAGCCCAAAGACTCTGATGAATAACAAATCCCTCTATTTCACTCTCTACTTCTTTGAAGGAGCTCCCATTGGACTCATATGGTGGACAATCCCCACCCTACTTTCCGTCAATGGCATTGGAGTGGATGTCATCACCACGATTCTAGCCTTCGCCACGCTTCCGTGGGCATTGAAATTCCTACTAGGCCCCCTTGCTGACCGCTTCCTTTACAAAAACAATCATCACGCCTTAACGATCGTCTCCCTACAAGGACTGATGGTTTTGACTCTTTCCTGGATAGCCCTCACCGGTGTGCACTCCAAACTACTTTCACTCATGGTCGTTCTTCTTTCCGTATGTAGTGCCGCCCAGGATGTGGTGATCGACGCCTGGGCCATTGCTCGGGTTGAAGAGGAGCACAGAGGATCAGTCAACGGTGCCATGCAAGCCGGGATGCTCAGTGGCAAATGGATCTTTGGCCCCGGACTGTTGATTGCCTTAGACCAAGTAGATTGGAGATGGGCCACTGGAGGATTGATCCTTCTTATATGTGGGAACATGTCTTACCTTCTTTTGAGGTATGGCCGAGACCAAAAAGTCATTGCCCCTGTCTTAGAGACACTTAGTTACAAAAGCCTATCTTTTATCACAAAAAGAAAATTCTTAATCCTTGGAGTCATAGCTCTCCTGAGCGCTTTTTCTTTGGAAGCCATCACAGGCATAACCACACCACTTTTAATCAAACAAGGCTTCATTGAAACCAAAGTAGGATGGCTCTTGTCTGGAACTCTTTTCACAATGTTGCTTGGCGGCTTGTTGGGCGGGAAGCTCAGCGACAAATTCAGCGCAAAGACAATCTTTTTTTGGAGCGGATTATGCCTGGCACCCATTGTTATACTTGTAGGGCTTTTTGATAAAACATCTGCCCCAACCTTGCTCGTCGCAAGCCTCTATCTTTCCTATGCATTGGTTGGAGCTTTTACCGCATCCTCTTACGCCTACTACATGGAGCAAGCTAAAGGATCTATGGAGGCAACCAAATTTACATTTTTAATGGCAATCACCAACCTCTGTGAATCTAGCTCCGCCTACACAACGGGACAGCTAGCGGTTGCTCCAGGGTCTTACCTAAAAGCGTTTACCGTTTGTGGAATCATTAGCCTTGTTGGCTTAACCCTTTTAAAGCAGAACAAGTTGGAAGCAAAACATGATTAAAAGCAAAAATCTAATCGACTACTCTACACTGGATGAAGACACTCGAAAGAAAAAGGCAAAAGCTTACCTTTTGTGGATTTTAGCAAGACGCGATTACCCACGTCAGACTTTAGAGAGCAAACTAAAGGAGCGCAAACTTCTTACTAACGAGATAGAAGAACTCATTGAAGAATTGATCAACGACAATTTCTACAAACCCGATGCATTTTTCATCTATCGAATTCGCACCCTATCTGAAGAAGGTTACTCAGAGTTTGGAATTAAAAATAAACTCTATAAACAAGGTCATCGCATTGAACAAAGTGAACTTAAAGAAATTATTCAGTCAGAACGGATTGATCTAAATCGATGCAAAGAAACCTTTTTCAAAAAATGCATTAAAAAGTATGGCCTCAACCAAGACTCTAGAAAACAATTCAAAGAAAAATTAGTTCACCGCGCGATCAAGAAAATCGAATCACGAGGCTATCGCCAAACGGATCTTTGGGATGCAATTGAAGCTTGGGGAGAGTCGTAAGCTCTCCCCAAGCTAAAAAACGCTAAAGCCCCAAGCCGAGCTTTCTCAAGAAAGCATCGTCATTAAACGTTCTCCCCAAGAATGCTTCTATCGACTCTAGAATCGGACGAGAAGCTCCTGCCTCAAGAATCTCAGCGCGATACTTAAGACCCAACTGCTTGTCGTAAAAGCCATCGGCAGACTCTTCAAATTTGGAAGCAAGATCAGCCGCAATCACATCCGACCAGCTGTAGCCATAATAGCCCGCATGATAGCCACCAGACATAATGTGAGCAAAGTTTGTTAACTGCTTCGAATCAAATCCAGTTGGGATGTAAACCTCTGAGGCTGTGTCGCTATAAAGCTTGTTGATCTCTTCAAAACTAACATTCTCATCTTGAAGCAAGGAATGAAGCCGCAGATCGCCTACAGCAAACTGCATTTGCCTTGCGTAAGTGCGTCCAATGTTTGCAAGCTTAGAAGCCCTAAGCTTCTCTAAGGTTTCATCCGAAATAGTGCTTCCGTCATCAACGTGCTTTGCAATCTTCTTAATGGCTCTAGAATCTGTTACAAAATACTCTAAGAACTGAGAAGGCGCCTCTACAAAGTCCCAAGGAACATTGGTTCCAGCCTGAGAAGTGTGCTCAGCTTGCGACAACAAGTGATGAATAGCATGACCAAACTCATGAAAAAGAGTCTCAACATTGTCTAAACTCAACAGAGCAGGATTTCCGTCCGCTCCCTCTGGAAAATTACAAACAAGAGAAGCAACCGGACGCCTATACACCCCATTTGCAAACTTGATTCCGGAACGAACAGGGAACATGGCGAAGTGTCCATACTTCTCCGTCTCTGGTCGAGGGAACATGTCCAAATAAAGAAAACCTAAGAAATTATTCGAAGTCTTATCATGAAGCTCGTAAAGCTCTACCTTACCCTCCCAAACATAGGGAACATTTTGAACTTTCGAAATCTTTAAGTCAAAAAGCTCTTGGTAATGCTCCACCATAGCCCCGAAAACATGATTGTATTCGAAATAAGGCTTCAAAGTGTTTAGATCAAAATTAAACTCAGATTCAATTCGAATTCTTTCAAAGTAAGACACATCCCAAACATTTATGACCGCATTCCCATGGCCTGTTTCTTCGCTCTTAAGCTTGGCAAGCGCCTCTAGCTCTTGATCCAACTTAGGCTTTAACCTATGCGCCAAACCTTCAACAAACGGTAGGGCTATTTCGGGGCTCTCGGCCATTTTCCCTTTCATGGCATAATGGGCCCAAGACTTCTCGCCCAACAGTTTCGCCAACCTTATGCGAGTTTGAAGAATTTCTTCGACCACTTTGGAATTTTGACTCTCGGCTCGATTGTCTCGTGCGACATAAATCTTCTTACGAGTTGCCTCTACAGGCACATACTCCAAAACAGGCAAAACGTCGCTCGAATAAATGGCAACTCGAATGTCATAATTTCCATCTGCATTCTTACGCGAAGCCAACTGCTCCAGACCGACCTCGGAAATATCTCCCAGCTCGTCGCGAGTCAGAGTCACAACAGTCTTGTTTGACTCTGCCAGCCCTTCATCAAAATGGCTCGTTAGACCCGCCAACTTCTTTTTTAGCTCTTGAGCCTGAAGCTGGGTCTCTTCAGGAAGATGAAACCCTTGGCTCTCAAATTCTTGAATCGTATCGGCCAACAACTTTGCATCGGCCACATTGAGTCCCAGGTCCTTATCTCTCAAAGCCTTTAGCTTTTCATAAACGTCCTTGCGGCTATTGAAGTCCACAAACCAAACCTGTAACTTTTGACTGGCCTTACGTGCAGCGGCTTTAACTTCTTCGATGCTAGAGGTTTCTGCAAGCAACTCAATCAATCCATACTGCTCGTTTACAATAAAAAAAACTTCATCCAGAGCCTTCATTGTATTCACGAAAGTTAATTCGGAATTCTCTCTAGACACAATTTCCGCAATTCTCTCCCCAGCCAAAGCAAGCGCACCCTCTAATCGAGTGTTCAAAACCGAAGCAGAAAGTGGAAAAAACGGAAGAGCTCCTTCGATGGCATTTTCTAAATCCACATAACGAGCATTGAAGTCAGCCGTCTTTTTATCAATCTTGAGCTGTTCTTCTTTTGAATTGAGCACATCTTGATTCAGCTCAATTGAATCAGAGCCTGAATCACTCAACGAAATTGGCAGAGACTTCACCCCCGCGTCCGAACACGCTGACACCACAACAACAACTAAAAACAACATCCATAACCGCAATTTAATTAAAAGTGAATACACGCTCCACCCTCCTTTGTCCCAAGCGGGAAATTAGGGAAAGCAGAGTCTCAAGTCAAAACGAACTAAGACGATTTAAGAATTCAAACGCTCTAACGCAGCGATCCTGTCTGAGAGTGCCCTGGCTTTAACATAGCCTGAAAGATTATCCCCTAAGACATAGTTACAGTAGCCAAAGTCCTATAGAGTTGCTTTGACAAAAAACAAGGAGAACCAACTATTATGGCAAAAATCACCCTCAAGGGAAATCCAATCAACACTTCAGGCGAAGCTCCAAGCGTAGGAAGCACCGCCAAAGACTTTGAATTTGTAAAAAACGATTTGAGCACAGGCAGTCTTTACGCCATGGGATCAAAATACAAAGTCCTAAACATTTTTCCAAGCGTAGATACAGGCACGTGCGCAATGAGCGTCAGGACCTTTAACAAAAAAGCAGCTAGCTTGAATGATGTGACTGTCTTAAACGTATCCAAAGACCTTCCCTTTGCTCAAAAGCGCTTCTGCGGAGCCGAAGGAATTGAAGGCGTAGAAATGGGATCCGTTTTCAAAAACGACATGGCTAAAACTTACGGCTTAGAAATCTTAGATGGACCACTTGCAGGCTTATGCTCAAGAGTTCTACTGGTGCTTGACCAAAGCAACAAAGTCCTTTTCAGCCAACAAGTAGGAGAAATTGCCGATGAACCCGATTACGAAAGCGCTCTAAGTCAAATTAGTTAAAGAAAAGTAAGATCTTGCTCTATATGTGCTTAGGCATTCCACGGAGCTTGAAAATAAAGATTCGGGCCGGCTGAGGGGCTGGCTCGGACTCTTTGACATTTGGCCCCACTATGACGGCTGGTTGAGGCAACTCTTTTACAACCGCGGCTTGTAGAATATTTTTAGGAGCGCGACTTTGATAAAGGATCGCAACTGCTAGAAGCAACAAAATAAATGCTGGATATAAACTCTTATACTTTGCCATACACAATCCTCCCAGAGCCTTCATTATACCTCTGGCTTTAAATTTGATCAAACAACAAGCAAGGTGTCCAAGCTATTCCCTCTTGAAAGGCGAATTAAGCCTCTCTCTATGCGTTAAATTAGCTTTGGCAACTCGCCAAACTACCCATCTTCTTTTTTTCTAGCTTGAAAAAAAAAGCATGCTAGCCTCTGTTTCGTAGGGGAGAGTTCTTATGAAAAATGGAACCTGGAAAAAAGTTGCACTCGTGCTTTTTATTAGTGGATTCAATGCACAAGCCAGCAACGAAGAAACTATCAGATTAAAACTTTCGATTAAGACAGCCAACATTCGAGCCAACCCAACTGTGATTCAAAACTTAGGCGACCTAGCCATCGTCAGCGAAAAGGATGCCTCTGGCAAGGGTTACGAACTTCAAGTAACTTCAACACGCCCCCTTCAAGAAGACAGCGACCCAAGCAATGCCATTGAGATTTCGATGAAGAGGATGTCCGCCGTCTCGGTGGAATTTGTTTGAGCCCCGAATCGTTTTTCCTTCTTAAGCAACCTCAAGCTGTTCTTGCAAGTTGAAAGTTTTA
>JAACVK010000015.1 GCA_009991595.1 bacterium | reverse complement strand
CCATAATACTTCAAAATTACAGTCAGTAGATAACAGCAACAACATACGGGGGGGAGGTAGTCAAGTGGTAAATCTGTTATATTTATTGATTATACTTAGCCACACAGATTAGATTTGTAACTGTATCTCTCCCGCCAGCCAGTTAATAAAAAACTGGCTGAGCGGGGAGAGGGATTAACCACTGAACTGCGAGTTGCCTATCTTATAGGTGGTAACTCTCTCTAATGGAGTACTCTGTGTCAATGAAAAACAAATCGAAAACTGAAATTAAGATCGAAGGTGGGCAAACTGTTGATAACATACAGCACTCTCCCTGGGATAATGAATGGACTTCTCTCGTTAAGACTCTTGTCGATAAAGAGAAGGATAAGACGAATGGTAAGATACTCAGAATAAGGGAATTAACGCTTAATGGTAGGACCTACTCCTTCTCCGAGAAACAATCTGAATTTATCTCCAATTTTGATTCTCAGAATAGTAAATTTATCTTAGCTTCAGGCGGTCGCGGTAGCGGTAAATCACTGGCGCTCTGCGTTAAAATCTACCTTACTTGCAAAGGGTTTCCCGGTATTCGGGTCTTACTGGGACGAAAGAATATCTCTGACATTGAGAAGACTACTTTGCTTGACTTATTTAAATTGATGCCTCCGGAGGATTATGAGTATCGCGTCAAAGACGGTCTCCTCAATTTCCGGAATGGTTCGCAGGTGGTGATGATGGGACTCGATGCCATGCAATCGGGTAATATGGGTGAAATTAAGAAGGCGCAACAGAAGACTAAGAGCATGAATATCGGTTCCTACTTTATCGACCAATTAGAGGAGATTGAATATGATGTTTTCCAAGCCATCAATGACACGATGCGCATGACGGTCTCCAAGGAGGAACTCGCGCGCGGAGTAAAAGACTATCCGCGTCAAGGGAATATGACCTGCAATCCAGCTAATTTCTGGGCCTATCACTATTTTAAACTGAATGAGCGGATGGATGAGGATGGTAATTGGGTGGATAAAAAAAGAATTGACACCCTCTTGCTTGAATCTTCGATGTTGGACAACCGCGCCAATTTACCCGAAGATTTCGTTCGTGACCGCTTATCACGCGATGATAACTATATCCGTCGAATGGTCTATGGGGAATGGAACACTGATATCTTGACTCGTGGTTCCGTCTTCGCCAAAGAATATATCCATTATCTCGCTCAGTCGACCAAGAAACCTCTGGCAATTGAGGAGGAGTGTGAAATCTATGAACAACCGCGCGATACCGAGTATCGGATGGGCGTTGACCCCTCTGAAGGGCTGGTCGACCCCTCCTCGGTCTCCGTGGTCGATAGCGCTGGCCGGAAAGTCGCCAAGTTTAACGGAAAATTACCCATCATCGGACTGGCCGATAAAGTTAAGTATCTGTATTATAAATATAAGAAGCCCTTGATTATTCCTGAGAGTAATGCCGCCGGCGCGGCGTTGATTCGCGAAATCCGCGACCTGCGCGTCTGGCGTTCCAAGCGGACGGAGTACAAGACTGATATCGAGACCGAACGCCTCGGCTTTCGCATGACCTACGATTCCAAACAACAGTTAATCACTCATTTCCAGTCTCTCTTGCGAGAGAAGAAGATTAAAATCTACGACCAGAAGACGATTGAAGAACTTAAAGTCTTTGTCTGGTCCAATGAGGCCGCCCAGAGCGGGGCTGGCGCTTCCTCCGGCTTCCATGATGACGATGTTATCTCGACGATGCTCGCTTACTGGGATTTCAACCCTGAAAAACAAGAAGAAGTGGCGATTGCTCGCGCTCGACCCAGTAAAGTCCGTCGCTTCCAATATATCTAGTCGTGCATTAAAAGAAATTATGTGGTATAATAGCCCCATATGAAAAAAATCATCAAAGAAGCTAGCGTTGCTAAAAAAACTAGCATTGCTAAAGAAGCTAAAAAGGCAGAGGAAGTTAAAATTAAAAAAACTGCCGATATCATCGCTGAGGTCGCTCTCCCTGAGTATGACCCCAATCTCCCGATGAATAAACAGCGTCATCTAAGGTAATAAAAACCAGCATGGATAACGACCAGACAATCCTGCGTCAAATCAACAAGGAGGTCTACGACTTCAAGAATAAGCAAATCAGCATTGTGCCCGGCTTATTCTTTAACCAGCGCGACATGCTGGAACGAATCTATTTCTTCTATAATTCCAAGTTCACCACTGGAGACGTGGATGATGATGGCGACCGCAAATATTTCCTCAATATCAATAAAAATCCTTGCAAGATTTTTACCAAGGCGGTTGATTTCGATACCAAGAATATCCGAATGTTGACGGCTGGCGGCGGCGACCCGACCAAGACTTGGTTCATGGAAAGAGACCTCAAGTATTGGATGCGCAAACAGCAGTTCGGCAAGGTGCTCAATCGTATTTTCATGGAACTCCCCATCTTTGGCAGTGTTGTCTTGAAGGTGGTTAAAGGCGTTCCTTATTTCGTTGACCTCCGTAATTTCATTGTTTCCCAGAGCGCGGAGAATTTAGATAAATCAAATTATATTATCGAGATTCATCATCTGACCCCTCAAGAATTCCGCGCGACTGCCAAAATAATGAATTGGAAGGAGGAGAAAGTTGATGAAGTGATTGAGAAGTATCACCAAATGAAAGGAATGTCTCATATCCGTCTCTACGAGCGCTATGGCGAGGTGGAATCAATTAGTCCCGAAGGCAAGAAGAGGTACCCCTATCAGCGTGTCTTCATCGCCGATGTCGGGGTAGATGAATATGACCAATATGGCGAACTAAGAGTCCAGCACCCGGGCGTCCAGATGTCGGCTGAAGATTGGGAGGGTCATCCTTATTGGGAATTCCATGCTGAGAAAATGTCTGGTCGTTGGCTCGGTATCGGCGTGGTGGAAACTCTTGTCGAACCGCAAATCAGACAGAATGAATTGGCGAACCTCCAAGCTAAAGCGAGCACTTGGGCAGCTCTCAGAATCTTCCAATCTCGTGATAGCGGTCTGAATCGCAACTTATTGACCGATACTCGTAATGGAGAAATCCTCAATGTCGATTCCGAGATTACTCAGATTGATATGTCGGACCGCAATCTCGCTTACTTCAATGATGAGTTCCGCAAATGGATGCTGAATCGAGACGAGATGACTTTCTCGACTGACGCGATTCAAGGAGAGCGTTCTCCGGCCGGCACGCCGCTCGGTTCCGTCCAAATCGCTATTGGTCAAACTCTCACTCATTTCGAGCGAATCCAAGAGGATATAGCTATGACCGTCAAGGAACTCCTCTATGAGGTCATTCTCCCTCAATTTGAAAAAGATAATACTGCCGAACATACCCTCCGCCTCGTCGGTCACGATTTGGAGACCTATATCTCGCTGGTTAAAAATGAACTGGTACTGAAAGAGTTAATCCGTCAAATCAGTTCTAATCTTCCTTTCCCCACCAAGCAGGACTTGGAAATCACTACCGCGGCGATTGAAGAAGCGATTAAACAGAATAAGGAGAAAATCATCACCATTCCCAAAGGATTCTATGCTAATACTAAGTATGATGTCGATATTGATATTACGGGAGAGAGTGTGGATACTCGTGTCCGTTACGCCACCAAATTTGCCATCTTACAAGCGATTACTGCCGACCCGACCATGACCACTGACCCGATGAAGCGGAAGTTCCTCTACTCGATGGCGGAAGATGGTGGAGTCAATCTGAATGATTTGATGGAAGTTCAAACCTCCAGTCCTGAAGGGCAGATGAATTCGCAAGCACCTCAAACTGGTGCAGGCGGTGGAGTCTCCGCGCCTCAAATGAATGCCCAAATGGCGGGAGTATCCAATAGTACGGTATGATATCTGAAGACTCCAAAAAAAGACTGGAAGAGATGAAGAATACCGCCTATGGAGTGGCCTTAAAGGAGTTGCTGGAAGAACAGTATGACCTTATCAACAATGTCCGAACTTGCGAAAGCTGGGAAGATACCATTGGACGGAGAAAAGCTTTAGAAGCTCTCGACAAAATCTTCGCTTTCTTGAATATGGAAGAGCGGAAAAATACCAGAACTCGACAGCAATATTATTAAATGTTATAATGGGGTCAGGTTTTATTATAAATAACTGGCAGTTGCGTATCTGCCTTATCAAATAATGACTATTTTATGGATAATGAACCAAATGGTGCTGATTCCACCTTAGAGAATCCGGAGAATGGGGAAAACTCCGAAACCAAAGCTCCTGAAATCTCGCCGGAGGAACTGGTCGAACTGAAGAAGAAAGCGGACCTCGCCACCAATTACAAAATTCGGGCTGAGAAGGCCGAAAGTGAAAGGAAGGCGATGGAAGCCAGACTGAATCAGCCTGTCGACAAGAAACCCGAAGGCAGTTCGAGTACTAATTCTCTGGGGGTCGAAGATTATATCGACATCAGCACTTCCTTAGAAGGGTTGGACCAGAGAGAGAAGGAGTATCTCGCCCGCGAGCATAAACTGACTAGCCGACCGCTCAGCGAGATAAGGAAAGATGAGAACTTCATTCTATGGCAAAGTGCTTATAGAGCGAAAGTTGAGAAGGAGCGATTAGCAATCCCTCCGAATGGAACTCAACCGGAAGGGGATAAGCCAATGACTCTGACTGAGCGGTTGTCGAAAGCGACGATTGCGGAGAAAGAAAAAATATTGACTGAAGCTGGACTCTATCGGAGTCCAAAGAAGCGAACCGACCGAGTGGATTTCAATCGGAATATCGTAACAAAATAACAATAAAACGAGATGGCACAGACTGTATCTAATGATGTCAGCGCTATCCAGCCGGAGCTTTGGTCCAATATGGTCCAAGTTCCGCTCTACAAGTCCTTGGTCGCCCTTGAGGTTGCCAATCTGCGCTTGTCAGACACGCTGAAGTTCGCTGACACCATCCATGTCCCCCGTTTCGGAGATTTGTCCGCCCAGACGTACACCCCTGGCACGACTCTCTCCGCGACCAACCAGGACTGGGCTTTCGACAATTTGGTGGTCTCCAGCTACAAGCACGTCACTTTCTATGTTGACGATGCTCGCGCGCTGACTGTCAATGTCGATGTCGCCCGGGAACTGGCGACCGAAGCTGCTTATCGGCTTAAAGATGCGATTGATACCCATGTCTTCAAGAACATCACTGGCGCTGACGGCTTCGTGGCCGCCGATGACGCTGATATCTTGGGCGGTACCAATGCCAAACCAGTCTCGGCTGGGACGGCCAACATCATCAATATCTTCGCTGGCGCGCGGAAAATTCTTCGCGAGCGCAACGTTGAGGAATCTGGTGACTGGTGCGCGGTCGTGACCCCTAAGATTGCCTCCTACATTGAAATTAAGGCGGCGAACGTCGGTTTCAATGTCGCTGACGCGACCTTGCGTAACGGTTATGCTGGAGATTTTATGGGCTTCCAAGTCTATATCTCCAATAACCTACCTCAAGGTTCGATGACCGCCATTGCCCCAGGAGCGGGCGGTGTGACGGCCACTGGCTTGTCCGCCACCACTGGCTTGTCCGTGTACTTCGGTAAGAAGAACACGATTGACGTGGCCTTGATGCGCGAACCGGCCTTGGAAATCCGGAAGAAAGATGATATGATTGGTTCTAACTTCATTACTTGGACTGTCTACGGCTCGTCCGTCTTCACCAAGAACCGAAGTCGTGGAATCAACATGCCGATTGGCGCCGGATTCTTTTAGTCCCTTGTTGGGTTCACCCATTCTGTTCTATTAAATGCTAGGTTAATAGTTGTTGAGGTTCCGCTTTCTACTCAGTTTGGATTGCAGAACCTCGCAAACTGAGAATAACTATGATTGAAAAAATAAGAGCCAAGTATTATCGCTGGCTCGCTAAGAAGAGACTCGTCAACCGCTATGGCGGTTATCTCCAAGAAGTAAATAACATCCTCGAAGAGTATCTGACCGCCAAAATCCTTCAAGGCGGGTCTCAGGAGTTCCTCAATAAAGGTCGCAATGAGTTAGCGGAGAAACAAGCGGAAATCAAAGAAAATGCCTCTTTCGTGGATTTCTTGAAAAGAATCAAATGAAAGTAATGTTTATCATGGACAGTCCTCAGGCTTATATGTCGGGGATTTGGCTCCATCGAAACGAGATTCCCAGTGAGAGTTTGAGAAAAAGAGGCCACGCGATTAAGCAAGTGGCGATTGGCCATACCTTCCCTGACGATTTGCTTAATTGGCCAGATACTGTCATCTTTGGTCGGACTTATCCTTCGCAATTCGACCCGATTAAGACGATGACTGAATTCAAGAAGAAAGGGAAAAGAGTGTTGTACGATATGGATGACGACTTCTGGTCGGTTGCCAAAGATAATCCTTCGGTCCTAGTCTCTAATGCCTTGAAAGACCAATATGAGGGCATGATTCGAGAGGCTGATGCGGTTATTACCCCTTCAACCGTTCTCGCGAAGAAGTTTAAGCGTTACTTTAAGAAACCTGTCTTTATCTGCCCGAATGGAATTGACGAGCGGATTTACCAAGAGCGACCGCACCAGAATACCGATACCTTGAAGATTGGCTATATGGGGGCGGCCTCGCACTGGAAAGACCTCCAACTGATTGGCGAAGTGATTTCCGAACTCTATAAGAAACACGACTTCCTCTTCACGATTTATGGCTTAACTGGTGAACCACTGGAAGCGGCGATTTATACCTATAACAAGATTTACCGCAATAACTTCCAACCAGAAAGAAATGCTTACTTCAAGTCAGCTCTCGACTTCTACGAACAAATCTCTTCCTCTCGAATGTGGCACGTCCCCTTTATGCCCCCAGAACTGCACCCTAAGACCCTCTCAATGTGCGACCTTGATATTGGTTTAGCCCCACTCGAAGATACCGAGTTTAATCGTGGGAAGAGTTGTATTAAGTTCTACGAGTACGCCTCGGTTGGCACAGTGACTCTCGCCTCGGATGTCTTGCCTTACTCGGATGAAGTCGGTTATCTGGCGAAGAATACCAAGAAGGATTGGTATAATAAATTAGAAAAGTTGATTATTGACCACGATTTTCGGAATAAACTGCTCACTAAGCAACAGAAGTGGGTGCGCGAGAATCGTTATTTGGACGCTATTGGTGTTCCTTGGGAATTGGCTTGCCAGCGACCTGGGGGCGTTAAGGTGCTAAACCAAACCAGAAATGAAGAAAAAACTTAAAGTCCTCCTTTTTAATTTCAACAATATACTTACTGACGTTCAAGATGGTTTAATCCAGAGAGGACATCAGATAGTCCCTCATTATGGTCCAAACCTCAAGCTCTCCGATTGGCGACAAGCGGATGTAATTATTGTTTGGCAAGAAACAGACCTTGGTCAATGGCGAGATTGGATTAAGGAAGTTCAAAAAGAAGGGAAAAAGGTTATCTTGGTTCAGCATGGTCGGAGAGGAACCTCTCGTATCTTTCCTCCATTCAATGAAAAACTTGTCTCAGATATCGTCTGTGTCTGGGGTGAAAATGATGTGGAACGATTGACCTCTTGTGGTGTTTCACGAGAGAAAATTAAGGTAACTGGAACGACGATATTCAAGCATCTCAAACCGAGAGTCCCTCATGACGGACATAATATTATCTTTTCTCCTGAACACTGGGACTACGATGTTTCTGAAAACGCGGTAGTGATGGGTTGGCTGAATAGAATTAAAATTAAAGGAATTAAAGTTATCTCTAAATTATTAGAGGGAGAACATAATCCTCACCACTATCTAAATCCAGTCGTTTCCAATCGAAATAAACCAGAACATTTGTCAATCTGTGCAGATGTTTTATCTCTGGCTGATGCGGTGGTGGCGATATCAGAATCAACCTTTGAACTTCTGGCCCAATCCCTAGATATCCCAGTTATTATTGCTGATATTTGGCAACCAAAGAGTTGCGCTGGAGATGATAGATATAAGGAGTATCAGAGGGAATACTCTCCAGCTTGCACTAAAGTTAAAACACAAAAAGAATTGGAGAATACCCTTCTTAGACAATTAGACTATCCTGTTCTTTCTCAAGAAAGAAAAGAAATTGTTATCAAGGATGGAGGTAGAAATATTGAAGACCCATTATCAGAAATAATTAAAGTTATAGAAAATGAAGGTAATCGAAGGTGAGACACCACTGGCGGTGGCAGACTTAATTGAAGATATCATCAAGGATAAAAAAGTATGTGACCTTGGATGTGGCGTTGGGACATTTATGACCGCTCTTGATAAATACTCCTCAGAGGTAATTGGGATTGAAGATAATTACGACTGGGCAATGATTGCTTCTAAAAAAGGTTTTCGAGTGATAACTGAAAATATCTTTTCTTTTTCCTTGCCGGAAGCGGATGTCTATTATTGCTGGAACCTCTGTGCTATGGGAATCTACCTTAAAGCCAAATGGGAAGGAACCAAAGGCACTTTTATCTTTGGCCATACGGTCAGGAAGCCTTTACTTAATTTAATTAACAGCCTTGACTGCGAGGTCAGGACATTACCTAATTCAGACTGGAAAGTCTATATCACTCAATTATGAGAGAACACCTTGTTGAAGCAGTGGAAGCTCTTTATCCGCTTAACCGTTGTCTCTTAGGCGAAGGTTATGATACGGCCTTAGCCTTTCTTAAACACCTCTACCCAATAGAGATTATTGAGGTCGAGAGTGGTACTCAATTCGGAACTTGGACTGTCCCGAATGAATGGATTGTCCGAGACGCTTGGGTTAAAAATCCATCCGGAAAAAAGATTACCGACTACAAAGAAGAACCACTCTCCTTAGTTGTCGGCTCTCTCCCTTATCGTGGTTTCGTTGATCTTGAAGAATTAAGAAAACATTGGCACTACTCGGAAGAAATGCCGAACGCTATCCCATATGTCTTCAAGTATTACGACAAGGACTGGGGGTTCTGTTTCCCGAAAGACCAAATCAAAGAAGAAAACAAGGAAGTGCTCTCAGGAGTCAAACTGGAGAGTGGTGAAGATTTTGTTCCCAAGTATAAAGATAAGTTAAAGAAAGGAAAGTATGAGGTCTTCATTGATACTGAGGAAGTGCCAGGCAAATTGAAGATTGGCGTTCACACCATTAAGGGTAAGACTGACCGCGAGATATTACTCTTCGCCCACCTTGACCACCCCTTCCAAGCCAATGACAATCTGTCGGCGGTCGCCGCTCTCCTTGAGGTCGCTGGACGACTTAAAAATGGGGTTGACCACACCATCAAAATTATCTTCTGCCCAGAGACGATTGGCTCCATTGCCTACGCCTTCACTCAAGATTTAAGTAAAGTTGACTTTGTGATAGCCACTGATATTTGCGGTAATAACAATGACCTCCTGCTCCAGATTCCGCTCCGAGAAAGTCGTTTAAACAGCGTCGCTCACTTGTCGGTTCAAGGAGAAGGCCAGTCGTATCGCAAGGCTAAGTTCCGCTCGGTAATTGGTAGTGATGAATATGTCTTCAATGACCCAGAGATAGACATTCCCGCTATTATGCTATCTCGACATCCTTATCCTGAATATCACACTTCCGAAGATACGCCTGACAAGCTGGACTACGATAAGATTGAAGAAACGGCCAAGGTTATCGTCAAAATCATTGATGTTTACGAGAGAGATTATATCCCAGTCAGGAAGTTCAAAGGCCCTCTAATGCGTTCTCGTTTTGGAATCCAGACACAGAACCCCCAACTTAACCTCGCCTATGACTACCTCTTTTACTCGATTGACGGGAAGAAAAAACTCTCGGAACTATGCGTTGATTTCGGTCTCAATTTTGAACTGACTTACGACTTAATGGCAAGGTTGATTGAAGCCAAGATGATTGAAAAAAAGAATGAAGATTAAAGGATTGATGATTATTAAGAAGGATTCAACAAGATTGCCAGGCAAGAATGTTATGCTCTGTAACGGCAAACCTTTGTTCGTTCACAATCTTGAGAAGTGTCTCAAAATCTTTGATGAAGTTTATGTCAGTTCTGATAGTGAGGAAATCCTTTCTCTTGCCCGAAAAAAAGGGGCGAAGACTATTAAGCGCGACTCAAGACTCTGTGGAGAAACGCCTGACATCCCCGTCTTTCAGAGTGCGGTCAGGGAAATGTTTACCGACGCGATTGTAGCTGTTCACGGCAATAACCCACAAATAGACGACCGTAAAATTGCCCTCGTTCGAGACCTCCTCAAAATGGGGATACCAGAAGTGATGACCTGTTACCCAATGACCAAAGACAAGGAATACAAGAAGCAAGGCAATCCAGTGAATGGTTCAATTCGCGGAATGTCTTTGCGAAGATTGAATAATTACGGAGACCCTTACCATCCAGAGCCCGAGGTCTTATTGGTCGATGACTCTCTGGAAATTGAAACGATAAAGGACTTTAATAAAGTATGTCGATAGATGTATCTTGCATTATTACGAACTGGAATAACGGCCATTACTTGAGCCGAGCGATTCGCTCTTGCTTGAAACAATCTCTAGGGCGAGATAAGTATGAAATTATCGTCATTGACGACGCTTCAACTGACAGTTCGCTCGATGTGATTGAGAGCTTCAAGGATAAAATTGTCTCAGTTAAATTAGACCAAAATGTCGGCGTGGCCGAAGCGAGCAATATCGGTATCAAACAAGCCCTCGGTAAGTTCATTGTCCGAGTCGATGCCGATGACTACATTGGCGAGAATACACTCCTCTTCTTAACGGAAATCTTGAATGCTAACCCAGACCTCGGTTTCGTCTATTCTGACCATCTGCGAGTTGACCAGAATGAGAATGTCCTTGAGCGAGTAAATATCACCACTCCCGACCTCCTCTTTCGCCACGGAGCAGGTATTCTCTTTCGCAAGTCTTATCTGGAGGCGATTGGTCTCTACGATAAAGAATTAAAAAATGCCGAAGACTATGACCTCCTGAAAAGATACTTGAAGAATTATGACGGTTATCACTTGAAATTACCCTTATACAGATATCGTCAACACGAAACAAATATGACTAAAAGTCAAGAAGAAAGACTAATCTGGGAAAATAAAAGCAATGAAAAAAACAATTAAAATTGGAGAGAAGGAGATAGGACTTAATCCCTATTTTGTGGCGGAATACGGAGTGAACCATAACGGCTCGCTGGAAAGAGCCAAGGAAGCGATTGTGGCCGCCGCCAGAGCAGGAGCTGATGCCATCAAGTTCCAGACCTATACGGCTGACGAACTTGTCTGCAAAGAAACGCCTAAGTTCTGGGAGTTTGAAGACGATAAAGATAAAGACCAACATCAGGCTTACGAGGAACTCGGTAACCAACCGAAAGAATGGTGGCCTGAACTAATGAAAGTTTGCGAGGAAAATAAGATTGAGTTCCTCACCACCTGTTTCTCGACCGAGACGGCAGACTACTTCAACGAACTGGGAATGAAAGCCTTTAAGGTAGCTTCCTCTGATATGTCCACCCTACCTTTCTTGGAGCATATCGCTAAATACGGCAAGCCGATTATCCTCTCGACTGGCGCTTCCACAATGAAAGAGATTCACGAAGCGGTAGATACCATTGACCGAGCGGGCAATAGACAGATTATCCTCCTCCATTGTACCCTCTGTTACCCCACAATGTATAAGGATAAGAACCCTCACTTTGAGGATGCCAACTTAAACTTGATTCAGACCTTAGAGGAGGAATTTCCCGAATACCCAATCGGTATCTCTGACCATACGCTCGGTAATTTCTCCTCTATGATTGCTGTCGCCATGGGTGCCACGATGGTGGAGAAGCACTATACGACTGATAAAACTCTAGGTAAATCGGCTGACCATTGGTTCTCGGTTGACCCGAATGAATTATCCACAATGATTCAATTCAGTAAGATTATTGAAACCTTGAAAGGTTCAAAAGAAAAAAAGGTCTTTGATTGCGAGAAGGAGACGAGGGTCAATGATAAAAGAAGTATTGTATCGAAGATTGAGATTCCTGAAGGGACAGTCATCACCCGTGAGATGTTGACCTTTAAGAGACCTGGTACTGGTATTTGGCCGAAAGATATTAACCGCTTAATTGGCGAGAAGAGTACTGTGACTATTCCTGCTGACACCGTAATAAAATGGGACGACATCTTATAGAATCAAAATCCATTATCAAGGACATTAAAGACATCCTCTCTGTCTTTGACCGTTTTAATGTGCCCATCATCTTGTCCTATGGGGCATTATTGGGAGCAGTCAGAGACAAGGACTTTATCCCTTGGGACGATGACGTTGACTTTGATGTTATTGCTCAACCTGATTTCTTTACCCGCAAAATGATTGGCCGTATCTTATCAAGTGTCGGTTTCCGAACTCAACCAATCTTATTTAATGTTTTTGATGAAATGGAACCTATTGAAGATGGTTATAACGGAGATGGTGAGAGTGGTATTATCGTCCTTGAACGTAATTTCAAATTCTCTATTTTCTTTAATAAAGAAGTTGGAAATTCAATAGTCTGTATTCCCAAAATTGGAGCTTATCCACTTATATCGTGCCCCTCTCGTTTCTTTAAGAAGTTGGATAAAATCAAATTGCATGGAGTGACCTTCAACACTCCCTCCCCAATCAAGGAGTATCTCGCTTATGTCTATGGCGATAATTGGAAGACTCCGATTGAAGATTTACACGCCCCTAATTGTATAAATCATGGCAAACGAAACCTATTGGAAGAACTATTACAAGAAGCACCAGAGGGAAACGCATAGCTCTTTTGCGGAGAAAATGCTCCCCTTTATCAAAGGGTCAGTCATTGAACTAGGGAGTGGCGATAATGCCGATGTCTTATTCTTCCAAGAGCATGGCTTGACAGCTGTTGGAATAGATGCGATTCAAGGTGATTCTGTCGAGGATTGGATTAGAAAATATAAGAGTCCTGAATATGTTTATACCCGTTTCTTCTGGCATTCGATTGACCGACCGCTCCAACTGGAAATTCTCGATTGGGTTAAAGACTGGCTATTTATTGAAGCTAGGACGACCGAAGATATCTTAAAAGTTAAAACCTATAATGACCATAAAAGGTACTATGTGGACACCGCTCAACTGGTTGATGACCTTAAAAGTCGCCACTATCAAATCATCTTTCTCCGCGAGGGAACGGGCTTATCTCCCTACAATGAAGAAGACCCTCACTTAGTTCGAGTGATTGCTAAAAGAAATTAGACCTATTGCTTTCAATATGGTATAATGGTGTAAATTAACCCCATTAACCATGAATGTCCAAACAATAAAATCAGACATTGATTTCCTCTGCGGTTCAACTTCCGCTACTTACCTTGATGCCGACAAAATGCGTAATGTCAATATTTGTTACCACGATGTCGCTCGTTCTATTTGGGAGGCGGACGGTACTTGGACTTACGACGATGCCAATAACACCGACAGTCCGATTGCTTATCGCACCATCACTGCCTCCTCGGCTTCTTACTTGATTCCCACCACGGCGATTCGGGTGGAAGGAGTGGAAGTCAAAGACGGAGCGGGTCATTGGCAGAAATTGAAACCGCTCGACTATCACACCTTATCTGTCTCTCCAGAGGAGTTCTTAAAGACTCCTGGAATGCCGATTTATTATCAACTGGAGGGCACACAAGTTCGCTTATTCCCGCCACCCGGCACTGGTTACGCCACCTTCGTTTCGGGTATGGCCGTCCGTCTCTCCCGCGAAGTAACGGAGCTGGCTGTTACTGCAACTACGACGACCCCTGGTTTCCCCGCTTCTTTCCACCGTATTTTATCCCTCTCGGCGGCTCTCGACTTCGTGCAAGATAACCAACAACGCCAATTCCTCTTGCTTCAGAAAGCGAGATTGGAGAAAGGCTTGGCCAATTTTTACTCCAAAAGAGGAGCCGAATACAAGTCCCAAATTAAACCAGCTTCAAAGAGACGCTGGCGATTGTATGTCTAAACCTCGTGTATAAATACAAATGGCTTGGTCAATCGAAATCTCAAACTTCAGTGGGTATGCCCCTCAATGGTGGACGGGGGGTTATCTTTCATACGGCAACAAGAACCAATCCTCCTCGATGCTCTATGCTGATGTCTCTAACCCCAATTTTCTGACTCAAGGTCCGGGACTGGCTAATCTGACGAATGGCACCCAAGCGGCGGCAGTCACAACTTTAATTAAGGGGATTCTCGACCAAGCTGTGACATCTGACGCGACTTATGGGGTTGGAGGGACAGAACTGTATAAAATAAGTGCTAGTGCCGTGACAAGTGACGGCACTTGGCCTCACACGATTGATAAAGCGGCGGTAACGGACGAAGAAGGGGAAGATGTTGCCCTCTATCAAGGTAATCTCTACTACACCTATAATCACTCTGGGTCGGTGGGAGATATTGGTAAATACGACCTCTCTTCCACTTTTGATGACGACTGGGGTAGCACGACCCCAACTGGTTTTGCCGCCCTCCAAGGGGCAGTTCCTCACCCGATGACGGTGGGCGAGAACGATGTCCTCTATATTGCCAATGGTCGCTATGTCGCCTCTTACGATGGCACCACTTTTATTCCTCAAGCTCTCGACTTTCCCTCTGGCACAATCATTCAAGATATTAAATGGGCTTCCAACCGCCTCTTTATTTCTGCTAATAAATCAAGTCTGACTGGGAACAATAAGAACCAAGCTTCGGTCTATGTCTGGGACGGAACGACTGACTCTTGGGAGATGGAAATTAAACTGATGGGAACGACTGGCGGACTCCACGTTAGGAACGGCGTAGTCTTTGTCTTCTATCACGATATTACTTCCACTGGCGGTTACAAGATTGCCTATATTTCGGGTTCTTCCCTTGTTGACCTTGCGAATTTTACTGGTGGGGTGCCCGCTTTCTATCAGATTACTGATTATAAGGATTTCATCTTATGGGCTGGTGGAGCCAATCTCTTCGCTTTCGGCTCTGGTGACAAAGACGCACCAGTTAAATTGTTCCTCTTTGCCGATGGTGGCTACTCAACTGTTGGTGGCCTGTCCGCCCCTTTTGGCACCACAATGGTGGCCTCAAATGAGACGACTTCTTACAAGCTCGCCAAGTTTAGCGGTTATGATTTAAATACGACTTGGAACAGCTTAATGTTTGATATTACTGGTAATGGTCGAGTTTCCAAGATAAACGCCGTACGGCTCAATTTTGGGGCTCTGGCGAGCGGTGCGAGGATGGACTGGAGTCTGGTTAATAGCCAAGGAACTACCGTCTATTCCGACCACATCTCTTACGCCAAATTAGGAGGAGCGACCACCGCTTACTTTCCACTTAACGGCAAGGTTACTCCTGACTTCCGAGTCGAACTTTCTTTCGCTAATGGTTCAGCCACTAATAATGTTCAGCTAAGAAACTTTAAAGTCTATGGCGACACCGACTGATAAAAACATTGTCGATATCGCCCCCGACCAAGTCGTTGAACAGAAATGGGATGAAGCGGTTAATCCCAATCAAGACGGAATTGAAGCCTACGGTTCTGGCACTTCCTTAGTTTCTAAGACTTTCCAATCAGCCAACTTCACCAGTGGCAGTATCGGTTGGCAATTTGATTCGGCTGGAAATCTTGAAGCCAATGATGGTAACTTCCGAGGGGATATTACTGGTGCTACTGGCACCTTCTCTGGTTCGGTAACAGTCTC
>JAACVK010000082.1 GCA_009991595.1 bacterium | reverse complement strand
TAGTGTTAAGTTTGCGCTTGTGGTTGTTAGGGTAGAGGCGGAAAGTCCTGTTATGGCGAGCGCTCCGCTGGTACTGGTCATGTTTAAAGCTCCAGATGAAAGAGTAAATCCATTGCTTGCGGTAAGTAATCCCGCACTGGTTATTGTTCCACTTCCTGTAGAAGATATATTTGAAGATGTTGAAATTGTATTTGCCGTTGATATTGTTCCAAAGCCACTTGCTATTGAGCCTCCTGTTAATGCTCCTGTTGATGTTAAAGATGATGCTAGTACTCCACTACCTAGTGTTGTTGCGTTTAATACACTTGCTCCATTTATATAATAAGCATTGCCAGAGGTTAAATTTGCTGAGCCAACTACATTTAATAAATAACTTGGATTAGTTGCTCCTATTCCTAGCCCTGCAAATACTGGACTGCTACTTGTTGCTATATCTTGTGGAGTAGATAAAGTTATGGTCCCAGTGCCATTTGTTACATTTACCTGATTAGTTGTGCCTGTTAAAGATGCTACTGTATAACCTGTTCCGTTTCCTATTAATAATGTTCCATTTGAAGGATTAGTTGTTCCTACTCCTGTGCCTCCTCTTGCTAATGAAAGTAACCCATTCCAACCGAGTGTCCAGCTTTTATCTGTTGTTAAGTCTTGCGCAGAACCTGAGTTTGTAATTGTTACATTAGTATCTGATGTTAGTGTCAAACTTCTGTCTGCCCTTACTGCCTGTGCTGTTGTTGTGGCTTGTGTTCCTAGTGTCAAAGCTCCACCAAAGTAACCTGTGCCTGTAACATTAAGAGCGTAAGTTCCCGGATCTGTGGTGCCTATCCCTACATTTCCATTCGCACCAACGTATAAACTTGGCACTGTTGCAGGTGCGGTGCCTCCGATCCCTACATTTCCTGCATTGTCATATATATTTGCGTTTGTTATTCCACTTGCATTCCATTTTGTCAAATAATTGGCTGTTCCAAGGTTATTTGAAAGTACTCCACCTGAACTGCTTTGTACTACTCCTGTTCCTAGTCCGCTAAATGTTATTGTTCCGCTGCTTGTTATTCCTGTAAGCCCTGTAAATGCTCCGCTTGTAAGTGTTGCCGTGCCATCTGTTAAACTTGTTCCCTGAACTGCACCTGTGCTAGTTATTGCTCCACTGCCTATTGTGCCAACAGATGACAAGTTTCCACTGCTAAAGCCCCAGTTTCCCGTTAATGTTCCGTCTGTTATGGTGTTTGTACCAAGGTCAAGTGTTGTTAAATTCCCCGTCGTGTATGTTAGTGTGGCTCCATCGAGTGTTGTTATTGTTCCTGTTAAACTTTCAATATCTGCCGTTACATTTAAGTTCCCTGTGATATTCGTGTTTCCATTTACGTTTAATTTGTATGCTCCAGGGTCTGTTGTTCCTATTCCTACATTTCCATTATTTAATATCCTCATTGCCTCGGTAGCTCCGTTGTTACCTACCTGGAATAATATGTCTGCTCCTGTTGTTCCCACCCCCGAGGTGGATCGGAGTGCTAAAGTTGAGGTGGTTGTTGTTCCTCCTATTACCAATGGATCAGTTATTGAAGTGGTGAATGTCGGCGCTGTCCCAAATACTGCTACTCCTGTTCCTGTTTCATCTGATAAAGATGTTAATAATTGAGAAGATGTTATTGAATCTGTTTTCGTACCGTAAAGTGTTCCACTTGTTGGTAATGTTACGCTTGTTGTTCCTGTTGTAAGTAATGATAGTGCATTACTTGCCGAGAATGTTATTACTTCTCCTCCTCCAAGGGTGATTGAGTTTGTGTTTAGTGTTGTACTGTCTGATACTGTTAACGTTTTTCCTGCTCCTAGTGTTAATGTTCCTGTCCCTGTTGTTATGGTGTTTCCGTTTATTGTTGTTGCTTTAAGTGCTCCGTTTACTTCAAAAAGAGCCGTAGGATCTGTTGTCCCTATTCCCACATTTCCTGCAAAAAGATTATTGCCTGCTCCGCTATAGTTTAATGTTCCCGTACTTGTCGTATTGCCATTTGCGACATTGACTGTAAAATTGCTCCCGCCAACTGTGAGGTTTGCCCCGGTCACATCGACCCCTGACGTCGCATCAAGATTCCCATTTATCGTCGTTGCATCCTGCACGACCAGACTTCCCCCAGAATCGATCACAAGTCCAGTCGAAGGGGATAAAGTGATATTTGCACCATTCAAATCAAAGGTCAAAGTCTGAGAAGTCGCGCTATCTGTAAAGACAATATTTCCGTCCACCGCATTTGTGATCGTCTCATCACTTGCCAATGTGAGAGTGCTATTGATTTCAACAGTTCCATCAAAGTATGCCGCGCCGGCAGTTTCCAAAATATTTTCAATAAATAAATCCCCCTCCGCGGTCGCGCGCGTAGGCGTGCGACTCGCAATCGAAGATAAGATCGAAACCAATCCATTTGTTCCGACCGTGAAATCATTGTTTGTCCCGTCACTTATAATAAAATCAGCATATGGCTTTAGGGTAATGTTTCCGTCAGCGTCAACGACGACATCGTCTGTGTTTATCGTAAAGTTGCCTGCAGTTGCTAAAAACGATACATTTCCAGTTGTCGCCGTCCCATTTATCCCAGTCTGCCCAGTCAATCCAAGTGGTTCTCCCGCGTCAGATGTGATCGAGTCAATTCCCGTCATCACTCCGTCAACCGTGATATTCCAATCACTCGAGCTTATTGCAAGTGTCGCCGCTACATTACCCATACTTATCGCGTCTGTACTATTATCAAAGTCGAGGATATTTTTAGCGGTGGTATCATCATCATAAGTCAAATCAAGATTGCCGGTCCCAAGCCTGATTGCCAAATTATTTAGCCAACCCGAAGATCCCGATCCGGTGCCAAGCGTGGTACTGTCTTGAACTACCAGATCGTAAGAAGTGCTCGTGGCAGTTGTGGTCGTGCTACCGGAAATATACAAACTTCCCCCAACTTCAATATCGTCTTGCACATAAAGATCATTTATTCCATCAATTGTTACTGGCACACCTCCGGCGCCAACATGAATTTGAGCAAGTGGCGCCGTCGTCCCCACCCCTACCCG
>JAACVK010000014.1 GCA_009991595.1 bacterium | reverse complement strand
AACGGTGTGGCTCAAAAAAATATGGGCAAACAAGTAATATTTTCATTTTATTCGTTGCGTTTGTTGAGCGCAATTTTTCTCACGAACTCGTTTAATTGCTTTTCAACTCGGTTGGATTTCAAGTAGACGCGATACACAACATAAAACACAAAGACCAAAGCGATGCCGAATACTCTGCCCATACCGATGATTTGTCCGCCGAGCGACAGGGTAATTTTATCAACTAAAAATGGGAAAAACGCCAGCACCACGATCAGCCCCCAAGCAACCACCCAAAATATAAAAATTGGCAATGGCTCTTTGCCCCGACGGAAGTCGTTCCAGCTTTTAGAAATTACCAGCCCGGCTAAAAATGCTGAAACTGCTTGGATAAAATAAATCATAAATTCCTTTTCAATAAATTCGTTACGATATTGACGGCGTTGGCGATGGATTGCCCCTTGCTCCGCGAATGTTTTGTATATATTACTTTAATTGGAATCTCTTTAAATTTCAAGCCGTATTTGTTTATTTCGCCAAACATTTCTGTGCAAATTTCATATCCGCCAGTTTTTAAACGGAATAGTTTTAATGTTTTTTGCGAAAACGCGCGAAAACCGGATTGCGAGTCAGTTGTCCAAATTCCAGAAAACAGATAAGTGATAAAATTCATAATCCAGTTTCCAGCCAACTTAACCATTGGCATTCCTTGGGGATTTTTTAGCCGCGTGCCCACCACCACATCAGCTTTATTACGCGCAATCGGCTGAATAATTTTGACCAGATCTTTGGGCGAATGCTGTCCGTCCGCGTCCATTGTCGCCACAATATCATATTTTTTGGTAGTAAATTTTAAGCCGGTTTTGTAAGCGTTTCCCACTCCCAAATTAATCATATGTCTCAAAACTTTCGCTCCAGCGCGTTTGGCTAAAATTCCAGTCTTGTCCTTAGACCCGTCGTCCACCACAATGACATCGATTTTAGAAATTCCCGGCAATTTTTTGGGCAAGCCGTTAATTACTTCGGAAATTGTTTTTTCCTCATTAAAGGCTGGAATAACAATGGCTAAACTTTTTGTCTTCATAACCTCAATATGCCAAAAAAAATGCCAAATGTCAAAGGGGTTGGATGCCGGATGGTAGAAGCTGAAATGCAGATTTTGTCAGACAAGCTCGATTTATTATTGCGCGCTGAAAATTTTCCGTTATAATAAAACAAAGGCAAAAAGGAGGAATGTGAAAATTCTTGCCCCAATTATTTTAATTAGCAGAAGGTTGATGAAAAAAAGAAAACTACTCGTGATTCTAATAATTGTTTTATTGGCGCTTATTTTTTTGTGGCGCCAAAAGGCAACTCGCGATCAAGTTGACGAAGGGCTTGTTTATCCGCAAGGTTCACTTCAAGCGGAAAAGTCGTTGCAACAAGCGCTTGATGCTAAATCGCAAGACAAGCCCGACCAAGCGATCGCTTTTATCGAGCCAGTATATCGGGGCGATCCAGATAATATTTTATGTTTAGAAGTCTATGCCTGGGCAAAGTATCGTCAGAGAAATTACGACCAATCAGCCGAGCTTTACCAAAAGTTAGTTGAAAAAAGTAGAACCGCCACCTATTTGAGCTATTTGGGCAATGCTTTGCGCGACACTGGGAAAAATGGGGAGGCAATCAAAGCATACGAGCAAGCGATTGAATTGAATATAAATTTTAACACCGCTTATCAAAACTTAATCAATGTCTACAAAGCCCAGAATTGGCAGGGTAAAAAAAATTTGGTGGCATTTTTGCAAACGCAAGCGTCAAACACCAACAACAAAGTGGCAGGGAGATATTTGGAGGAAGTGCTTAAGCAATAGTTCCAAATCTCAAAATCAAAATCTCAAAGCTTGTCCCGAGCGAAGTTGAGGGATGACAATTCAAAATCTAAAATTTAAGAGTGGCTAAAAAAGATATTTTACGAACGATTAATAAGGTTTTCTTTTTGAGATTTGAATTTTAAGATAAATAGATGAAGCATTTTTTCACAAACCATCATCGGCTGTTTGTCATTTTATTAGCGATTTTTTTAGTGGGCGGATTGATGATCAAGATAACGTCTCAATCAGTTTTGGCGACCGACTATACTATTTCTAGTCCAACCACGTGGGATAACGCCGATGATATCAGCGCGCTGGGCGAAATTGGCAACCTAACTATCAATAACGGTGTAACTTTAACTGTCGGTGGCGGGACTTACGACTCCGGCGGTTTAACCATCACCGGCACCGGCACGCTTACCGTCAACGGCACCATCACGGTCAACGGAGAAATTTCTGGATCAGATGGTTATGGTATCACCTTTAACTTTGCTACCGTAACCATCAACGCAGGAGGAACAATCAATGGAGATGGAAAGGGGTTTGCCGGAGGCGCAGCTGCCACTGACGGAATTGGACCGGGAAAAGGCATATACAGTAGTAGCTCCGGTGGGATCGGTTCTGGAGCGGGTTATGGGGGCAGGGGAAATACACTACAATTGCTGGCGGTCCTGTTTATGGTTCGGGCATAAATCCAGTTCATCTTGGTTCGGGTGGCGCGGGTGGTGGAGGTGGTTGGACCGGTGGCGCGGGTGGTAGCTTAATTAAACTTGTTGCTTTGGGCACGATAACGATCGATGGCATCGTCACTTCTAACGGAGCTAATGGTAGCACTTATCGTGGTGGCGGTGGCTCCGGTGGTGGCGTTAACATTGTCTGCGCGACAATCGCTGGCGGTGGTACCATTACGGCGACTGGCGGAACTGGCGGTAACGATGGCGGTAGTAGTGCTGGTGGCGGTAGAATTTCGGTCAAATACAGCTCCACCAACACCTTTGATATGACCAAAGCCACAGCTACCTCCGGCACGGCAAAATACGGCTTCACTAACTACAGAACCCCTATGTCAGGCACAGCCATCTTCATCAACACTACAACCGACGACGCCTTTGTTTACAAAACATTCTCACTCGAGGCAGCTACCGGCACGGACTTAAATCAAGCCGATACCTCTGATGGAGTTTTCTTCTTTCACAATTTTACCTTAGGTGATGGCTCAAATGTAGCCACGCTTTATCCTCTCCCTGCTGGTTCTTCGCCAACTTCTTTTGGTCCAACATTAAATTTAACTGGCAATCTTATGGTAGCAGCAAACTCGACCATTGCCGGTAATGGTCTTGGGTACAATGCTGGTCTTACAACGGCAAACGGCTACGGTCCTGGTAACGGTGTTTATGACGCTGTAAATGGTGCTGGTTCTGGTGGTGGTCACGGTGGTGCCGGTGGAAATACCGCTGCCGGTGGTGGCAACGGTGGTGATGCTTATGATTCAGCAACAAACCCAACCTTGATTGGATCGGGTGGTGGCGGTGGCTCTGGTGGTTGGTGGGGTGGTGATGGCGGTGGCGCTATCACCACTGTCTCAGCTGGTCAGGTCAATATTGCTGGTACTATCAATATGGGTGGCAACAACTCGCCACAATATCGTGGTGGCGGTGGCTCCGGTGGTGGCGTTAACATTGTCTGCGCGACAATCGCTGGCGGTGGTACCATTACGGCGACTGGCGGAACTGGCGGTAAAGATGGCGGAAGCGGTGGTGGTGGTGGCAGAATTGCAATGTACTACATCACTTCAAGTTCCTATTCAGGAACAAGAACAGTTGCCGGCGGTTCGGGATCAGCTAATGCTGGCGCAACCGGCACCAACTATCTTTACGCCGAGGCGGTTTCGACGCCGGTATCGGTGGATGGGGTGGCGGTGGCGGGAAGCCCAACCGCGTCTGGCACCTCGCCCGCTTTTATCGTTACGCCCACCGAGGCGGCGAGCAATCCAATGAATGTTAAAATCCAAATCGCCACCGACTCCGGTTTTACCGCCAATGTGCAGACCTTTGATCAGTCATCTTCCGGCACTGGCTGGACAAACGCTAACACCACCCCCTACGCCACCGGAACCTCGGTAACTTACACCGTGCAATCACCGCTTACTGCCAAGACCACCTACTTTTGGCGAACTAGCGCCAAAGCGCCGGCGGGAATGAACGACTGGGGTGATTGGTCCACCACTTACTCCTTTTTAACCAATGCCAAGCCACAAATCACCTCGTTCACTGCCTCCCAGGACAGTGCTGGTTTAGTCAATATCAGCTACACCTTATCGGACGAGGATGACTCCTCTGCTACTGTCTCTTTCCAATATTGGGATGGCGCTCAGTATCAGGAGGCAACTACTACCACTGGCGAGGGCTCAAAGACCTCTGGTGCCTCCCCTGGTACCGATCAAACTGGCACTTGGACCGGCAAAACCGATTACAATACGCAATACTCTACCGGTATGAAAATTCAAATCACCGCAGATGACGGCAACATTGGCGGATCAAACACCGCCGAATCCTCAATTTTTACCTTTGACACCACCAACCCCTCCATCTCCTCGTTCGTTATTGCGGGAGATGCAACTTACACCAACTCCGCCAGCGTAACTCACACCATCTCTTCCTCTGACAATACAGCGCAACAGATGCAGTTCTCTAACGACAACTCCACTTGGGGAACGGCAACAAATTCGAGTGGGGTGGTGACGGACAGTGGTACCTACGAAACATATGGCGCATCTAAGACCGGTTGGTATTTGACTGTTGGCGATGACGGCACGCGCACGGTTTACCTTCGCATTAAAGACGCCAAGGGTAATACCTCTACCTCCTCTGACACTATCAGCTTAAACTTGCAAAACCCAACCACACCCACTGGCGTGGATATTATTGATGTCTCAACTGCTGGCGGACCGTACAGGCACTTTTTGACATGGACTGCGAACGCAGACGGCGATTTTGCCTCGTATAAAGTTCAGCAGAAAATTGACGCTGGTGCCTATGCCGATATCGCCACCATTACCAATCAAGCGACCGATTATTACCTTGATACATCACTCTCTACCTCTAGCACCTACTACTACAAAATCAAAGTTACAGATACAGGCACCAATACCGCTACCTCATCCGAGGTCTCCAACCAGCCAGCATCCGCGGATGTTACTTCGCCAACCATCACCAATACGCCGAGCGCGGGTTCAACTACCACTATAACTACTACTATTACTTGGACAACTAGCGAAGCATCTAACTCAATCGTTGATTACGGCGACACTACCGCTTATGGCGATTCAGATGGCGATAGCGCTGAATCGGTTACATCGCATTCAGTCGCCCTGTCAGGTCTTTCCCCCGGCACACTCTATTATTTTCAAGTTAAATCCAGAGATAGTGCCGGCAATGAGGGTTCGGCTGACAATACTGGCGCCGGCTATACTTTTACCACGACTAGCGCGCCGGCTATCTCGTCTGTTTCAGCTGGCGCGCCCGGGCAAACCAGCGCCACGATTACTTGGACTACGACCACCAATTCAGATAGTTTGGTGGAGTGGGGCGCTACTGCTACCCCAGATTCAACTTGGAAAACGGTCGGCAATCGCGCGGAATCAGTCGCCTCGCATTCAGTGGCTATCACTGGATTATCGCAATCAACCACCCATTATTTTCAAATAAAATCCCGCGACAGCGAAGGCAATCAGACCACGGACAATAACGGCGGGAGTTATTATTCTTTTGGCACTTCTTCGGACTCAACCAGCCCGACCATCACGACCAGCCCAACTGCTTCAAATGTGCTCAATGAATCAGCGATAATTACTTGGGTAACAGACGAGGCGTCAACTACTCAAATATCTTACTCAACCTCAAATGGTTTTGTATGGGGCGCGGGAACCACTTCAACCCTTAAAAGCGAAACAGACTACAATCACACCGTCTCGCTCACTGGCTTGACTCGCAACACCGCCTACTATGTTTTGGCGCGGTCTCTTGACTCATCAAGCAATCCGGTCACCAGCAGTCAAATTACTTTTACTACCACCGGTGATGCCACTGACCCGGTTATTAGCTTGGCAATCGCTGAATCGCTAACTGAAACAACAGCGGTGATTTCATGGCTAACCGATGAGTCAGCTACTTCTGGGGTTCAGTATGGTACAGTTTCGACCAGTTTAAATTTATCAACCGCTGTTGACACAAAATTAAACCGCACTCATCGGGTAGAATTATCAGGGCTAACAGCCGGGCAAGTATATTATTTTGCGGTGGTTTCGTTGGACGCTAATAATAATTCCGCTTCTTTGGCATATACTGACGACAATAATTTAACCTTTATCACTTTAACCACCCCTTCAGTTTCAAATGTGGCTTTCGCTGACGCGAGCGCCAGTTCGGCAACTATTTCTTGGCAAACCAATGTGAGCGGAGATTCAGTGGTGGAATATGGCGCGGATCAGTCCCTGCTTTTGGGCTCGCAAGGTAATCCGCTTGACTTAACCTCTGCGCATTCAGTCGCGCTTGCCGGGCTTACCAGCCAGACCACATATTATTTTCGGGTGAAGTCGGTTGACGCTAACGGCAATTCCGCATATTCTGAAATTAGCAGTTTTGCTACTTTGGCAGACACCAGTAGTAGCGACATTGTTGCTCCGTCTATCGGTGGCGATAGTCCGGCGATTTCACGGGAAGCTCATCAAGCGACGATTACTTGGTTGACTGACGAATTATCAAACTCAATTGTTCGCTATGGCGCAACCAGCGCTTTGGGCGCGGAAACCGGCAAGGACGATTCAGTCAAAGAGCACAGTATCACCCTAGCTGGACTTAATCCTGACACAAGATATTATTTTGAAATTCGCTCCAAAGACGCAACTGGCAATGTCGGGGCAAAGTCGGATTTGACTTTTACCACCAAAGCTGAGGGCGCGATTTCTAATGTGGAGGTAAATGATTTAACGCTTTCTTCGGCGATTGTCGGGTGGTCAACCAATATCGTTACCAGCTCGGTTTTCCGCTATGGCGCTGATAAAAATATGAGTCAACAAATTATCGATCAATCTTTGGGTTCAGCCACTACTCACACGATTCGTTTATCGGGGTTAGATGAAGGCACCAAGTATTATTATCAAGTGGCTGGCGTTGACGAAGATGGTAACGCAGTGGTGTCTGATCAATATCAATTTTCAACTTTGCCACTTCCCAAAGTGACCGAGGTTAAACTGGACGAAGTATTGGCAACCAATGCAACCATTAGTTGGCAAACCAATGTGCCCACCACTTCCTTGGTTGGTTTTGGCACTAATATACCCAACCAAGACCAAGGTTCGTCGGATTCTCTGGCAAGTCATAAGGTGGTGTTGCAAGCGCTTACTCCCAATACAAAATATAATTATCAGATTAAATCCACTGATCAATACGGCAACATTGCCACTTCGGAAGTGTATTCGTTGACTACCAAAGCTGATGTTTACGCTCCACAAATTTCCAAAGTCAAATCAGAGATTTCCACTGTGGGCGCTGGCGAAGGCGCGCGCGTGCAGGCGATTATCACTTGGGTGACTGACGAACCGTCCACTTCGCAAATTTCTTATGGAGTGGGAGTAACTTCTGGCGATTTCGCCCAGAAAACTCCGCTCGATGAGAATTACAATCTATCCCATGTGGTGATAATTAAAAATTTGTTGCCGTCCACCAGCTACCGTTTTCAAGCAGTTTCCTCAGACGAAACCGCCAATCAAGCCACCAGCTCTGATTATACGATTTTAACGCCGGAGAAAGAGGATTCAACTTTGCAAGTGATAATCAAGCTTTTGGAGGAAACTTTTAGTTTTATCCCGTCGATAATGAAAAAGTAAGACAAGATTTTAGATTATGTCATTCTGAGCCAGCAGGCGAAGTAATCTCGTAAGCTGTCATCCCGCACTTGATGCGGGATCCAGTTGGATCTGGATTCCCGCTTGCGCGGGAATGACGGAAAAGAAATGCGGGAATGACAAAGGAGAAAAGCGGGAATGACAAAGAAGGGATGCGAAAATGACAGAGAGCGGAATCTTTATGTAAGTCATAAAATTATTTAATGCCTGGTAAATTATCTAATCATTCGGTGATTGAAGTTGAGAAGTTGTCCAAAACTTACGACGAAGGACAACCCAACGAGTTAAAAGCTTTGAAAGAGGTTTCGTTTAAAGTGCGACCGGGTGATTTTGTTATTTTATTCGGACCGTCTGGTTGCGGAAAATCTACCTTGCTTCATAGCTTGGCAGGGCTTGAGCAAGTGGTGCAAGGCGAGATTAAAGTGCGCGGGCAAAGTCTTAAAAAAATGAGCGAGGAGGAGCTTTCAACTTATCGGCGCGATAAAATCGGAATGGTTTTCCAGCAATTTAACTTGGTAAAAAGTTTAACTGTTTTGCAAAATGTCGCTTTTCCCAGAATGCTCCAGGGCGCGAGCGCCAGACTAAGGACAACGCGCGCTAAAAGTTATTTAACCCGTTTTGGTTTGGCAAAAACTTTTAACCGCAGAATTCAGCAGCTATCTGGCGGGCAACAGCAAAAAGTCGCTATCGCGCGCGCGCTGATGAATAACCCGTGGATTCTGTTGGTGGACGAACCCACCGGCAATTTGGATTCAAAATCTGCCAAAGAAGTGATGAAAATCGTGGTTGATCTAAATAGAAAATCAAAAAGAACGGTTATTTTGGTCACTCACAATCCTGATTATCTGGCTTTGGCGCAAAAAGTCATCTATTTAAAAGATGGCAAAATCGTCAAAGATATCGGGCAAACAAAAACTAACCTTCCCAATGAAAATAATTGATGTAATTTTGCTGTCGTGGCAAAATTTGGTAGGCAATAAAATGCGGTCGTTTTTAACTATCGCTGGCGTTGGCGTGGGAATCGGCGCGATTATCTTTTTGGTTGGTATTGGCTTTGGTTTGCAACAGCTTACCATCAACAAGCTGGTTAGTTCAGCCACTGTCACCGCGCTGGAAGTTTTTTCTGATAACCCTGATGTTTTAAAAATTGACGATAAGGTTATCAGTCGCATAAAAAATTTACCGCAGGTGGAAAAAGTTTCAGCGATAAATAATTTTCCCGGACAAATAACCGTAAGTAGCGTGACATCAGAATCGCTGATACGGGTGGTGGATAAAAACTATTATTCCTTGGCGCCAGGCGAGCTTTTGGCTGGAGTGTATCCAAAAAATGCGGGCGAAGCAATCGTGTCCTTTGCCACTGCCAAAACATTTGGTCTAGAAAATCCGGTTGATTTTGTGGGGCAAGCAGTAAAAATTTCAGTATTTACTTCAATTACTTCTCTTGCCAGCGCTGAGGAAAATAAAGAAGTTGATTTGAAAGTCGTAGGAGTTTTTAATGATGCCAGCCAATTGATTGAGATTGCGGACGATGAGCATACGGCGGTGAGCGCCGATAGTTATTCCCGCTTAAAAATTAAAGCCAAAACATCAGACGATGTTGAGAGTTTGCAAGCTCAGATCACCTTGCTTGGCTTTAACTCAACCTCGCTGGTTTCAAAAATCAAAGAAATTAATCAAGTATTTCGCTGGTTTGAATTTATTTTAGCTGGGTTTGGTTTAATTGCTCTGATCGTTGCTTCCATCGGTATGTTTAATACCATGACAGTTACCCTTTTGGAGAGAACCAGAGACATCGGGATTATGCGCGCGATCGGCACCAAAAGGCGTGATGTGAGGCGACTGTTTATTTTAGAGGCGGGAATGATCGGTTTGGCAGGCGGAATTATGGGAATTATTTTTGCTTGGATTGGCGTGTTATTTGTCAACGGCGGAGTTAATATGTTAGCCCAAAGCGCTAGACAGCCCAAGGTAACGATATATTATTTACCCGTTCAATTTATGTTGTTGATTTTGGGGTTTTCGTTACTGATTGGGCTTTTGACCGGAGTTTATCCAGCTTTGCGCGCTTCTCGGCTTAATCCGCTAGTAGCATTAAAATATGAGTAAGGTAATCAAAAATATATTCTGAAAAAATAGCGCTATGGACAAAGAAGAATTAGAACAAAAAATTTGGGAGAATCATCAATCCACTAAAAGCGGGTGGCGGGCGACAAATAAGCTTCATAACTATTTGCGGATGAAAAGCAAGGGTTATTATCATTGGCACAATAAACCATATACCTCTTTTCTGCATTATTCATTAGCCATACTGATTGTGGCGCTATTTTTCTTTTTTATGGCTGCCACAATTACTATTTATGGATTTGAAAAATATATCACTTGGCTTGAAGGGGTGGTTTGATAGAACTAAAATTTGAGATATTGGTTGATTGAGTCGGTGAGCGACGGGCGTTTGATAATTTTTTCTGGCAATTTAGCGCTTAGTTCTTTTTTGATATTGTCTGCTGAGATATTTTTGGGCAGTTGAATCATGAGCGGAATGCTGATTAACCCGGGAAAATATAGATACAATCTAGCGCGGATTTTTTGTGATGTTAAAATTCCAAAAGTAGTGAACACGCTCCAAGGATAATAGCGGTGGCGAAAACGCAAACCGTTTTCGTCAATTTTAACTTGGATTTTTTTTGGTTTTTCAAAGCTGAGTCGAAGGAAAACAATCAGCGCCACTGCAAAAACCAAGGTGAGAAAATATTTTTGGGCTAAAATAAAATTAACCGCTAAAATAGCGGAAACCACTGCCACGGACGCAAACCAAAACATACTTTTTTCAAAATAGGGGAATTCTTGGGTTTGGAATTCGATCGGTTTTTGGTTGGGGGCAAGCTTAACAGCTCTTGTTTTTTTTGCTTGTTGAGTTTTCTTTTTCTGCATAATTTTATTATAACAGAACTTTGCAACAAGTGAAATCTAAATTTTTAACTTACGCAAAATATCATTTCGTCCCCTTGTTATCCTCAACCCTGCCTGGATTCCCGCTTTTGCGGGAATGACAAAGAGGAGATACGGGAATGGCAGGCGGAACAAGAATAACGACAGATGAATCAAGTATAATAATAAGCAGAAATTTTGCGTAAGTCGTGTTAATTCTGCTAAAAAGGCTAGGGCTTGACAAATACCCCACGGGGGGATTAGAATAAATTTGATAGGCTCTCAAAAAATAAAATAAAATTATGTCTTACGAAAAACAACGCGCCAGCCATCGGATAAAAATTATTCAGGGTCAAATGAAAAAAATTGAGCAAATGATAACGGATAACAGGTATTGCGTTGATGTAATGGTCCAAAGTTTAGCTGCGCAAAAATCGCTCGAGAGTTTAAATCGTCTACTACTTGCAGGGCACCTTAAAACCTGCGTGATCAGTCAAATTAAAGAAGGGAAAAACGACAAGGTCGTCAAAGAACTCCTGCAACTTTATCATTTAGAGCATAAATGAAAGAACACATATTTTATATTCGGGGAATGCACTGCCCGTCTTGCGAGGTTTTGATTGAAAAAAAATTGCTGGAAATAGAAGGCATTAAATCAGCGGATGCGCAACTTGCTTTGGGGTAGGTGGCTATTGAATATGAAAAAGAAATACCCAGCACTCAACTATTAAATCAATTATTTCGCAAGCATAACTATACTTTTTACCACCAACCTTTAACGTTCGACGGAGATAAAACAGACCCCTTAAAAAGCCAAACTTTATCAATTGTTATTTTAGCAACTATATTTATTGCTATCTTTATTTTACTCAATAAATTTGTGTTTTCAGGCTTTGGCAGTGTTAACAGCAATTCATCGCTTGCTGTTATTTGGCTATTTGGCGCGCTTGCCGGCGTGTCAACTTGCGCGGCGTTGGTAGGCGGAATTGTGCTGTCTATGTCCAAGCAATGGCAAAGCGCGCATTTGTCTAGCGATTCTTTTTCAAAAAAATTAGCGCCCCATCTAATGTTTAACTTTGGTCGCTTGATTTCATTTGCGATTCTCGGAGCGGTCTTGGGAGCATTGGGGAGCCAGTTCAACATTTCAATAAAATTTTCGTCTTGGCTGGTAATACTCGTTTCTTTGGTAATGCTGGCAACCGGACTGCAAATGCTGGGCGTAAAAATAATGCAAAAATTTCAAATTACCGCTCCACGGTTTCTAATCCGCTTTATAGCTGATGAAAAAAATTTTCAAGGGCGATGGATGCCGATGGCGCTTGGCGCTTTGACATTTTTGTTGCCTTGCGGGTTCACTTTAACAGCAGAAGGGCTGGCGCTTATTTCAGGCAACTCGCTTTCTGGCGCGCTGATTATGCTGGCGTTTTCGTTGGGGACTTTTTTGTCGCTAATCGCAATCGGCGTATCGTCAGTCAAGTTTTTAGAACAACCCCGCAAAGCCGAGATATTTTTAAAAGTCGCTGGTGTGTTAATTTTGTTTTTCGTTGCTTTTAATATCAACAGCCAATTAAATGTTTTGGGGGTGAAAAGTTTGAGCGATATTAAACTGCCGTCCGTCAAGACAAAAACCATTGGCATAAAAAGCGACCAGCCAGCCAAGGATACAAAAACTGAAAATAATAACGGAGACAACGGCAAGAATATCCAAATTATAAAAATGGAAGCGTCCTCTCGCGGATATTCGCCTGATTCGTTTACTATCAAAGCCGGAGCGCCAGTCAGGTGGGAAATTACGGACACTGGCACAAGCGGGTGCACCAACGCGGTTATATCGCCCAATTTATTTAAGGATGTAATTCAGTTGACGCCAGGCGAAACTGCGGTTAAAAAATTTACGCCTCAAAATATAGGCAGTTATAAATTCAGCTGTTGGATGGGGATGATATCAGGCACAATAATCGTTGAATAAAAAAGGAGTAATATGCAAAACACAAAAACCATACTGGAAATTTCGGGTATGCACTGCGCGTCTTGCGCGCAGAAAATAGAGAATGCGTTGAAAAAAATAGACGGAGTCAAAGAGGTGAATGTAAATTTTGCTTCGGAAAAAGCGCTCATTGAACACTCAGCGCGTTTGTCGGATAAAGGCGAGTTTATTAATGTGATAAAAAAACTTGGTTATGGTGTTTTGGGCGAGGAAGCAAGCGACCGTAGCGACCACGATAGCGAAAATGATAATCATAGCGACCATCACAAACTCCAAGCTCAAAGCGAAATTCAAAAATTAAAAAATCGTTTTTTTGGCGCGCTGATTTTTGGTTTTCCGCTGGGGCTGATGGTTATGTTAAAAGTTTTTGAAGTTGAAATGCCAAAGTGGCTCGAAGGAAATATCAACATCTATGCGCAATTTTTTCTGGCAACAGCGGTGATTGTTGCCAGCGTAAACATTTGGATTTCGGGCATAAAAAATTTTATCAAATTGAGCCCGAATATGGATTCGCTAATTTTTTTGGGCACCAGCGCAGCCTATTTTTATAGTATTGCGATCGCAATAATTTCATTGCAAAAAGGAGAACTTCAAGCAGAGTTGTATTTTGAAAGCGCAGCGATTATTTTGGTTTTTATCACCCTTGGCAAATATCTGGAAGCTTTGACCAAAGGCAAAACTAGCGACGCGATTAAAAAATTAATCGGGCTTGCGCCCAAGGAAGCGACGGTTGTAAGGGGTGGCAAGGAAATAATAATCCCCATTTCAGAGCTTAAAATAGGAGATATTATTATTGTTAAACCAGGTGAAAAAATCCCCACAGACGGGGTGATAATCGCTGGTTATTCCGGGGTTGACGAAAAGGCGATTACTGGCGAGTCGATTCCGGTTGAAAAGAAAAAAGGCGATATGGTTATTGGCGCGACTATCAACCAAACAGGAGTGATAAAATTTAAAGCTACGGCTGTGGGGCAAAGTACAATGTTGGCGCAAATAATTAAAATCGTGGAGGAAGCAATGGGATCAAAAGCGCCGATTCAGCTGGTGGCTGATAAGGTTTCGTTTTATTTTGTGCCAGCGGTTTTGGGGATTGCGATTATTTCTTTGGCTATATGGTTGTTTTTTGGCTACCCGATTTCTTTTGCTTTGACAATTTTTGTGGCGGTTCTTATCATCGCTTGTCCGTGCGTTTTAGGTTTGGCTACGCCCACTGCGGTAATGGTTGGAACAGGGCTGGCAGCTGAACAAGGGATATTGATAAAAAGTGGCAAAGCGCTTGAAACCGCCCGCTTGGTGAATACGATCGTGTTTGACAAAACTGGGACGCTTACAATTGGCGAGCCGTCAGTAATTGAAATTGTTGCGATCGCAGAAAAATCATTGAATGAAATTTTACAGCTTGGCGCGTCAATTGAGAATAATTCAGAGCATCCTCTGGCTAAAGCGATAATAAAAAAAGCCAAAGAAAAAAAGATAAAATTTTTGCCAGTTAAAAAATTTAAAGCGCTAGTTGGCAAGGGCGTAATCGGAGAAGTAAATGCTAAAATTATTTTAGTTGGCACGCGCCTGTTGGCAGATGAGTATGGAGTTAAAGTCGCTGAAAATATTGAAAAACAAATGAACCAACTTGAGCGTCAGGGTAAAACGGTTGTGCTGGTGATTGAGCAAACCCATATTTTAGGGTTGATTGCCATTGCCGATACATTGAAAAAAAATTCAAAAGAGGCGATTAGCCGATTGCACCAAATGGGCAAAAGCACAGCTATGATTACTGGCGATAATCAGCAAGTGGCTGAAGCGATCGCCCAGCAGGTCGGGATAGATTCTGTCATAGCTGGCGTGTTGCCTCAAGATAAAGCCAAGGCTATTAAACAAATTCAACAAGGTAAACAGATTGGAAATTGGAAATTGAATATTGGAAATTCCACAACGCAACGCGTTGTGGCAATGGTGGGCGATGGCATCAATGACGCGCCAGCTCTGGCGCAAGCAGATCTTGGTATTGCGCTTGGCTCTGGCACTGACGTGGCGATGGAAACAGGAGAAATAGTGCTGATAAAAAACGATTTGCGTGATGTGGCGGTTGCGATAGATTTGAGCCAATATACTTTAAGGAAAATAAAACAGAATTTATTTTGGGCGTTTTTTTACAATATTATCGGAATTCCGCTGGCAACTGGCGTGCTTTTCCCGCTTACCGGCTGGCTTCTCAATCCTATGATCGCTGGCGGGGCAATGGCGTTTTCGTCTGTCAGTGTGGTGCTCAATACGCTTCTGATGAAGCGGTATGGGAAATAATAAAAAAGCGTAAAATTATCATATGGATTTTACGCCAGAGATCGATGGGTATAAATTGCTGGAGATTGGGCTGGGTATTGGTTGTTAATGTTCGGATATTTTCCCAGTTACCGGTTTGTTTGGCTTGCCTTATCATTTGAGATAATCGTTCTACATCAAACCAAACGCCATCTTCATCATATCGGCTCGTATGTTGTTCTAAATAATGATACATTATGTCCATTTCTTCGCGTGTCGCTGTATGGTTAGCGGCTGTTGCGCATTTTGGTATTGTTGTTGACCTCCTTGCTGGTTGGAAAAAAATTTTGAAAGTGCGCCTGAGAGGATTCGAACCTCTGACCTTCAGCTCCGCAAGCTGACACTCTGTCCGCTGAGCTACAGGCGCATTGCTAGGGAATACAAAACGCATTGATTAAATGTTACTCTTTTTCAGCTTGTTTTTCAAGTAAAAATAAAGTAGAATTGAAAAAATTGTATGTTTGAAATTTTAATCTTGTGAAGGTGGGGTCGCATAGCGGTTTAGTGCACCGGTCTTGAAAACCGGAGTCGTCGTAAGACGACCGTGAGTTCGAATCTCACCCCCACCGAATGGTTTTTGAAAATATATGCTAAATAATGCATTTTTGGAGAGGTCGCATAGTGGTCGAGTGCCCGGGTTTGCTAAACCCGTAGGGGCGTAAGCCCCTCGAGGGTTCGAATCCCTCCCTCTCCGCCAGTTAGGAAATGCTTCTGTTGGCTCGTCGCCTCTCTCGCGGGCTCGCCAGCCGATTTTAAGCGCAAATTGGAATTTTTTATCTTTCAAAATGAAGTTCGAGCCGAT
>JAACVK010000041.1:45346-55311 GCA_009991595.1 bacterium | reverse complement strand
ACAACATTCTAGACGAAGGAGAAAACATAATCTCTAGCTCTATCGTTTGTAACGGCAATAGTGGGCAAGACGGACAAGATGGGATCGGCGCAGGCATCATAGTAGAAAACGCCCCACCCGGCTCGTGCTCGGCAGGCGGATCAATCTTAAAAACTTATACAGATGCAAACAACAACACTCTCTTAGACAATGGCGAAGCCATAACCTCTACCACGACAATTTGTAACGGCAGTAACGGGAGCGATGGAGCCAACGGAAGCAGCGCTTATTTAAGTGTCTCACAGGCGAGCTCTCAACAATGCGCCGCAGGTGGGGTTGTTTACACAAGCTCTCAAACTGGGCAAGAAACGCCCGACGTCACTGTGGTTTGCAACGGAGAGGCCGGACAAGACGCAAACTTTATCATAGGCGCTGTTGGCCCCATGGTCGATGGACAAAGCTATTCCGCTTGCTACCATGACTACCTTTACATCCCCAATGCCAATGAGAATGACCGGGGCTGGTTGACATTTAGACATCAAGCCAATGGCAGCCAAGACAGAGGCATTGGCAATACCGGGTTTCAGATATGGAACGTAGATATTCCCAACTTTAGTCTAGCATCAGAGGTCGGAAATGAAACATTCTGCAACCTCAACTGGAATGCGGCCAGCAAGGTTCTTAACTACACGGTCCAAACAAATCGGGACGGCCTAAGTGGCGAAAGTGGTGTTATTAACCTAGAGGATTAACAACTCGCTTCGCAAAATTAACGCCTCCACTTTGCTTATCTGATATAAAGAATAAATAGGAAGGTAAGCAAAATGGAGTCCGGGATATCAACACCTTCAAATGAACCTCAGTGGACAGAAGAAAAACTGTATCTAAACGCAGATTCGTTCTTTAAAAATGTCTTAAAGAATATTCACGAAGCTCGAACTAGCATCGACTTAGAATCCTATATTTTTCAACACGACGATCTTGGCAAAAAGGTAGTTCAAGAACTCTGTGCCGCCGCGGAAAGAGGGGTCAAAGTGCGAATATTGATAGACGCTTTTTCTTCCACATCTTTTCCCCAATCCACTATCGATGAGTTTCAAAAAAAGGGAATAGAACTTAAGTTCTATCACCCCTTTGCAAAAGTTAAATTCATCAAACTCTTTCAAACTTTCAATAGAAGAAATCACCGTAAAACCTGGATCTTCGATCGAGACCGGACCTTTGTTGGCAGCGCCAATATTGTGAAAAACAACTGGAAAGAAATTGGACTCTCCATAAAGGGCTACGAAGTCATTGCCCTGATCAACGCCTTCGAGAAAGCTTGGGATAAGAAGGGCCTCCTTAATAAACTCAAGCAAAAAGTTACTTCACCGCAACCTAGGGCTAGGGCGTTGAGGCGTCCTCAATTGGTGCGTCTCAACGACCGTCTTTGGCTTAGACGAAGAAACTATATAAATTTTTTGAGAAAGATGAAACATGCTAGAGAGCACATCTTGATAGGCAACGCTTACTTTGCCCCACCTCTGAGGACCGTGCGAACCCTTTGTAAAGCCGCTCAAAAAGGGGTGAACATAAAACTTCTTGTCCCACAGAACTCAGACGTCTTTTTTATGCCTTGGGTAACCTCCACCTACTACTACGGCCTCATCAAGGCTGGGGTGAAAATATTTGAATACAAACCCAACTTCTACCACGCAAAGATTCTCATGATCGACGACTATATGTTTGTAGGCTCCTCTAATTTAAATCATCGCTCTATTCTTCACGACCTCGAAAGCGATGTTGCCGTAACTCTAGAGGAGAATCAGCATCAGCTTTACGATGATTTTGAAAATGATTTGACCTTCTCTCACAGAGTTACTCTCAACTCTCTCAAAAGGACGACTGTCTTTAAAAAACTTATCGCTAATTTAATGCTGTTGTTTAGGTATTGGTTTTAATGACTCAACTGCCACAGAAAAATCATTTAAAGGTTTTAACCTACAATATTCACAAAGGCTTCAACCTAAGCAACCGGCGATTTGTCCTCGAACAAATTCGTCAGGGGGTTCATCAAGTCAATGCTGATGTTGTTTGCTTGCAAGAGGTTTGCGGTTTTATAGCCCCTGTGCCTGGAACGGAGTTGCACCAAAAATGGGAAACACAGTTCGAATACGTGGCCGATCAAACCTGGCCTCACTACACCTACGGGAAGAACGCCGTATACGAAGGCGGCGACCATGGAAATGCAATTTTAAGTCTCTTTCCGATTGTAAAAAATCAAAATTTAAACATCAGCACAAACAAATACGAATCTCGTGGACTCTTGCACGCCGTTATTGAGATCCCTCAAGGTGGCGAAAGAATCAATCTTCTTACCACGCACATGAACCTATTAGAATCTTCGCGAAACATTCAGCTCGATCTAATCTCCAACTACATTAAGAAAAACATTGGGCCATCAGACAAAACAATATTTGCTGGTGATTTCAATGATTGGCGATGTATTCTCAATCAAGAATTTTATACACGCCTACAGTTTAAAGAAGCCTTCCTTGAAACAAGCGATAGAAACCCAAAGACCTTTCCAAGCATCATGCCCATTTTGCCTTTAGATCGAGTTTATTACAGCGGCTTCAAAGTCGAGCACACCCAAGTATTGAATGGTTACAATTGGAACAAACTCTCAGATCATCTGCCACTACTGACCGAATTTTCTTGGTAGACGCAGAGACACCTAGGATGGCTGCAGAAAGGCTCCGAAAGGGTTTAGGAAAGGGTCGGTTGCGTGGGCCTGTAAGCCGGGTTCTGTCTTCTAGGTTCCGAGGACCGACGGCCCCATTAAACCTAGGAGAGCACCATTTATCTAAGCGACCTACCCGAGAGTTTAGCGTTGCGGACCACAACATTCTCTCCTATTTGGTCTTGCTTCCCGCAGAGTTTGCCTGCTTTCACTCCAGCAACTAACCCCCGAAACTTCCGTTACCAGAATCGGGATCATCGCCCTGGACCTTCTCTCTGTTGCACTCGTCCTCGGGTTCGCCCCAGTAAAGTATTTCTACTCTCTATCGACTCCCCGGGTGGCCACTACAGCCACTGCGGTATCCTATGAAGCCCGGACTTTCCTCCCGGTTGCCCTCATCAGACAACCAAGCGATGCTCCGGCCCACGCTTGAGCCGCAATGTAGCACAAATTTTTGCTAGGCCAAGGCGGAAAGCTCTAAAGCTTCTGCTAAATTAAAATTCGTGGAAAAAGCTCTCAATGTTAGGCATTTAGTTAAAGAATACAAAATGCCCAAAGGCCCCGCCTTTCGAGCTGTAAATGATATTTCTTTTGAAATCAACCAAGGTGAATGCTTTGGATTGCTTGGCCCAAACGGTGCCGGCAAATCAACCACTATGCATTGTGTGACAGGCTTCTACCCAGCCAACTCTGGAAGCATTGAGATCATGGGTAGAGACGTTAGCCAGGACCCTAAATCCGCTCGGCAACAACTTGGAGTCTGCCACCAAGAAGAAACCTTAGACAACGATTTTTCACTCATTCAACAACTAGAGAGCTACGCCGGGTATTTTGGCTTCGCCAAGGAAAAAGCCTTATCTCGAGGATGGGAACTCCTCGAGCGCTTCGAACTCAAAGACCGAGCTCATCAACTCTCTGAACATTTAAGTGGAGGGATGAGGAGAAAGTTTCAGGTTCTAAGAGCCATGCTCACCGAACCAAAGCTGGTTATCCTCGACGAACCCAGCACTGGGCTCGATCCAGAGGCCCGTCGAACCCTCTGGAATGAAATCAATCTTTTCAAAAGCAATGGTGGCGCCATTCTTCTTTCCACTCACTACATGGACGAAGCCCAACGCCTTTGCGATCGCGTGGCCATCATCTCCAAAGGAAAGATTATGGACTGCCGTTCTCCACAAGAACTGATCGCTCATTACATTGGGCTCGATCCCATTGAAGAAGAAATTCGCCCCGGATACAAACTAACCCGCCCACCCAATCTTGAGGATGTTTACCTAAAAGTAACCGGACAAAGACTTGGAGGAAGCGTTTAAGATGCTTCATTCAATTTTCAGAGTTTGGAAACGCTACTACGACGTCTTTCGAAAGAACCTCGTTTACGGAGTGGTCACCACTTTTGTAGAACCATTGCTTTACCTCTTTGCTTTTGGTTACGGACTAGGATCTCTGATCCCCACTCTCGACTACATGGGAGTTACACTCGAATACAGAGCTTTTATTTTTGCCGGAATCGTCGGCCAAACCGCTTTGTTCATTGCTTTTTTTGAAGGAGCCTACGGTGGCTTTATTCGAATGTATTACCAAAGAGTTTTTCAAGCCATTGCCGTAACACCCGTAACATTGACCGAAGTCCTTTGGGCCGAAATTCTTTGGGACGCCACGCGTGCCACCTTTGGTATTTTCGCAGTTCTCTTAATCGGAAGCATCGTCGGTGACTTTTCAATATCGGGCGCAATCGCATACCTTCCGATTGCCTTCTTGTCCTCAATGCTCTTTGCTTCACTAGGAGTCTTCGTCGCCTCTAAAGCAAAAACGATCGAAGAAATTGGCTATCCCCAATATTTGTTTATCTTCCCCATGTTTCTTTTCTGCGGAGTCTTTTTCCCTATCGAGCGCCTTCCAGAAACAGTCGGCTTTGTGGTTAAACTTTTGCCTTTGACGGGAGTCGCCGTCACCGCACGCAGCTTCCTTCTGAAAACTCCCGTGGACTGGCTCTCCGTGAGCGCATCCATTGTGTGGCTTGTCGTCTTTGTTCCTCTTTCTATTTCTTCCATGAAAAAGCGACTCGTGAAATAGAATTCCTCCCAGTAAAACCCATTCATGTGCCAATATCTTAGTTTCGCCAAAAAATTGAATCCTATCCGTATGCATAAAGGACCAAGTATGGGCAGCACTTGGTATACACTATTTTAATCACGATTAGCAAAAGCGTCTTCTCTCATTCAATCACCAACCCACGATGCATCATCACAGCCCGAACAGTGTTAAGAACGGACACGCAATACGATCAATTTAGCATCGGCGCCCTCATGGAAATCGATGGAGATCACCTAGCCCCCATCATGAGCATGCTTCGGCACGTTCGACATGATGTCGGCAACATGAAGCAATCCATTTTGGACGCCTTAGAACGGATTCAAGAACATCTCATAAAAACCGGTTTAAACTGGGCAGAATCGATTCCATCCAGCTTTGAGGAGCTGAGCCTTAGTCCTAAAGTAAAAACCAATGAGTGCCGATTGAAAGCACTGGAGTTTACAAGACTATGAGCAATGACGAAAACGAAGCACAATCTGCCGCAGACGACATTCTAGCCCAACTGGAGGCGGCCTCCAGCGCTCCAGAAGAAGCCCCGGTTGCAGAAGCTAAAACTAGCCCTGCACCCGCCGCCCCCGCCAAAGTAGCTCCGGCCAAGGCGACAGCACCCGTGGCAGTGGCGCCGCCTCCGGCAGCGCCCGCAGAAACGGAACTCCTTAATGACAACGACCTCACCAACGAAACTCTTGCAGAAGCTCCGCTACCAGAACTCTCGCTCGAAGAACGCTTTCAGGGCAAGGCTAGAGAACTTTGCTACAGTGTTCTTGATCAAGTTCTCGAAGAACAACTTCAAGGTGAATTTAAAGCTCAAATTGAAACCAAGGTTAAAGAGCTTCTTGTTGCTGTTCTTGAAGAGCAATCTCTTTCGTTGATAGGTGGAGGCAAGAAAGCCTCGGAGACAGCCGCCCCTAAGAAGAAAGCCGCTTAGGTTCAACAACAGCGAGCCCGCAAGAGTCGCTAAACACCTGAAATCACGTATATTCCAAGACATATTTTGATATCGCATTGCGTTATTGCGTGCTATACCAGGTAGCGCTCCGCCATGAAAACGATCAAGAATATAATTTTGCAGCATTTCTTTTGGGGTTACTGCGCACTCATCACCGTTTTTTGCATCTCCATTTATATGCTCACTGCAAACTTCTACGAGGAAAGCTTCAAGAAGGATCAGCAAAACACGATCAACAACATCAGCCAAAACTTCGAAAGCCACCTTTTAGGCCGGCTCCAAGAAGTCGACACACTTGCAAAGTTTCTAAGTTCTCAGAGCTACACCCGGGAATCTTTTGCTTTAATGACGAGACGATTCCTTAGCTTCAGCACTCTCATCGGAACCCTACACATATACGACACTAAGGGCGATCTGCTCGTTGCCGAAAAAAAGCCCGAGATCCCAAACTACAATAAGGAAAAAAACTTCAACGAGAAAAAAGACAGCTTCCCGGAGCTCGCCAGAGGAGTTTTCCGAAACAAAAAGAGTTTCATCGGTCCTGTTTATCTAACTCGAGATCAATGGCCTTACTTTCTTTACATTGTTCCCATTTTCCAGAATGGAGAAGTTTGGGGCATTGTCAGCGGAGCCATTGCCCCTAAATCAAAAGACTTTAGCTACATGATTGATGGACTTGCCATGGCTGCAGACAACTCACTGAAGTTGACCTCAAAAAAGGGAGTTCCTTTAATTGAAACGGGCTCTTCAACGGAAGATGCTCAAAGCTTCACTAGAGATCTCGGCATTGGAGATTTGAGCCTAACTCTCAACGTGAGCCCAAAGAGCTTAAACAAGCGTAAGCTTGAACACTTGAAATATTTAATAGCAGCCTACGTGCTAGGACTCTTAGCCTCGTTACTGATTGCAGCCCTCCTCGCACCAAAAATATCCACCCCCTTCTTTCAAGTGTCTGAAGTTCTCAGTGCTTATGAGTCTGGAGATTTCACCAAACGAACCAACTTTAAAGGAAGCGATGAAATCGCCAACCTTGGAAGAATCACGGATCAAATTGGTTTGAAAATTGAAAAGGATCAATACCTGGCGACCCTTTGGAGTGCTGAAATTGATGAAGAGTGAAGAATTCTCAGCCGTCCCCATTCGATGGCATCTTTGGAGTTCCTTTTTTAGAGTCTTCGCTTTTAACTTTGCGCTGCTCTATGCCCAAACGATCTTCATCACTCAAGTTGGAGCAGAAAACTACGGTGTTCTCTTTCTATTTATAACTTCGGCGTCTTTAGCCGTTTACCTAGGTTTTCTTTACCTAAGCGATCATCATATTAGCCGCTTCTATCTGATCCTCGTTCTACTATCACTTATCTCCGTTGTGCCATTTCTTATCTCGATCAAACCTCCAGCATTTTTTGTTTTCTTATGGGTAATGGTAGTCGGACTGGCTGATTTAGCAGGCAAGAATGTTTTGAGCTCAATGGTTCAATTGAGCACTCATCCCGCAATTTTTCGAGATGTATTAAATCGCGTTGTAAGTTACGAACTAGCCGGAAGAATCCTTTCTTCGAGTTTTTTACTTTTGCTAACCCGATACTTTAATCTCCAAACCTTTGTCGTAGTCTTTGTCATAGTAACCGGCTTTCACTTCGCCTATTTTGTTCGCGTTCATAAGAACATCCGTTACAACTTAGAAAACATAAGCCTAGGAGGTTTTAGCGCCAAGACACAGAGCATATTGCAGTCGGGAAAGTTTTTTCTCACTCACAAATTTTTAAAGGTCATTTTAATCATCGTAGCTTGGTCTTACCTGGCAAAATTTTTAGTGGAATTCATCTTTTTTCGCAGCACTCAAGAAACTTTTAGCGGAGTGAGTGAAATTGGCCCTCTACTCAGCATTGCCAGCCTAGCAGCCATCATACTCACTTTCGGTGTTCAAAGACTTGTCTCTAAGTATCTAGCAAAGGCCCTTAAACTCTCCACGCTCCTCTACATACTCCCATCAACTGTTTTAGCCACATCTTTACTCTTTCTTTTCCCTATTGGAATCATCCCAGCAGCTCTCCTGCATGTAAGCTTCATCATTTTCAACAAAAGCATTCAAAGGCCATCGACTCGACAATGTTTTGTCATAGTTCCAAATGCTCATCGAAAAAATGTTCTCTTCCTTTTACCCATCATCTTGGCCCTCGTTGGAGCTCTTTGCAGTGGTCTAATAGTTCTTGTAAAGAATCATCTTTCCACAGAGGGAGTGCTACTTGTCTTAGTCGCAATCACATGCCCACTCCTGCTATTTCTGTCCAATCTAGACACCCAATACGTGAGAAGCCTTTGGTCTAAATTCACTGAGACCATTGATGCAAACTCTCTGGTAGAGGACGAATCCGATTTAGCTCGCTTGTTGATTGAGCAAGGCAATCAGAGCCCCACGCCCATGGACAACGGCATTGAAGTCTCCACTCTATCAAACTCGGAATCACAAGTAAGAGACTATCTCATAAATATTCTAGTCACCTTGAGTACCCCAGAGTCAGCAAGGTCGGATCAAATGAAGCAGACAATGAACTATCTATCTGTTCTCTACGATAGCTATGACAAAAGAGCTTTGAGCGTCGCGGTGAGTTGGCATAAGAGCCTTCTACTTTCCTCTAAACACAATGACCGAAAGCTTGGCTTAGCTCTGTGCGAGGTCTTGGGCCTGCGGTGCATGGACCAAGTTTTGGAGAACTTTCGTGAATCAGAAACTGATAAAGAATTAATCAACATTGCCGATTTGATCTTAAAAACCAATGCTCATTTAAGTCGCTACCATCTTGTTGGGCTTCCTCTTTCGGCTCAGATTAAGTTTCGTTATTTATATGGAAAATACATTCAGTCTAATCGGCATTCTGAAATGCAAGGTTTGACCTCACTCATTAAACTGCCCAACAAACTCATTGCCAAAGTTTTCTTGGACGCAATTTTTTCGAAGCATTTTAAAGCAATTCGTCCTGAGCTTATTAGCTGCCTGGTCGATGTCAGCAACAATGTAAACATCAACAATGTTTGCAAACTCCTTCTCTCTGCAGATCCCACCAAGGCCAAATTGGCTGAAGATTTTCTACGACTTCTGCCGGGCGACTCCTTCAAACACCAAGTCAGCAAACGTCTAGCGATGAGTTGTGATGAGCTCTATTCTCAAAATTTTAATATCTGGAGTGACCCTACTACAGAGAAACAGCTCTTCTTAAGTTCGCTATTTTTAGAACACTGGTTGATAAATTCAGCATCAAGTTCTTCGGCCATGTTTCGCTCACTCGGATCCATTTTAGATTTAGGAACCGATCAAAAACTAATGCTGGCAACGGTTCACCTTGAAGAGCTTAAAAAGAGCCAGCGCTCGGGCTACTGGCGAAGCTTTCTGCAGTTGCGAAACTAGTTAATGTATCCAGTTGCTTGACGGAAGCCTTCTTCGATCACGATTTTTTGCTCGCCTGATTCGCTTTTTTTCCAAAACAAGCGCTTCATACCGTTGGCACGGTAACGATTACTTTCGTAGCGTTGCTCAAAAACAGAATACATATACTTAGGGTGATCAATCACCAAAACATCTGCCAATTGCACGTCAATCGTTTTATAGTTCTTCACAAGCTGTCCCTTGTAATCTTTCCATTGATTCCAATTCATCTCTCGAGATTTAAAATCAGGGTGATAAAAGCTCATATAGGAATCTAAATCCATAGAGGACCAAGCGGCCGCCCAGGCTTTCGTGCGATCCACCAAATCTCCAGTTTTATACTGAAGCTTAACTTTCACAGAATCCTTCACGGTATCCACAATGATCACAGGGATTTCGTGTCTTAAATATTTACCTAGCTCCGACACATGTTCGTTAGAGAGAGCAACGCAACCTTTGGTATCAAAGCGCTTCTCCATTCTATCGGGAGAATCAACTCCATGAATCCATATTCCATATCCGGTCTTTTTCTCTGAGCGGTCAAAGGAATTAGGATAACTCAATCCAAAAGCAACGGCTCCATGGAGTGAGGTCATGAGAGACTTTGATATTTTGCCAGTGACAAAATAAATCCCTTCGGGAGTTTTCTCATCGCCTTCCACTTCTTTATCGCCAGGGTTACTTCCCGAAATAGCCTTCTCTCTGTAAATAATCCGATTAAAATCATTGAGCGGTCGAACACTCAATTCATTGGCTTGTTTGATGACCATCACGGCAAATTTGCCCTCTTCAAG